>NZ_SLUM01000001.1 GCF_004345265.1 Allofournierella massiliensis
GCCAAGACACTCTCATTCTAACAGCTTAGGCAACGATACGGAAAAGACACGGCTGGCTGCCGTGCCTTAAACCGTAAATATATTGTAATAGGAGGAGTTGCAATGAACGCACAGACCCAGGCGATTCTGGAGCAGGGCGGCGTGGACGTGAACGGCGCTCTGGAACGGTTCATGGGCAGCGAGGCGCTGCTGGAGCGCTTTTTGAAGCGCTTTTTGCAGGAGGAATCCCTGCCCGCGCTGAAAGCGGCGCTGGACGTGGGCGACACCGAAGCCGCTGCCGGGGCGGCCCATTCCCTGAAGGGAACCAGCGGCAACCTGTCGCTGACCGTTCTCTTTGAGCGCACCACCGCCCAGCTGGCCCAGCTGCGGGCCGGCGATCTGGCCGGGGCCCGGCAGGCCATGGCCGGTGTGGAGGAGGCTCATGCCGCCGCGGCCGATGCCATTCGCGCGGCCTTCGGCGAGGGCTGAATATCTGAAAAGAAAAACAAAGCGCCCGTTCGGCGTTTCCCTTGAAAAAGGGGAAGCTGAACGGGCGCTTTTTGTTTTTGTTTCGGGCCGGGCGGCTCACAGGATGGTTTGGCCGTTCACCACCAGCCGGAACACAAGGCCCAGCTTGTCCGCCGCCTTGCGGCAGAGCAGGGTGCGGTCCATGAAGATTTCGAAGTAGTCGATCACCGGCGAGATGGCGGTGTCGATGGTCAGCTCCAGCAGCACCGCGCCGTCGTCGGTGAGGGTGGTGGAGGCTTTTTCCACCGCGTAGTTTACCCGGTCGTGGATGTCGAACTGGGCTGGGTCCTTGGTGCGCACCCGGCTGCGGCGCACGTCGGTCTTGTCGGCCAGAATCAGCGCCGCCGCCACCGGGTTCACCGGGTAGGCGGTGGCTTCGTCGTGGTTGCCGATGGCCGAACACACGGTGGCGATCTCGTCCGCCTCCATGCCCAGATTGTCCAGAATGCGGAAGGCCATCACCGCGCCGGACTGGGCGTGGTCGATCCGGTTGATCACGTTGCCGATGTCGTGCATGTAACCGGCGATCCAGGCCAGCTGGCAGGTGCGCTGGGAATAGCCCAGATGGGCCAGAATCTTTTCGGCAAAATGGGCCACCCGGGCCACATGGGCGGTGCTGTGTTCGGTGTAGCCCATGGCGGCAAGGGTCTCATCCGCCCGGCGGATGTAGGTTTGAATCTGTTTGTTTTCCTTGATGTGACGGGGTGTGATCATACAATAGAATCCTCCCAATGGATTGCAGTGAATCAGGAAATCCATTTTATTATACCGCTTTTTCTGCAAAGAAACGAAAAAATCAAGGTAAAACCTTTGTTAGAAAACCGGCGCCGCGGCCCCCCTTGTCATTCCCGACGGATTGTTATAAAATGAACGAAAATGCGGCCCGGCGGGCCGGAGCGGAGCGGTGGCCGGTTGCCCCGCCGCCCTCAAACGGATATAATGAAAAGGAGCAATTCGAATAAAGGAGCGGAGCATCATGGAACTGATGCAGCGTCAGGAACAAAAACAGATCTTGAGCCAGAGCCAGCGGCAGTCGCTGGAGATTTTGCAGATGCCGGTGCTGGAACTGCAGGAATATCTGCAGGACAGGGCGCTGGAAAACCCGCTTCTGGAGCTGGAGCTGCCCCAGGAGCTGCACCTGCCCGACCCGGCGGAGCATGCCGCCGAGGAGACGGGCGGCGAGGCGGACCGGTGGGAGGCCACCGGCAGCGAGAGCGCCGCGGTGTGGGATCTGCCCGCAGGGGAAATGGCGGGCGACTGGAACCGGGGCGGCGACGGCGAATGGGATCGGATGGCCACGCTGGCAGACCCGGCGGACCGGGGCGAAAGCCTTGCGCAGGCCCTGCACGAGCAGCTGCTGCGCATGCCCGGCCTCACCGACGGGCTGCGCCGGCTGGCGGATTATCTGGCCGACTGCCTGAATGAAAACGGCTTTCTGGAATTTGCGCTGGAGGATCTGGCGGCGGAGCAGGGCGTGAGCATGTTTGAGATGGAGCAGGCGCTGTATCTGCTGCAAAGCCTGCAGCCCACCGGTGTGGCCGCCCGCACTCTGCCGGAATGTCTGGTGCTTCAGCTGGCCCAGACAAAGGACTTCAACGAGCACACGGTGCGTCTGGTGCGCGAGGGGCTGGAGCTGCTGGCCAGAAACAACATGACCGCCATTGCCCGGCTGCTGGAATGCACCCCGGCCCAGGCCCAGGCGGCGGCAAAGGCGGTGCGGGCGCTGAATCCCCGCCCGGCCCAGGGCTACGGCACAGGGCCGCTGGCCTACCAGATCCCGGAGGCGGTGTTCCGCCGGGAGAACGGGCAGCTGGTCATTGAGCTGGAACGGCGGCTGGCCCCCCGGCTGCAGCTGAACGAGCAGAACTGCGCCCTGCTGCAGCAGAGCGGCACCCCCGAGGCGAAAACCTACCTGAAGGAGCGCCGGGCCGAGGCCCAGCAGCTGCTGCGGGCGGTGAATGAACGGGAGAGCACGCTGGTGCGGCTGCTGCGTCAGCTGGCGCAGGACCAGCAGGACTTCTTTTTGCGGGGCGGGCCCCTGAAGCCCATGACCCTGACCCAGATGGCCCAGAGCCTGGGCCTGAGCCTTTCCACGGTGAGCCGGGCGGTGCAGGGCAAGACCCTGCAGTTCGAGGGCAAAAGCCTGCCGCTGAAGCGGTTTTTCTCCGCCGGTGTGCCGGTGGAGGGCGGTCAGGTGAGCAGCGAGAGCATCAAGCGCCAGCTTTTACGCTTCGTGCAGGCGGAGGATCCGGCAAAGCCTTTGTCCGACGAGGCATTGCGGGCCGCGCTGGAGGCGGTGAACCTGCCGGTGGCCCGGCGTACCGTGGCCAAATACCGGGAGGAGCTGGGCATTCCCAGCTCGTCGGCCCGGCGGCGGATGGACTAAGGTGCATAATTCCTCCTTTTCTGCGGCATACTGATGCCAGAAGCCCGGAGCATCGGGCCTGTTTGAGAAAAGGAGAGACGCGCCATGAACCTGACCAAAAAGGAGCAGAGCCTTTTGAAGGATCTGCAAAACGAGGAAAAAACCTGCGCCGAGAAGTACCACAAGGCCGCGGAAGCCGCCTGTGACCCGGCGCTGAAGCAGATGTTCGCCCGGCTGGAAAAGGCCGAGCAGAACCATTACGACACCGTGACCGGCATGCTGGCGGGCGAGACCCCCACCCTGAAGCCGGGCCAGAGCCAGAACGCCAAAAAGCCCCAGCCGGAGCCCCAGCGCTCGCCGGTGAGCCGGGCGGAGAAAAAGAGCGATGCCTATCTGCTGGCGGATGTGCTGGCCACCGAAAAGTTCGTTTCCGGGGTGTACAACACCGCGGTGTTTGAATTTTCCGACCCGGCGGCCCGCAGCGCACTGGCCGCCATCCAGCAGCAGGAGCAGCAGCACGGCAAGGAAATTTCCGACTATATGACCGCCAATGGTCTGTACTGCTGAGCGTGAAAAAACAAAAACAGGCAGAGGCCGCCCCCGCAGCTTGCGGAAGGCGGCCTCTGCCTTTTATTTGGGAAGAGAAGAAGGAAATTTCGCGGGTTTTCCACCGGGCAGCGCCCGGAATGTGGAAAACCGGAAACGGAAAAAGCAAAACAGAAATCAGGAAAGCCCGTTCAGGTACTCCTCCAGATATTTGCTGGCGGTGGCGCCGTCGGCCACGGCGGTGACCACCTGACGCAGGGGCTTGGTGCGCACGTCGCCAATGGCGAACACGCCCGGCTGGCTGGTGCGGCAGCTCTCGTCCGCCACAATGTAGCCCTGCCGGTCCAGCTCCAGCTGGCCCTTCACCAGCCAGGTGTTGGGCTGGCGGCCGATGGCCACGAAGAGGCCGTCCACCGGCAGATGGCTTTCCTCACCGGTTTTTGTATCGGTGAGGGTCAGGCCGGTGAGGGTGCCGTCCACGTCAAAGCCGGTGACCTGCCTGTTCCACAGAAACTCGATGTTCTCGGCCTTTTCCAGCGGCTTCAAATAGCTGCGGGTGGCGCTGAGGGTATCCCGCCGGTGAATCAGATATACCTTTTTGCAGAGCTTGGAGAGGGTGAGCGCGTCCTCGGCGGCGGAGTTGCCGCCGCCGGCCACGGCCACGGTCTTGCCCCGGTAGAAGCCGCCGTCACAGGTGGCGCAGTAGGCAACGCCACGGCCGCGCAGGCTGTCCTCCCCGGGCAGGCCCAGGGGGCGGGGATCCGCGCCGGTGGCGAAGATCACGGCCCTGGCCCGCAGCTTGCCCTCGGTGGTGGTCAGGTGCTTTTCCGGCCCGGCCAGCTGTACCGCGGTCACCTGAGCGTACAGCGTCTCGCTGCCGAATTTCTCCGCCTGCTGCTGCATGGTCATGGCCAGCTCAAAGCCGTCCACGCTTTCCACAAAGCCGGGGTAGTTTTCAATGGCGTTGGTGGTGGCCATCTGGCCGCCGGCGCTGAGCATCTCCACCACCAGGGTGGAATAGCCCGCACGCACCGCGTACAGCGCGGCGGAATACCCGGCGGGGCCGCCGCCCACGATCACAACGTCCCACAGTTTTTTCATCATGGCTCACACCTCCTGACCGGCCAGCCACTCCTTGATCTGAGCGGCGGTGGAGGGAGCCACCAGAGCCGGGCCGTGGCTGCCGCCCCGGAACACCAGCAGGGTGGGGATGGTATCCACTTTAAAACGTTCGGCCAGCGCGGGCTCCTCGTCGATGTTCACGGCGGCGATGGGCAGCATGCCCTCTTCGCCGCTCATGCGCTGCAGAACGGGGGCCAGGCGGCGGCAGTAGCCGCACCAGGGGGCGGTGAACTCCACCAGCACCGGAGCAGCGGATTCGATCACGGCCTTTTCAAAATCCTGTGTGGTAACGGAAAACATTGCCATAAAAAACGACCTCCTTCAAGGTTCGGAATACATTCGATTGGTTTTTTCGTTCTTATCCTAGCATCAAAATGGGTAAAACTCTGTAACAAAGTCATGGAAACTCTTTTCGGCGGGCAATTTGATATGATATAGTTATAGTCGAGGGAGCACTGCATCATTCACGCCTTGGCTTGAATGATGTGGTGATGCCTGAAAAAGCAGGGCGTTCATGCCCGAAGAAAGCGAAAGGCGGGGTGGAGAAGATGAAGCTGCTGGTTTCGGCATGCCTGTTGGGCTGTGCCTGCCGGTACGACGGGGCCGCCAAACAGAACCGGCCCCTTGTGGAATGGCTCAAAAGCCACGACTGCACCCCGGTGCCGGTCTGCCCGGAGATCTACGGCGGGCTGCCCACCCCCCGCACCCCTGCCGAGCGGCAGGGCGGCCGGGTGATGAACCGGGACGGGCAGGATGTGACCGCCCAGTACGAAAAGGGCGCGGCCGAGGCGCTGGCCCTGGCCCGGCTGGCCGGGTGCGAAGCGGCGGTGCTGAAGGCCCGCAGCCCCTCCTGCGGGTGCGGGATGGTTTACGACGGCAGCTTTACCGGCACCCTTGTGCCAGGCAACGGGGTGGCCGCCGACCTGCTTTTGAAAAACGGCCTGCCGGTGTTCAGCGAGGAAACGCTGGACCGGCTGGACCAGTGGGCGCAAAGCCGCCCCATTGAATAAAAAGGAGAGAACACAATGGAACTGTTGAACGACGTGCTGCACCTGATCGTGGAGGGCGCCATCCTGCTGTTTGAATTCATGGGCGTGGCGGTTCTGATCGCCGCCGGTGTGCGGGGCATCTGGAACTATCTGCGCCGGGACCCCCTGACCCGGCTCAAGCTGGCCAAGGGCATGGCCATGGGCCTTGAGTTCAAGCTGGGCAGCGAGATTCTGCGCACCGTGGTGGTGCGCCAGATGAGCGAGATCATGATCGTGGGCGCCATCATTGTGCTGCGGGCCGCGCTGACCTTCCTGATTCACTGGGAAATCAAGAACGAGGAGGCCGAGGTGGAGGCCAAGCTGGAGCATCAGCAGTAAGCGGAATAAGGTTCGATTTTGCGGGGTTTTCGGGCCTCGCAAATTTTTTTGAATTTTTTTGCAAAAAGGTGTTGACACCCGGCCCAAAATTGAGTATACTAATCAAGCACCCAACGAACAGGGGCCCTGAACACAACGGGGTGTAGCGCAGCTGGTAGCGCGCCTGCTTTGGGAGCAGGATGCCGTGGGTTCGAATCCCGCCACTCCGACCATCATATAAGCGGCTTTAGCTCATCTGGTAGAGCGCCACCTTGCCAAGGTGGAGGTAGCGAGTTCGAGCCTCGTAAGCCGCTCCATTTTTTTGTCTGGAAGTTTAGCTCAGCTGGGAGAGCATCTGCCTTACAAGCAGAGGGTCACAGGTTCGAGCCCTGTAACTTCCACCAAAAAACGCCTCTGTAGCTCAGTTGGTAGAGCAGGGGACTGAAAATCCCCGTGTCATTGGTTCGATTCCGATCGGAGGCACCACAAAGACCTGTCTTACAAACTAAGGCGGGTCTTTTTTTGTGCGCGTGGGGGCCTTTTCTCTCGACAAGGCCCCGCCGCTTTGCTACAATTAAAGTGAGAACGAATGCCCTTGACCGGGGCCTTGCTCCGGAGAAAACGGAAAGGAGACTGTGAGGCATGTTTACCGCACAGCAATATGTGAAGGCCGCCACGCTGGAGGAAGCCTGGCAGCTGAACCAGAAGCGCAGCACCACCCTGCTGGCAGGGGGCTGCTGGCTGCGCCTGACCCGGCGCAGAGTGGGCGCCCTTGTGGACCTGAGCGGGCTGGGGCTGGATACCATTGAGGAGACCGAAGGCGAGTTTTCGCTGGGGGCCATGGTCACCCTGCGCCAGCTGGAGACAAACAAAGCCCTGAACGAGGCCTTCGGCGGCCTGTTCAAGGAGATGACCCGCCACATCGTGGGCGTGCAGTTCCGCAACTGCGCCACGCTGGGCGGCAGCATCGCGGCCCGGTTCGGTTTTTCCGACCTGCTCTGCGCGCTGCTGGCGCTGGACTGTGAGGTGGAGCTGTTCAAGGCCGGCCGCATGCCGCTGGAGCAGTACGCCAAGCTGCCCGCCGACCGGGATATTCTGGTGCGCATTCATGTGAAGAAGAACGACCGCCGCCCGGCCTACCAGACCATGCGCAACGCCGAGACCGATCTGCCGGTGCTGGCCGTGGCCGCCTCCGAGAAGGACGGCCAGGTGCGCGTGGTGGTGGGCGCACGTCCCGCCCGGGCCCAGGTGGTGAACGCACCGCTGGCCCTCTCGGCAGACAAGGCCGCGCTGGAGAGCTTCTGCGAGGCCATGCAGAGCCAGCTGACCTTCGCGAGCAACATGCGCGGCAGCGAGGAATACCGCCGCCATCTGGCAAACGTTTTGACCGGCCGCTGCCTTGCGGCCTTACAGGAGGGCTGATCCATGCAGGTGACCATTCAATTGAACGGCAGACCCTATACCGCCGAAGCCGCGCCGGACACCCAGCTGCTGCATTTTCTGCGGGATGCGGGCTGCAAATCCGTGAAGTGCGGCTGCGAGACCTCCGGCTGCGGCCTGTGCACCGTGCACATGGACGGCAAGCCGGTGCTGTCCTGCAGCGTGCTGGCCGCTCAGGCAGACGGCCACACCGTGACCACGCTGGAGGGCCTGCAGAAGGAAGCCGAGGAATTCGGCGGCTTTCTGGCCGATCAGGGCGGCGAGCAGTGCGGCTTCTGCAGCCCCGGCTTCATCATGAGCGTGCTGGCCATGGGCCGCGAGCTGGGCGCCGACGCCACCGACGAGGAAATCCGGGAATATCTGGAAGGCAACCTGTGCCGCTGCACCGGCTACCAGAGCCAGCTGCGGGCCATTCGCGCCTGGCTGGCCGCAAAGGAGGGCAAAGCACAATGAAGTATGTGAATCAGGCCATCCGCAAGGTGGATGCCATGAGCCTTGTGACCGGCAAGCCGGTCTACACCGGCGACATGGTGCCCGCCAACACCCTGATGGTGAAGATGCTGCGCAGCCCCCATGCCCACGCGCTGATCGAGGAGATCGACACCGCCGCCGCCATGAAGGTGCCCGGCGTTGTGGCCATCTTTACTTATAAAGATGTACCCGCCAGCCGCTTCACCACCGCGGGCCAGACCTACCCCGAACCCAGCCCCTACGACCGGCTGATTCTGGACCGCCGCCTGCGCTGCGTGGGCGACCCGGTGGCCCTTGTGGCCGCCGAGACCGAGGCTGCCGCTGCCAAGGCCGCGGGCCTCATTAAAGTGAAATATCAGGTGCTGGAGCCCGTGCTGGACTTTACCAAGGCCAAGGACAACCCGATTCTGGTGCACCCGGAAGAGGACTTCAAGGCCCTGTGCCCCGTGGGCGCGGACAACAAGCGCAACCTGTGCAGTGTGGACTGCATGGAGAACGGCGACGTGGAAGCCGAGCTGGCCACCTGCCCGGTGGTGATCGAGCGGACCTTCTACACCAAGGCCAACAACCAGGCCATGATGGAGCCCTTCGTCACCTTCAGCTATCTGGACGAGTACGGCCGGCTCACGCTGGTTTCCTCCACTCAGGTGCCCTTCCATGTGCGGCGCATTCTGTCCAACGCGCTGGAGATGAGCAAGGCCAACATCCGGGTCATCAAGCCCCGCATCGGCGGCGGCTTCGGCGCAAAGCAGAGCGCCGTGAGCGAGGTATACCCCGCCTTTGTTACCATGAAAACCGGCCGCCCCGCCTGCCTGTGCTTCACCCGGCAGGAGAGCCAGGCCAACGGTTCCCCCCGCCACCAGATGCGCGTCACCGTGCGCATCGGTGCGGATGAGGACGGCACCATCCGTGCGCTGGATGTGAAGGCTCTGTCCAACGCGGGCGCTTACGGCGAGCACGGCCCCACCACCGTGGGTCTGGTGGGCACCAAGTCCATCTCACTGTACGGCAGCCTGAAGGCCGCCCGCTTCAGCAGCGAGGTGGTGTACTCCAACACCATGGGCGCGGGCGCCTACCGCGGCTACGGCGCCACCCAGGGCATCTTTGCGGTGGAGAGCACCGTGAACGAGCTGGCCGCCCAGCTGGGCATGGACCCCTGCGCCATCCGGGAAAAGAACATGGTCCGTCTGGGCCAGACCTTCGCCATGTACTACGGCGAAAACTGCACCAGCTGCACGCTGGACAAGTGCATGGAAACCGCCAAGAAGATGATGGACTGGGACAACAAGGCCCCCCGCCGGGTGCTGGAAAACGGCCACATCCGCTCTGTGGGCGTGGCCATGGCCATGCAGGGCAGCGGTATCTCCGGCGTGGACATCGGCAGCGTGGAAATCCGTCTGAACGACGACGGCTTCTACACCCTGCTGGTGGGCTGCACCGACATGGGCACCGGCTGTGATACCATCCTCACCCAGATGGCCGCCGACTGCCTGGACTGCCCCATGGAGAACATCTCGGTGCGCGGTGTGGACACCGACCAGAGCCCCTACGACTGCGGCTCCTACGCCTCCTCCACCACCTATGTGACCGGCATGGCTGTGGTGAAGGCCTGCGCCCAGCTGCGGGAAAAGATCCTGGCCCAGGGCGCCAAGATGCTGGACGTTCCCGCCGACACCGCCGAGTTCGACGGCAAGCGGGTCTTTGTGCCCAGCACTGATAAGGAAGTGAGCCTTTCCGCCATCGGCTACGCCAGCTTTGAGGGCCACGCCCGGTGCATCTCCGCCTGCGAGAGCCATTCCTCCCCGGTATCGCCCCCGCCCATGATGGTGGGCATGGCCGAGATCGACCTGGATCCCGAGACCGGCAAGATCCAGCTGGTGGACTATGTGGCCGCCGTGGACTGCGGTACCGTGGTGAACAAGAATCTGGCCCGGGTGCAGACCGAGGGCGGCATCGTGCAGGGCATCGGCATAGCCCTGTATGAGGACATCCAGTACACCAAGGCAGGCCGGATGATGAACGACTCCTTCCTGCAGTACCGGATTCCCACCCGTCTGGAGGCGGGCACCATCCGGGTAGAGTTCGAGTCCAGCTACGAGCCCAGCGGCCCCTTCGGCGCCAAGAGCATCGGCGAGCTGGTCATCAACACCCCCGCCCCGGCGATTCTGGGCGCCATCCAGAACGCCACCGGCGTTGCCTTCCACACCCTGCCGGTAAAGCCGGAGGACGTGGTCATGGCACTGCGCAACAAAGCTGAATAAAGCCGGAACGATACAACGCGGCCGGAGCCCCCTTTGACGGGAGCTCCGGCCGCTTTTTTGTTCTGTCAGAATGTTGCGAAGAAACACGAAGGAAAGTTCGCCCTCCGCACGGGTGCCCGGGCTTTTATAATAAAGGAAAGGGGGCGGAGGAAGGATGTACCGGTTTGCGGTGTGTGATGACGACAGCTTTTACCGCTGGCAGCTGGCCCGGCTGCTGCGGAGCTTTGAGCCTTGGCAGAAAACCGGCTGCCGGGTGGACTGCTTTTCCGAGGCGGCGCAGCTGCTGGCGGAATGCGAGCACTGCCGCTATGACGCGGTGTTTCTGGACGTGCAGATGCCCCGGATGAACGGGCTGGAGGCGGCCCGGCGACTGCGGGCGCTCTGGCCCTGGGTGCCGCTGGTGTTTGTGTCCGCCTTCTGTGAGTACGCGCCGGAGGGCTATGGGCTGCGGGCCTTCCGCTATTTGTGTAAGGATCGGCTGGAGCAGTGCATGGGCCCATGTCTGGAGGATCTGCTGGCCCAGTACCTCGCCCCCTGCACGCTGGAGCTGCCGGTGGACGGGGAGGTGTGCCGGGTGAATCTGGCCCGGGTGGAATCCATCCGGCTGGACGGCCACACCGTGGAATTCCATTTTGCGGACAATACCCTCCCGCTGCCCTGCCGTATCAGCCTTGCCCGGCTGGAGCAGCTGCTGGAGGGGAGGCCCTTTCTGCGCACCCAGCGCAGCTATTATGTGAATCTGTGTCAGGTGCAGCGGCTGCGCCGGTTCGAGTTCGTGCTGCGCAGCGGGCGCGGGGTGCCGGTGAGCGAGCGGCGCTATGGCCGGGTGCGGGCGGAGTATCTGGAATGGCAGGCCCGCTTTGAGGAATGGGCCGCCCGGTTCTGAACTCCCGTCGAAAGGCCCTCAAAAAGAAAAAACATCCCCTGTTCCGTGCCAACACCGGCAGGGAAAGCCGGTGTGACACAAGAAAACGACGCCGGAAAAGGGCCGCTTTTGCGGGATTGCAGCGTCAAAGCCCCTTGACAACCACCAAGGGTGCCTGCGGGCCTTTTCCTTGCACTCCCATCAAAATCGGGCCTTTTCCGGTGCGAAGCAGTTCTGCCCCAGGATTTTGGATGCAGAAAGTGCGAAAAGGGGCGGAGCAAGCCTTGATGGCTTGCCCGCCCCTTTGAACATTTTGTGCGCCAAAATCCTAAGGCAGAACCGTTGTTTTCTTATGCCACACCGGCTAATGGGGGATGCTTTTGTTTTCGGGTTGCGCGCGTCATTCGCCGGGGCTGACCAGATAGAGCCGGTAGCTTCCGTCGCTTTCGCCAGCCAGCACAAAGGCAAAGGAGCCGTCCGGGGCAAGGCCGCTGGCCAGAACATCCGCCCGGGTGCGGCCCTCGCCCTCGGCGGCGAGGATCTCGTCCAGCTGCTCCAGCGCAGCGTCCGCGCCCTCCGCTTCGTCGGCGGGCTGCGTATCGGCAGGCAGAGCGGCTTCGGGGGAGTCTGCCTCCACGGTGGTGTAGGCGGGAGCGGCGGTTTCATCCGGCGCGCCGTTTTCGGCCATGGCGGCTTCCGGGGCGGCGGCCAGCGCAAAGGGCGCGGCCTCGGGGGCCACGGCAGCGCTGCTTTCCGGCATCTGGCGGGTGGCAACGCGGGGGCTGGCCTGATCCGCTGCGGTGGCGCCGCCCGAGACGGAGGTCAGGCTGCGGGCGGCGGCCGGGATCACCAGCAGGCAAATGGCGGCGGCGGTGGCCAGCGGAATGGCACGACGGCCGAAGGGAATGGTCCGGCGGGGCCGGGAGGCCTTTTGGGCCGCGGTCTCCGCCTGCATCTTTTCCAGAGTGGCTTGCTTCCAGCGCTGGCCGGCGGCGACTTTTTCCATGGCGCTTTTGTAATCCTTGGAGTCGGGCATGGTCAGAAGTCTCCTTTCAGCGTGTCTTTCAGAAGGGCCCGCCCGCGGGAAAGCTGGCTGAGCACGGTGTTCTGCTTTAAGCCCAGCAGCGCCGCGATCTCGGCGGTGGAATAACCCTCGATGTAATGCAGATAGATCACCTGCCGGTATTTCATGGGCAGGGCGGCCACCGCGTCCAGCACGGTGTTTTCTGCGGGGGTGAAGGGGGTGGAGAGGTGCTCGTCCAGCGGGGCGCTGCGGCGCACCCAGGCACTGCGGAAGTGGCTTTTGCACCGGTTGATGGTGCAGCGCAGCAGCCAGGCCTTCTGATGCTCGGCGGAATCAAACTGGGGTGCATGGCGCACCAGATTCAAAAATACTTCCTGGGCAATGTCCTCCGCGTCCTGCGGATTTTTTACCAGACCGAAGGCGGCCCGGAACACGGTATCGCCAAACTGCTCCACCGCCGCTTCCGGGGTGAAGGCAGGCATCTGGGCCGTTTCCACGGGGCAGGCCCCCCTTTCTCATACAGAATACAACACAACTGGCCCTATTATTGCACGGATGGTTTGGATTGTAAAGAAAAATGGGCGAAAAGCGCCCCCGACTCATCCTGCCCCGCAGGCTACTGCCCGCAGAGGGATGCGCCGGGGGCGCCTTTCGTTCTATTTCCGCTGCCCCGGTTGGCCATTGGGGGCCGCCCCGCACAGCGGCGAGGGGCCCCCAAGGCAGCCAATCGGAGGGGAAAGCATAGATAGGGGGAGCAACCCCGCACGATTCACGCCCGATGGGCGCAGGCGGCGTATCGCGCCAAAATTTTCCGGCGCGTTCCACCATCTGGAAGTGTGCGGTGCTGCCCAAAAGAAGGCAAGCGGTTAGGACAGCAGCAGCTTGTCGTCCGCTTCGCTGGAGCCGCTGGCCTGATTGAATTTCTCCAGCAGGTCCTCCACGGTCAGGCGGCGCTTTTCCTCGCCCCGCACGTCAACCACCACGCGCCCGTCGTACAGCATGACCAGCCGGTTGCCGTGGGCAATGGCGTCGCGCATGTTGTGGGTGATCATCAGGGTGGTCAGATTGTCCCGCCGGACGATCTGCTCGGTGGCCGAAAGCACCTTGGCGGCGGTCTTGGGATCCAGCGCGGCGGTGTGCTCGTCCAGCAAAAGCAGCTGGGGCTTTTTCAGCGTGGCCATCAGAAGGGTCAGCGCCTGCCGCTGGCCGCCGCTGAGCAGGCCCACCTTGCTGGTGAGCCGGTCCTCAAGGCCCAGATCCAGAATCTTTAAAAGCTCCCGGTACTGCTCCCGCTCGGCCCGGCTGATGCCGGTGCGCAGGCCCCGGCGCTGGCCACGCCGGGCGGCGAGGGCCAGGTTTTCCTCAATCTGCATGGTGGCGGCGGTGCCCATCATGGGGTCCTGAAAGACCCGGCCGATGTAGGGGGCACGCTTGTATTCCGGCAGGCGGGTCACATCCACCCCGCCGATGGAGATGCTGCCCTCGTCCACGGTGGAAGCGCCGGAGATGATGTTCAGCATGGTGGATTTGCCCGCGCCGTTGCCGCCGATCACGGTGACGAAATCGCCGTCCGCCAGCGAGAGATTCAGCCCCTGCAGCGCCCGCTTTTCGTTCACGGTGCCCGGGTTGAAGGTTTTATAGATGTTTTTCAGTTCAAGCATGGCTGCCCGCTCCTTTCCCGGTGCGTTTTGTGAAGTACCGGCCCTTCCAGTAGGGCACGGCCAGGAACAGCGCCACGATCAGGGCGGTGATGAGCTTCATGTCGTCGCTCTTGAGGCCCAGCAGAATGACCACCTGATACACCAGATAGTAGATCAGCGAGCCGAACACCACGGCCAGCAGCTTGAGCGCGAAGTTGCGGAACACTTTGGAGAACAGCACCTCGCCGATGATCACCGCCGCAAGGCCGATGACGATGGCGCCGCGGCCGCTGTTCACGTCCGCGAAGCCCTGATACTGGGCCAGCAGCGCGGCGGAAAGAGCCACCAGACCGTTGGAGAGCATCAGCCCCAGCACGGTGGTGAAATTGGTGTTGATGCCCTGAGCCCGGGCCATGTTGGGGTTCGCGCCGGTGGCACGCACCGCGCAGCCCTGCTCGGTGCCGAAGAACCAGTACAGGGCACCGATGGTGGCGGCGGTGAAGAGCACGCACATCAGAATGGGGTTGGACAGCGCGGCCTCGCGCACATTGCGGGCGCTCACCAGCAGGGGGTATTTGTCCACGCTGATGGGCCGGTTGGACTGGCCCATGATGCGCAGGTTCACGGAATACAACGCCAGCTGGGTGAGGATGCCGGCCAGGATGGCAGGAATGCCGCAGGCGGTGTGCAACAGGCCGGTGACAAGCCCCGCTGCCATGCCCGCCAGAAAGGCGGCCACCAGCGCGGGCCAGGGATTCCAGCCTCCGGTCACCAGCATGATGAATACCGCGCCGCCGGTGCACATGGTGCCGTCCACCGTCAGGTCGGCCACGTCCAGAATTTTATAGGTGATGTAAACGCCGATGGCCATGATGCTCCAGATCAGGCCCTGGGCGACCACGCCCGGCAGGGCGTTCAGAAGTGTGTTGATGAACAAGAAAAGCTCCTCCTAAAGCCGGGAATCTGGCCCGGCGGATGATGGATCATTCCGCTTCAATGGCGGTGTAGCCCTCGGGGATGGTCACGCCCAGCTGCTCGCACAAAGTGGGGTTGTACATCTTGGTGAAGGTGGGGGCGGACTGCACCTCCATGGTGGTGATGTCCGCTTCGCCGGTGAGGATCTTGGCGGCCATCTCACCGGTGGTGCGGCCCAGCTCGTAATAGTCGATGGACAAAGTGGCCACGCCGCAGCCGCTGCAGATACCCTGCTCGCCTGCCACGATGGGAACCCCGGCGGGCACCGCGATGTTGGCGATCAGTTCAGTGTTGTTGGCGGCGGTGTTATCGGTGGGGATGTAGATCACGTCACTGGCCGCGCAGGCGCTGGTGCACACAGCGGACAGATCGTTGGTGTCCGAGAAGGAATACTCGGTGCAGGTGTAGCCCAGCTCGGTGAGGTATTCGGTGATCACGTTTACCTGATACTTGGAGTTGGGTTCCGCCGAGCAGTAGAGCAGGCCCACGTTCTTGGCGTCCGGGAACAGCTCCTTGATCATGTCGGCCTGACCGTCCAGCGGGGCCAGATCGGTGGTGCCGCTGATGTTGCGGCCGGAGGAGCCGGTCCAGTCGGTCACGTCCAGCGCGGTGGCGTAGTCGGTGATGGAGGTGCCCAGAATGGGGATGCTGTCGGTGGCTGCGGCCGCCGCCTGCAGGGGCGTGGTGGCGTTGGCCAGAATCAGATCCACATCCGAGGACACAAAGCTGTTGATGATGGTGGCGCAGTTGGAGTTATCGCCGGAGGCGTTCTCCACATCGAAGGTGACGGCGTCGCCAAAGGTCTCGGTGAGGGCATCCTGAAAGCCCTGGGTGGCGGAGTCCAGCGCGGGGTGCTGCATCAGCTGGCACACGCCCACCCGGTAGGACGCGCCCTCGGCGGAGCCGGATGCACCGGACGCAGTGGAAGCGGTGGACGCAGCGGAAGAAGTGCCGCCGGAGCCGCAGCCGGCCAGAGTGGCCAGCATGGCGCAGGCCAGAACGCCTGCCATGGTCTTGCGAAGTTTCATGTGTGGTTCCTCCCTGTGAAAAAAAGAAGTTCACTTTGCCGCCACAATGAATTGCAGCAGTAAAGTGCAAGGTGCTGGAAAAAGGCCGCTGCCGGCCTTGGCTTTATTCTAGTAAAGTTTTACGGTTCTGTCAACGGGGAATGGGCAAAAAGGCAAAAAAAAGGCGGCCCCGGCCCCGAAAAAGGGCACAGAAGGGGTGAAAAAGGGCATAAAACGGCGCGGGCGGCGGTTTTTCCTTGTAGATACGGGCAAAAAATGCTATACTAAAATAGACTAATTACGCTTGGAGGATGCCCGAATGAGGAAGATCAGCGCCTGCATCGTGAGCTATAACGGAGCCGACGAGGTGATCCGGGCGGTGGAATCGCTGCTGAAATACACGAAGGACTGCGCGCTCACGGTCTATCTGGTGGATAACGCCAGCCCGGACGGAGCCGGCGAAACGCTGGAGCGGCAGGGCTTTCCCGAAAACGTGAAGGTCATCCGGCTGCCGGAGAATCTGGGCTTCGGCAAGGGGCACAATCAGGTGCTGGAGCTGCTGGACAGCGAGTATCATTTTGTGCTGAACCCGGATATTTTTATCGATAGCAACGTGCTGCCCGCCATCTGTGACTGGATGGATAGTCACCCGGATGTGGTGATGGCCACCCCGAAGCTGCTGTTCCCGGACGGGCGGGTGCAGATTCTGCCCAAGCGCAAGCCGAACATTCTGGGGCTTGCGGCGCGGCAGGGGGTACCGGGCCTTAAAAAATTCGGTGACCGGTACGCCATGCTGGATGAGGACCTGAGCGTGCCCACGGCCATCGAGTTCTGCACCGGCAGCTTTTTCTGCATGCGCACCAGCGTGTACAAGGCCATCGGCGGGTTTGACGAGGGCTACTTCATGTATGTGGAGGACGCGGACATCACCCAGAAGGCCCGGCAGAAGGGCTTTGTGTATTATCTGCCCCAGTTCACGGCCTATCACGCCTGGCACCGGGCTCCGAACAAGAGCCTGAAGCCCTTTTTGCAGCAGCTCAAAAGCATGGGCCGCTACTTTAACAAATGGGGCTGGCGTTTGGGCTGCTGAAACAGGCCCTGCCCCCGCTCTCTCGCAGCGTTCCGAACGCCGAAAAAACGGCTGGCAATGCTTGCGGGGGAAGAAATTTCGATTTTTCCCAACTTACGGGATGCAGGTTCAAGGCAGTCGGCGGCCATCGCTGAGGAAAGCCCGGTGTGGTGGGCTTACGGATCAGACTTAACTTCCGGTCGAGTCCGGAAAAAGTCGAGTCCGCTAAAAAAGTATATAGCGGCTGTAGCTCCGCTTTGTGTTAAGCTGCGCAAATTTTTTAAAATGGCCCGGGCATGACCCGGGCGGAAAAAGGAGCGTAATGCTATTATGAAAGGTATCATCCTTGCCGGCGGCGCAGGCACTCGCCTGTATCCGCTCACCATGGTCACCAGCAAGCAGCTGCTGCCGGTGTACGACAAACCCATGATCTACTACCCCCTGTCCACGTTGATGCTTGCCGGCATTCAGGACATCCTGATCATCTCCACCCCGGAGGACACCCCGCGGTTCGAGCATCTGCTGGGCGACGGCAGCCAGTACGGCCTGCACCTGTCCTATAAGGTACAGCCCAGCCCGGACGGCCTGGCTCAGGCCTTTTTGCTGGGCGAGGAATTCATCGGCGACGACTGCTGCGCCATGATTCTGGGCGATAACATCTTCTACGGCAACGGCTTCTCCCGCATTCTGAAGAATGCCGTGAAGAACGCCGAGGAAAACGGCCGCGCCACCGTGTTCGGCTACTATGTGAACGACCCCGAGCGGTTCGGCATCGTGGAATTCGACGAGACCGGCAAGGTCATCAGCGTGGAGGAAAAGCCGAAGGAACCCAAATCCAACTACGCCATCACCGGCCTGTATTTCTACGACAACCGGGTCAGCGCCCAGGCCAAGCAGGTGAAGCCCAGCGCCCGCGGCGAGCTGGAAATCACCACCCTGAACGCCATGTATCTGGAAGAAGGCAAGCTGGACGTGCAGCTGCTGGGCCGCGGCTTTGCCTGGCTGGACACCGGCACCATGGACAGTCTGGTGGACGCCGCCGACTTCGTGCGCATGGTGGAAAAGCGGCAGGGCATCAAGATCAGCGCCCCCGAGGAAATTGCCTACAAGAACGGCTGGATCAGCAAGGAAAAGCTGCTGGAAAGCGCCGAGCGTTACGGCAAGAGCCCCTACGGCGAACACCTGAAACGAGTTGCCGACGCAAAGATCAAATACTAAGGGAGGCCTTTGCATGAAGATCCTCATCACCGGCGCCAGCGGCCAGCTGGGCACCGAGATCCAGCGCCAGCTGAAAAACGGCGGCAGCGCCCTTGGCCCCGTGCCCGAGCGGCTGAAAAACGCCACCGTCATCGCCACCGACGTGGCCGAGCTGGACATCACCGACCGGGACGCCACCATCGCCTTTGTGCGCCGCCATCAGCCCGATACCATCATCAGCTGCGCCGCCTTCACCAACGTGGACGGCTGCGAGACAAACCCCGAGGCCGCCTTCAAGGTGAACGCCATCGGCGCTTCCAATCTGGCGCAGGCCGCCGAGCGCATCAACGCCCGGCTGATCCACGTCTCCACCGACTATGTGTTCCGGGGCGAGGGCGACAAGCCTCTGGACGAGAGCGAGCGGGTGGACCCCAAGAGCGTCTACGGCAAAACCAAGGCCCTGGGCGAGGAATATGTGAAGAATTTCTGCCACCGGTACTTCATTGTTCGCACCGCCTGGCTGTATGGCTACGCGGGCAAGAACTTCGTGAAAACCATCGTGAACGCGGGCAAAAAGTTCGGCAGGCTGGAGGTAGTCAGCGACCAGCTGGGCAACCCCACCAACGCCGAGGACCTGGCCCATCACATTCTGCAGCTGGCCGTGAGCCACGACTATGGCGTCTACCACTGCACCGGCGAGGGCGTCTGCTCCTGGTATGAGTTCGCCAGCGAGATCATCCGCCTTTCCGGCGTGGATGCCACCGTGGCCCCCTGCACCAGCGCGGAATATTCCGCCAAGCACCCCGCCGCTGCCGACCGCCCCGCATGGAGCGCGCTGGAAAACCGGATGCTGGCCTGCACCGTGGGCAACCACATGCGGGACTGGAAAGAAGCTCTGGCCGATTTCTTCGCCCACTGGAACGGCGAATAACTGATAACATAAGGAGTATATAAGAGATGAAACGCTATCTCATCACCGGCTGCGCCGGCTTTATTGGTTCCAACTTTGTTTACTATATGTTGAATAAATACAAGGAAATCCAGCTGGTAAACCTGGATAAGCTCACCTACGCGGGCAACCTGGAAAACCTGAAGGGTGTGGAAGGCGACGAGCGCCACATCTTCGTGCAGGGCGATATCTGCGACCGGGAGCTGGTAAGCGGCCTGTTCGAGAAATACGATTTTGATTATGTGATCAACTTCGCCGCCGAGAGCCATGTGGACCGCTCCATCACCAACCCTGAAATCTTCGTGGAGACCAACGTGCTGGGCACCGTGAACCTGCTGCAGTGCGCCAAGAACGCCTGGTTCAAGGACGGCAAGTGGGCCGAGGGCAAGAAGTACATTCAGGTTTCCACCGACGAGGTGTACGGCTCCCTGGGCGAGGACGGCTACTTCATGGAGACCACCCCGCTGTGCCCCCACAGCCCCTACTCCTCCTCCAAGGCCAGCGCCGACATGTTCGTGATGGCCTTCCACGACACCTACGGCATGCCGGTGAACATCACCCGCTGCTCCAATAACTACGGCCCCTACCAGTTCCCCGAGAAGCTGATCCCCCTGATGATCAACAACGTGAAGCATCACAAGCAGCTGCCCGTGTACGGCGACGGCATGAACGTGCGCGACTGGCTGTATGTGGAGGATCACTGCAAGGCCATCGACATGGTAGCCGAGGGCGGTCGTGACGGCGAGGTTTACAACGTGGGCGGCCATAACGAGCGTCCCAACATCTTCATCGTCAAGACCATCATCAACCAGCTGCACGATCGCCTGAAGGACGAGGGCATCAACGAGGGCCTGATCAAGTATGTGGCCGACCGTCTGGGCCACGACCGACGCTACGGCATCGACCCCACCAAGATCAAGGAAGAGCTGGGCTGGTACCCGGAGACCACCTTTGAGGTTGGCATCGTAAAGACCATCGACTGGTATCTGGCCAACGAAGAGTGGATGAACAACGTGACCAGCGGCAACTACCAGAAGTACTACGAAGAGATGTACAAGAACAAGTAAACCGCAACAAAACGGGCCCTTCGGCAGCACGAAGGGCCCGCTGTGGTATCAAGGAGGAATACGCCCATGAAAAAACGGGATCTGTTGATTCTGGCCTTCCTGCCCACCGTGGCGGGTATCGTGCTGTTCAATCTGGTGGTGCTGCTTGGCGGCAGCGAAGCGGCTTTGTACGGGCTGCAGACCGTGCTGTCGGTGGCGCTGCTGGCCGGCTGGTACGGCGTGGGCCGCTGGGCCGCCGGGCAGGACAAGCGCCCCTGGCCGGGCTTCGCCCTGCTGCAGTGGTGGGGCGCGGTGAGCGTGGTGTTCGGTTTTGTGCCCTCGGTGGCGGTGCTGGGCTCCCTGAGCCAGATGTACGGCGCCTGTATGAGCCTGCTGCTGACCCCGACGGCCGATCTGCTGGGCGGGGCGTATCTGCCCCTGCAGGCATTCCTCACGCTGGCCCTCACCAGCGCGGCCTACCTGCTGGGCTTTGCCGCAAAGCAAAGGAGGAGCCTGTGAGCGAATTTGTAATGCAGCGGGCCACGCGGGCGGATCTGCCCGCCATGAAGGCCCTGTATGCCCATGCCAGAAAATTCATGGCCGAGCAGGGCAACCCGGGCCAGTGGGGTGACTCCTACCCGGACGAGGCCCAGCTGACGGAGGACATTGACTCCGGCTGCGCCTGGCTGTGCCGGGAAAAGGGCGAATTGCTGGCCGCCTTCTATCTGGCTCCCGGCCCGGACGAGGACTATGCCGTGATCCGGGACGGCAGCTGGCTGGAGGAGGAGCGGCCCTACTGGGTCGTGCACCGGGTGGCCTCCTACGGCGGCAGGGGCGCGGCGGCCTGGTGCCTTGACTGGTGCTGGCAGCGGTGCGACAACCTGCGCATCGACACCCACCGGGACAACCTTCCCATGCAGCGGCTGCTGGAAAAATGCGGCTTCGGGCTGCGGGGCGTGGTGAGCTGCCGCCACGGCGGCGAGCGGCTGGCCTACCAGAAGCTGCGGTGATCGAAACAGAAAAGAGCGCGTGCCCCTGAGGACATGCGCTCTTTTTGCAGCAAAATCGGCGATTCCCGCCTTCCGGGAGCAAATTCCCGCCCGGCGGGGTGGCGGTGGGAGGGGATTCCTGCTACAATGAAGCAGGAACGAAAGGAGGGGCCGAGGATGGAACCCGGAACGGCATTCAGAATGGAGCAAAGCTTCAGCGAGCGGCTCAAACGCTACCGCAAGGAAAGAAACCTGACCCAGCAGCAGCTGGCGGACGCGCTGGGCGTGAGCAACAAAAGCGTCTTCCGTTGGGAGTCGGGCGGAGGCTACCCGGACGTGCCGCTGCTGGTGCCGCTGGCAAGGGTGCTGGGGGTGGGCGTCACCGCCCTCACTGTGACCCTGCTGCACCGCCGGTTTGCCACCGGCGCGCCGGAGGGGGCCGTGCTGGGCTGGCACATGCCCCGGGGCCGGGCGTTGCTGCCGCTGTTCGGCTTTGCGCTGCTGGTCGGATTCTGGGCCATGTACCTGTGGCCGAAGCTGCCGCTGGTGCTCTGGCAGCGGCAGGGCTGGCTGTTTGCCGGGCTGTTGGCGGCGCTGGCGCTGGGCTACGGGCTGGCGCTGAAACGGAAGCCGCTGGAGCTGCTGCTGGCCTGGCTCACCCTGACCATGAGCGGCGGGGTCTGGTGGCTGCGCCAGCTGGATCATGTGGCCTGGGTGCAGAGCCTTTCCTCCGGCAAGCTGTTTGAGTGGAACTCCGGGCTGAACATGGAGAAGTATCTGCCGCTGATCCAGCCGCTGCCCGCTCTCTTTGCGGTGCTGGCGGCGCTGGCGGCAATCTATCTGCTGGCGGCGGGTCTGACGCTGCGGGAAAATAAGCAAAGCAGTGAGGCGTAACGCCTCACTGCTTTTTTATGCCCGGATTGCCGCCGCGCCGGGTGCCATGCTACAATGGGAAAAAGACTCCAAAGGAGGAAGGAAACATGAAGCTGGCACGAATCCTTTCGCTGGCGGTACTGGTGGCGGTGCTGTTCGTCACGGTGGATCTGGGCATCAACTGTCTGGGGGCGCTGGTGCCGGAATTGCAGGACGGTATCCCCTATTACAGCCTGCTGCAGCGGTGGTTCGGCGTGTGGGAGGGCGAGATGCGCACCCGGCCGGATTTCTTCTTTGTGTTCCGCCGCTGGCTGTGGATCTCCTTTGCGGTATTTGTGGAAAACGCTGTGCTGTGGAGCATCAGCATCTGGAAACAGGGCCGCTGAAATTTTTCGGCGCGAATTTTCAAAAAACCATTGACCTGGCATCTGGTGCATCCCTTATGCTGAGAGTGCAAAACACAGAGCAGGAGGCGAATTCTATGAACGCAAAGCAGACCGAAGCGGCCACCGGCATCTCCCGGCGGAACCTGCGCTTTTACGAGGACCAGGGCCTCATCCACCCCCACCGCAACCTGGGCAACGATTATCGGGACTACACGGAACAGGACATCCGGGACTTAAAGCTGATCCGGGCGCTGCGCATGCTGGATGTGCCGCTGGAGGAGATCGGGGCCTGCCTGACAGGCAAAACCACGCTGGCCCAGGTCTCCACGGCCCAGCGGTTCCGGCTGGAGCAGCGGCAGAAGGAGCTGGAGGCGGCCATCCGCTTTTGCCGGGAGCTGCAAAGCGCCCCGCAGCCGGACGAGGAATTTCTGGATGGACTGCTGGACCGGATGGACGCGCCGGAAAACCGGGCGGGCCTGTTTGCAGAATGGACCCGGGACTACAAAAAGGTGGCGAAGGCCGAGGGGAAAAAGGTGTTCACCTTCACGCCGGACGACCCGGTGACAAACCCGGCGGAGCTGACCATGGCCCTCTGCCGCTACGGTGAGCAGCAGGGGGTGAATCTGGTGGTGACCAAGGAGAGCATGGCCCCGGAATTTGAGATCGACGGCATTCCCTATACCGCCCAGCTGGTCTGGTGGCGGATGGGGCCGGGGATTCTGCTGATTGTGCGCTGCACCGCCCTGCACCCGGAGCAGCTGGAAAGCGATGTGCCAAAGGCCCGCAGCCGCTGGATGAAGCTGGTGCACTACGGCTGGCCGGTGGCGCTGTTCGTGCTGCTGTGGGCGCCGCGGGTGATCGACGCCGACCCGGCCAACCGGCCGGAGGTGGCACTGGCGGGCGCGACGCTGGCCGTGACCATCACGGCCATGTACTGGGTGTTCCGCCACTTCAAAAGCTGAAACGGCTTGCGCGACGCGGGCCGCCATGGTATGATGAGGGCAGAAACAAACGAAAGGAGGGCGCGGCCATGGGATGGAAATTTCGCACGATTCGTGTACAAAAAGGCAACGAAATGGCGATTCCGGCTCGAAGTGCGCCCTTTTTTCGGTCAGAACGCTGCCCCCGTGCCTGAACAGGCCACGTTTCCGGGAATTTCCCGGGAAGATTTTTGTGCAATGGATCCTTTCCGAAACAGGGCGTGAACACGCATCTTGATTCGGAAAGGATTTTTTGTTATGAAGATCAATCATCAGCTCCGCGCGCTGTATTTTCTGGAAGCGGTGAGCGGATTCGGGCTTGCCCAGGTGATCTGGGTGGTGCTGCTGGCCGGGCGGGGCTTTTCGCTGGCCCAGATCGGGCTGGCCGAGGGGTTTTTCCATCTGGTGAGCCTTTTGTGTGAGGTGCCCAGCGGCATGGCGGCGGACTTGTTCGGCCGCAGGCGCACGCTGGCCGCCAGCATGGCCGTGCGGGCGCTGGCCTGCCTTGCCATGATCGCCAGCCGGGGCATCGGGGGCGTCTGCCTTGCCATGGGGCTTTCGGCCCTTTCCTACAATCTGATCAGCGGCACACGGGAGGCCATCACCTACGACAGCCTGCTGCAGGCGGGCCGGGCCGGGGACTATGAACGGGTGGCCGGGCGAATGGGCGTTCTTTACCGGGCGTCCGCCGTGGGCTGTGCCCTCTGCGCCGGGGCGGCACTGGCTCTGGGCTGGCGGCTGGCCTACCTGACGGATTTTGCCGCCGCTCTGGCGGGGTTTGTGTTGGCGCTGGGGCTGGCGGAGCCGCCCCACGGGCAGGCTGCGCAGGGCACGATTCGGGAGTTCCGGCCCCGGCTGCGGCAGCATGTGGCCGAGACCGGTGTGTTTTTGCGCCAGAACCCGGCGGCGGTGGAAAAAATGCTGCTGGACGGCGCCTGCGGCTGCTGCGCCTATTTCGGGGGCCAGCTGTTGCAGCCTCGCCTGATGGAACTGGGCCTTCCTGCCGGGCTGCTGGGGCCGGTGCTGGCCCTGCTGCCGCTGGCGGGCGCGGCGGGTTCCGCGCTGGCCGGCCGGATGGGCGGGCGCTTTCGGTTTCGCAGTGTGGCGCTGCTGTGCGCGACGGGCATCGGGGGCAGCCTTGCGCTGGCCGGTGCGCCGGTGCTCAGTCTGGCACTGGCCGCCGGAGCCGCCGCCACCTTTTGGGACGGCGTGCTGGAGGTGAAGATGACCGCCCGCCTGAACCGGGATTTCCCCAGCGACCGGCGGGCCACGCTGGTGAGTGTGCAGAGCATGGCGTACAGTCTGGTCATGCTGCCGGTGAGCCCGCTGGCGGGCGCACTGTGTGACAGGCTGGGCTATTCCGGCGGCATGGCGGCGCTGGGGCTTGGGTTGCTTTCGCTGGTGGCGGCGGGCATGGCCGCGCACCGTTGCAGAAAAGGGAGGAAACGGGAATGAACTGGAAAAAACACGTCCGCACCGGGCTGAATCTGTTTATGGGCACCATGGCCGGGGTGTTTCTGGGCAGCAGCCTGTACACCTGCTGGGAACGGGTGGCGCGGCCGGGGCTTTACGCCATGATGAGCGCACCCTGGTACACCTCCATCCTGCTGCATGCCCTGGTCACGGCGGTGTGCATCGGTCTGGCACTGGTGGTCAGGCGGGCACTGCGCTGAGCATCCTCATATAAAAAAGAAAACAGAACCGCCGCGCCGCTCCAGGGGAAAGAATGGAGCGGTGCGGCGGT
Source organism: Allofournierella massiliensis (assembly GCF_004345265.1). Taxonomy (GTDB): domain Bacteria; phylum Bacillota; class Clostridia; order Oscillospirales; family Ruminococcaceae; genus Allofournierella; species Allofournierella massiliensis. The sequence continues at coordinate 24,803 of NZ_SLUM01000001.1, forward strand.
CTGTTTTGGGTGTTTGGGTGTTGCGGGAAAACACGGACAAGGGAAACGCCGCGTCAGGGCATTACAGAGCCTTGGCGGTCTCGTAGCCGGCGCCGATGGCGTCCTTGATGGTGCCAACCTTGTTGGCGTCACCGATCAGGTGGTAGCTGGCTCCGGCAGCCTTCAGCATCTCCTCCAGCGCCGGGTCGGCCTTGTAGCCCATGGCCAGAACCAGAGTGTCCGCGTCGGCAATGCAGTGCTGCTGGCCGTCTTTGGTGTACCAGATGCTCGATTCGTCCACCTTCTCCACCTTGGCGCCGCAGATCATCTGCACGCCCTTGGCCATCATGCGCTGCACCAGCAGGCTGCGGCCCGGGCCGGACTCGCTGGCCATCACGCCGGGAGCCATTTCCAGCAGGGTGATCTCCCGGTTGCGGGGATACAGATCGTTCACCAGCGGGGCCAGGTAGTCGGCGGTCTCGCAGCCCACCGAGCCGCCGCCGATCACAACGATCTTACGGCCGGGGAAGGCGCGGCCCGCCAGCACGTCGTCGGCGGTCATCCACTGCTTGAAGCCGGTGAAGGCAGGCACCACAATGGGCTGTGCGCCCGCGCCGGCGATCACCTCCCAGCCCTTGAACTCGCCCTCCAGCATGGCTTTGTCCACGGCGCAGTTCAGGCGTACCTCCACGCCCGCGCCCTCCAGACGGCGGGCCATGTACTGAATCAGGCGGGTCAGATCCTGCTTGGCGATGGGCACCGCGGCAATGCGCATCAGGCCGCCCAGCTCGGCTTCCTTCTCGCACAGCACCACATGGTGGCCCCGCTTTGCGGCCACAAAGGCGGCTTCCATGCCGGCGGGGCCGCTGCCGATCACCAGCACGTTCTTCTTTTCGGCGGCGGGGGCCAGGGTGTCCTCATTCTCCAGCTCGAAGGAGGGGTTCACGGTGCAGGCCACCCGCTTGCCGAACATGATGCCGTTCAGGCAGCGCAGGCAGCCGATGCAGGGGCGGATGTCGTCGGCCTTTTCGGCGGCCACCTTGTTGGCAAACTCCGGGTCGCACAGGTTGGCGCGGCCGATCATGCAGATGTCCGCCTTGCCGTTGGCGATCAGTTCCTCGGCAATCCAGGGCTCGGTGATGCGGCCCACAGTGGCCACCGGGATGGACACATACTTCTTGATCTCGGCGGCGGTGGCGGCATGGGAGCCCATGGGGGTGCCGGGGGCGGGGATGGAGCTGCCGCGGGCGATGGTGGTGCCGCCGGAAACGTGCAGGAAGTCCACACCGGCCTTTTCCAGCTGCTTGGCCACATAGATCATGTCGTTCAGGTTCAGGCCGCCGTCGGTGTACTCGCTGCCGGAGATGCGCACGTCGATGATGAAGTTCTTGCCGCAGACCCGGCGAACCTCCTCGATCACCTCCAGCGTCAGGCGCAGGCGGTGGTCGATGTCGCCGCCGTATTCATCGGTGCGCTTGTTGTACAGGGGGGACAGGAAGCCGCCCAGCAGGCCGTGGGCGTGGGCCGCGTGAATCTCCACACCGTCGGCGCCGGCGATCTGGGCGCGCTTTGCGGCCTCGCCGAACTGGCGGATGATCACCTTCAGCTCCTCTTTTGTCACGGCGCGGGGCGCCTCCCTGGCGTAGTAGGGGCCCACGTTGGAGGGGGCGATCAGCCGGGGCGTGCCGGGCAGGGGGAAGGCCATGTGGGCCGGGTGGAACAGCTGGGGCAGAATCTTCGCGCCGTACTCGTGCACGCCGTCCGCCAGCTTCTTCCAGCCGGGGATGAAGGAATCGTCGTAGATGCACATGTCGCCGGGCAGGTAGCAGTAGGTGGGCTCCACGGTCACCACCTCGGTGACGAACAGACCCACGCCGCCCTTTGCACGGGCCTTGTAGTGCTCCACCAGCTCGTCGGTCACATAGCCCTTATCCGCCAGATTGGTGGACAGGGGCGGCATGAAGATGCGGTTTTTCACGGTGGTCTCGCCAATCTTGATGGGCGAGAGCAGATGCTCGTATTTGCTCATGGCCAAACTCCTTCTCATGGGGCATCGGGCGGGGCCGCTGGCCCGCCGTGCCGGTTCCTTGTTTCAATGGCCACATTATAGCACGGTGGGGCGGCCAAAAGCCCGTGCGCTGGTTGCCATCAACGGCGGGATTTTGTTAGAAGTTTGTCAGCCGGAGCCATAAAACTGCCGACAAAAGACAAAAAATGCCTGTTTTGACGTGGTTAAACGTTAAAACAGGCGTTTTTTGTTCTGAAAATGGAGCGGCGGGGAAAACCGGCTTTCAATTCTTCGTGGGGGTAAACTCCACCACCAGTTTGCCCGCCTGCTGGGTGAGGGCGGCGGGGCCGTCGCTCTCGCACACCACCGCTTCGCCCCGGCGCAGGATGGTAAGGCCCGGCGCCTGATGGATGGTCTGGTCCGGCAGGCGCAGCAGGTGATCCAGCAGGGCCAGATGGGCCGCGTCCAGCCGCATTTTCTGGTCCGCGCCGGTCTCGCTGTACCGCAGGTTCTGCAAAAACCGCTTGCGGTAGACGCTGGGCAGAATGCCGTACATCTCCTTAAAGGCGGCGGCGTAGGCCTTGGCGCTGGGCATGCCGCAGTCCAGCGCCAAGGCCTCGATGCTCTCTTTGCCCTCTAAAAGGGCCTCCAGCGAGGCCCGCACCCGCACATAGGAAAGGTATTTTACAAAGGGCAGGCCGATGTGTTTGGTGAACAGCTTGGAGGTATAGGACACGCTGAAGGCCAGCTCTTTGGCCACGTCCTCCAGATGGATGTCCTGCCGGAAGTTCCGGTTGATGAACCGGATGGCCCGGCGGGAGCTTTCGTGCAATGGCGATTGCAGCGGGATGGACTCCATGGGCCGTCTGGCCCCGCTGGCGCACAGGTCCGCCAGCTCCATCATCCGGGCGTTCAGCTGAAACAGGCTGTGCTCCGGCTGGGTGAGCAGCCGCAGCAGCCGGCCCAGCGTCTGGCGCAGCCGGCCCAGCAGGGGGGCGTTTTCCGCTTCGGTGCACACCATGGTGGAGAACAGGCCGTCCACCTGGCCCACCAGCGCCTCGGGCATCCGCTCGAAATCGATGTGCACCGTGAGAATCACGCTGGCCGCGCTGTTTTCCGCGTCGGGGGCCTTGCGGATCATGTGGATCTCCCCGGGGGCGATGAGGGCCAGTTCATGGCGGTTCAGCAGGTGGGAAAAGCCCTCGGTGATCACCTCATACCGCCCTTCCAGCACGTAGGAAAGCTCCAGACTGGTCTGCTGGCTGAACACCTGCCGGTCAAAGCCGTTGATGCTCAGGCTCAGAGGGTGGCCGAACTTCTGGCCGGAAAAATCGTAATAGGCGTTCATGTTCTGCATGGCGGTCCCCCCCTTTTTTATAACGAATCAATGCGGAACAGTGGGCGCGGCATCAGCGGCCGCTGTCTGCAAAAATGGTGCCCAGATCGTATAAAATGTCGTGGGGCAGCATGCCGTACTGGCCCAGCCGGGTGGCGCACCGGTCGGCGGCGGCTCCGTGCAGCCACACCGCGCACACCGCTGCATACAGCGGGTCCAGCCCCTGACCCAGAAAGGCCGCGGTCATGCCGGCCAGAATGTCGCCGCTGCCGCCCCGGGAAAGCCCCGGGTTGCCGGTGGTGTTGCAGAATACCTCGCCCTGCGGCCCGGCCACGATGGTCCGGTGGCCCTTCAGCACCACCACGCACCGGTTGGCCCGGGCATAGCCGGCGGCCACGCTCTCCCGGCTGGCGTTGATCTCGGCGGTGGTCACCCCGCACAGCCGGGCCATCTCGCCGGGGTGGGGGGTGATGATCAGGGGCAGGTTTGCGGGCCGGGGTAGGCTTTCCATGGCCGCGGCGGCGTTCAGGCCGTCCGCGTCCAGCACCAGCGGGCAGCCCGCGCTTTCGCCCAGCTGCTCCAGAAGGGCGGCGGTGCCCGGCGTGTTGCCAAGGCCCGGGCCGAAGAGCATCGCGTCCGAGCCCCGGGCGGCCTGCAGGATGCGCTCGCCCTCGGCCGGGTCGATGCCGCCGTCCTCGCCGGTGCGGCAGGGCAGGAACACCGCCTCCGGGCAGCGGGCTCCCACCCCCTGCAGTACCGGCTCGATGGATGCCAGCGTGAGCACACCGGCGCCGGCGCGCAGCGCGCCCTCCACCGCCAGCGCCGCCGCGCCCCGATACTGGTTGCAGCCGCACACGCACAAAAGCTTTCCGTAGCTGCCCTTGTGGCTGTCCGGCTTGCGGGCGGGCAGATGCTCAAACACCAGACTGGCTGTGATTTCCTTTGCCATACGGGTTTCCTCCCTTTTTGCCCGGCGGCATGGCCGGGCGGATGGATTTGTGGTATCATTTCTATAAGGTTATTATACTACACCGCCCGCCGGGCGGCAAAGAGAGACAAGGCAAAGGAGTGTGGGCCCATGAACCGGCAGCTGGAGGATTTGATCGCAAAGAGCAACAATATTGTGTTTTTCGGGGGCGCGGGGGTGAGCACCGAGAGCGGCATCCCGGATTTCCGCAGCGTGGACGGTTTGTACAACCAGCAGTGGAAGTACCCGCCGGAACAGATCATCAGCCGCAGCTTTTTTGAAGCGAATCCGGAGGAATTCTACCGGTTTTACCGGGCCAAGCTGATCGTGAAGGACGCCCGGCCCAACGCCGCCCATCTGCGGCTGGCCAGACTTGAGGCTCAGGGCAGGCTGAAGGCGGTGATCACCCAGAACATCGACGGGCTGCATCAGGCGGCGGGCAGCAAAAACGTGCTGGAGCTGCACGGCAGCACCCTGCGCAACTACTGCACCCGGTGCGGCAAATTCTACCCGGTGGAGTTCATTGCCGAAAGCGAGGGCGTGCCCCGGTGTGAATGCGGCGGCATCGTGAAGCCGGACGTGGTGCTGTATGAGGAATCGCTGGATCAGAAGGTACTGACCCGGGCGGTGCATGCGCTGGAGGCAGCGGATCTTCTGATCGTGGGCGGCACCAGCCTTGCGGTGTATCCGGCGGCGGGCCTTTTGCGCTATTACGGCGGAAGGGAACTGGTGGTCATCAACATGACCCCCACCCCGGCAGACAGGATGGCCACCCTGTGCATCCAGCAGCCCATCGGTCAGGTTTTTGGAGAATGAGATAGAATTATTCAATAAAAAGAGAAAAAATCATTAAAAACAGACAAAAAACAGTTGCAACAGCCCCCGCTCTGCTGGTATAGTTAAGTTATAAAGAATTTTACCCGGCGCGGATAAGTTAAGGCAGTCCCGCAGAATTTCAGGCGGCGGAGCGCGTCTGAGGCGTTCGCCGTGAATGGTGCGGTGTTGCCTGAGAAAAAATTGGGGGCGTTGTTATGGAACGGACACAGAAGATCCCGCCGAAGGCGAGGGCGTTCATGGTCTGCCTTCTGGGCGCGGAATATGCGCTGGATGCTGCCCGCGGCCAGGTGTTCGACGGGGTGAAGGCCTGCCTGGAGCGGATGCGCATCGTGGCGGACATTGTGCTGCTCACCAATCTGAACGTACGCTCGGCATACAGCGAATGGAATTTCCATGGCCTGCCCCCCTGCACGGCGATGTGCATCAAGCGGCGGGAGCTGGCCCACTGCGTGAGCGAGCTGCTGACCCGCGGCTACGACCGCCAGAAGGTTCTGGTGGTGGGCTTCGGGCCCCAGTGCCTTGCGGCGGCGGAGAAAAACGGGGTGCTGTTTTACCCCATTCTGCCGGAGCAGGAGGCCATGAGCTGGCACTCGCTGGAGGAGGAAGCCCTGCCAAAGCTGCTGCACGGCACCTATGCGGGCGACTACCAGCGGCGGCTGATGGCCCGCCACACCGCGGCCATGATTCAGGCAGGCGGCGAAACGCCCGGAGACTGATACCAAAACACAAAAGGAGCGTTCTCAGCCGGTGTGGCATAAGAACGCTCCTTTTTGCTGCTCAGATTCTGGACTCAGCTGGTCTGCTGCACCCGCACCATGAAGAAGTAGCGCACCGAGCCGCGCCAGCCGAAGCCCGCTTCCACCTGATAGAGATACAGGCCCGGCGCACTGGGGCTGATGATCTGGCCGTCGCTCACGTCCGCCAGCTCCACAAAGTTTTCCAGCGCATCGTCCGACGCACGCTGGATGCGCAGGGTTTTGGGCGGCAGCGAGAAGCTGATGTCCAGCACGCTGTTGGGGGCAAGATCCACCGGATACAGCTGCTCGCGCAGGGTGGCGCTGGTGTAGGTGGGGGTATCCTTGGCCACGGTGGTGAAGAAGTTCCACTCGTATCCGGCCCGGAACACCATTTTATCGTTCAGGTTCACATCCCCGTTCACCGTGATGGTGATGGTGGGCAGGGCCTGCTCCGGGTCCTTTACGTCCATATTTTCCCGAATCAGCACCGTGATGATGATGGCCACGGTCATGAGCACCGCGCCCAGCAGCAGCTTGCGGATCACAAGCTTTGGCGTATACATGGCAAAAGCCCCCCTTATCCACACCGGACAACCGGGCCCGGCAGATGGTTTCCTTTTCATTATATACGAACCGGCGGCAAAAATCCAGCGGCGGGGCTTGAAGGGCCTGCCAAAAGCGGGTAAAATTACAAAAGAGACAAAAACGGGGCGGAAAGCGCCCCGGATACGGAGGCAGAATCGATGAAAATTGTTGTGCTGGACAGCTACTGTGTACGCCCGGGCGATCTGGACTGGAGCCGGCTGCACGACCTGGCGGATGTGGTGGAGGAATACCCCCGCACCCCTCCCGAGCAGCTGGCCCAGCGGCTGCGGGATGCGGATTTTGCGGTGGACAACAAATGCTACATCGACGAGACGGTGCTGGCGGCCTGCCCGAAGCTGCGCTGGGTGGGGCTGATGTCCACCGGCATCGACAAGCTGGATCTGGACGCCTGCCACGCCCATGGGGTGGCGGTGGCCAACGTGCCGGGCTACTCCACCGAAAGCGTGGCCCAGCACACCTTTGCATTGCTGCTGGAGCTGGCCAACAGCATCGCCGGCCGGGATGCCAGCGTGCGGGACGGCTACTGGCAGGTGGATGTGCCGGAGCAGCACTACGGCATCCGCCCCCATTTTGAGCTGGCGGGCCGCACCTTCGGCGTGGTGGGCTACGGGGCCATCGGCCGGGCGGTGGCGCGCATTGCCCGGGGCTTTGGCATGCGGGTGCTGGTTTATACCCGCCATGTGAAGCCGGAATACGCCGCCGACGGGGTGGAGTTCGTGCCCTTTGAGCAATTGCTGGAGGACAGCGATGTGGTGAGTCTGCACTGCCCCGCCACCGCCGAGACCCGTGGCATGATCGATGAGGCGGCGCTGGCGGCCATGAAGCCGGGGGCGATTCTGCTGAACACCGCCCGGGGTGCGCTGGTGGACGAGGCGGCGGTGTGCGCCGCGCTGAAAAGCGGGCATTTGGGCTACTACGCCTCGGACGTGGCGGCCCATGAGCCGGTGCGCCCGAAGGACGGGCTGCTCCACTGCCCGAATGTGCTGATCACACCCCATGTGGCCTGGGCCACCGAAGAGGCGCTGGCCCGGCTGAGCGCCGAGGTGTGCGCCAATCTGGAAGCCTTTTTGCAGGGCAAAAAGCGCAACCTGGTATAAGGCGCCAGAACAAAAGAAAAAGCGGGGCCAGGCCCCCTGGCAAACGGAAAGGAGCGGGTGGCTTGACCCCGTTGAAACGGCAGTTTTTTCGCTATGCGCTGCCCAGCATGCTGAGCCAGCTGCTGAACAGCTGCTTTATCATTGTGGACGGCTTTTTCATCGGCCGGAATATGGGCGATATCGGCCTTGCGGCCATCAATGTGGCCTGGCCCGTCACCGCCTTCATTCAGGCGGTGAGCCTGGGGCTCGGGCTGGGGGGCGCGGTGCGCCTTTCCACCGCGCTGGGCCGGGGCGATAAGGAAGAGGCGGCGCTGGCGAGGGGCAACACCCTCACCGCGCTGGCAGCGGCGGGCGTTGCCATGAGCGTGGGGCTCTGGCTGGCCTGCCCGGTGATTCTGCCTTTGATCGGCGCGAAGGGCGAGCTGTACGCCCCGGCGCTGGAATACAGCCGGATGATCTGCGCGCTGGCGCTGGGCCAGACCATCAACACCGGCGTGCTGCCCCTGTTGCGGGGCAGCCACAAGACCATACAGGCCATGAGCTTCACCATTGTGGGGCTGCTGGGGAATATTCTGATGGACTGGCTGTTCATTCAGGCCTTCCAGTGGGGGCTGGCGGGCGCTGCGGTGGCCACCGGCTCGGCCCAGATTCTCTGTGCGGTGCTGGCTTTGCCCTGCCTGCTGGCGAGCAGGGAGCTGCCCCTGCGCCGGGCGGATTTTGTTCCCCGTTGGGGCATGCTGCGGCGCATTGTGCAATACGGCGTTTCGCCCTTCGGGCTTTCCATCTCCACCAGCGTGATTCTGCTGATCACCAATCTGCAGGCGCTGCACTGGGGCAGCACCCGGGGCGTGGCGGTGTATGCGGTGCTCAGCTATGTGCTGGGTGCGGTGATCCCGCTGGTGAGCGGCGTGGGCGACGGTGTGCAGCCGCTGCTCAGCCATGCCCGCGGCGCCGGGGAGTGGGAGCATCTGGCTCAGCTGCGCCGGTGGGGCCTCTGCCTTGCGGTGGGGGTGGCCCTCGCCTGCAGCGCCCTCACCTGGATTGGCCGTTACCAGCTGCCGCTGGTGTTCGGGGCCAGCCCCGAAGCCACCGCCGAGGGCGCGTCGGCCATCTGGACGCTGTGCATCGGCTACCCCTTCATGGCGGTGGTGCGCTTTTGCAGCAGCTACTTCTGCGCGGTGGGCGAGCCGGTGGCGAGCGGCATTCTGGCCTACGGCGAGCCGCTGGGCACCCAGCCGCTGGCGCTGCTCACCCTGCCGCTTGTTCTGGGGCTCACCGGTGTGTGGGTGGCCTGGCCGGTGGCGGTGGCGCTGGCGGCGCTGGCCGCTGTGGTGCTGCTGGCGGTGCAGGCGGGCAGGCAGCGCCCGGATACAGAACACGAGAAACCGGCCGGTCAGCGGCCGTAATGCACAGGCCCGCCCGGCGGGCCGCAAAAGGGAGGAACCACCATGGAAGAGAAAAAGACCGTTGCCGGCGCTGCCGGCGGTACGCTGGTGAATTTTGTGCTGCTGGAGCAGCCCGCCTTTGACCGGGAGCAGCTGATCCGGGATCTGCAAAGCGAATGGGGCCTGCCGGTGAACGGCGAGAAGGAGGCCCCCGCCACCGGCAACGTGGTGTTCGACGCCGACGGTATGATCGCGGCGGTGGCCCTGATCGACGCGCCGGTGCCGGAGGGCGAGGCGGAGCAGCAGGCGAAAACCAACTACTGGTGGGAGGAAGCGGTGCAGGCCGCGGCGGCCCACAGGGCCCATCTGCTGATCACGGTGCTGCCCCAGGGGCAGGCGGGCCCGGTGGAAGCGGCAAAGCTGCTCACCAAGGTGAGTGCGGCGGCCTGCGGCCAGCCCGGCGCGCTGGGCGTGATGGCGGCGGGCACCCTGCTGGCCCCGGATTTTTACCGGGCCGTGGCCGACACCATGCGCGAGTATGTTTTGCCCATTCTGAACTGGGTGTATTTCGGCCTGTGGCAGAGCGAGCAGGGGGTGTGCGCCTACACCTACGGCTTGCAGGACTTTGAGCTGCCCGAGCTGGAAATTCTGCACAGCGCCCGCCGCCCGGTGGAGCTGCGGGATCTGCTGGCGAATCTGGTGATGGATCTGCTGGAGGGCGAAGTGGAGCTGGCCGAGGGCCAGGTGCTGGCCATGGGGGACGGCACGCCGATTCCGGTGAGCCGCAGCGCCGGCGTGGCCGTGGAAGGCGAGAGCCTGAAGCTGGGCTTTTAAACAAACAGGGGAAGGAGAACGAAACAGGGGATGACACGGCTGTTGGACGAAAAGACCCGGGCCAGAGTGGAGGAGCTGGCGGCCCGGGGCCGCTGGTACGACGCGCTGGATCTGGTGCAGGATCAGGTGGAGGGCGCCATTGATCTGGGCCTTGTCAGCCGGGAGCAGATGCGCGCCGATCTGGAGCTGGCGCTGCTGGTGGCCCGGCTGGATCTGGGCGCGGCGGAATACGAGGCCTGGCAGCAGGCCGTCCAGTGGCTGGCCCGGCTGGAGGAGCAGGGCGCGGGCAATCTGGAATGGTGCCGCAGTCTGGCGCTGGCCCGGCTGTACACCGGCGCGCCGGAGGAAAGCCTGCGCCTTGCCCGCATGGGCCTTTCGCTGGACGGGCAGGACGAAATCTGCCGGTATCTGGCGGCGGTGCTCACCGCCCATTTTGGCGACGAAGCCGCCGCCGAACAGCTGCTGGAGGAGGGCCTTGCCGCCTGCCCCGGCCAGACCCGGCTGGAACGGGCGCTGAAGGGCCTGCGTGCCGGGCAGGGGCTGGAGCAGATCGAGGCCGCCCGGCTGGAGGCGGAGGGCGTCTGCCCGGCCCAGAGCGAGGAGCGGGCAGGCCGGGGCCTGCGCAGCCCCGCCGAAGAAGCGCTGCTCTGCATGCTGGGCGACGACGAGGGCCTTGCCCGGGCCGCCGCGGCCTTCGGGGCGGAGAATCCCCTCTTCGAGGGCATCTACTGCTTTGCGGACCTGAAATTTCAGGGGAATTTTGTGAACCTGCGTCTGGATATGAACCAGCGGGGCGCGGGCAAGGTGAGCGAAGCCTGGGCCGCGGCCCTCGCCGCCCGGCTGGAGGAGCTGGATCGGCTGGCCAGGGCGGCCATCCGGAAAAAGGAAGCGGGCCGCCGACTGGAGCTGGCCCATCTGCTCATCGAGCGCAGCGGGGCCTTCCGGCTGGGATATCAGGTGGGCCGCAGCCGGGAGGAACGGCTGTTCGCCTACCAGCGGTTCGACGCCAACTTTGAACGCTGGGGCGAGCCGGAATACGAGGATTATTCAGCGGATGAACCTCCCCTGCCCGCGGAGGAGCAGGCGGCGGAGCCCTCGGCCCCGCCCGCTGCCTATACCGAAGAGCAGAAGGCCCGGCTGATCGAGCATCTGCACCGCTGGCTGGGGCCGGTGAGCGAGGTGATTCCCCCGGCCGAGAGCGGCGGAGTGGAGCTGCTGGTGCTGCGGCCCCACCGCCACCGGCACTGGACGGTGCTCGTCACCTGCGGCATGGGCGCCGCGCCCATGAACGTGCCGCCGGAGCTGGCGGGCTTCGGGGCCGAGCGGGCCGAGATCATGATGTATCTGCCGCCCCATTGGGATTCCCGCTCCGCCGACCCGCAAAACGCATGGCCGGTGGGCTGGCTGCGGCTGCTGGCCGCCATGCCCCGGGAGCAGGGCACCTGGCTGGGCTGGGGCCACACCATTCCCAACGGGCGACCCTTTGCCCCCGGCTGCGGCTTCACCGGGGTGATTCTGCTCATCCCCGGCGGCGTGCCGGATGCGGCGGCGGTCTGCCCGCTGCCCGGCGGGGGCGAGGTGAACCTGTATCAGGCCGCGCCCCTCTACAACGAAGAGATGGCCTACAAGCTGGAGCAGGAGGCCGAGGGCCTTCTGCGCCTGTTCGACGAAAAGGAGCTGGAGCCCCGGGCCCCCCTGAGCAGCCCGGCCCGGCCCAATGCCTGCCCGGCACAGGGCGGCGCACCGGAGGATGAGGCGCTGCTGGCGCAGATCGAAGCCTGGAACGCCGACCGGCAGTATGAGCGGATTTTAAAAGCCATCGAAGCGGTGCCGCCCGAACAGCGAGGCCCGAAGCTGCTGGGCCAGCAGGCCCGGGCGCTGAACAATCTGGGCCGCTTTGAGGAAGCACTGCAGGTGCTGGATCTGTGCAAAGAACAGAGCGCGGCGGACCCGCTGTGGCATTTCCGGGCCGGGTATGCCTGGTATCATCTGGGCCGGGAGGAAAAGGCGCTGGAGGCCTTTGACCGGGCGGATGAGCTGGCCCCCGGCGACGAGGAGACCGAGCGGTATCTGGACTGGTGCCGCAGCGCCATTGCCCTGCCGGTGCAAAAGCAGCCCTTCACCGAGCGCGTGCGGGACTACTGGGCCGATTTTGCCGCCCGGGAACAGGAGCTGCTGGCGCTGAGCGAAGCGGGCGATGCCAAAAAGACCCGCCATCTGCACGCGGAGCTGCTGGCCGGGGTGTTCGGCGGGGCGGAGTTCTCGCTGGATACCGCAGCGGACGGCCGCCTGCGCCTTGCGGTGTGGGCCGAGTGCATGCCCACCCGGCTGATTCAGATTCTCTACTGGCAGGAGAAGGCCCCCGAAACGCTGGCCGAGCGCTGGGTGTTCTGGGCGGGCCAGCCCGCCGACCCACAGGCCCCGGCGCTGGAAGGGGCGCTGGTCTGGCCCGAGCGGCGGGGCGAAAAGGCTGTGATGGCCGTCTGGGCCCCCGGCCTGCACGCCGGGCAGGACATCGCCCCCGCGGCCCGGCTGCTGAGCCAGGCCATGGGCGAGGGTGCCGCGCTGTGCCGGGTGGAGCGGCTGGAGGTGCTGGCCGCGCCCCGGCCCCAGGGCGGCATGCCGCTGCGGGAGCTGCGGGCGAAGATGGCGGAATGGTTCTGCGGCGGCGACGAAGCCGCGCTGGACCAGGCCCAGGCCATTGCCTGGAACTACCAGAATTACTACTACGAGCCCTCCACCCAGGAGGACTGGGCCCTGCGGCAGGATGTAATTGCCGGGGCCACCTGCTGCAGCGAGCTGCTGGCGGACTATTACCGGGGCGACGATTCCCGCATGGACCGTTTGCAGGCGGACGGCGTGATCGGCGGCTTCTTCTTTTACAGCACCGAACAGGTGCCGGAGGGCCAGCGGGTGGAGCTGCGGGGAAAGCTGGAGGACGAATTGCAGAAGGCCGCGGGCGATGATCTGTGGATTCTGGGCGGGGCCACCGGCTTTGCCTATTCCTACATCGACTGCATCTGCTTCGATCTGAAAACCGCCCTGAACGCGGCCAGCGCCCTGCTGAACCGGTATCCCTTCGCGGAGATCGGCTTCCATGTGTTCCGGCTGAACTGCGGCGGTGTGAACCTGCGGGATGAAGCCGGGCTGCCGGCGGAAGAGGAACAAAACTGAACAAACCATAAAAGCGCCCCCGGGCCTGCCGTTCTGGCAAGGCCCGGGGGCGCTTTGTGTTTTTCGTTATTTCTCTTCCATCCGCTTTGCCAGTTCGGCGGCGTAGGCGCCCGGGGGCGGGGGCACCGGCACGGTGCCGCCCTGCCAGGCGGAAAGATAGGCCGCGTTGGTGGCCAGCAGGCTTCCCAGCGCATCCGGCACCGGGCACAGCGGGGCGCGGCGGCCTTCCACCGCCGCCAGAAAATCCGCCACGATGCCCGCCTGCTGGGCTTCGTTCGGCTCCTCCGGGGTTTCCCACCGCTCCTCGGTGAAGGGGATGGGCCCGAAATAGCCAGTGGTGGCCCGGGCAAAGTCCCGCTCGTCCTGCGCAAGGCGGCGCAGGGTGAACAGCCGGTCGTTTTCCAGAATCAGCTGGCCTTTGCTGCCGCTCAGTTCCAGCCGGTTGGTGCCGGGGAACTCCCGGCTGGAGGCGATGAACTGGCCGGTGGCGCCGCCCGGCCAGCGGATATGCAGGGTTACGTCGTTTTCCACCTGAATGGCCCGCTCGGCCCCGAATTCGCACAGGGCGGTCACCTCATTGGGAACCCCGCACAGCCAGGTGAGCAGATCCAGCTGGTGGCTGGCCTGGGTGAGCAGCAGCCCGCCGCCCTCGCCCTTCCAGCTGCCCCGCCAGGGCTCGCTGGCGTGGTAGGCCGGGGTGCGGTACAGGTTGGTGATCAGCCAGCAGGCGCGCTTCAATTGCCCCAGCGCACCGCTTGCCACCAGCTGCTTTGCCTGCTGATAGGCGGCGCTGGCCCGGCGGCAGTAGAGCACCCCGGCGGTAAGCTCCGGGTGGGCCTTGCAGGCGGCCAGCAGGGCGCGGGCCTCGTCCGCGTCCACCGCCAGCGGCTTTTCGATCAGGGGGTGCACCCCGGCCTTCAGCGCCTGCAATGCCATGGGCACATGCCGGTTGTGGGGCGTGCAGATCATCACCACGTCCACAAGGCCGCTGTGCAGCATGGCTTCGTAATCGGTGAAGAGGGCGGCATCCGGGGTGCAGAAGGCGTCCCGGGCGCCGGTCAGGTGAGTCATGTTCCGGCTGGACAGGGCGGTGACGCGCCCGCCGGGGATTTTTCCGGCGGCGAACAGGCCCAGATACACCCGGGCGATGGAGCCGATGCCGGCAATGCCGACGCGCAGCATGGCGATTCCTCCTTTGAAAACAGAATGATCAGGCCAGATGCTGCAACAGAAATTCCAGCTGGGCGTCCTCATACCAGTTTACCCGCTCATGGGTGTATTTGTCGAATAAAATCTGCCGTTTGTCTGTGCTGGCTGAATGCTGGAACAGGGCCAGCTGGGCAGCAGCGGGGCTGAGCGGGTCCATCCGGCTGCTGCCCAGCAGAAAGGCGCAGCTGGATGGTGGGGCAAAATTCATGCAGTCCAGATGATCCAGTGCGCAGAACAGCTCTTCCTGCCGGCTGCGGGTGGGATTTTGGGCGCGGAACCAGTTGGTCAGGGGCTGATAATAGCCGCCCGCGCCGGCGCCTGCCATGGTTCGCAGATCCAGCAGCAGTGGGTTCAGCACCGTGCAGACAGTCACCGCGTCGCTTTGGGCGGCACACAACAACGCCATCGCGCCGCCCAGCCCTTCGCCGCTCACGGCGACAGGCAGGTGCGGAAAAAGCTGCCGTGCGGCGCGCAATGCCCGCAAAGCGGCTTTGTAAGTGCGCAGCAGTACTGGTACGCCGCCGGGGGTTTGGGGGTCTGGCGCACCGCAGCATACCGCGGCGTCGGCGGGCAGCTCGGGGGCCAACACGGCGCAGCCTGCAGGCAGATATCGGCTCAGATAGTAATGGCCCCGTGCGGAACGGCCGATATCATGAAAGTCGATCAGCACGCTGGTGGGGGTAGCTGGCCGGAGCAGCCGAGCGCAGAGTACGTCCTTGCCGTTTTGCAATATCAGGCGGCAGAACGCGGCCTGCGGGGAGGAAAATTCTTCGGTTTCGTGCAGATCGTCTGGAGCAAGACTCGCCTGACAGGTGTTCCAGAAAATGTCAAAATCCACAGGATGCTGCGTGGAGCAGGTGGGTGCAGGCCAGTTGGTACGGTTTGTCATACATATTCCTCCTCTTCCCAGAGATCGGGCCCCTGACAGCAGAAAAAGCGAATCAGCCGGTCATCAAATTCCTGAATCTCTTCATGGGCAAAATCCGGATACAGCAGATGTCGCTTAGGCGAGGTGATCCGGTTGTAGACCGCATACTGGGTAACAGGTGGGCAGATCGTGTCTTGAAAACCGGTGGCAAACAGCACCGGGCAGCGAACCATGGGGGCAAAGTTGATGGTATCCACATAGCCAAGTTTGCGGAAGATTTCGTCAGTATGCAGGCCTATCGGGTCGAACCAGCGCATGTAATAGCGCAGACCCTCGTAGGCGATCAGATCGGCATCCAACTCCCAGACTTTCTGGAAATCACTGAGAAACGGATACTGGATGCCCGCCTTCCGGATCAGATCCGAATGGAGGGCGGCGGTGGCCAGCGCAAGCGCACCGCCCTGAGAACCGCCGTTCACATAGACCCGGTCCAGATCCAGGCCGGGCAGCTGCCGGGCAATGCGGATCAGCAGGGCAATATCCTGATGAACCTTGACATAATACATCTGTTCCGGTGGACCGTCCAGTCCAAGAATCATGTTGCCGCTGGCACGAGTGCTCTGGTAGGAGGCGGCATCCAGGCTGGCACCCCCCTGGCCCCGGCAGTCCATGGCCAGCATGGCCACTCCCATGCTGGCGGCGTAGCTGGTCAGCTCCAACCAGCTGCGGGTGGCGCCGGGGTAACCGTGGAAATGCAGCAGCAGCGGTACCGGCTGCTCCGACGCGGGGCGGATGTATTTGGCATAGAGCAGCGAACCATCTGCCCCGCGAAAGCGCAGCTCCTGATAGCGCACGGAACCACGGGCTGGAAATGGGCCGTCACGCAGTTCCCATTCTAACGGGACACGATTCATCTCCGCCATGCGTTCGGCCCAGAAGACGGCGAAATCCTCTGGGCAGGGGGCGGTACCCCGATAGGAGTCCAGAAAAGAACGGTCATCGGGTTTCCATGTCATAAAAACACTTCCTTATTTGTTGAGTATTTGAAGGCAGAATCCGGAACGAACCGGACTTGCCTTGTATCAGTTGAAGGTGGTGCGTTCAAACAGGTGGGAGACCTGTGCCGCCAGCAGGCTGTGCTCCGGGGCGGCCAGCTTCGGGTCCTGCTCCAGCAGCTCGTGGGCGCATTTCTGGGCGGCCTCCAGCGTGCGGGTGTCGCCCATCAGGTCGGCCAATTGCAGGGTGGGCAGGCCGTGCTGCCGATCCCCGAAGAAGTCGCCGGGGCCGCGGGTCTCCAGATCGTATTTGGCGATCTCGAAGCCGTCCTGTGTATGGCAGAGAAAGCGCAGCCGGTCCCGCACCGCTTCGCCGGTGTGGTCGCTGATGAGAATGCAGTAGGCTTCGCCGCCGCCCCGGCCCACCCGGCCCCGCAGCTGGTGCAGCGCCGACAGACCGTACCGCTCGGCGTTTTCAATCACCATCACGGTGGCGTTGGGCACGTCCACGCCCACCTCGATCACGGTGGTGGAGACCAGCACGTCCAGCTCGCCGTTTTTGAACTGCTCCATCACGGCGGCCTTTTCCTTTGGCTTCAGCTTGCCGTGCATCAGGCCGATGCGCCGGTGGGGCAGAAGCGCCCCGGCCACGTCGGTGAGGTAGCTGGTCACCGCCTGCAGATCCGCCGCGCCGGGCGCTTCGGTATCACTCTCCTCCACCCGGGGGCAGACGATGTACACCTGATGGCCCTTGTCGATCTGGTCGTCCAGAAAATGATACATGTCCCGCCGCTTTTTGCCGGTCACCGCATAGGTTTTCACCGGCAGGCGGCCGGGGGGCAGCTCGTCCAGAATGGAGATGTCCAGATCGCCGTACATCAGAAGGCCCAGCGTGCGGGGGATGGGCGTGGCGCTCATCACCAGCACATGGGGGGCGGTGGATTTGTCCGCCAGCAGGCCCCGCTGGCGCACGCCGAACCGGTGCTGCTCGTCCACCACCGCAAAGCCAAGGCGGGCAAACTCCACCCCGCTGCTGATCACCGCGTGGGTGCCCACCACCAGATCCGCCTCGTGGGCGGCGATGGC
This sequence comes from Allofournierella massiliensis, assembly GCF_004345265.1. Lineage (GTDB taxonomy): Bacteria > Bacillota > Clostridia > Oscillospirales > Ruminococcaceae > Allofournierella > Allofournierella massiliensis. The sequence goes on from NZ_SLUM01000001.1 coordinate 41,921, forward strand.
CGCAAGGGTGGTGCGCTTCTGGGCCGCCTTCATGCCGCCGGTGAGCAGCGCCACCCGAAGCCCGAAGGGCTCGAGAAAGGTCTGCAATGTGGCCGCGTGCTGGGCGGCCAGAATCTCGGTGGGGGCCATGAGGGCGCTCTGGTAGCCGTTTTTCGCGGCCATGTAGATGCCCGCCGCGGCCACAAGGGTTTTGCCGCTGCCCACGTCCCCCTGCAACAGCCGGTTCATGGGCCGCTTTGCCGCCATGTCGGCGCAGATCTCGGCGGCGGCCCGCCGCTGGGCCCCGGTGGGGGAGAAGGGCAGGCTGTCCCAGAAGGGGGTGAGGCCGGTGGGCTGCATGGGTGCGCCGCTCTTCACCGCGCCCCGGCTTTTTAAAAGGCTCAGGCCGATTTGCAGGGTGAACAGCTCCTCAAACACCAGCCGCCGCCGTGCCGCGGCCAGCGCCTGCGGGGAGGCAGGGTGGTGGATGTTCTTCACCGCCGTCCACTTATCCGGCATCCGGAAGCGGGGCAGGTAGTCCGGCGGCAGGGGCTCGGGCAGCGGGTCCGCCGCGGCCAGCGCGTTCTCCACGCAGCGGGCGATCTGGCCGCTGGCAAGGCCCTCGGTCTGGGGGTAGACCGCCACAAAGGGCTTGCGCTCCACCTCCGCCCGGGTGCGCACGATGGGATTTGCCATCTCCCGGCGGGAGAGTGCGCCTTTCGCCCGGCCCTCGAAATAGTATTCCTCGCCCAGCAGCAGCTTGTCCGCCATGAAATGGGTGTTGAACCAGGTGAGGGTCAAGGTGCCGGTGTCGTCCGCGGCGGTGGCCTGCACCATGGTGCGGCCCCCGGGCAGGCGCACCGCTCCCTTTTTGGCGCACACTTCGGCCCTGATGACCACCTCGGTGCCGGAGGGGGCTTCGGCAATGGGGCTGGGCTGACTGTAATCAATATAGCGGCGGGGATAGTGGCAGAGCAGGTCGCCCACGGTGGCGATGCCCAGCCGGGCGAACCGCTCGGCCAGCCTGGGGCCCACGCCCTTGACGTATTGAATGGGGGTATCCGGCTTCATGGCGGGGCCTCCTTACAAAGTAATTTTAAAGAATACGAGTGTTTAGTGTAGCACATGCCTCGAGCAGATTTGTTGTATCTCCGCCGATCCGGTTGGTTAAATATTTATTGGGAAAATCGTTGACTAAAGCACTCTCGATCCCTTCGGAAATTTTTCTTGGCCATATATAAATTCTTGTTGTATCCAATGCTCGGAAAAAATCAATAGAGAAGCAAGACGTTTGGAAGGCGTACATGGGCAACAACGTCCGGTCAAAAGGTTTACTGTTCTGCCAGTGCTCCCGAATTCGCTTTTTTATGTTTGAGGATTTACCGATATATGCTTGCTTATAGTTATCCAGAATCATCAGATAATATCCAGAAATTTCATAGTCGGATAAATCTGAAATCTGATGGAATTGAGGATGCTTTTCCAAAAAGTTTTGAAGTGCACAATTGAAATCATTTGCGTCTAGACTATTGAAATAAGCCATGTTCAAGTCAAAGTTTTTTAGGCAAACGGCGCGATACTTTTCACACCACTCCAAACGATATTGCTTCCCGGAATCATCCACATAGGCATTTTCTTTTACTAGGTTGGGGAATTTAGGAAGAGTACATCGTGTATTAATAGGGGCGAACTCTTCGCGTGTAAGGTGTAGTGAGTATTTGCGCTTAACGACGGTAACACCAAAATGTTCCATGTTAGATACCTCGGTAATAGAAAAAGCGCCGCCGATTTTCGGCGGCGCTTGAAAACGCTTGCGATCAGGGAAGAATTACTCCACGCTGATCATGTAGTAGTAGACGGGCTGGCCGCCGTTGATCAGGGTGACCTCGATGCCGTCGCCCACCTTGGCCTGCACCAGCTCCAGCGTGCGCTGGGCGTCCTCCTCGCTCACGTCGCAGCCGGAGATCAGGGTGATGAAGCTGGTATCCTTCTTCACCATGCTGCGGGCAAGGCGGTAGGTGGTCTTGGTGATGTCGGTGCCGATGTTCACGATCTTGCCGTTCTCCATGGCCATGATCTCGCCCTTCTTGATCTTGTGGCCGTCGAAGTCGCTGTTGCGGGCGGCGAAGGTCACAAGGCCGGTGCTCACCTGACCGGCAGCCTGCATCATGTTGATGGTGTTGGCGTCCACGGTGGCGTCCGGGTCAAAGCTCAGCATGGCGGTGATGCCCTGCGGGATGGTGCGGGTGGGCAGCACCACAATGCGCCGGTCGGCCAGCTTCTGGGCCTGCTCGGCGGCCATGATGATGTTCTTGTTGTTGGGCAGCACGAACACGGTCTTGGCGGGCACGCTCTGCACCGCGGCCACAATGTCCTCGGTGGAGGGGTTCATGGTCTGGCCGCCGGACACAACGGCGGAAACGCCCAGATCGGTGAACACGTTGGCCAGACCCTCGCCGGCGGCCACGGCCACAAAGCCGTACTCCTGATCCGGGTCAACGGCAGCGTACACAAAGGGGCTGGTCTGCTCGGCCTGCTCGGCTTCCCGCTGCTTCTCCAGGCCCTTGCCCTGCTTCTGGCGGGCCAGGAACTGCTCGTGCATGTTCTCGATCTTGAAGCCGGTCAGGTAGCCGTACTGGATGGCGTGGCTCAGAATCTTGCCGGGGTCGGCGGTGTGCACATGGCAGTTGATCACGTCGTCGTCCTCAATAACCACCACGCTGTCGCCGTTGCTCTCGCAGAAGGCGCGCAGCTTGTCGCTGGAAACGCCCTCGTTCTTATTCACCAGGAACTGGGTGCAGTAGCCGTTCTTGATGTCCTCAACCTTCATCAGGTCGTCGCTGAACACGCCCTTGCCGGCGGCGTCGCTGGAGTGCTTGACCTTGCTCTGGGTCTGCTCCTCGCCCTTCACGGGCTCGCCGCCCTTGAACACGATGTCCATGCCCTCGAAGATCACCATCAGGCCCTGGCCGCCCGCGTCCACCACGCCGGCCTTCTTCAGAACCGGCAGCTGGTTGGGGGTGTTGTCCAGCGCGCGCTGACCGGCGGAAAGCACCAGAGTCCACAGCTCGTTCACGTCGGCCAGGCCGCTGGCAGAAGCTTCCTCGCTGGCGATGCGGGCTACGGTGAGCATGGTGCCCTCGGTGGGCTTCATCACGGCCTTGTAGGCGGCTTCCACGCCCTTTTCCAGCGCGTGAACCAGATCCTCGGCGCCGGCTTCCTTCTTGCCGTCCAGCGCCTTGGACAGGCCGCGGAACAACAGGCTGGTGATCACGCCGGAGTTGCCGCGGGCGCCGCGCAGCATGGCGGAAGCGGCCACCTTGGCGGCCTCGCCCACGGTGCAGCTGTCGGGCAGGTTTTCCAGCTCACGGGCAGCGGCCATCACGGTCATGCTCATGTTGGTGCCGGTGTCGCCGTCCGGCACGGGGAAAACGTTCAGCTCGTCCACACGGGAACGCTGGTTGGAGATGTTGTTGGCGCCGGAGATGATGGCGTCACGCAGGATCTTACCGGTAATCATAAGCTATTGCACCTCATGTAAAGTAAAGTATCGTTGTTTTATGGGGCGGAATCAGTCCGCCACGATGTCGTCCACCGAGACCTCGATGCGGGCCACGGTCAGGCCGGTGGCCTTTTCCACCTCGTGCTTGACCTTGTGGGTGATGCTCTTCACGATGGTGGCGATGTTCAGCCCGTAGCCCACCTTAATGTGCAGTTCGATGGTGAGGCTGCGGTCCGACTGGGTCACGCGAACGCCCTTTTCCGGGAAATCGCTGCCGAACACCAGGCTCTTCAGATCGTCGCCGCGGCCGCCGGTGGCCATGCCCGCCACGCCGTAGCAGCTGCGGGCCGCCTGGCTGACCAGCTCGGCGAAGTAGTCCGACGTCATGCTTATGGTGCCCATGGGGTTTTGCAATGTGATCATAAACTGCCGCTCCTTTGCAATTTGTATCCGCCCGTGGGCGGTGGGGTCTGTTATTCGGCCGCGTCGAAGCGCAGGCCTTCCAGCGAATAGAATACGTTGCTGATGGAACAGCTCAGCCCGCTGATGCCGCTGCTGTGCACCACCGTGCCGTTGCGCCACACCAGCGGCACAAAGGGCATTTCGGCGGCGAAAGCCGTTTCCAGCGCGCCGGCGGTGTTCTGGTCCGCCTTGAAGGCGGTGTAGGCGGCGGCGAGCGCTTCGCTTTGCACGATGCCCACGCTGGCCTGCCCCCCTTCAAAAAAGGGACTCATATCCATATTATTATACAACTTGACCTCGCCGATGTACAGGTCAAAATCACCGGATGCAACTTTTTGGCTGTAAACGTCAAAATCCGACGCTTCCTCCACCGTCACATACAGCCCGGCGGCGGCCAGCTGGTCCTTGATCAGGCTGGCGGCGTAGCGCTTGTAGGTGTTGCCGCTGTAAACCAGCAGCCGCAGGTTCACCCGCTGGCCGTCGGCGTCCTGATAATAGCCCGCCGCGTCCAGCGTGTAGCCCAGCGCGGCCAGATCTGCGGCGGCCTGCTCGGCGTTCACTTCGGCGGTGGACTGGATCACATGGCTGTCGGCCACGCAGTCGTAGTGGTCGTTGATGCAGCCGGTGGCCGGGTAGGCCCGGGCATAATAGCTTTTCTGGGCGATCTGGGTGCGGTCGATCAGCTGGCTGAGCAGGCCGCGCCCGCCGGGGGTGGTGAGCAGAGGGCTTTTGGTTCCGCTTTCCGGCGGGGTGGCGTTCACGCCCAGAAACACCAGATTGTTGGTTTTGTAATAGTCCGACACGCTGGAAAAGCCGGCGCTGGTCTGGGCCGAGTCGCTGGCGGTGTACAGGTTCAGGCTGCCCACCGCAAAGCCGGAGACCATCTCTTCATAGCTGCTCACCTCGGTGAGATAGATCACCTCCGGCCCGTTTTCCGCGAAGGCGCAGGAGTTGTTGCGCACCAGGCTGCCGCTGTCGCCGTAGGTGTAGCGGCCGTTCGGCGTGGGCTGGGCCGCGCCGGTCTCGGCGGCCTTCAGCACCGGAATGTCGCACAGGTAGGCGAACATGGAATCCGGCGAAGCAAGGGTCACGGTCACGGTGTCGCCCTCGGCCTTCACCTCGGTCACACCCGCAAAGCGGGCGGCGTAACGCTCGCTGACCCGGGCGGCCTCCAGGCTGGCGGCGGCGTCCTGGGCGGTGACGGGGGTGCCGTCCGCGAAGGTGCAGCCGGAGCGGATATGGATGGTCACCGTTTCGCCCGCGCTCACGATGGAATCCGCCAGCCGGTATTCCAGCGAAAGCTCCGGCGACAGCTCCACCAGGCATTCAAACAACAGCCCGGCGTTCTGCTCCACCAGATTGGAGGAGGAGGTGTAGGGGTTGAAGCCCGCCGAGGGGGTGTAGCCCAGCACCAGCGCGGTGGGCGCGCCGGCGCTCTGCCCGGGCACAGAGGCCGCGCCCGAAGCGGCGGAGGCGGAAGAGGTGGAGGAGGCCGCCTGCGAGGCGGAGGAAGCCGCCTGCCGGCCGCAGCCGGCAAGCAGGGCAAAACACAGCGCAAGGGCTGCGATGCGGCGAAAACGTGCCATGGGAAACACATCCTTTTCTGGTCAGAATCGGTACCTTAAAGCATATCATAAAACGAGGCCGTTGACCAGCAGAATCGGGCAAAAAAGCACCTTTGCACCGCCCGGCGCCGCCTTCATAAGTTTTTCACACCCCGGGGCGCGAAATGTGTTAAAATAAAGATACCGAATCATGGAATCCCGGGCCGGAGCCTTCCGGTTCGTTTTTTGAGAAATGCAGCGCGTAAAGTGAGGTTTTGTGAGTGAATTTGCTGTTCTTTTTAACGCCCAAGCAGGATGTGGCCTTTCTGTATGAGGATTTCACCCTGCGGCAGGCGCTGGAGAAGATGGAGTACCACCGGTATTCCAGCATCCCCGTGCTGAACCGGGTGGGCGAATATGTGGGCACCATGACCGAGGGCGATCTTTTGTGGGCCATCAAGAACCAGGGCATCGATCTGGACGACGCGGAGGACATCCCCTTAAGCAGCATCCCCCGCAAGCGGGACTACAAGCCCGTGGCCGTGACCACCCAGATGGATGAGCTGGTGGCCGCCGCCATGACCCAGAATTTCGTGCCCGTGCTGGACGACAAGAAGAGTTTCATCGGTCTGGTCAAGCGCAATGCCATCATCCAGTACTGCTACGACCGCTACCGGGCCGTGGCCCCCATGCTGGACGGCCAGAAAACCGGCAAATCGAGCGAAAGAAAGGTGTTTTGAACAATGGAGTACCGGAAAATCGAGTCCGCCGCCATCGCGGGCAATCCCTTTGAGCTGATCGGCAAAGAGTGGGCGCTGGTGAGCGCCAAAAAGGCCGACGGCACCGTGAACACCATGACCGTGAGCTGGGGCTCCATGGGCGTATTGTGGGGCAAAAACGTGGTGCAGATTTTCCTGCGGCCCCAGCGCTACACCAAGGAGTTCGTGGACGAGGCCGGCCGCTTCACCCTGAGCTTTTACGGCGAAGGGGCGAAGAAGGAATTGGGCTATCTGGGCAAGGTGAGCGGCCGGGACGAGGACAAGATCGCCAAGGTGGGCTACACCGTGAAGGACTTCGACGGCGCGCCCGCCTTCGACGGGGCCCGGCTGGTGCTGGTCTGCCGCAGCCTGTATGCCCAGACGCTGGAGCCGGAGTGCTTTTTACCCGGCAACAGCTGCGATAAGGACTGCTACCCCCAAAAGGACTACCACACCATGTATGTGGCCGAGATCGAGGCCGTGTACGAGAAGGCGGAATAAGCTTATCAAAAGCAGCAAGGCCCCCGGCTTTTTCCGGGGGCCTTTTTCTGTGTGCTTTAAAAGGGTTGTTTATCGGACTGCATTTTGCCGCGGAATGATGCAAAGTACAAATTATCGGACTTATGTTCTGATAGAATAAGACCATCGGAAGGGGGCGCGGCCCCCGAAAACACAACATCGACAAAAATTGAGAAAGGCAGGGTCGGGTATGGATTGCATCATTCGGAACGTGGGGTCTCATGTGGAGGTATACAGCCGCAGCGGCGTGTTTCTGTTCTCGGCCGACAACACCCGCGAGGCCATGGAGGAGCTGGGCCAGGCGGGCTGAGCCTGTAAGGCGGCGATACGCCCGGCGCGGCGGATGAAAAATCTGCCGGCAGGGGGCGAAAGATGAAATAAAAGGCCGCTCCGGCCCGTTCTGTATATGAACGGATCAAACGGAAAGGGAGTGTGCCGCCATGACAGAGAAACGCAGCGTAAACAGAAGAAAAGGGATCACCGCCGCGCTGGTGCTGGCTCTGGCACTGGGCCTGCTGATGGCAGGCTGCGGCGGGCAGACGGCGAGCCCCGGCGGCGAAGGCGGGGCGGACCGGAACGTGGTGTCCGGCAGCAGCACACCCCAGACCGCGCAGGACGCCATGGCCTTTCTGGAGGGCAGCCTGCGCCCCTGCGAGGGCGGCGTGGAGTTCACCCTGCCCGAGGGCTGGCCCGGCGAGGACTGGAACATCCAGATCTGTGGCCGTGCCGCCATGGGCGAGGGCGGCATGAGCGTGCATCTGCTGGAAAAGGAGAACGTGGAAAAGGCCTGGAAGCCGGGGCAGACCTATCAGATCGAATGCGCCGAGGGCTATCTGGAGCTGAACATGAGCGCGGTGCTGGATTCGGACGACGGGCTGGAGCCGCTTTCGGTGGATCTGCTGGCACTGGCGCTGGGGCAGCCCCAGCCGGAGCAGCCGGATGCCCCCGAGGCGCAGCCGGTGGAAAGCCAGCCGGAAAGCGCCAGCGAGCAGGACATGACCCAGCGGGTGAGCGCCCGGTTCCCCGCCTATCAGGAGGGGCGAAACGAGTTCAACGGGGAATATTACGATCAGGCCCCCTTCACCGCCAGCTTTCTGCTGCCCCAAGGCTGGAGCCTGACGGAGCCGGAGGAAAGCGAGCGGGTGTTTGATCAGGGCATGAACACCCAGCTGCTGATCTGCGACAGCGCGGGCAACGCCGTGGGCCGCATCGGCTACGGGTTGATCGAGCCCACCGAGCCGGGCAACGAGCCGGAGGAGGGGGAGTATTACAAGCTGGTGTACAGCTATCTGCGCACCCCGTCCAGCTGCTTCTGGGAGGATTACCGGGTGGTGAAAAAGACCGCCGCCGGCGAAAACGCGGTGGCCACCGTGTATTTCGGTGAGTCCGAGCCGGGATACGCCACCGAAGAGCGCACCGCCCACGGGGCCCTGGCCTACGATAAGGAGCTGGGGGTCTATGTGGCCCTGCGCATGGAGGAGGATGCCCCCTTCACCGCCGATCAGGTGGAAACCCTGGCCCAGAGCCTGACCCTGGCAGCCGTGGCCTGACGGTCAGCAAACGCCAGAATAACAAAAAACCAGCCGCCGCAACATTCCGGTTGCGGCGGCTGGTTTTGTTTTTTATTGGATAAGGCTTGTCCGGCGCTTACACCCGGCGATTACACATAGAACAGCATGGTGCTGTAGCTGGGCAGGGGCCAGTACTCCGCACCGCAGATGGACTCGGCGGCGTCGGCGGCGGCACGCAGGTCGGCCATGGCGGGCAGAACCACATCGTGGTAGCAGCGGCCGGTGGCCAGCGCGCCCTCGCTGCGCTCGGCCTTCTCCACGCAGGCTTCCAGCCGGTCGGCCGCGTCGCTCATGGCGTCGGTGTAGTTGGTCAGCTGGCGCAGCACCTTCTCCTCGGCCTTGCAGCTGATGCCCGGGCAGGCGGTCTTTTTCCGGTTCATGCCCTTGGCAATGTCGCCCATGTAGCGGCTGGCGGCGGGCACCAGCTGGCGGCGGGCCATTTCCAGCATGGTAACGGCCTCAATGTGGCGAACCTTGGCGTAGTTCTCCAGCTTTACCTCGTAGCGGCTGCGGCACTCGGTCTCGTTCAGAACGCCCATCTGCTCGAACAGGGCGATGTTCTTCGGGTCCACAAAGGCGCCCAGAGCTTCGCATGCGCTGGGCTCGTTCTTCAGGCCGCGGCGGGCGGCTTCTTCCTCCCACTCCTTGCTGTAGCCGTTGCCGTTGAAGATCACCCGCTTGTGGTCGCGGATGGTGCGCTTGATCAGGGCAACCACGGCCTTGTCGAAGTCCTCGGCCTGCTCCAGCTCGTCGGCGTAGCCCTTCAGCTCCTTGGCCACGGCGGTGTTCAGCACGGTGTTGGCGTCGGAGATGTTCACCGAGGAGCCGGGCATGCGGAACTCGAACTTGTTGCCGGTGAAGGCGAAGGGGCTGGTGCGGTTGCGGTCGGTGTCGTCCTTGGCGAACTGGGGCAGAACCTCCACGCCCAGGTCGATCTTGGCGGCGGCGGGGGCCACGTACTCGCTGCCGGAGGCGATGGCGTCCAGAATGCCCTCCAGCACCTCGCCCATGAAGATGGACACGATGGCCGGGGGCGCCTCGTTGCCGCCCAGACGGTGCTCGTTGCCCGCGCCCACGATGCTCATGCGCAGAAGATCGTTGTATTCATCCACGGCCTTGATGATGGCGGCCAGGAAAATCAGGAACTGCAGGTTGTCCTTGGGGGTGTCGCCCGGGTCCAGCAGGTTCATGCCGGGGGCGGACAGAGACCAGTTGTTGTGCTTGCCGCTGCCGTTCACGCCGTCGAAGGGCTTTTCGTGCAGCAGGCACACAAGGCCGTGCTTCGGGGCCAGCTTCTTCATCATCTCCATGGTGAGCAGGTTGTGGTCCACCGCCACGTTGCACCGGTCGAAGATGGGGGCCAGCTCGTGCTGGCAGGGGGCAACCTCGTTGTGCTTGGTCTTGGCGGAAACGCCCAGCTTCCACAGCTCCTCGTCCAGATCCTTCATGAAGGCGGACACTTCCTCACGCAGGGCGCCGAAGTAGTGCTCCTCCATCTCCTGACCCTTGGAGGGGGCCGCGCCGAACAGGGTGCGGCCGGTGAGGATCAGATCCTCGCGGGTGTCGTAGTGCTCCTTCTTGATCAGGAAATACTCCTGCTCGGGGCCAACGGTCACGTCCACATGGCTCACGTCCTTGCCGAACAGGTGCAGCACCCGCCTGGCCTGGGTGGTCACAGCCTTCATGCTGCGCAGCAGAGGGGTTTTCTTGTCCAGCGCTTCGCCGGTCCAGCTGCAGAAGGCGGTGGGGATGCACAGGGTGCCATCCTTGATGAAGGCGTAGCTGGTGGGATCCCATGCGGTGTAGCCGCGGGCTTCGGCGGTGGCGCGCAGGCCGCCGTTGGGGAAGCTGGAAGCGTCCGATTCGCCCTTCACCAGCTCCTTGCCGGAGAACTCCATGATGGCGGTGCCGTCCCGGTTGGGGCTCAAAAAGCTGTCGTGCTTTTCGCTGGTGATGCCGGTGAGCGGCTGGAACCAGTGGGTGTAGTGGGTGGCGCCGTTTTCAATGGCCCAGTCCCGCATGACGCTGGCCACGATGTTGGCCAGATCCAGATCCAGCGCCGCGCCCCGCTGCAGGGTGGCCTTCAGGCTCTTGTAGGTGGCGCTGGGCAGGCGCTCCTTCATCACATGCTCGTTGAACACGAGCGAACCGTAGATCTCCTTGGTGTTGGCTGGTGCCATAATTGTTCCTCCCTCACACAAAAGGCCGGACGGGTCCGGCGGTTTCCCATACGAATATTTCACAAAAAATTATATGTTTTTTTACACCCGCCGTCAATTCAAAACAAGGGCCCGGCTTTGCAGTTTGGCGGGTTTGCAAAGACCGGGCCCATGGCGGCAAAAATTGTTGGTGACAGTGCCGAGAAGCGGCGGCGAAAAGTGTGATTTTTCCCGGCCGCAGCGGCGGATTGAACGGCCCGCCCGGGCGGCAGTGCGCCGGTTCGGGCAGCGCCCGGCCAGACCGCCGGTCAGATCACCTGGAAGAGGAAGAATTTCAGGTAGTTGGTTTCCTCCACGTTCCACAGAATGGGATGATCCGGGGACTGCTGGCGCACCTCGATCTGGCGCAGCTGGCGGCCCGCGTCCGCCGCGGCGCTTTTCAGCATCTTGACGAACATCTCCTCGGTGGCGAAGTGGCTGCAGCTGGCGGTGGCCAGATAGCCGCCCCGGGGCAGCAGCTTCATGGCCCGGTAGTTGATCTCCTTATAGCCCCGCATGGCGTTGGCCGCGGTTTTGCGGGCCTTGGTGAAGGCGGGCGGGTCCAGAATGATAAAGTCGTAATTGTGGGTGCCCTCCAGCGTGGGCAGCAGCTCGAACACGTCGGTGCACACAAAGTCCATCCGGTCGGCCAGGCCGTTGCGCTCGGCGTTGGCGCGGGCCATGTCCACCGCGGTCTGGCTCACGTCCACCGCGGTCACATGGGCGGCCCCGCCGTAGGCGGCGTTCAGCGCAAAGCTGCCGGTGTGGGTGAAGCAGTCCAGCACCCGCTTGCCCCGGGCAAGCTTTGCCACCTGCCGGCGGTTGTATTTCTGATCCAGGAAAAAGCCGGTTTTCTGGCCGTTCTCAAAATCCACCGCGTAGCGCACCCCGTTTTCGCAGATCTCGGTGGTGGTGGAGGCGGGGTGATCCTCGCCGTGCAGCTCGAACCAGCCCCTGTTTTCAAACAGACCCTCCCGGGCCCGCAGGGCCACGTCGTTGCGCTCGTAAATGCCGCTGATGATCTGGCCGTCGGCGCGCAGCACATCCACCAGCAGGGGGAACAGCTGGGCCTTGCGGATCTCCATACCGTAGGAGAGGGTCTGGGTGACCAGAATGTCGCCAAAGCGGTCCACGGTCAGGCCGGGCATCTGATCCGCCTCACCGAAGATCACCCGGCAGCAGGAAAGATCCTCTTCGCCCATCACGGTTTTCCGGTAGGCCCAGGCGTACTCAAAGCGCCGCCGCCAGAAGGCCTCGTCGAAGCTGTCGTTGGCGTTGCGGCTGATCAGCCGGATGCGGATCTTGCTCTCCCAGCTCAGGAAGCCGGTGCCCAGATAACGGCCCTTGCCGCTCACCACGTCCACCAGTGCGCCGTTCTCCGGCATGGTTTCCGGCTGACCGGTGAGCTCGTCGGCATAGACCCAGGGATGGCCGCTCAGAATGCTGTTCTCGGCCTTTTTGGTCACGGTGTAAACGGGGTAGGGACGGGTCTGTTTCATGGTGCACTTTCCTTTCCTGACGGTTTCTTTTATAATAAAACCGAACGCTTTTGCGGGGCCCCGGGCCCCGCCTGTAAAATTTTCTGTATCAATTCAAGTATAACCGGTTTGCACCCCGGTGGCAAGCGAAATCCGCCGCCGCAAAGCAGCCGGGAAAAGGAGAGATTCGCCATGGAGATCGAACGCAAATGGCTGGTAAAGGGCTGGCCGGAGGGCCTTACCCCGGTGAAAACCTTCGTGATGCGGCAGGGCTATGTGACAACCCGCCCCACCGTGCGCATCCGCAGCGAGGAGTCGGGGGGCAGGACCGATTATATCCTCTGCTTTAAAGGCAAGGCCAGTGCGGACGGCCTGGCCCGGGAGGAGATCGAAGCGCCCATCGACCCGGCCCTCTTTGCCCGGCTGGAGGCCTTTCTGCAGCGGCCCCTCATCCAGAAGGAGCAGCGGCGCTACCCGCTGGAGGGCGGCCTTGTGCTGGAGGTGAACCAGGTGGACGCGGGCCAGCCCGGCGAGTTCTTCTATGCCGAGGTGGAGTTTGCCACCGAGGATGCCGCCCGCGCGTGGCAGCCCGGCGCGCTGGCGGGGTATCTGGAAAACGAGGTCACCGGTACGCCGGGCCAGAGCATGGCCGCCTACTGGTGCGCCACCCGGGGCGATCTGGCCGACGAATACCGGGTGGAGTAATTCCCGGTGGGAAAGTTTTCCACAAAAATACGAAAAGTATTCCACGGTTTTCGACAGGTTTTCAACATCGGGGTTTTCCCCGGGGTGTGGAAAACCCGGCCGTCCGGTAAAATTTCTGTAAAATCCGGTGAGAAACTGGAAAAAATCCGGTAACAGGAATGATTTTTAACAAGGCAGGGGCCCCTGTGTTTCCCATTGTGTGGAAAACAGGGGCCCTTTTTACCGGGTTTTCCACACAAAAAAGTGGAAAGTGTTGAAAACCGGCACTTTGCCGCCTTGCGCTGCCCGAAGCCTGCGCAGGAACCCCCGCCGCCCCCTTCGCATAGGGTGAAGGCAGAGGAAAGGGGGAGAGAGGGATGCACCAGATTCTGGCGGCGGTATCCATGACCGTATTTCCCTGCCTGTGCACGGCGCTGGGGGCGGGGGCGGTGTTTCTGGCCCGGCCCGCGCCGGGCGGCGGGGCGGGGCAGGGGCTGGCCGGCGGCGTGATGCTGGCGGCCTGTGTGTTCAATCTGCTGCTGCCCGCGGCCGAAAGCGGCTGGCTTGCCCCGGCGGCGGGGCTGGTGGCCGGGGCGGCGTTGCTGCTGCTGGCCGAGCGGCTGGCCGGAGCGCTGGAAAACGGCTGCGAAAAAAAGGGCCGTGGCTGGAGCGCGGCGCTGGCCATCGGGCTGCACAACCTGCCTCAGGGCATGGTGGTGGGCCTTGCGGCGGGCAGCACCGGCCCCACCGGGGCGGCGACCGCGGGGGCGCTGGCGCTGAGCGTGGGCATCGGGCTGCAGAACCTGCCGGAGGGCGCGGCGGTGAGTTTGCCCATCTGGCGGGCCGGTGGCGGGCGCTGGCGGGCCTTCGGCGCAGGGGTGGCCAGCGGCCTTGTGGAGCCGATTGGCGCGGCGCTGGCCGCAGTGCTGGCAGGGGGCGTGCTGGCCGGGCTGATGCCCTGGCTGCTGGCGCTGGCCGCCGGGGTGATGCTGGCGGCAGCCATGCAGGAGCCGCTGGCCGCGGCCGTGCAGCAGGGCGCACCGGGGGTGCTGGCGGTGGCGGTGGGCTTTGGCCTGTTGATGGCGCTGAATCTGGCGCTGGGCTGACGCACAGAAAAAGGCCCCCAAAAGCCGGCGTGACATAAGAAAATGACGCCGGAAAAGGGCCGCTTTTGCGGGATTGCAGCGTCAAAGCCCCTTGACAACCACCAAGGGTGCCTGCGGGTCTTTTCCTTGCACTCCCATCAAAATCGAACCTTTTCCGGTGCAGGGCAGTTCTGCCCCAGGATTTTGGATGCGGAAAGTGCGAAAAGGGGCAGAGCAAGCCTTGGTGGCTTGCCTGCCCCTTTGAACATTTTGTGCGCCAAAATCCTACGGCAGAACCGTCGTTCTCTTATGCCACACCGGCTAACTCCGGGGGCCAGTGTGTTTTTATGTGTTGGGAAGAATCAGATCGCGGTTTTCCACAGCCCGTGCAGGTTGCAGTAGGCCCAGGCGGCCACGGGGGCTTCGCCCTCGGCCAGCGCGAACTTGACCTCGGGGGCATCGCCGGCGGCCAGCGCCTTCTGCTGCCAGCCCTGGCTGGTTTCCAGAACGATCCACTGGATCAGGTGCTCCTCGGTCATGGGATGGGCCACGCTGCCCACGCTCACGGTCACCGAACGGCCATTCACCGCCACCACGGGCAGGTGCTTTTCCACCGCGGCGTCCACCACGCCGGGCTCCAGCAGCTTCATTTTTTCGCCGCAGCATACCACCGGCACGCCGCTTTTGTTCAGAAAGGCAACAATGTTGCCGCAGTGCTCACAACGATAGAATTCCATACCAAACGCTCCTTTCCGTGCGCTCAACAGTCAAAAGGGTTGTTCCCTTGTCTACCAGTTTACTCGATTTTGCCCCGTTTTACAACCGTTTCTGACCGCCGTATGGAGACAATGTCACACAAAATGCAATGTTGTTTCACCGACAGGGCAAAGAATCTGAACAAATTGTGAAATGTTGCTTGCCAATGATAATACTTTTATTGACAAAAACAGATATCCATACTATCATTAACGAATAGGCTTTCTTTATATTATAAACAGGGCCCCCTGCGCCGGGGCTTTCCCAGATGACTGCTCGGCTCGCGGGCTTTATACATCCTGCCCGCGGGCGTTTTGTTATTTTTTAGAGAGAGTTTGAGAAACAGTTGAAAGGAGGAAACGAATTCCCATGCGTTTGCGTTTGGAAACAGATTATGGAATCCGATGCATGCTGTATCTGGCACAGCAGACCGATTATGTGCAGGCCGGCAAGATCGCCGCGGCGATGGATGTGCCGGAAAATGTGATCCCCCGGGTGCTCAGCCGGCTGAAAAAGGCCGGGCTGGTGCAGGCCCGCAGCGGGGTGACCGGCGGCCACAAGCTGGGCCGCCCCGCCGACGAGATCACCATGCTGGACATTATCTCCTGCATGGAGGATCACACCATGCTGGGCCGCTGCCTGGGCGACAGTGCCAAAACGACGGAGCAGAGCGGCGCCATTGCAGGGATGCAGCACTATTTTCTGGAGCTGCAGCAGGTGATGGAAAATTCCATGCGGTCGGTCACGGTGGAGCAGCTGCTCACCGAGCAGACCGCCTGAAGTGAAAACAGAACAATAGGCCGGGGAGCTGGCCGGGGAGCTTTGCTCCCCGGCTTTTTGTTTTGACAAAGCCCGGTGGCTGTGATATACCAAGATTGAAATACATCAAAATGAAAATGGATGAGTTTGCGCGGCAGAGCGAAAAGCCCGCCGCAGGAGGGGGAACCAAGCATGGAAACAATCGAACAGCAGCTGGCCCAGTGGAACCGCATCCGCCGGTATCTGGATATTTCCTATTCCTATGTGCTGGCAAAGCGGATGGAAAAGCCCCGCACCAACCCGGTGCTGGGCTACCGCACCGCCGGCAGCCGGGCCGAGTTCGAGACCGGCGAGCTGCTGGCCGCCGAGATGCGCGCCATCGGCCTTTCGGTGGAAAAGCACCGCTTTACGCTGGACGGGTGGGACTTCCACCACGCCCGCCTTACTTATAAAGACGAAGAGGGCCGCGAGCACACCGCCGAGCTGGGCGGCTACCAGACCGACTTCGACACCAAAGGCCCCAGGCACTACACCCTGATCGACGCGGGCACCGGCACCGCCGCCGAACTGGACCGGCTGGACGTGCGGGGCAAGCTGGTGCTGGTGCACATCAACCAGCGAAACGACTGGTGGATCAACTACCCGGCCTATCAGGCCCATCTGCGGGGTGCGGCGGCCATTCTGGCGGTGCAGGCAGGCGGCTACGGCGAAGTGGACGAGCAGGCGCTGAACGCCCAGAACATCTGCGGCCCCCGGCAGGCGCCGGCCTTCTCCATGTCCCGAAAGGACGCGGCCGGGCTGGCCCGGGCGGCGGGCCTTGGCTTCGGCCGCTGCGCCGAGGTGACGCTGGACGCAAAGAGCACCGTGATGCCGGAAACGGAAAGCTACAACATCGTGGGCACCCTGCCCGGCGAGGACGCCGACGAGATGATCGTGGTCAGCGCCCACTACGACTCCTATTTCGAGGGCTTTCAGGACGACAACACCGCCGTTTCCCTGATGCTGGGCATGGCCCGCGCCCTGAAGCTGGCGGGCTACAAGCCCAAAAAGACGCTGGTGTTCTGCGCTTTCGCCGCCGAGGAGTGGGGCGTGATCGACAGCCGCTACGACTGGTCCACCGGCGCATACAACCAGATCTTCCGGGTTCGGCCGGACTGGGCGGGCCGGGTGATCGCCAACATCAATCTGGAGCTGCCCGCCCACGCCCACGGCAAAAAGCACCGGGTGCGCAGCGTGTACGAGCTGAAGCGCTTTCTGAGCGAGTGCATCCGCGCGCTGCCCGCCGAGGTGGCAAACCTCTACCCCAAGGGGGTGGGGGTGGTCTGCCCGGTGCAGACTTGGTCGGACGATTTCTCCATGGCCATCGGCGGCGTGCCCAGCATGGTGGACGAGTTCGGCGGCGGCCGGTTCATGGCCACCCATTACCACTCCCAGTTCGACAACGACGGCGCTTATGACGAAAAGGTGTATCTGTTCCACCATCTGTTCTACACCTGGGTGCTGCTGCGGCTGGACGGCTGCGTGCTGCCCCCGCTGGACTTTGCCGAGCGGCTGTGGGCGCTGGACGCCAGCCTCACCAACCAGAAGCTGAGCGCCCAGACCGAGGGCTCCTTCCGCAAAAAGCTGGCCGAGGCCGCCCGCCGGGCGGATAAGCTCACCCGCTGGGTCTGGAAGATGAATCAGGGCGAGGTGGAGCTGAGCGAGGAGGAGCGGGTGGCGCTGCGCCGCCGCCTGCTGGAAATCTTCCGCCTTGCGCAGGACTGCTTTGTGCGGCTGGACTGGAGCGAGAACGCCATCTTCCCCCACGAGAACACCCAGGCGAACCTGAACGCGCTGCATACCGCTGCCTGGCAGCTGGCGGCGGGCATGGGCAAACAGGCGGTGGAAAGCCTGTGCGCCATCGACGACAACCACTACGCCAACGCCTTTGACCCGGCGGTGGTGGATTACTTTGCGGACAAGGCCCGCAACCAGCCCCCCGAGCGGCTGATGTGGGGCGCGGGCCGTTTGCAGGAGCGGCTGGCGCTGGGGAGCCTGTTGCGCCGCATCAAGGCGGAGGAAAAGGCGGAAAAGCCGGATCACGCCGCCGCTCTGGCCCAGGTCAAGCAGCTGAAAAAGGACCAGCAGGAGCTGCTGAAGGAGATCGTCAAGGCCGAGACCGCCGACCTTGCCCGGCTGAGCAGAACCCTCAAGCAGACCACCGGCGAATTTTTTGCCGGGAAAGGGGAGTGAGCCGCCGTGCAGACCGACCGACTCTACCGGGTGACGGAATACGACATTCCCAACGTGATCCGCACCCTGACCGAATGCTTTCAGGCGGACCCCTTGTACCGGCAGCTGATCCCGGACGCGGACGTGCGCCAGCGCACCCTGCCGGAAATCTTTAACTGCGACGCCAACGAGATGCTCTCCTGCTGCAACGTGTATGCGGACAGCCACGAGGTGGGCGGACTGGTGATTCTGGACGATGAGACCGAGCCCTACGACCCGCTGCGCTATTTTTCCACCGAGGCCTTTTACGCCCTGAAAACCGACGTGTGCCTGGTGCGGGAGGACTGGTCGCTGAAGACCCTGTGGAACTTCTTTCTGGGCCGGCAGTACCTGAACTCCCGCTGGACCGAGGAGCTGCCGGACAACCGGATGCAGCTGATCTATTTCGCGGTGCGCCCGGCCTTGCAGGGCGCGGGGGTGGGCCACCGGATGATCCAGCCGGTGATGGACTACGCCGACGAGCACGGGCTGCTCATCTCGCTGGAGACCCACAACCCGGCCAACCTGCCCCGCTACGACCACTACGGCTTCGACGTGTACAAAACCCTGAAAAGCCATTTTGAACTGACCCAATACTGTCTGGTGCGCCAGCCGGGCGCGCCGCTGCGACCCAGAAGAGAGAAAGGAATGTGAACCATGCCCCGCTTTGATTTTGCCTATGGCAGCGGCCGGGTGCAGCTGGACCTGCCGGAGAACGCCCGGTATCAGGAGCTGCACGGCCACAACGAACCCCCCATCGAGGACATCCCCGCCGCTTTGCGCGCCGCGCTGGAAGCGCCCATCCATGAAAAGCCCCTGCGCAGCTGGCTGCAGCCCGGCGACGCGGTGACCCTGATCATCAGCGACATGAGCCGCTTCTGGATGCGGCAGGATCTGGTGATTCCCGCGCTGGTGGAGTATATGGAAAAAGAGTGCGGCATCCGGATGGAGGATCTGGTGATTCTGGTGGCCAACGGCACCCATCTGGGCGGCGACGAGGCCGAGCTGCGCACGCTGGTCACCGACGCGGTCTATGACCGGGTGAAGGTGGTAAACCACGACTGCCTGGCCGATGACCTTGTGTATCTGGGCACCACCAGCCGGGGCACCCAGGTGGTGGTGAACCCGCTGGCGGTGGGCCGCAAGGTGGTGGCGCTGGGCGCGGCCACCCAGCATGTGATGGCCGGCTTTGGCGGCGGGCGCAAGAGCATCCTGCCCGGCATCGCCTCCATGAAAACCATCCAGCAGAACCACGCCCACTCGCTGGACCCGAACGAACCCCATTCCAACCCGGCCATCGGCAACGCGGTGCTGGAGGGCAACCCCCTGCACGAGGACATGTGCGAGGCCGCGGCCATGGTGGAGCAGCTGTATGTGGTGAATCTGGTGATGAACGCGGGCATGAAGCTGGCCCGCATCACCGCCGGTCACTGGCTGGATTCCTGGCTGGAGGCCTGCAAGGCCGCCGACGCCATGTACCAGACCCCCATCCCGGAAAAGGCGGATGTGATCATCACCAGCTGCGGCGGCTACCCGAAGGACATGTCTCTGTATCAGGGCACCAAGACCATCGACAATGTGGAGTTCGGCCTGAAAAAGGGCGGCACGCTGGTGCTGCTGGCCGAATGCCGGGACGGCGGCGGCCCCGCCGAGTACTTCGACTGGGTGGACTCCCTCTGCGCCGGTACGCTGGACGCGGATCTGCGCAAAAACTTCACCATCCCCGGCTACATCTTCTATCTGAACTGCGAGCAGGCCGCCCGCTACAACATCCTCATGCTCACCACCGCCCCCGCCGAGCCGCTGGCGCGCATGGGCATCAAAGCCTTCACCGACCCGGCCGAGCTGTGCCGCCAGCTGAAGCTGGACGGCAAGCTGGTGTATGTGATTCCCAACGGCTCCACCGTGATCCCCGCGGTGAAATGATGCGCCCGGCGGCGATATGCTGCATATTCACTGCATAACGAATATTTATGCACGGCCCGCCGTGCAAACTGCCACAAGACCGGGGCGCAGAGCCGTCCCGGTTTTGTGAATTCCATGGAAAAAACGATTCAGGCTGAATATTTTTTCAAAAATACCTTGCAAAAATCGGAACAGTGTGTATAATTATACACATGGACGGGGCACACACCCCGCAAAGCAAAACGAACCACGGCGGCGCGGGCCGGGCAAAGGGAGCCCGACCGGGGGAAAAACAGCAACCCCAATGCCGCCCCACATACGGAGGGAATCAACCATGAAAAAGTTTCTTGCCATTGCCATGGCCGCTGTTCTCAGCCTGAGCCTGGCCGCCTGCGGCGGCGCTTCTTCCAGCACCGCCTCTTCCGCCGCTGCCTCCTCTGAGGCCGCTTCCACCGCCGCTTCTTCCGAAGCCGCCAGCGCATCCACCACCGCTTACGACTACTCTTCCTACACCGGCGAGACCATCGACGCCATCAAGGCTGCCGGCAAGCTGGTGGTTGGCACCGAGGCTCAGTACGCTCCCTTCGAGTTCAAGGATCTGGACGCCAACTTCGTGGGCTGCGACATGTGGCTGGCCCAGCAGATTGCCGACGCTCTGGGCGTTGAGCTGGAAGTGATGGACATGGCTTTTGACGGCATCATCCCCGCCGTGAAGTCCAACCAGGTGGACATCGGCATCGCCGCCTTCACCGTGGACGAGGAGCGCGCCAAGGAGATCGACTTCACCGACATGTACCAGAAGGACGAGCAGATGCTGATCGTCAAGAAGGGCAACGAGGAAGTTTACACCACCAAGGAGTCCCTGGCCGGCCAGCAGGTTGGCGCCCAGCGCGGCACCATCCAGAGCAAGCTGATCCAGAGCGCTCTGCCCGATTCCACCCTGTTCGAGCTGGACAAGTGGCCCACCCTGGCCATGGAAGTGGCCAACGGCAACATTGCCGCCATCGTGGTGGACGGCGCCGTGGGCGAGAGCCTGATCGCCACCAACGACGGCATTGCTCAGGCCAACTTCACCTTCAGCGCCGAGGAGGCCAACTTCGGTAAGGCCGCCGTGGTTGCCAAGGGCAAGGATGACCTGAAGGAGCTGGTGAACGCCGTGATCGCCAACGTGACCGCCGACGGTTCCTTCCAGGCTGCCTACGACGAAGCGGTTGAACTGGCCGGCACTCTGGGCGTATAATAAAAGGAAAAAAGGGCATCCTCACACCCCGGTTCGGGGCGTGAGGATGCTGTTGTGTCTCTACGAAAGGGGAGTCTTATGGAGTTTCTGGAAAAGATGGTGACCCTGTTCACCAAGTACAACAGCTTCTTCAGCGCAGGTGTGGCCAACACCATCATTCTTGCGCTGTTCACTGTGCTGCTGGGCACCGTGCTGGGCACGCTGCTGGCCATCATGAAGCTGGGCAAGTTTGCCCCCACCCGCTGGCTGGCCAACGTTTACATCGAGTTCATCCGCGGCACGCCGCTGATGATTCAGGTCATGTTTCTGTTCTACGGCCTGCCCATGGTGGGCATCACCTTCCCCAGCCTGCCCTTCATCTCCAACTCCGACCGGTTCATGGCCGGTATCTGCGCCATGAGCATCAACAGCGGCGCCTATGTGGCCGAGATCATCCGCAGCGGCATCCAGGCGGTGGACAAGGGCCAGACCGAGGCCGCCCGCAGCCTGGGCTTCAAATCCGGCCAGACCATGCGCATGGTGGTGCTGCCTCAGGCCATCAAGAACATCCTGCCCGCTTTGGGCAACGAGTTCGTGACCGTGATCAAGGAATCCTCCATTGTATCGGTCATCGGCATTGCCGACCTGATGTACCAGACCAACAGCGTGATCTCCACCACCTACCGCTCGCTGGCGGCGCTGGCGGTGGCAGCCATCATCTACTTTATCATGACCTTCGTAACCTCCCGCCTGATCGCGTTTGCAGAAAGGAAAATGGCCAATGGCACAAGATGAACTGATCGTTGTAAAAGATTTGAACAAGTCCTTCGGTAAGCTCCATGTGCTCAAGGATGTGAACACCAGCATCCGCAAGGGTGAAGTGGTGGCGGTGATCGGCCCCTCCGGCAGCGGCAAGAGCACCTTTCTGCGCTGTTTGAACCTGCTGGAGGTACCCACCAGCGGCCATGTGTTCTTTGAAGGCGTGGACATCTGCGACAAAAAGACCAATATCGACCTGCACCGCCAGAAGATCGGCATGGTGTTCCAGCAGTTCAACCTGTTCAACAACATGACCGTTCTGAAAAACATCACCGCCGCGCCGGTGAAGATCCGCAAAATGGACCCCAAGGCCGCCGAGGAAAAGGCCCTGCAGCTGCTGGACCGGGTGGGCCTCGCGGACAAGGCGGACAGCTACCCCGCCCAGCTTTCCGGCGGCCAGAAGCAGCGCGTGGCCATTGTGCGTGCGCTGGCCATGGAGCCGGACGTGATGCTCTTCGACGAGCCCACCAGCGCCCTTGACCCGGAGATGGTGGGCGAGGTGCTGCAGGTTATGAAGGATCTGGCCGCCGAGGGCATGACCATGGTGGTGGTGACCCACGAGATGAGCTTTGCCCGCGAGGTGTCCAGCCGGGTGGTCTTTATGGCCGACGGCCAGATCCGGGAGGATCGGCCCGCCCGGGAGCTGTTTGCAGACCCCCACGACGACCGCCTGAAGGACTTCCTTTCCAAGGTTCTCAACCTGTGAAAGACCTGCTGGGCATGAAAAAGCGCCCGGAGCACAAGGGCAATGCCGCACAATTCCAGGTGGCGGAGCGCGCCGGAAAATTTTGACGCGATACGCCGCCTGAGCCGGCAGGCGTGAATTATGCGGTGTTGCCCAAGACAAAAACAACGCGGCGCGGCTCCCCTTGCAAAAAGGGGGCCGGGCCGCTTTTTTGTGCCCGGGGCAAAGAGGAATGGGGGAAACGGAAGATGAACATCTGCATCGGGGTGCTTTTGTGCTTTGCGGTGCTGGGCCTTGCGGACAAGATTCTGGGCGGGCGGCTGGGCGTTGCCGCCGAGCTGGACCGGGGGCTTGCGGCCATGGGCTCTTTGAGCCTTTCCATGACCGGTATCTACTGCCTGATCATCACCGCCATGAGCGCGCTGGAGGGCGGGCTCTCGGCGGTGAGCCGGGCGCTGCCCTTTGACGCTTCGCTGGCCGCGGGCATGCTGCTGGCCCCGGATATGGGCGGCTGGGCCACCGCCAGCCAGCTGGCGGCAAGCGGGGCGCTGGCGGCCTACAGCGGCCTGCTGGTGGCCTCCACGCTGGGCTGCCTTGTGAGCTTCACGCTGCCCATTGCGCTGGGCAGTCTGGAGCATTACCAGATCCACGGCTTCATGCAGGGGGTGGTGTGGGGGCTGATCGCCCTGCCCGCCGGCCTTGTGGCGGGCGGTCTGGCGCTGGGCCTTGCGCCGCTGACGCTGGCGGAAAACCTGTGGCCGGTGCTGGTGCTCTGCGCTTTGCTGGTGGCCGGGCTTGCCAAAGCGCCCCGGGTCTGCCTGGGTGCGCTGGCCGCCTTCGGTGAGGCGGTGCGGATTCTTGGAGTGCTGGCCTTCGGCGTGGTGGCGCTGGGGCTGTTTTGGCCCGGGCTTGCCCTTGCGCCCGAAGGCCTTGTGGCCGAGGCGCTGATCATCGTGTTCAAGATCACGGTGGTGGTGTGCGGGGCCATGGTGGCCACCGCCCTGCTCATGGCCCGCTGCGGCGGCGCGGTGAGCCGCATTGCCGGTGCGCTGGGGGTGAACGAATACGCGGTGCTGGGGCTGCTGGCGTCGCTGGTGTCCACCGTGTCCATGCTGCCGCTGTACGCCCGCATGGACGTGCGGGGCAAGGTGATGAATGCGGCGGTTTCGGTGAGCGGGGCCTTCGTGCTGGGCGGCCAGATGGCCTTTGTGTCCAGCGTGAGCGATGCGCGCAGCGTGGCGGCCTTCTTTGTGTGCAAGATTCTGGGCGGCGCGCTGGCGGCGGCGCTGGCGCTGAAGTTCACCAGAAACGAGCAGCCGGAAACGGCGGCTTGAGCGCAAACGGATAAAAGCGCCGGGCCGGTGCGGGGGAAAATCCCCTCGCACCGGCCCGGCGCTTTTTATTCGGTTTTCTCCTGTGGCGGCTCCGCCCCGGCCTGTTCGTTTTCGGGGGGCTGGGCAGCGTGGGCGGGCTCCAGCTTTTCCTTGTTGAACAGCCCGCCGAAGATGGTCATGAACAGAATCTTGATGTCCAGAAAGATGGACCAGTTTTCAATATACCAGATGTCGCACTGGATGCGCCCCTCGATGGAGGTATCGCCCCGGAAGCCCTTCACCTGAGCCCAGCCGGTGATGCCCGGCCGCACCTGATGCTTCACCATGTAAAGGGGCACCGTCTCCTTGAACTGCTCCACAAAGTGGGGGATTTCCGGCCGGGGGCCGATCAGGCTCATGTCGCCCTTGAGCACGTTGAAGAACTGGGGCAGCTCGTCGATGCTGCACTTGCGGATCAGGCTGCCGAACCAGGTTTTGCGGGGGTCGGAATTCTGGCTCCAGCCGGTGTCCTGGCTGGCGTTCACCCGCATGCTGCGGAACTTGTACATGGTGAACAGCTTCTTGTTCAGGCCAACCCGCTGCTGGCGGAACAGGATCGGCCCCGGGCTGGACAGCTTCACCCCGATGGCCGCAATCAGCATGATGGGGCTGGTGAGCACGATCAGCACAAGGCTGCCCACAATGTCCATGCCGCGCTTCAAGGCCGCGTTGAGCATGTTGTCCAGCGGGATGGTGCGGATGCTGATCAGCTTTACCGAGCCGATCACATCCACGGTGGGGCGGCTGGGAATGTAGTCGTTGTAGAAGGGGATGATGCGGATCTTGGCGCCCTGCTTTTCGCAGGAGGCGATGATGGTGTTCATGAACTGGGTCTCGTGGGGCTCCAGCGCCACGATCACCTCGTCCACCGCGGGGCCGGCCAGAAGATCCGGCAGATCCTCGTAGCGGCCCAGATGCTGGCCCAGGCCCTGCTTTTCGCTGGCGGCCACATAGCCCAGCACATTGTAGCCATACTGGGGGTTGCGGCGCAGCGAATCCACATATTCAAAGGCCAGCCGGCCGTTGCCCACAATCAGAACATGCTTCAGGTTGTAGCCCAGCATCCGGAAATGGCGCAGGAAATGCCGCACCGTGACCCGCTTGAGCACCACAAGCCCGGTGGAGAACACGTAAAACAGCACCAGCACCCCGCGGGAGAAATCCACCGCCCGGGTGAGATACAGCGTCATGCCAATGAGCAAAAGGCCCAGCAGATTCGCCTTTAACAGGGCGATGGTCTCGTCCAGCAGGGTGGAAAACCGGAAGGAGCCGTAGAGCTTGAAGGCGTAGTAGATGGCGGCCATGAACACGCCGTAGAGCAGGGCGGGAAAAATTGCGCCGTTTTGCAGCAGCACCACCGCCGGGTTGAGCAGATTATCGCGGTAAACGCCCAGCCAGAGCCACACCGCCAGCAGATACGCCAGAGCGATGAGGAAGATGTCCAGCAGGCAGTTCACAATATTAAGCAAACGCTGGTTTTTGCGGATCATACCGGTAAGCCCCCTCTGCGGGCCCCAAAGCGGCCCGGGAAAACAGTCTTACTCTTTATTATAAGCAAATGGGCGCAAAAGTCCATATTTTGATTGATTTTGTCATGAAACGGGAACGAAAAGTTTACAAAAAAAGCCGGGCTCCCCGAAAAAGGGGAACCCGGTTTTTGAAAAGCTGGCGGTCAGTCGATCACGGTCTTGGTGCGGCCGATGCCCACCGAGGCGGCGGTGATCTTTTTCCATGTGTTGCAGCCGCAGATGCCGTCCGCCGTCAGGCCGCTCTGGCGCTGGTAGGCCTTCAGGGCGTTTTCGGTGTTGGGGCCGAACTTGCCGTCCAGCGTGCGGGTGGAATAGCCCAGGGCGTTCAGCGCGTCCTGCAGAATGAGCACATAGGTGTTCACGCAGCCCCGGCGCACGGTGGGGTAGCCGGCGGTGGTGCCGCTGCAGGCGGGCTTGCCGTAGCGCCGGTCAAAGTGCACCCAGGTGGGGGTCATGTCCTGGGGCTCCACATAGCCCCAGGCCCCGGTGTTTTTGGCCGCCTTCCAGATGGCGTTGCGGGCGCTGGAGCCCTGCCCCTGGCCCACGTCAAAGGCAACGCCTGCATAGTGCTGGCTGCGGGTGCCGTGGCCGCCCTCCCAGATGCGCTTGAAGGCGTAGCCGATGTGGATGCCCTTGCCGTAGCTGCGGCGGGTCAGGTTCCAGGCCTCCATGGCGGCGGTGGTGGTCCAGAGGGTGGGGCTCTGGCTGCTGCCCCGGAACTCCTTCACCTTCATGGTGGTGCCGTAGGAATAGGGCATGGTGTCGTTTTCGCCCAGATTGTAGGTGATCATCTTGTTGGAATAGGCGTCGTACACATGGATCTTGGGCATGGGGAACGCTCCTTTCGTTGATGAAATGGGTTCAGGTTTCGGGAATGGGCGGGTACAAAAGCGCGAAGATCGCATCCCAGGTGTTGCGGTCCACCGCGCCGGTGGGCGGCAGGCCCAGCCCCTGCTGGAAGGCGACCACCGCATTCTGGGTCTCTTCGCCGTAAACGCCGTCGTTCGGCACAAAATCCGCCACGCAGTACAGCTGGGCGATGCCGTTCATGGCCTGCTGCAGCGAGCTTACCGCCCCGCCCGCGCTGCCCCGGGCCATCACATAGCCCGGATACTCCGGCACTCCGGTGGGTACTGTGGAATCCGGCACCCCGGCGGCAAGGCTCAGGAAGGTGGCCTCCAGCGCGTTCCAGATGAATTCGTCCACGGCGTCGGTTTCCGGCTGGCCAAATTCCATCTGCCAGCTGTGCAGGGAATCCAACGTGCTCTGGCCGAAGATGCCGTCGATCCTGCCCGGATCCTGCACGGTGTCGTAAAAATAGCTGATGTAGCGCAGCAGGAACTGCACGAAGGCCACCGAAGGCCCCTCGGCGCCCATCATCAGCTCGAAGCCGGGCCAGGGCAGCAGGTTGAAGGCGGCCAGCAGCCCGTCGGCCGAGCGCAGCCGCTGGGCCTGTTCATACAGCGCCTGCCAGGTGGCGGGGCCGATGATGCCGTCCGCCGTCAGGCCGAACATGGTCTGGAAGGCCTTCACCGCCGCGGTGGTGGCCGGGCCGAAGATGCCGTCGATGGTCACGGTGGGCAGGGTGGGGAAGTAGACCGCCAGCAGCTTCAGGTAGAACTGGGCCTCCCGCACCGCCTTGCCGGTGCTGCCCTGCTTGAGGGGGGTGCCCGGGTAGGTGCCGGGGCGCTGATTGGGGGCGAGCAGGCCGTCGGCCACATCGCCGTACACCTCATACAGCTTCTGCCAGGTGGCCGGGCCCACCACGCCGTCCTGCGTCAGGCCGAATTCCTTCTGGAAGGCCTTTACCGCGCTGGTGGTGGCCGCGCCGAAGATGCCGTCCACCGTGATGGTGGGAACGGACGAGAAGTTGGAGGCGACCATGCGCAGGTAGAACTGCAAAAGGCGCACGCTGTCGCCCTTATCGCCCTGCCGCAGCGGCGTGCCCGGGTAGCCGCTGGGCTGCTCCTGAATGTCGCTTTCCAGGCTGTTGTAGGCGGCGGCAATGGCCTCCCAGGTGGCGGGGCCCACCACGCCGTCCACGGTGAGGCCGTTCTCCCGCTGGAAGGCCCGCACCGCATTGGCGGTGGCATTGCCGTAGATGCCGTCCACCGAGAGGGAGGGCAGAGCGGGGTCAAACTCGGCCAGAGCGTTCAGCCAGAACTGGATGCGCTCCACCCCGGTGCCGGTGCTGCCGATCTGCAAAGCGGTGCCCGGGTAGGTGCTGCCGTTCACATTGCTCTCGCCGGTGGGCTTTTCGCCCTCGCTGGTCAATTCCGCCAGATCCTTCACCGATACATAAATGTAGCTGATTTTGTACCAGGTGGCCCGGCCCACCACGCCGTCCACCGTCAGGCTGAACTGCTTCTGGAAGGCCTTCACCGTGGACTCGGTGGCCGCGCCGAACACCCCGTCGGTGCCCGGGTTGCCGAAGAAGGGGTAGTCCTTGGCGATGCGGGTGAGCTGCCGCTGGATGATGCGCACGTTCTGGCCGGTGTCGCCCTTACGCAGCGGGGTGCCGGGGTAGCTTTCCGGAATGTCCTGCAGGTTGTTGGTGCGCACGATCTCGATGTCGTTGCCGTAGTAGTATTTCAGAATCTGCAGCGCGTTCTTGCCCTCGTTGGCCCGATCCACCGTGCCCCACTGCTTCATGCCCTTGCAGGTGACGGACTTGCCGTCGCAGTATTCGGTGTAGTAGGGCTCGATGGTACCCTGACGGCGCACATAGGTGTTGAAGATGTCGTCGGTGAGCTTTTCCATCACCTCAAAGATGTTGCGCCTGTGCACATAGTACTGGTCGTAGCTGGTGGAGTTGGTGATGTTGAAGGTGTAGCCCCGGCTGGGGTACCACTCGGTGAAAATGCGGTTCATGGCCAGGCTGATCTGGGCGTGGATGTTGGCCCGCAGGGCCTGCTCCGGCCAGGGGGGCGTGCCCAGCCCCGCGGCTATACCCGCCAGAACACTTCCAGCCGCCGGTTGCCGGTTTCATCCGGCGGCCAGACCACGATTTTTTCGATCAGCGCCGCCGCCAGCTCCCGGCCGGGCGGGAGAGGGTCGGGCGGTGCATCGGGCGGGAACCGGGAATTCTCCGGGGAAGGCTGCGGGGCTTCCGTCAGCCGCAGCCGGGCCAGCAGCTCGGTGCGCAAAGCGGAAAATTCTTCTTCCTCCAGCAGCCCGGCGGCTTTGTCCTGATAGAGCCTTGCCAGCGCCTGCCGCAGCCGCTGCCCGGCCCCCGCACCGGGCGGCGGGGCCTTGGCCGGGGGCGGAGGCAGGCTGGCCGCGGCCTCGAACAGGGCGTTTATCCGCCCGGCAATCAGCTTTTCCAGCTCCGCAAGGGGCAGATAGGGCTGGCCGCAGCAGGCCGCGGGGCTCCGGCGGGCGGTGCGGCAGCGAAAATACCGGGTGGGCAGGCCGTTTTTGGGCCGGTAGCCGGAGCGGGTCTGTTCCATTAAATGGCCGCACAGGCCGCACACCACCAGCCCCGCCAGCGGGTGGGGCGCGCCCGGTTTGCCCGAGCGGGCCCGGGCGGCAAGCAGCGCCTGCACCCGGTCGAATACCGCCCGGCTCACCAGCGGCGGCTGGCTGGCGGGGGCCACGATCCACCGCTCTTCGGGCAGGCGGCGGGTTTTGCTGCTCCGCCAGCTGATCCGCTCCACCCGGCCCTGCACCAGATCCCCCGCGTAGGTGCGGTTGGTGAGCATCCGGTGAACCGTGGCCTTGCTCCAGAGCCCGGGCCCGGGGGCTTTGCCCTGCGCCAGCGCCTTCGCGGCGGCGGGGGAGGGGATGCCCTCGGCGTTCAAACGCCGGGCGATGGCCGCGCACCCCAGGCCGGAAAGGGCAAGGGCAAAGATGCGCACCACCACCGGCGCGGCGGCTTCGTCCGGCAAAAGATGCCCCCTGCAGGCCGGGTCCTTCCGGTAGCCGTAGAGCGCGCCGCTGGCGATGCTGCACCCCTGCCGCCGCTTGTGGGTGAGCACCGCCCGCACGTTGGCGGAAAGATCCTCCAGATACCACTCGTTCATCAAGCCATAGATCTGGCGGCTTTTCTTGCCGGCGGGGTCGGCGGTGTCCACATGATCCACCAGCGCCAGAAACCGCACACCCCACAGGGGGAACAGACCGTGCAGGTATTTTTCCACCAGCTCCATGTCCCGGGTAAAGCGGGACTGGCTTTTGGCCAGAATCACGTCGATCTGCCCCGCGCGGGCGGCGGCGATCATCCGGTTAAAGGCCGGGCGATCCCGATCCGCGCCGGAGTAGTCCTCGTCGCAGTAGATCCCCTGCACCGCACAGCCCAGCCGGTCGGCCCAGGCCAGCAGCATGGAGCGCTGGTTCTGGATGCTTTCGCTCTCCGCTGTGCCTTCCAGCCCCTCGTCCTCCCGGCTCAGCCGGCAGTAGAGCGCCGCCCGCGTCATTGCTCCGGCTCCTGCTTTGGCGGGCGGGGGCTGCCCTCCTGCAGGGCCTCGGCCAGCCGGCGCACCGTCTGGGCCCGCTCCAGGTCGCCTTTGGCGCGGAAATGCTCCTCCAGAATGTAGTGAATGGACGCCATGTGCATTCCTCCCGTTCGATGGTTTTCGCGGCAGCTGCCGCCGTATCATCCTATGAAGCCCCCGGGCGGAAAAATGCGCAAAAAATGTGCGAAAGAGCCGGTCCGTTGTGCAGCCAACCGCAATAAAAGCCCCCGGGCAGTACAATAAGACCATGGACCCGGCGAGACGGCCGGGCCGCATGGAAGGATGAAGCAATATGATGTTGGGACTTTACACACTTCCCCAATGGGTGCTGCTGTTTTTCAGTTACGGGTTTCTGGGCTGGGTCTGGGAGAGCGGGTATGTTTCGGTGCGTCAGAAGCACTGGGTGAACCGGGGCTTTCTGCACGGGCCGGTGATCCCCATCTACGGGTTCGGCGCGGTGGCCATTCTGGCCCTGTGCGCCCCGGTGGCGGGCAGCCTGCCGCTGCTGTTTTTCAGCGGCATGTTCTGGGCAACCGCGCTGGAATACGCCACCGGCTGGGCCATGGAGCAGATGTTCCATGTGCGCTACTGGGATTACACCAATGAAAAATGGAACCTGAACGGGTATATCTGCCTGATGGCTTCCCTGTGCTGGGGGCTGTTCTCGGTGCTGCTGCTGCGGGGCATTCAGCCGCCGCTGGCAGGCATCATCACCGCCCTGAGCGGCCCGGCGGCAGCCATGCTGGCCGGTGCGCTGGCACTGGCCTTTGCGGCCGATGTGGCAGTGTCCACCCGGGAGGCGCTGGATCTGCGCCGGCTGCTGGAGCAGCTGAGCGCCAGCCGCCGCCAGATTGCCCGGCTGGAACGCCGGCTGGAAATTGCGGGCGTGTTCTGGGAGCAGGACGTCCGGCAGGCGCTGAACGGCCTGCGCAGGGAGGGCGAGCAGGCCGCCGGGGCGATCAGCCTGCGGCTGGAAGCCGCCCGGGAACGCCGCCGCAAAATGCTGTGGCAGATGAGCCGCCAGCTGGAGCAGCTGCGCCGGGAGGGCAGGCTGCATCCGGGCCTTACCGGGCCGGAGCAGAAGGTCATCCAGCAGGAGCTGTCGGCCATGCACCGGCGCACCGACGATATGTATCTTCGGGCGGCCCGGGTGCTGCGGCGCAACCCCGGCTCCACCACCAGCCGGCACACCGAGGCCATGGAGGAGCTGCGCAGCCTGACCGGCAGCGAGGCATAACAGGCCATCATACACACAAACGGCGGGCCGAAAACGGCCCGCCGCTTCGTTGAGCCTGAAACACAGCGCGGGTGCTCTTGCAGCCCGCCGTACAGGGAGTATAATAAGGATGAAACAGAACAATTTGAAACAGGGTTCGATTGGCTGGTATGGAAAACCGGCAGGGGATGTACAAAAAGGAGCGACCGGTATGGAGACCGAACAAACCATGGAACAACGGCTGGGAGTGGAGCTGGAGGAGCTGCGGCGCTGCATTCTGTTCCGCAACATGACCGATGAGGAGATTCGAAGCGCACTGGAGGCGGTTTCGGCCCGGCGGGCAGGCTATGCCCGGCGGGCGGTGATCGGGCAGGACGGCGACCCGCTGGAGGAGGTGGCGCTGATCCTTTCCGGCAACCTGCACCTGACCCACGCGGACGCGGCGGGCAACAGCAACCTGATGGACGTGCTGGGCCCCGGCGACACGCTGGGCGAATTGAACGCGGTGGGCGGCTACCGGCTGCACAGCACCATCACCGCGGCCAGCGCCGCCGAGCTGCTGTTTTTCCGGGTGGACAGGCTGCTGCGGGCCAACCGGCTCACTGACCCGGGGCAGATCCGCTTTGTGCAGAACCTGACGCTGGCGGTGGCCCAGAAGGCCCAGCGGCTGACCAAAAAGCTGGAGGACAGCATCCGCCGCACCACCCGCGAGCGCCTGCAGGACTACCTGAGCGCCCAGTACCACAAGGCGGGCAGCCGCACCTTTGTGATCCCGCTGAACCGGCAGGATCTGGCGGATTTTCTGTTTGTGGATCGGAGCGCCATGTCCAACGAGCTGTGCAAGATGCGGGACGAGGGGCTTTTGAAGTTCGAGAAGAGCCGCTTCGAGCTGCTGGTGCAGATGCCCATCACCGACCACGAGCCGGACCCCAACGAGGAATAGCATACAGAGCAGACGCCCCCGCGCCCATACAGCCGGGGGCTTTTTTTGTGGGGATACCGGCATTCTCTGCCGCGGGCTGCAGGGCCCCCTGGGCCGCGATTCAGGCTTCGAGTAGAGCAGGGCCCCTGCCTGCGGGCCTGCACCCGCTGGCGGGCACGGCAGGGGGCTGTGAGGGCATGGTGGAGAAAGGCGCCTGCGGCAACGAAAAAGTGCAGACAAAAAAGAACGCCTTCCCGAAGTTCGGAAAGGCGTTCTCTGTTTGTGTGTTCTATAAGTGTGGGGATGGCCCGGCGAGGGGTCAGTCCACCGCCCGCCGCCCCCGGGGCCAGAATGGAGAACAGCCCCACCCCCACCAGCGCGGCGCCGGCCAGCAGGCCGCTTTTGCCGTTCACCGGCACAAAGGCCGGCTCGCTTTCGGGGGCGAATTCCGCCCGGGGCGGGCCGTCGTTCATGTAGTCCGCGCCGGTGTGGGGTCGAAAATCGGTGTAATTGGTTTCTTTCATGGATGATTCCTCCTGAATTGGGTGGATGTGTGGGGGGGCGGCGGGCCCGGCGGGGTGCCGGGCCCGCTTTGGGGTCAGATCAGCTGGTAGCGGGCCAGCAGCTCCTCCAGCACGGTGCCCCGGAACTTGTCCAGCCCGGCGTGCAGGGCCAGCTTATAGGGCAGGGGCAGCTTCATGTCGGTGAGCTTGCGGCCATCCAGCAGGTAGTGGGTGGCGTTCAGCAGGCACCGCAGGTCGTAGGCGGAGCCGAACACCTCGGGCACGCCCCGCTCCACGTCCAGCAGGGTGTAGACCGCCTCCATGGCGGTGCGCACCGAGTATTCGGTGGTGAAGATGGTGTCGCGCCGGGTCTCGGCAAACTGGCCAAGGAAGGCGAAGTTCACGCAGCCCTCCGGCACCACCTGGGGCCGGTCGCCTGCGGCGCGGGGCATGAAGAAGGCGGTCACATAGGGCATCATGCAGGGAACGGTGGAGGCGGCCTCACGGGCCAGCAGCTCGATCTCGTTCTCGGGCACGCCCAGATGGTACAGCCACTCCATGCAGATCTCGGCGCCGGTGCATTCCGCCATGGGCTTGCCCACATAGTCGCCGGGTTCATCGGGGGAAAGGCCGTAGATCCAGCCCACCAGCTGGCCGGCCGGCTGGGCCTTGAAGTGGGGCTGCCGGTTGAAGGTCCAGCTCATCAGCCAGGCGGAGTCCTTTGCGGTCACGATGCCGCCGGTCACCACCCGCCCGGAATAGGGATCCCGGTGGCAGATCTTCTGCACATAGGAGGCGATGCGGTCGTCCAGCAGGGTGACGGTGGCGGATTCCCATTTGGTGGCCTGAATGTCGGAGCAGAAGGCGCCGGGGTTGCCGAAGGCGGGGTTCTGCACCGCCAGATTCTTCCACAGCTCCCAGCTGCTGCCCTGGCCGTTCTCTACGGTCAGGCGGGGTGCTTCGTCGTTGGAGCCAAGGGCCGCGCCCTCGGTGCAGGAGCCGTTGGTCACGAACACCAGATCGTTTTCGTCCAGCTCCCGGCTGCGGGGCTGGCCGTTCTGGACAAATTCCAGCCGGTGGGCCACCTTTTTGCCGGGCAAAAAGTGGAACAGCACGTTGGTCACCTTGATGCCGTATTCAAACTGCATGCCCTCCTTTTTCAGGTATTCCACCAGCGGCAGAATCAGCGATTCGTACTGGTTGAAGCGGGTGAATTTGAGGGCGGAAAGATCGGGCAGGCCGCCGATGTGGTGCAGAAACCGGTGCAGATACAGCTTCATCTCCAGCGCCGAGTGCCATTTTTCAAAGGCGAACATGGTCTGCCAGTAAAGCCAGAAGTTGGAGGCGTAGAACTCGTCGCTGAACACCTCGTCGATGGTCTTGTTGTAAAGGTCCTCGTCCTTTGCGAAGAAGAGGGCCATCAGCTCCAGTGCCGCCGCGTCGCTCAGCCCGAAGCGGTTGCCGGTCTCGGCGCTTTCGCCCTGGTTCAGGGTGGCCCGGTTCAGCGAGAAGTTGGGGTCATCCTTGTTGAGCCAGTAGAATTCATCCAGCACGCTGGCGTTTTCCACCTCCAGCGAGGGGATGGACCGGTACAGATCCCACAGGCACTCGTAGTGGTCCTCCATCTCCCGGCCGCCCCGGATCACGAACCCCAGCTGGGGGTCCAGAATGCCGTCGCAGGCGCCGCCGGGCAGGGGCGATTCCTCTAAAATGTGGATGCGCTCGCCGGGGATGCCGCCGTCCCGGATGAGGAAGGCCGCCGCCGAAAGGCTGGCAAGGCCGCCGCCCACCAGCCAGGCGGATTTGCCCTCGGCCTTTTTCGGGGTGCGGGGGCGGGCAAACGCTTCGTAGTTGCCGTTGCTGTAATACATAAAAAATACCTCCTGTGCCGGGGGGCAGGGCCCGTCCCGGCGGTAAAAAGAAAATGGATGGTACAAAAAGCGGGAGAACCCGGGCCTGCTTGCCCGTTTGCAGCAGCGCACAGCGTTTGCAGGAAAGGGAAAACCGGCAAGGCGCATCGCCTTCGACCTGTATTCATCATACGCTGAATGGGGGCGCAAAACGGTTTGCCAAACAACGGTTTTGGATTCTGCGCAAAAAAAGCCGGAACAGGCAGAAAAAATCCCCCTGACCCGAAGGTCAGGGGGAAAGGGGATGCGTTCAGTTCAGGGCTTCGAAGCCGTGGCCGCCGGGCAGCGGCCAGCAGCACAGGGTGTTGGCCTCCAGCGGGGCCCGCAGCAGGCTTACCGCGTGGATGCGGCTGTTGTCGTAGGTCTTGAAGTAGTAGACGCCCCGGGCCGGGTCGGCACAGCAGGAGTAAAGGGTCAGGTCCGGCTTGCCCTCCGGGGTGATCACGCTGCCCCGCACCATGGCCACCGCGTCCAGAATGTGGAAGAACTGGTTCACCGCGTCGTCACCGGCGGCGTGCACCGAGTTGCATTTCAGGAAGGCCGCCCGCACGAACCGCCCCATGGGGGAGCAGTCGCCCGGCAGGCCGATGGCGCCCATGCCCTGCCCGTAGGGGGTGAGGGGAACGCCGGGGGCAAAGCGGTTTTCCGGCGGCGCGGCGGAAAGGGTCTGGTAGCCGGTCAGGTTGGCCAGCTGCACCGGGAAGGGCGGGTTGTTGGTGAGCACGCCCACCGGGTCCTCGTAAAGGCGGGAGCCCTCGGCGGTGACCTCCAGCACCAGCGCGCCGGTGCCGTCGGCAATGTGCCAGTGCAGCGGGGCCAGGGGGTAGCCCGGCGCGAAGGGGATGCCCAGCAGGTCGATGCCCTCCAGCATGGCGCGGGCTTCCTTCAGGGTGCGGCAGCTGCCCAGCACCAGCGGGATCAGCTCATAGGGGGCCACCGCGTCCGGCGCGGCCTGTTCGGCGGGAGTGTAGTAGGCGTTGCCGGGGAAGTTCAGCCCGGCCATGTACAGCCCGGCCTCGTTCATGGCCTCGGCGTACAGGGGCACGCCCCCGGCCACGGTGGCCATGCCGATCATGGCCAGATGGTGGGCCATCGCCGGGCGGCGGTGGAAGTGGAAGGCGAAGGAGCGGGGCGTTGCCACCACCTGCTGGCCGAAGGGCGTTTCCAGATCCAGATTGCGGCCGAACAGCGGATAGGGTGCGGAAAAAGCGATGCTTGTGCACATAAGAATAGTCTCCTTGCGGCGTTGGCCGCGGTCTTGGGGGGATGTTACGTTAAGGTTAGTATATCACATTTCAGGAAAAAATCCGTTGTTTGAAAAACGCCGACTAAAGCCGGTGTGGCACAAGAAAACGACGGTTCTGCCGTAGGATTTTGGCGCACAAAATGTTCAAAGGGGCGGGCAAGCCATCAAGGCTTGCGCCGCCCCTTTTCGCACTTTCTGCATCCAAAATCCTGGGGCAGAACTGCACAGCACCGGAAAAGAGCTGATTTTGATGGGAGTGCAAGGAAAAGACCCGCAGGCACCCTTGGTGGTTGTCAAGGGGCTTTGACGCTGCAATTCCGCAAAAACAGCCCTTTTCCGGCGTTGTTTTCTTATGTCACGCCGGCTAACAAAAGGCGCTTTTTTAAGATGCAAAAAAAGTGAAACTCATTTTTAAAACGGGTGAAAAAAACGCCAAAATAAAAATGAGTTTCACTTTTGAAAGGCATTAACTGCAACTTGTATCACAGAAAAATCTGTTCCAGCTGAAAAAGAGGGAGCAGATTTTGTGTGATGATTCGATCCAGATCCAGACAGTCAATCAGAGCGCGGGAGCGTTCCCCCTTGTGGTAGGCTTTGCGGGTCGCATGTTTGCTGCGCTGGGCTGCGAACAGGCGCTTGAGCCGGGCGGCCCCCTTTCGGCCGGAAGGGATGTCGGCAGAGGTCAGGGGCTGAGACAGCTCCATGTATCGACTGATCCCATCCAGATCCAACAGAAAAATATCCTCTATATCCGCGCTGGCGGCGGAATTGCGCCCAGTCACCCTCGTAAAATTTGCTCACATCGCTGGAATAATCGTCCATATCATAGCAAAGAAAAACCGTCCAGTTTTTTGCCTGCGGGTGACCGGAAAGGCAGCGATTGGAAAACCAGCTTGCAGAGTTGTGAATCTGTGTGATGGTTCCCACGGCGTTCAAACGCACAATGCGCTTTCCAAAGGAACCGTGAACAATATAATAGGGCTCAAAGGTGACGGGGTCGTTTAAGCACTCAATGCTGCATTCCGGGTGCTTTCTGCCGTAATGGAGAAACAGCGCCTGATAAAACTGGTACTCCGTATCCGCTTCCATAATCAGGGCAAAGCCCTGTTCAAATCCCTGATCCATCACACATCCTCCAGATAGTTGCGCAGCAGGTTCATGGAGGATTCAGGGCCGCACATCAGTTCGAACAGATATTCCCCTACGGACAAGCCGTAAACACGGGCGGCGGCAATGAGTTTTTTGACCTTGCCGGGAGAAATCTGGAAAAACTGTGCAATTCCGGGCTGCGGGCACCCGCCTGCATACAGTTGGTCCGGTTTCAGATACTGAACAAGGTAGGGAGAATGGCTGGAAATGATCAGACAGGTCTGTTCCAAAGTGTCAGATATGATTTCCAGCAGCTCTTTCAGCATGCGGGGATGGATACTGGTTTCCAGTTCCTCCACACCAATGCAGGAAACCTGATTACAGCTTGCGATAAAAATATTGGTCAGCAGCCAGAAGATCCGTTTGGTTCCGGTGGACATCGCAGAAAGATTGACCGGCTGGTTCAGATATTCACTGGTGAGTGTGACGCGATAGACCTTGTCTTTTAAATGGAAGGGGACCGGGTTTGCCTGCGCATTTTCGACCATGGAAAACAGACTGCGGTCGTTTGCGGAAAGGGAAAGTTCATGGGCGTGGATGTGAATGGAGGTGAACTCCGGAAACAGGGAATACACCGCATCCTCAAAGGCAAGATACCGGTCCGGATACAGCTCCCGCAGCTGGTACAGCGCGCGGGAAATGTCTTCATCGTCAAAACGAATATGAGAGTCGTCTTCGTCTGCAATGCGAAACGGAATGGGCTGAAACTGGTTGCGTACATCCAGCGTGCTGCATACCCGGTATTCAAACTGGCGGATGCATTGAACGGCTGGGCCGTATTCCAGATCGTCCACAGAAAAGAGAAGGTCCAAAGCCAGAACCGAAGGCTCCAGAACAATGCTGCGGAACGCATTGGTGGACTTGCCTTTCCGGTATTTGCCCAGGGAGCGTTTTAAATAGCTGGTATAACGCACACTTTCGGTGGGGCGCATTTCCAGCGTTTCGTCAACGATTTGCTGGCCGGCCTTATCATCCCGATACCATAAGAAGGAAAAACCGTAATGAATAAAGCGGTATTCGCCCAGTTCCGGTGCATCCAGTTCCATTTCGAAGGAGAAGGGCTCGTTGGCCAGCTCCGGGGTTAATGGAATGGCATCG
Organism: Allofournierella massiliensis; assembly: GCF_004345265.1. Taxonomy (GTDB): domain Bacteria; phylum Bacillota; class Clostridia; order Oscillospirales; family Ruminococcaceae; genus Allofournierella; species Allofournierella massiliensis. Next base: position 79,494 of record NZ_SLUM01000001.1, read on the forward strand.
ACCCAGCTCATCATGTTGGCGCGCTGCTTGGGGCTGGCGGAAATAAAATCGGTGGCGAAATCAAGCGCCTCCAGAAGGTTACTCTTTCCGTAGTTGTTTGGGGAGATCACCGCGATGGAGGGATGATCAAAACGCAGCCTGGTCGTGCGCAGATTTTTGAAACCACCCACGGTGAGAGATTTTAGCATCAAGGGAATCACCTCCGTCTGCTTTTATGATACAAAAAACAAATTCCAGTGTCAATGAACTTTGATCTCTATAAAGATGCAATATTCGCCAAAAAACAGGGATGAGTTTTTGCTGGAGTGAAAAATAAATTTGTGGGTTTGGTCACGCCCGGCCAGGTGGGGTAGACCTCGCTGGAGGCCACGTTGGCGATGTAATGCCGGAAGCTCACCGTTACATTGCGGGCGCTTTCCTTGGGCTTGCCCAGATGCACCGTGATGGTGGTGGGCACGATGGGGGTGGCCAGCACCAGCGGGGCCGGGCAGTTTTGGGCCGGGGCCACGCTGGAGGGCCCCTGGGGCCGGTAGAGGGAATGGGGCGGAATGTCGAAGCTCTCCGGCTTTGGCTGGGGCGCGCCCAGCCGCTGGGCGGGCAGCATCTCCAGCAGAATCAGGGCGGTCTGGCAGGCGAACACCTGCACCCCCTGCATGGTCACGGTCTGGTAGCCCACCTTTTCTGCGGTCACGTCCCACAGGCTGTAGGGCTGCTGGGTGTTGGCTTCGTCCAGACTGAGCGCCTTGTCCGGCGCGGGCAGCTGAATCACCGGCGCGGTGCCGGTTTCATCGGTGGTCAGGGTCACAGGCGCATGGCCCTCGCCGCGTATCGTCACGGTCACGCCGGGGACCGGGGCGCTCTGGCGGGCGGCGTAGCTCTGGACCAGAAGGCAGCCGTTCATCATGAGGCAAAACTCCTTTCGTTCGTTCAGCGGATCGGGTGCGGGCCGGGAAGCGCCCGCCTTGCACCTACCCTATTCCGCACCGGTGTGCCGTGATACTCTTGGAATTTTGGCCCGGGTGTACTATACTTTAGGTAACGTCTTTTATAAAAGGAAAGGGGTAGCGTTTTTATGCGACATACCATCGAAAATGAATTTTTGACCGTGACCGTGGAGACCAAGGGTGCCGAGCTGGTGAGCGTGGTGGACAAGGCCACCGGCGCCGAGATGATGTGGGACGGCCAGAAGGATGTGTGGCCCCGCCGCGCGCCCATCCTGTTCCCCTACTGCGGCAAGCTGAACGGCGGCCACTACACCCTGGACGGCCAGACCTGGGAGGGCGGCCAGCACGGCTTTGGCCGGGACTTCGAGCACGAGTTTGTGGGCGCGGAAAACGGCGCCATGCGCTTTGTGCTGCGCGCCAATGAGGAGACCCGCAAAAAGCTGCCCCGGGACTTTGCGCTGGAAAGCGCCTTCGTGCTGGACGGCCGCACCCTGCGCCAGACCATCACCGTGACCAACACCGGCGACAGAGAGCTGCGCTTCGGCTTCGGCTTCCATCCCGGCTTCGCGCTGCCCTTCGACGACAAACACACCACCACCGACTACGAGCTGCGCTTTGACGCGCCCCAGACCCCGGTGGTCATCGAGACCGGCGCCACCAGCGGCCTGGTCACCGGCGAGACCCGGGTGATGATGGAGAACAGCGATGTGATCGCACTGGACGACCGGATGTTCGACCATGACTCCACCTGCATGAGCCAGCTGACCGCCAAGACCCTGAGCGTGGTGGAGAAGGACACCGGCCGCCGCATCACCGTTGGTCTGGAGGGCTTTGCCTACACCCTGATCTGGAGCGCGCCCGGCAACCCGAACCTGCACTTTGTGTGCATCGAGCCCTGGCACAGCCTGCCGGACACCGAGACCTTCGGCGGCGACTGGAACGAAAAGCCCTGCGCCGCGGCGCTGGCCGCCGGCGAGAGCTGGAACACCACCCTGGAAATGACCTTTGACCGCTGAGCGCGGCCCGGCCCCCGTGGCCGAAACGCATGAACCCAAAAGGAGAACCAACACCCATGAGCATCGCACCCTTTGAACGGCGCACTGCCCTTCTGCTGGGCGAGGAGGGCGTGAACGCCCTGCACGCCGCCCATGTGATCCTGTTCGGCGTGGGGGGCGTGGGCGGCTATGTGGCCGAGGCCCTTGCCCGCGCCGGCGTCGGCCGGCTTACGCTGGTGGACGACGACACCATTGCCGAATCCAACCGCAACCGCCAGCTGATCGCCCTCACCGACACGGTGGGCCGCAGCAAGGTGGAGGTGGCCGCCCAGCGCATCCGGGCCATCAACCCGGACTGCCGGGTGGAGCCGGTGGCGCTGTTCTATATGCCGGACACCGCCGATCAGATTTCCTTTGAAGGGGCCAGCTATGTGGTGGACGCGGTGGACACCGTGACCGCCAAGCTGGAGATCATCGGCCGGGCGCTGGCCGCCGGGGTGCCGGTGATTTCCAGCATGGGCACCGGCAACAAGCTGCATCCGGAGCTGCTGGAGCTGACCACCCTCGAAAAGACCACAGCCTGCCCGCTGGCCCGGGTGATGCGCCGGGAGTGCCGGGCAAGAGGGTACAAAAACATTCCGGTGGTGTATTCCACCGAACCCGCCCTCACCCCGAAGCAGCTGGACGGCCCGGCGGAGGTGCCGGGCGCGGCGGTTCGGGCAGGCAACCCCAAAAAGCAGACCCCCGGCAGCGTGAGCTTTGTGCCGGGGGCCGCGGGCCTGATCATCGCCGGCAAGGTGGTGCGGGACCTGACCGGGCAGCCATGAAGCCGCCCGGCGGCAAAAAAACGAAAGGCGGAGGAAACGGTTGTGGAACAAAAGCGCGGCGAATTGCTGAACCAGGTGTGGAACCTGCAGAACGAAGCCTATGACCTGATGTGCGAATACGACGCCATGCCCCACCGCTACGGCGAGTGCATGCTGTATCAGGCGGAGGCCCACATGATTGACCTGATTGCCCTGTATCCGGGCATCACCGCCGCGGATCTGGCCAAGGTGCTGCGCAAGACGCCCAGCGCCTGCTCCCAGACGCTGCGCAAGCTGCGGGAGAAGGGGCTGGTGGAGCAGCTGCGCAACACCGCCAACAACCGCCAGTACATGCTGCGCCTGACCGAGAGCGGGCAGGCGCTGTATCGGGACCACTCCGCCTTCAGCGCCGACTGCCAGCAGCGCACCTTCGACCGGATGGCGGAATTCACCGAGGAGGAGCTGGCGCTCTATCTGCGGGTGCAAAAGCGCATCAACGAGGCCTACGCCGACGATGTGCGCCGCAGCCGGGAACATTTTACCTGAACAGAAGCGCTGTTTCGATTCACAGGCGGATGCGGCAGACGTGTCCGCCTGTTTTTGGCGCAGACCGGGCAAATCGTTCGCCTTGAAGAGGAGGCAAAGCCTTCGGCACCAGAGAATTTGCGTGGTCATTTTTTCTGAGGAAGGGGAGGCTGTGTGCGGAATTTTTGTTTCATTCAACGTTTTATTGAATTATCTTAATAATTTAGTAAATTAATTGTTGACTTCCTTTCCGGTCAGGAATAGAATAGGGGCAGCAAAGGCACTTTGACGGAGAAAGTTTCCGCAAAGTGCCTTTGTTTTTTATTCCGCAGGCAGAGGAGGTTGTTTTCATATCCGGCAAACGGCACAATGGGGTGCTGCATGGGTTCCGGTCGGTCGGGGCTGTGCAGTACCCCGTTTTTTTGTGTGGACGACCGCACAGGGAAAACAGCCCTGTGCCGCTGAATCACTGAAAATTTCCGGATTTTTTCATCGGAAGGGAAACGCATTATGAAGCAGGAAATGTAACCGCAGAGCAAAGCGAAACCGGCACAGAAAAAGTGATTTCAGGGATGCAGACAGGTGCAGAGGTGTTTTTATACGCGAACAGAAGGAGGAATTCTGTTGTACAGTTGCTACAAAAGTGCCTGCCCCTTTTTGTTTTATTCGCAGAATTGGGCATAATTGCGCGAAAAATCCACAAAACCTCTTGACGAACTGTGTGAAATGAACTATCCTGAAGCAACTGAATGATTAAGTTGCTTAAGAATGAAGCGGCTTAATGAAAGTTGCGCAAATTTGCCAGATTTAAAAACAAGCGAAGCGCCGCCCGGAGTGATCGATCGCTGGTGGACGCGGATCAGAAGGGGAAAAGAATTCAGGAAGGGAGAACATGTATGCAAAAGGAAACCAAAAAACTGGGAATGTTTGACATTTACAGCCTGGACGTGGGCGGTGCCATCGGTTCCGGCATTTTCGTGATGATGGGCCTGGGCATCGGATTCACCGGCCACTCCATCTTTCTGGCAGTGCTGATCGGCTGTTTTTACATGCTGCTGGCCTACCTGTATCAGCCGCTGATGAGCTCCATGTTTGTGCTGCCCGGCGGCGACTACGACATGAAGGCCATGCTGTTCGGCCCCATGCTCACCGGTGTGAGCGGTATTTTTACCTATGTGAACGGAATTGGTATGGCAATGTACGGCATGGCCATTGTGGATTATGCTTCCATGGTATTTCCGGCCATCCTGCCTTATAAAACGCTCATTGCCGTGGCCATCATCACCCTGTTCTTTGCGGCCACCATCCGGGGCTCCAAGTTCCTTGCCACGATTACCAGCATCATGACCATCGTGCTGCTGGTCGCCATCGGGCTGTTCGTGGTGTTCGGTCTGCCACAGGTAAAGCCCGGCTTCTTCGACGGCGACACCTTCTTTTTGAACGGCGGCGTCGGCTTTATCCAGGCCATCTCCATCATGAGCTTTGCCTGCCAGGGCACCACCATGGCACCGGTTTCCATGATGGAAGTTACCAAGAAACCCCGCCGCACCATTCCCGTTGCCATCATCTTCATCACCCTGACCGTTGGTATCGTGTATGCCCTGATGGGCGTGGTTGCCGCCGGCGTGCTGCTGGTGGAAGATGTGGCCGGCCAGAGCCTGGCGCTGGTTGCGCAGGAAATCTTCCCCAACTGGCTGTATGTGATCTTTATTCTGGGCGGCGCGGTGTTCGCCATCGCCACTTCGCTTGCCAGTGGCATCGCCATGCTGCGCTACCCCTGCATCCAGGTTGCTGAGGATGGCTGGATGCCCGCCTTCTTCAAAAAGACCACCAAGGGCTGCTATCCTTATGTGGTGCAGGGCTTCTTCTACCTGATCTCCATCCTGCCCATCATTCTGGGCTTCTCGCTGGATGCTATTGTATCGCTGGTGATGATCCCTGCCATGCTGATGAACGCCTACCTGAACTGCTCGCTGATCGGTCTGGTGAAAAAATACCCCGAGCAGTGGAAGAGCAGTGTATACCACATGCCCACACCGGTGTTCAATGTGATCTGTGTGCTGGGCAGCGTGTGCGCGCTGGTGGTTGCCTACAACCTCTTTGTGGATCTGTCTGTACGGGATATGATCGTCTGCCTGGGCATCATTGCTCTGTGCGTGGTGGTTGCCGCCGTTCGCTTGAAGACCGGCGCGGTCAGCCGCGAAACTCTGCTGAACAAGCAGCAGGAGATCGCCCGCAAGGCCGTTGAAGCCACTGCGGCCGAGGAGTAAAATAAAATCAGGCAAAACATATCATGTTTTATTGAATTTTATCATAAAGAAAGGTCGAATCAATCATGAAATACGATTTCACTTCCATCATGGACCGGCATGGCAAGGACGCTATCGCAGTGGACGGCCTGGGCAGCCGACCGGGCTTTGCTCCCGGTGCACCGAAGGAAGGCTTCGATGCCATTCCCATGTGGGTGGCGGATATGAACTTCCCCACCGTACCCACCATTCCCGAAGCCATCATCGAGCGCGCCAAGCACCCGGCCTATGGCTACTTTGATGCCACCGACGATTATTTCAACGAGATCATCGCCTGGCATGAAAAGCGCAACGGCGTGACCGGCCTGACCCGCGAGTGCATCGGCTACGAAAACGGCGTTCTGGGCGGCGTGATCAGCGCGCTGAACGTGGTGTGCTCCAAGGGCGACAAGGTGCTGCTGCAGTCGCCCACCTACATCGGCTTCACCATGAGCCTGACCAACAACGGCTACGACATGGTGCTCAGCCCCATGAAGAAGGACGAAAACGGCGTGTGGCGCATGGATTATGAGGACATGGAGGAGAAGCTCCGCACCCAGAACATTCACGCCACCGTGTTCTGTTCTCCCCACAACCCCTGCGGCCGCGTATGGGAGCGCTGGGAGCTGGAAAAGGCCATGGCCCTGTTTGAGAAATACGACGTGAAGGTCATCTCTGACGAGATCTGGAGCGACATCATCCTGGCCGGCAACAAGCACATTCCCACCCAGATGGTGAACGAGTGGGCCCGCCAGAACACCGTTGCGGTGTACGCCCCCAGCAAGACCTTCAATCTGGCCGGTCTGGTGGGCAGCTACCACATCATCTACAACAAGTGGCTGCGGGACCGTGTGCTGAAGGAATCCAGCCTGCCCCACTACAACGACATGAACGTGCTGAGCATGCACGCCCTGATCGGCGCTTACAAGCCCGAGGGCTACGAGTGGACCGACGAGCTGTGCCAGACCCTGACCGGCAACGTGGACTACGCCTGCAACTACATCAGGGAGCACTTCAAGGGCGTGGAGGTCTCCAAGCCGCAGGGCACCTACATGCTGTTTGTGGACTGCACCCAGTGGTGCGCCGAGCACGGCAAGACCATCGAGGAGCTGGAGCAGGCCTGCTGGGATGTGGGCGTGGCCGTGCAGGACGGCAAGATGTTCCACGGCCCCTGCCACCTGCGCATGAACCTGGCGCTTCCCCTGAGCCGGGTGCAGGAGGCCTTCGACCGGCTGGACAAGTACGTGTTCAACGCCTGAGCAAAAGCGAGGCGACCCATGGCAAAACTGCAGACCGGCGAAAAAATGCCGGATTTTACCTATGACACCCCGTTCGCGGCGGGCGTCGCCCTCAGCGACACCGCCCGGCGGGTGACCGGCCGTACCGCGCTGGTGTTCCTGCGCTACTACGGCTGCACCCTGTGCCAGTACGACATTCACCGCTATGCGAAGGAATACGGGCAGATTGCGGCCACCGGCGGTCAGATGCTGGTGGTGCTGCAGTCCGACCCGAAAAAGCTGGCGGGCCAGCTGAAGCCGGGCGATCTGCCCTTCGACATTGTGTGTGACCCCGAGGCCCGGATGTACCGGCAGCTGGACATCCGGCCCGCGGCCAGTCAGGCCGGGCTGGCGGATGCGGGCACGATGCTGAAAATCGCCAAAGCAAAGGCCGGCGGTGTTCGTGATGGAGCAGGATCTGACCCTGACCCATGTGCACTACGGCAAGAGCGCGGGCGACGTGCCCGACACAAAGGCGCTGGCCGCACTGCTGCGGTAAGCAAAACGGTAATATTCTCCTATTCTCTTCTCAACAACACAAGGCCCCCGCGGGGCGGCAGTACAGCCGCTGCCCTGCGGGGGCCTTGTGCATGCTGGGGAGAAAATGCATAAAGAGGAGAAAATCAGAGTTTGCGGCGGCGGCCCAGACCCAGGCAGCTGGCCAGCGCGCCCAGAATGCCGCCCAATGCGGCGGGCAGCAGCCAGGAAAGGCCCTCGGCATACAGGGGCAGGCCCGCGAAGAAGGCTGCCACCGGGCCGCCCAGCAGCTTTGCCTGCACCAGCGCGCAGGGCACGCTTACCAGAATGGTGAAGGCCACCGCCACCGGATAGCACAAAGGTGCCTTGCCGGTGATGCGGTGGGCAAGACCCAGCGCGATGAGCACGATGGCCACCGGGTAGATGGCGCTCAGGATGGGCACCGAGATGGCCAGAATGGTGTCCAGCCCGGCGATGGAAACAAAGAAGCTGATCACCGCGAAGATGACCACCCAGGCCCGGTAGGGGATTTTGGGCCACTGCAGGCTGAAGTATTCGCTGCAGCAGCTGAACAGGCCGATGCAGGTGTTCAGGCAGGCGATCACGAAGATCAGGCCGAGCAGGGCGGTGCCCGCCGGACCGTACATCCAGCTCATCAGGTTGGTGAGCACGCCCGCGCCGTTGGAATAGTTCTCAAAGCTGCCGCCGCTCACCGCGCCGATGTGGGCCAGCGCCGAATACACCACCAGCAACACCGCGCCGGCGATCCACCCCGCCCGGATGGTATACCGCACCACGGATTTTTCGTCGGTGACGCCCCGGTTCTGGATGTTCAGGGCGATGATGATGCCGAAGTTCAAAGCGGCGATGGTGTCCATGGTCTGGTAGCCGTCCACAAAGCCCTGGGCCACCACGTTGCCGGTGTAGTTGCCGCCGGGCACACCGTAGCCGCCGGGGGCGTTCACAAAGCAGCCCACCACCATCACGAAGATCAGCGCCAGCAGGATGGGCCCCAGCGCCTTGCCCAGCCGGTCGGTGAGCTTTTCCGGCTTGAAGGCCACCAGCATGGCCACCGCGAAGAATACGAAGGAATAAAGGCACAGCACCCAGAGGGGAGCGTTTGGCCAGAAGGGCGAAACCGCCATCTCGAAGGAGGTGCTGGCGGTGCGGGGGATGGCAAGCCCCGGCCCGATGGACACATAGATCAGCAGAGTGAACAGCCAGGCAAACTTTTTGCCCACCCGGCCTGCCAGCACCGGCAGCCCGCCGGACTGGGCCACCGCAACCACACCCAGAACGGGCAGGCCGATGGCGCTGATGGCAAAGCCCACCATGGCCGGCCAGGTGTCGGTGCCCGCCTGCGCGCCCAGAAAGGGCGGGAAGATCAGGTTGCCGGCGCCGAAAAACATGGAAAACAGGGTCAGGCCCACAAAGAAGCTGTCCCGTTTGGATAAGTGCTGCATGCTGCTCCCTCCTTATGGTCAGATCAAAAAATCGCTGTTTCAAAAAGTAAGTTGTTCCAGTGTAGCACAAAAGAAAACACTTGTCTACGCGAAAGCTGCAAAAAAGGCCCGCGTTGCCGGGGGAAAACAGCCGGATGCGGGCGCGTTTTGCCAAAAAAATAAGATTGAACCCAACATATCAAAGAAAAACCTACCCTGTCAATAGGCAAATTGGCCGAAAAACAGGCAAAAACTTTGGCAGGAAAAAGGGTGGAGCTGGAGCTGTTGAATTGACGGGGAAAGGACGGCGGCATACAATAAAAGCAAACGACATCACAAGGCAAAGGGGATAGAGTGACGATGGAACAGGAGCGTTTTGAAAGCCGGGAAAGACTGCTGAAGCAGCTTTTGGCGGCAGAGGAAGAGCGGGCCATGGGCCGGATGGGCTGCACCCTGGAGGAGATGGAACGTTTTCTGGATGAGATTCTGGATCAGGCATAACAGCGACGGACAAAGACAGGAAATGGCAGAAAGAATTGCTTGCGGTTTTTTGGTATATGCTATATAATAAAGATGGAGGAAGGGCGTTGCCCTCTTCCCTTCGCTGGAAGATGACGAGTGACGGTTCTGACTCGTCGGTAAAATAAAATTGACCGGGTGAAGAAGATGTGTGACGGTTCTGACACATCGGTAAAATAAAATTGACCGAGCGAAGAATTTCAAAATCAGGGCTGGCTTTTTAAGTCAGCCCTGATTTTTTGAGGAGACATTATGGAGTATCTGGAATCGCTTTATTTGCTGTCGCAGGATTTTATGCAGGATTATCCTGCTTCCGTTTACCCGGAGCTGATGCACAAGCAGGGAAGGCCGTATTCCTGCCTGCTGATTGAGACCCATGAAGGGTATTTTATCTGTGTACCGTTCCGCTCCTCCATCGGGCATAAAAATGCGTTTCTGTTCACCGGAACGGCCCGGTCAAAGGCATTCCGGTCCGGGCTGGACTATTCCAAAATCGTGATCGTGAAGGAATCCAGATATCTGGATAGCAATCGGCCTGCAGTTGTGGATCAGGATGAATACAACGAGATGCGTGCGAATCTGCCCAAGATTGTGGAGCAGGTGAACCGTTATGTATGTACATATATGAATCATGTTACGGGCAAAAAAACTCTGCACCAGCGGGAATACACCCGAAAATATGGATTTTCTACGCTGCCCTATTTTCATGATATACTGGGAATTCCGTAATCCTTCGGGCAACACCGCATGATTCCGGGTGGTGGAGCGCACCGGAAAAATCTTTGTGATAGAAAGCTGAAAAAGCCAAGCCCCCGGCCTGCCTTGTGCAGGGCCGGGGGCTGTTTTGCTGTCGGGCGGTCAGATGCGCCGGGCGCTTTGCAGATATGTGCGGCTCACCGGGCCGGTGGTGTCCGGCACAAGGCCGAAGGTGTATTCCATGGCGACGGTTCCGCTTTCCAGCGGCAGGGTCAGGGTGGCGGTGACCAGGTCGCCGGTGCGCTCATACACAATGGCGTCCGGGTTCGCGTCCAGCGCGGCGCGGATGGCTTCCCCGTCCGGGTTTTGGGCGGGGAACACCTCCTCCGGACCCTGCAGGGCCACCGGCATGCAGGGTCCGCCGCCCCGCCAGTCGCTGGCCCAGGAGGCGTTTTCCTCAGCGAAATCCGCCTGAAAGATGATGCCGGAGGGCGTGTCGGTGCGACCCTCGTCGGTCAGGCCGAACCAGCTCTCGGACCGGGCGTACAGATACCAGGCGCACTCGGCGGCGCTCAGCTCCTTTAAGGGGTCGTCAAGATCCCGGAAGATGCCGGCAAGGGCCAGCGCCCGTGTCTGGTTTTGCAGCATGAGCCACTGCTGCATGGTCAGCTCCAGCTCCTGCTGCATGGGGTCGGTGCCGGGGGTGGGCGGCTCGCCGCCCATATAATAGCTCCAGCCGTCCGCGATGGTCCAGCCGGTCTCCTCCTTCAGGGCAAGATACACACGGTTTGCCACCCCGTCGGAGTACTGGGGAGCGCAGAGAATGGCCTCGGGGGTGTATTCGGTGCTGGTGCGCACCATCAGCAGGCAGCCGCCCGGGTCAGCGATGCAGCCCAGGCAGCTTCTGCCGTCCAGCCAGGGGGTGTTGTCGGTCAGCGGAATCTGGAGGCTCGCCCACTCCTCCGGCGGAATCACCCGCACGCTGTCCAGCCGGGCGGTCAGGTACCGGCCCGGCCGGTCCCAGTCGGCACGGAACCGGGTCTCCAGCACATCGGTGATGGCGGCCAGGTCCTCCCCGGTGGGCTGGATGGGCTCGGGCAGCGGGTCCGGCAGCGTGACGGTGAGGGCGCTTTCGGCGGCAGAGCTGGCCGGAGTCCGGGAAGACGCGGGCGCGGCGGGGGCACAGCCGGTGAAAAGGGGGAACAGCAGCCCGGCACAAAGGGCCAGAGCGGCAGGGCGGAAGGCGCTGCGGGTCATGGAAACTCCCTCCTTTTGGGGAATCATGCAGACGGTTCGGCTTGCCGGAGCAACACGCGGCGGGCTTGCGGGAACAACTTACGCCCGGCGGGCGCTTTGCAGCCAGGTGCGGCTGAAGGGGGCGGGGTCGTCCGGCACAAGGCCGAAGGTGTATTCCATGGTGACGGTTCCGCTTTCCAGCGGCAGGGTCAGGGTGGCGGTGACCACGTCGCCGGTGCGGGAATAGGCAATGGCATCCGGATTCGCCGCCAGCAGCGCGTTGATCTCCTCACAGGCCGCACAGGGGGCGGGCAGCGGCTCCTCTGTGTTTTCCAGTGCGGCGGGCAGCGGGTCTTCGCCGCTGATCCGGTCGGTGAAGTCCGCCCGGAAAATGGTGCCTGCGGGGGCTTCGGTGGAGCCGTCCTCCGCCAGGCCGAACCAGCTCTCGGATCGGGCATACAGGTAATTGGCCCATTCCTCGGCGGTCAGTTCGGTTAAGGGATCGTCAAGATCCCGGAAGATGCCGGAAAGGGCCAGCGCCCGGGTTTGATGCTGCAGCATCACCCACTGGTTCCGGGTCAGGCCCAGCTCCTCCTGGGCCGGGTCGGGGCTGGGCTCGGGGGGCTCGCTGCCCTGATAATAGCGCCAATCGTCTGCGATGGTCCAGCCCTCTTCACTGTTCACCGCCAGATACACATGGGTCATCACTCCGTCGGAATACTGGGGCCCGGCGATGATGGTCTCCGGGGCGTATTCGGTGGTGGTCTGGGCCATCAGCAGGCAGCCGCCCGGGTCGGCAATGCAGTCCATCCAGCTTTTGCCCTCCAGCTGGGTGTTGCCGCTGGTGAGGGGCAGCTGCAGATCCTCCCATTCCTTTGGCGGAATCACCCGCACGCTGTCCAGCCGGGCGGAGAGATAGTAGCCCGGCCGCTCCCAGTCGCCCCGGAACTGCTCCTCGATGGCGTCGGTCAGGGCGGCCAGCTCCTCCTCGGTGGGCTGCAGGGGCTCCGGCAGCGGATCCGGCAGGGGGATGGTGGTGGGCGCGGGCGCATCGCTTTCGGCGGCAGCAGAGCTGGCCGGGGCCGACGGAGCCGGGGGCGCGGCGGGGGTGCAGCCGGTGAAAAGCAGCCCGGCGCAGAGCGCCAGCGCGGCAAAACGGAACAAGCTGCGGGTCATACGGATTCCCTCCTTTGTGTGGAGAATGGAAAAGAATTTTAAAAAATATTCCTGTTACCCTGAAAACGAACCGAAGGCCCCGCTCATTGCACAAACGGGGCAAAACCCGGGCCGGGGAGAAGGAGAAAAATGCCTGCGTTTTTTGTGCAGAACAGAAAACCCGCCCATTCGGAAGTATCCGAGGGGGCGGGCTTGTTGTTGCAGAATATGGGCTGCGAAGGGTGCGGCTTAGTAAGCCTTGCCCCAGTAGACCATCAGGTTGGCGGGCTTGCCGCAGCAGGGGCAAACGTCGCTGATGTGCTCCTGCTCGAAGGGCATGCAGCGGCTGGACAGGCCAACCTCTTCCTTCATCTTCTCCTCGCAGGCCAGATCGCCGCACCACATGGTCTTGATGTAGCCGTTGTTCTTCTCGGCCAGCTCCTTGACCTCGTCCATGGTGGTGGCGCTCCAGGTGCGGTTCTCGCGGTTTTCCAGAGCACGGTTGTAGATGTTCCGAGCCAGCTCATTCAGCAGGCGGGGGATCTCGGTCTCCAGATCGTCCAGGCTCACGAAGTACTTCTCGCGGGTATCGCGGCGCACCAGCACGCACTGGTTCTTCTCGATGTCCTTGGGGCCGATCTCCAGGCGCAGGGGCACGCCTTTCATCTCCCACTGGCTGAACTTCCAGCCGGGGGAGTTATCGCTGTTGTCCAGCTTGACGCGGGCAAACCTGGAAACGCGGGCAGCCAGCTCCTCGGCCTTCTCGGTCACGCCGGGCTTGTGGGCGGCAACGGGCACGATGACCACCTGGAAGGGGGCGATGGCGGGAGGCAGGATCAGGCCCTCGTCGTCGCCGTGGGTCATGATGATGGCGCCGATCAGGCGGGTGGACACGCCCCAGCTGGTCTGGTGGGGGTACTGCAGGGTGTTGTCGCGGCCGGTGAACTGCACGTTGAAGGCGCGGGAGAAGCCGTCGCCAAAGTAGTGGCTGGTGCCGCTCTGCAGGGCCTTGCCGTCGTGCATCATGGCCTCGATGGTATAGGTGGCTTCCGCACCGGCAAACTTTTCCTTATCGGTCTTTTTGCCCTTCACCACGGGGATCATCAGGTAGTTCTCGCAGAAGTCGGCGTAGGTGTTCAGCTGCTGCTCGGTCTCCTGCCTGGCCTCCTCGGCGGTCTCGTGGATGGTGTGGCCCTCCTGCCACCAGAACTCGCGGCTGCGCAGGAAGGGACGGGTGGTCTTTTCCCAGCGCACCACGCTGCACCACTGGTTATACTTCATGGGCAGATCACGCCAGGAATGCAGCACATGGGCGAAGTGGTCGCAGAACAGAGTCTCGCTGGTGGGGCGCACGCACATGCGCTCTTCCAGCTTCTCGGCGCCGCCGTAGGTGACCCAGGCCACCTCGGGGGCAAAGCCCTCCACGTGATCCTTTTCCTTCTGCAGAAGGCTTTCGGGGATGAAGATGGGCATGGCCACGTTCTCGTGACCGGTGGCCTTGAACATGCCGTCCAGAATGTGGGTGATGTTCTCCCAGATGGCGTAGCCGTAGGGGCGCAGGATCATGCAGCCCTTCACGGTGGAGTAGTCCACCAGCTCGGCCTTCAGGCATACGTCGGTGTACCACTGGGTAAAGTCCTCGTTGATGGGGGTAATGGCCTCCACCAGTTTCTTCTTCTGCTCGCTCATTTGCTTTTTCCTTCCTTATTCGTCGCCCCGGAGTCCCCGGGCAAAAATAAGCCCCCCAGGCGGGCCGGCCGGCCTGCCGGGGAGGCAGCATGATGTGATTGGGGGGATCAGGTGTTGTCTTCCACGTAGCGAACCACATCGCCCACGGTGTGTAGATTCTCGATCTCCTCGTCGGGGATCTCCACGCCGAACTCATCCTCCAGGCTCATGACCATATCGACCACGTCCAGGCTGTCGGCCTCGAAGTCCTCCAGGATGTTGCTGTCCATGGTGATCTTTTCCTCGTCGATGTCCAGCTGCTCCGCCAGAAGCTCACGGATGCGCTCGAAAGTATCCATATTCCAAAACTCTCCTTATTTATGCCCGGTGCCGGGCTTGTTCGGGGCGAAGCGCAAAAGTTGCGTTCCACCGTAGATCACTATACATTTTATAGCGTATCTGGGGGGCCTTGTCAAGGGTTAAATCCGGAAAAACGGGCAAAAAAAGCCCACGAAGCCGCTTCTTGTGCGCCGGGCCAAATGCGGCTATAATAAAAGCAGAATCAACGGGCCGCACGGCGTGCCCGAACGCAACAGGAGGCGATGGGCATGCGGCTGGAATTCACGAAAATGCATGGCTGCGGCAACGATTATATTTATCTGGACTGCCTTACGGGCATGATCGACAACGCGCCGGAGCTGAGCCGGCTTCTGAGCCCCCGGCGGTTCTCCGTCGGGTCGGACGGGCTGATCTGCATCGCCCCCTCCGACGTGGCCGACGCCACCATGCGCATGTTCAATGCGGACGGCAGCGAGAGCGCCATGTGCGGCAACGGCATCCGCTGCGTGGCCCAGTGGCTGTATGAGCACGGGGTGGCCGGGGACGAGATGACCATCGAGACGCTGGCGGGGGTGAAGCACCTTTCCCGCAAGGGCGAGGGCGTATGGCAGGTGGAAATGGGCCGGGCGGAGTTCGAGCCGGCGCTGGTGCCGGTGAAGGGCCTTGGGCCGAATCCGGTGATCAACCGGGCCATCGCGGTGGAGGGCCAGCCCTGGCAGGTGACCGCCATCTCCATGGGCAACCCCCATTGCGTGACCGTGGTGGACGATGTGCAGGCGCTGGATCTGGAGCGCATTGGCCCCGGGTTTGAAAATCACCCCGCCTTCCCGGAGCATGTGAACACCGAGTTCATTCAGGTGATGGGCAAAAACCATCTGGCCATGCGGGTGTGGGAGCGGGGCAGCGGCGAGACGCTGGCCTGCGGCACCGGTGCCTGCGCGGCGGCGGCCGCGTCGGTGATGCTGCGCCTGTGCGACGCCGGGGCCGACATTGCGCTGGATCTGCCCGGCGGGCGGCTGACCATCCGGGTGGACGAGGACTGGCAGATCCGGATGACCGGCCCGGCCAAAACCGTTTACACCGGCGTGGTGGAGGTGTGAGTGCCTTTCTAAAAGGAACAGGCGAGAACCTGCAAGGCGGCACCGCATCATTCCAGGTGGTGCCCGAGTAAATTTATGCTTGCACCCCGGGGGATGGATGCTATAATAGAAGAAAAGCGGCCTGCACCGCGCGGCAAAGGCCCCGGCAGGGGGCAGCGGACCGGGCACGCTGGGAGAGAGGGATTCATGATGGATGAATTGATGGAGCTTTTAAAGGCAAGACCCACGATGTATCTGGCCACGGTGGAGGGCTACTGCCCCCGTGTGCGCCCTGTGAACCATTACATGATCTACAAGGGCTACTTCTATCTGGCCCTGTGCAAGGACAAGGAAGCCTACAAGCAGCTGCTGGACAACACCAATCTGGAGCTGTGTGTGGCCACGGGCGAGGAGACCTTTCTGCGCATTCAGGGCACCGTGAACTTCGACCGCAGCCCCGAGACCTACGCGGCGGTGTACGAGGCCATGCCCGACCTGAAAGAGGCCTACAAGGCCGACAGCGGCAAGCATCTGGCCCTGATCTATCTGGACCACATCAGCGCGGTGCTCTTCGACCGGCAGGACGAAGGCAAGGTACTGGCCAAGTTCTGATTGTTACATACAAATACGCAGCACAAAGCGCCCGCGGCGGACAAAATCCCCGCGGGCGCTTCTGTATGCCTTCCCGACCGCCGTTGTTTGCAACAAAAACAGCGGCGGATTTTTTATACAAAATGGCTTATTTGCAGGCTTTTGAAAAAATAATAGGAATTATTCTTGACAACGGAGTGAAAATCATATATTCTCTTAACAGGAAATATTCCTGTTAATGCCTTTTCCCCAAGTGCCCGGGCCATTGTATGGCGGGTAATGATATGGCCGCATCCCCCGGCGGCCGGGGAAAGGCTCCCCAAAGCAAGCAATTAAAACAGTTAAGGAGGTTATCCCATGAGAAGTATCACCACATTAGACCTGCAGTACGCCCACCGTTTTTATGGCTTCAAGGGCGAAGCCCAGTACCTGCACGGGCACACCGGCGTGTTGACCATTGAAGTGGAGGACACGGTGGAACCCGGCGTGAACATGGTGTTCCCCTGCAACGAGATCCAGAAAACCGCCTGGGAGGTGCTGAAGAACTTTGACCACGCGCTGATCCTGCGGCAGGATGACCCCCTGCTGCCCGCGGTGCTGAAGGTGTATGAGGAGCAGGGCATCCGCGATGGCGCACCCCAGAACCAGATGAAGGGCCCCGCCTTTCAGACCGAGCTGGCCACCGCCTACCCGGAGTGCCGCCTGGTGGTGACCAAAGAGACCCTGACCGTGGAAGGCATGATCAAGATCGTGTACGACCTGCTGAAGGACAAGCTGAACATTGCCAAGATCACCTTCACCAGCGGCGTGAACGCGGCCAGCGCCGAGTTCGAGACCCACAACAACATCGACCGCTGCCCCCTGTGCGGCATCGCCCTGAACGAGAACGGCGTATGCCCCAAGTGCGGCTACAAAAAGCATTGATTTGAGGCTGCAACGGCCTTTTCCCCCAAGGCCATAAGAAAAGCCCCGCCCCGGAAACTCTTCCGGGGCGGGGCTTTTGCGTTTGAGAAAAAGGGGCCGGTCAGGGGGAGACGTAGTTCAGCGGATCCACCTTCTGGCCGTTTTTGCGCACCTCAAAGTGCAGGTGGTTGCCGGAGGAAAAGCCGGTGCTGCCCACGCCGCCGATGGTCTGGCCCTTTGTCACCGTCTGGCCGGCGCTCACCGCCAGCGTGCCCTCGGCCATGTGGGCGTATACGGTGGAGATGCCGTCCGAGTGGTTGATCAGGGCCCAGTAGCCGTAGCTGGAGTTCCAGCCTGCCAGCAGCACGGTGCCGTCCGCCGCCGCCACAATGGGCGTGCCCTGGGGGGCGGGAATGTCGATGGCATAATGGGCGCTGCCGTAGATCACCTCACCAAAATGGGTGGACAGCTTGGAGTAGCCGGGCAGCGGCCAGGTCATGGAAAGGCCGGTGCTGGGCGCCTGCGTGGGCGCGGGCGACGGGGTGGGAGCCGGCGTGGGTGCGGGTGTGGGTTCCGGGGTGGGCTGGCTTTCGCCGCCCTCGCTGCCGTCGCCGGTTTCTCCGTTCTCGCCGTCCGGGGCCTGGGTGGCTTCCGGTGTGGGCTCGGGCGTGGGTTCCGGGGTCGGTTCGGGGGTCGGCTCCGGCGTGGGCGCCGGGGTGGGGGTGGCCTGCGCTTCCGCCTTGGCCAGCGCGTCTGCGATCTGCTGCTCCAGCTGGGCCTCGGCGGCCTGCAGCTCCTCCTTGCGCATCTCGTATTCCGCCTCGTAGGCAATCTGCTCGGCGGTGCCGGCGCTGATCTGGCTGTCCAGCTTCTGCACCTGGGCCTGATACTCCTTGCGGGTTTCCTCCAGCTGCTGCTGGTTTTCGGCGGCGGTGGCCCGCTTGCCCTCCAGCTCGTCGCTCAGGTCCTGAATGGCCTGCTTCTGGGTTTGCAGCTCGGTGAGCAGGCTGTCGGTGTAGCTGCTCAACTGCTGCAGGTTGGAGGGGAAGGTGAGCAGCTCATACAGGCTGTTTGCCTGCAGCAGCAGCGAGATGCCGCCGGAATCGCCCAGCTTCTGCATGGCCTGCAGCTGGGCCTTGTATTCCTTCATGGTCTCGTCGTAGCTCTGCTGGGTGGCGGCGATCTGCTCGGCGCACTGGGCGATCTGATCCTGAATGCCGGCCTGGGCGTCGCTCAGGCTGTTGATCTGGTTCAGAAGCATCTGGGCCTGCAGCTCGGCCTGGGCCTTGGCGTCCATGTCGTCCTGCACGTCCTCGGCGGCCTGCTGGGCCTGATTCTGGGCCTGATCCACCTTGTTCTGCAGATCCTGGATGTCCTCCTCGGTCACCTCGTCCTGAGCAAAGGCCACCGAGCCTGCCAGCAGCACGGCGGCGGTGAAGGCCGCGCCTGCACGCAGCAGCCAATGCTTCCTCATATCAAATCCCTCCTTGCAAGTGGGTTAATAAGGCACCACCGCACCATTCACGCCCAAGGGCTCAGGCGGCGTATCGCGCCAAAATTTTCCGTGGAATTTTCCAAAAATGCTCGTCAAGCCACAAAGGATTGCCTGCGCTTTTTGGTTCATTCCGCAAAAAATTTTCGGCGTGCTCCACCACCTGGAATGATGCGGTGCTGCCTTCAGAATACAAAAATCAAATTATTCTATCATTTTAATCATACACCGTCAAGGGGGAGTTTGTCCCGTAAAAAAGATTGAAAAAAGTGTGAAAAAGCCCCCGGCATACCAGAGGGCATGCCGGGGGCAGCGGGGCCGGGAGAATGGCCCCGGAAAAATTACTCGATGATGCTCTTACCGGTCATCTCTTCCGGCTGGGGCAGGCCCATCAGCTTGAGCATGGTGGGAGCGATGTCCGCCAGAACGCCGCCCTCGCGCAGCTTCACGTCGCCGGCGCCGGCCACCAGGAAGGGAACCGGGTTGGTGGTGTGAGCGGTGAAGGGAGCGCCATCGGGCTCGCGCATCTGGTCGGCGTTGCCGTGGTCGGCAGTCAGCAGAACCTGACCACCGGCAGCCAGAACCGCGTCGATGACCTTGCCGGCGCAGGTGTCCACAGCCTCAACGGCCTTCACAGCGGCCTCGAAGATGCCGGTGTGACCGACCATGTCGCAGTTGGCGAAGTTCAGGATGATCACGTCGTACTTGCCGCTCTCGATGCGCTTGACGCACTCGTCGGCAACCTCGAAGGCGCTCATCTCGGGCTGCAGGTCGTAGGTGGCAACCTTGGGGCTGGCGATCAGGGCGCGATCCTCGCCCTCGAAGGGAGCCTCCACGCCGCCGTTGAAGAAGAAGGTCACATGGGCGTACTTCTCGGTCTCGGCGATGCGCAGCTGGGTCTTGCCGCACTTGGCCAGGTACTCGCCCATCACGTTGGTCAGGCTCTGGGGCTTGAAGGCAACCTCCACGTTGGGCATGGTGGCGTCGTACTGGGTGAAGCAGACGTAGTTCACGGCAAAGCGGCCGTTCTTGCGCTCGAAGCCGTTGAAGGCGTCGTCCACGAAGGTGCGGGTGATCTCACGGGCACGGTCGGGGCGGAAGTTGAAGAAGATCACGGTGTCGCCCTCGGATACGCGGCCGCCCTCGCAGGTCACGGCGGGTACCACGAACTCGTCGGTCACGCCCTCGGCGTAGCTGTTTGCCATCACCTCAGCGGGGGTGCCCTTCACGCCTTCGCCGTATACGAAGGCAGCGTAGGCCTTCTCCACGCGATCCCAGCGGTTGTCGCGGTCCATGGCGTAGTAACGGCCGGAGATGGAAGCGATCTTGCCCACGCCCAGCTCGTCCAGCTTTGCCTGCAGCTCGTCGATGTAGCCCTTGCCGGAATCGGGGGGAACGTCACGGCCGTCCATGATGGCATGAACGTAAACTTCCTTGGCGCCCATATCCTTGGCCATGTCCAGCAGGCCGAACAGGTGCTGGATGTGGCTGTGCACGCCGCCGGCAGACAGCAGGCCCATCAGGTGGATGGCCTTGCCGTTCTCGATGGCAGCCTTCATGGCGTTCACAATGGCCTCGTTGGAGCGGATGGAACCGTCCTGAATGGCCTTGGTGATGCGGGTCAGCTCCTGGTACACGATGCGGCCGGCGCCGATGTTGGTGTGACCAACCTCGCTGTTGCCCATCTGGCCGTCGGGCAGGCCCACGTCCATGCCGGAAGCACCGATGGTGGTGTAGGGGCAGGTGGCGAACAGCTTGTCCAGATTGGGGGTTTTGGCGGCCACGATGGCGTTGCCCTCGGTCTTGTTGGGCACCCAGCCGAAGCCGTCCAGAATGCAGAGCATCAGGGGTTTCTTAGACATAATGGATTACTCCTTAATGATTGAAAGTGAATAAAAACCGCGCCGCCCGGCCCACCGGGCGAGGCGGCACGCTATGGCGAAAGAATGATTTTGCCGGAAGTTTTTTTTGCAGCCTGCGGCAAAGGAAAAATGCCCGCCGCAAAGGTGTTTTCAGAAAAACTTACTTGCTGGCAGCGCCCTACAGCAGCAAGGCTGCGGGGTGCACGGCTTTGCGCCAGCTACTGCGCGAAGGCGCAAAGGGCCAGCAAAGCCCCGCCGTTGCGGCGCGGGGGTTCGATGCCCCCGTGACGCAAAGACTCTTTCGGGGAGCTTACTTGCTGGCAGCAGCCACGATGGTGGCGAAGGCGTCGGCCTTCAGGGAAGCGCCGCCGATCAGCCCGCCGTCCACGTCGGGCTTGCCCAGCAGCTCTTCGGCGTTGCCGGCGTTCATGCTGCCGCCGTACTGAATGGTGGTAGCCTTGGCAACGGCCTCGCCGTACACTTCGCCCAGAACCTTACGGATGGCAGCGCAGACTTCCTGAGCCTGATCGCTGGTGGCAGTCTTGCCGGTGCCGATGGCCCAAACAGGCTCGTAGGCGATGATGACATTGGCCATCTGCTCGGCGGTTACGCCGTTCAGGGCGATCTTGGTCTGCATGCGGACCAGCTCCTCGGTCACGCCCTGCTCGCGCTGGGTCAGGTTCTCGCCCACGCATACCAGCACCTTCAGGCCGGCGTTCAGAGCAGCCAGAGTGCGCTTGTTCACGGTCTCGTCGGTCTCAGCGAAGTACTGACGGCGCTCGGAGTGGCCGGTGATCACATACTCAACGCCCAGGTCAACCAGCATGTCGGCGCTGATCTCGCCGGTGAACGCGCCGCTCTTCTCGAAGTGCACGTTCTCGGCGCCCACATGGATGTTGGTGCCCTTGGTCTTTTCCACAGCGGTGGCCAGGGTGGTGAAGGGGGTGCAGATCACAACTTCGCAGTCAGCGTCCTTCACAGCGGGGATCAGAGCGTCGATCAGCTCCACAGCCTCGGTGGCGGTCTTGTTCATCTTCCAGTTGCCGGCGATGATCGCCTTGCGGTTTGCTTTATCCATGGTGAAATTCCTCACTTTGTTTCAGATTATGTGGGCAGCGCCGCACAATTCGGGCGGGCGCCTGCTCAATACATCGGAAAAGGCCCCAGCCGCCCGGCCAAAGGGGGGCGACTGAGGCTTTGGGTTTTAGAACTCAGGCGTTCTGGATGCAGGCGATGCCGGGCAGCTCCTTGCCTTCCAGGTACTCCAGAGAAGCACCGCCGCCGGTGGAGATGTGGGTCATCTTGTCGGCGAAGCCCAGCTGCATCACGGCAGCAGCGCTGTCACCGCCGCCGATCACGGTGGTGGCGTCGGACTCGGCCATGGCCTTGGCAACGGCCAGGGTGCCGGCAGCCAGGGTGGGGTTCTCGAACACGCCCATGGGGCCGTTCCATACAACGGTCTTGCTGGCCTTCACGGCGTCAGCAAACAGCTTCTCGGTCTCGGGTCCGATGTCCAGGCCCATCATGCCGGCAGGCATGGCGTCGGCAGCAACCATCTGAACCTCGATGGGAGCGTCGATGGGATCGGGGAAGGAAGCGGCAACAGCGGTGTCCACAGGCAGCAGCAGCTTTACGCCCTTCTCCTCGGCCTTCTTCATCATTTCCTTGCAGTAGTCCAGCTTCTCGTTGTCCACCAGGCTGGTGCCAACCTCGTAGCCCTTGGCAGCCAGGAAGGTGTAGGCCATGCCGCCGCCGATGATCAGGGTGTCCACCTTCTCCAGCAGGTTGCTGATCACGTTCAGCTTGTCGGCAACCTTGGCGCCGCCCAGGATGGCGGTGAAGGGGCGAACAGGATCGTTCACGGCGTTGCCCAGGTAGCGGATCTCCTTCTCCATCAGGTAGCCAACAGCGGTGTCCTTGATGTAGTCGGTCACGCCGGCGGTGGAGCAGTGAGCGCGGTGAGCAGAGCCGAAGGCGTCGTTCACATAGCAGTCAGCCAGGCTGGCCAGCTCTTCGCTGAACTCGGGCAGGTTCTTGGTCTCCTCCTTGCGGAAGCGGGTGTTCTGCAGCAGAACCACGTCGCCGTCCTTCATGGCGGCAACAGCGGCCTTGGCGTTCTCGCCCACAACGGTGTCGTCATTGGCGAACACCACGGGCTGGCCCAGCAGCTCGCTCAGGCGCACAGCCACGGGAGCCAGGCTGAACTTCTCTTCGGGGCCGTTCTTGGGCTTGCCCAGATGGCTGCACAGGATCACCTTGCCGCCATTCTCGATCAGCTTCTTGATGGTGGGCAGGGCGGCAACGATGCGGTTATCGTTGGTGATAACGCCCTCCTTCATGGGAACGTTGAAATCGCAGCGCACCAGAACGCGCTTGCCCTTAACGTCCAGTTCCTCAACGGTTTTTTTACCTAAGCCCATTGTTCTTTCTCCTCTCATTTTTGAAAGTATCCCAAAGGGAACGGCTGCCCGCGCCAACCGGTGCGGATAACCGCCTTGTCATACCTGCCCTTATTATAAACAACTTGGGCCGATTTCGCAAGTTTTTTCTTGTTACTCTTTTAACGAAATACGCCCTTTTCCTGCACAAAAATCTGGGCGGTATGCGCTTTTTTGTAAAAAAACGGGAAAGAAACAGAAAAGGCAAAAATCGTGAAAAGAATTGGCAAACCCGCGCCGCGGCCCGGCAAATGTGATACAATAAAAATATAAGGGTGTGCGGGGCCGCCGGCTTTGCCGCGCCCGAACGCTGCTGGTTCACCGCCCGCCGCGCCCACGCGGCAGAAGGCGGGGTTTTTGGGAATACAAAGGAGGCAATGTGTATGCCGGGGCTTGTGACTCACTGTGTGTTCGGCGCCCGAACGCTGGCCCGCCTGCCGGACTGCGGGGCAAAGCGGGCGGCGAGGCAGCATTCCCGGGCGTTTTTCCTGGGCTGCCAGGGGCCGGATCTGTTCACCTATAACTTTTTGCGGCTGGCCTTTTCCAACCACCGGAATCTGGGGGCCTACCTGCACAACCACCGGGTGAAGGCGCTGTTTCTGCAGATGTTCGCCTGCCTGCCGGAGCAAGAACCCGAGCGGGGGGTCTGCCTTGCCTATCTGGCGGGGGCCTACTGCCACTATGTGTGCGACAGTGTGTGCCACACCTTTGTGTACGCCCGCACCGGCTACGACCCGGCCCACAAGAGCGCCCGCTATTACGGCCGCCACGCCGCGCTGGAAAGCGACATCGACGCCTGGTACATGGCCCGGTGCGGTTACAGCTACACCCGGCTGCGGCAGGAGCAGGTGTTCCGGCTCAGCGAGGCGGAAAGCCAGCTGATCAGCAAATATCTGGCGCGGGTTTTGCAGGGCACGCTGGGGGATCTGTTCCCGGTGCGCTCGCCCTTCCGCCCGGCCTTTGTGCGCCGGGCCATGGTGATGGCTTCGTTTGAATCCAGCCTGCTGCACGACCCGGGCGCCCAGCGGCGGCAGATGGTGGAAAAATTCGAGAACCGGGTGATGAAGTTCCCGCTGCTTTCGGCCAAGTTCATCACCGACGCGCCCAGCAGCATGCCGGACCCCATGAACCTGGCCCACGCTGCCTGGCGGGACCCCTGGAAGCCCCAGCGCCTGTTCACCGACAGCTTCGACGAGCTGTTCTGCAAGGGGCTGCGGCTGGCGGTGTGGCTTGTGCCCCAGATGGACGACCCGGTGCGCTTTCTGATGATGACCGGCGACACCAACTACCACGACGACCGGGTGCTGGCTGCCAATTTCCAGCGGCTGGAGCGTGCGGTGGCGGCCGGTCAGGCCGGAGCGCCCGCCCCGGCCCCGGCGGCGCAGCACGCCCGCTGACCCCCATTTTCAGCTGCAATGCCCCCTCCGCACTCCGGCGGCGGGGGAATTTTTTTGCCCTTTTGACCGCAGGATTATTAAGAAAAGGCAAAAAAATTTGAAAAACAGATGAAAACCGCAAAAAAGGCCCCACAGAGCGAAAAAAACGCTGTATAATATCTGCGCGGCGACTGCCCCTGAGGGAGGGGCGCGCCAGACAGGAATAAAACAGAATGAGAAAGAGGATTGCACCATGAAAAAGAAGATCCTTGTGGGGGCGGCGATTCTGGTCGTGCTGGCCGCGGTGATTCTCACCGGCGTGCTGGTGGTCTCCAAGTATCTGGTGGGCGGCGAAAAGCGCGCCCGGGACAAATGGGAGATCGAGACCGGCACCTACACCTTCACCGACGACGAGATCAACGTGCAGATGTATCGCCAGCCGGTGGAAGCCAGCATCGAGGTGGCCCAGATCCTGCCCGGCGAATACGAGCAGGAGGGGTTTACATATTACGATGAGGAGGTGCAGCAGCGGCTGGCCCAGAGCCTGATGACCATGATGGCCCGGGGCGGCTACACCATGGACGCCCCGCTGGCGGTGCTGAACCCCTTCGGCACCGGGTCGAACGGGCTGTATCTTTACTTCACCACCGACTACAACTGCCAGATCCGCTACACCGTCACCACCGACGACGAGAGCATCCCCGCCTACACCGCCACCGCCAATTCCGCCCAGGAGTTCGGCAAGGTGCAGGAATTTCTGCTCATCGGCCTTGTGCCCGGGCAGGAAAATCAGGTGACGCTGGAGGCGGTGAACCGGCAGGGCGAGGTGAAGCAGAGCTTCACCTTTACCATCCAGATGCCCGAAACCACCTCCGGCCACCCGAACCGGCTGGAGGCCACCGAGGGCGAAAGCACCGCCGAAATGAGCGAGGGCCTTTTCTACGCCATGGGCCTGAGCGACTACTACGGCTACACCTTCTTCTTTGACAACGACGGCATCCTGCGCTACGAAATGCTGCTGGACGGCTACCATTCCGACCGCATCCTCAGCCTGGGCGACCAGATTCTGGCCTGCGTGGGCAGCAACAAGATCGCCCGCATCAGCCGCATCGGCCAGGTGCTGCAGGTGTATGATCTGGGCCGCTTCGAGCTGCATCACGACTTCCACTGGGGCCCGGACGGCGAGCTGGTGGCCCTGGCCACCAACACCGAGGGCGAAACGGTGGAGGATCAGCTGATCGCCATTGATATGGAATCCGGCGAGGTGACCCTGCTGGTGGATTTCAGCGCCCTGATGAACGACTATTTCGTGACCACCGAAAAGGTGGCGGCCAACAGCTCCTTCTTCTGGCAGGCGGGCCTGTGGGACTGGCTGCACCTGAACTCGGTGCAGTATCTGGAAGAGGAGGACGCGGTGGTGGTCAGCTCCCGCGAGACCTCCACCATCCTCAAGGTGAAGAACGTGCACGAGGAGCCGGCCATCGACTGGATGATCGGTGACGAGGCCTTCTGGCAGGGCACCGGGTTTGCCCAGTACAGCCTGACCAGAGAAGGCGACTTCACCCCCCAGTACGGCCAGCACGACGTGACCGTGATCTACGATGAAAGCCTGCCCGAGGGCCAGTATTACCTGCGCATGTTCGACAACAACTACTGGGCCAACAGCACCCGCACCGGCTACACCCCCACTCTGCCGGATTCGGTGGGGCAGGCCCTCACCGAGGACGAGAGCATCGTGAGCCATGTGTACTATTATCTGGTGGACGAGAACGCCGGTACCTTCCGGCTGGCCTGGTCCTTCGATGTGCCCTACTCCAGCGTGGTGTCCAACGCGCAGCTGCTGGAGGGCGGCAACTATGTGGTGAACAGCGGCGTGCCCCAGGTCTACGGAGAATATGACTCCGAGGGCAATCTGATCCGCAGCTTCCAGTACCACAGCATGATGAACGGCTACCGGGTGATGAAGGACGACTTCGTCGGCTACTGGTTCCGTTAAAAAAACCAAAAAGACACAGAGGCCCCGCGCCCGGATGCTTGTTCCGGCGCGGGGCCTTTTTTGCTGCCGCCGGTTAAAAGGGGCCAAAACGGGCAAATGCCGGAAGCCGGAGCTTGACCCAACGTTAAAACCGGGTAAAGGGAGATGAAAAACTGGGTAAAAAAACCACACCCCCGCCCACAACCGCCCCTGCCTCTTGCTATGATGGGAAAAAACCGGAACATGCAGCGGCCGACCCCGGTTTGGGAGGCGGTCGCTTCGTACTCTTTGTTATCACGCCCGGGGAAAGGAACGACCGCTCTATGCAGACCGACCACGCCATTCTGGAGCAGGTGGCTCAGGCCAAAACCAGCCTTGAGCGCGCCGACGAACTGATCCGGCAATATCAGCCCTTCATCAAGGCGCAGGCCAGCCGGGCGCTGGGCCGCCTGTGCACCGAGCAGGACGACGCCTTCAGCATCGGGATGATCGCCTTTCACGAGGCCATCCGGGGCTACAGCCGCGCCCGGGGCAGCTTTTTGCAGTATGCGGCGCTGGTGATCCGCAGCCGCATCCGGGACGAGCAGCGCCGGGAGCGCCGCCATACCCCCCACGCCCGGCTGGATCAGCCCGGGCCGGAGGAGGGCCACACCCTGGGCGAGCAGCTGGCCGACCCGGAAAACCCGGTGGACGCCGCCGAGGGCAGGCTGGCCACCCAGGCCGAGATCCGGGAGCTGACCGCCACCATGGCCGGGTTCGGCATCGCCCTTTCCGACGTGGCGGAAAACTGCCCCCGCCAGCGGCGCACGCTGGAGGCCTGCCGGCAGGCGGTGCGCTACGCCCGGGAGCATCCCGAGCTGCTGGAGGAGCTGCTGCACACCGGAAAGCTGCCGCTGGCCCGGCTGTGTGAGGGCTCCGGCGTGGCCCGCAAAACGCTGGAACGGCACCGAAAATACGTCACCGCCCTTTTGCTGATCTACACCAACGGCTACGAGATCATCCGGGGGCACATCTGCCAGATGCTGGCGCCACAGGGAGGTGAACGCCCCGCATGAAATACCTTGTGATGGAGGTAAGACCCAGCTACGCCATTCTGCTGGACGAGGAGGGCCGCTTTGTGCGGGCCGCCAACCTGCACTATGAACCGGGCCAGAGGGTGGAGCACATCGTGCCCATGCGCACCCGTGCCGCCCGGGGCAGGGGGATGCTGATCTGGCTGCCCGGCGCGCTGGCCGCCGCCTGCCTTGTGCTGATGGCGGCGGTGCTGCTGCGGGCGCCCATCGCCCCCTATGCCTCGGTGTATCTGACCATCAATCCCCAGGTGCGCATCGATGTGGATCGCCGCAGCGTGGCCCGGGGGCTGGAGGGCGTAAACCCGGACGGTCAAGCGCTGGTGGAGGGCTACGACTGGAAGGGCAAGCAGCTGGATCAGGTGACCGACGAGCTGATCGACCGGGCGGTGGCCATGGGCTATCTGGCCCCCGGCGGAGCAATCACCATTGATCTGGAAGCGGAGGACGAGAGCTGGGCCGAGCAGACCAACCGGCAGCTGCGGGAGCATCTGGAGGAATATCTGCAATACCAGAACCTGCGGGTCACGGTGCAGGTGGGCCAGAGCGTGAGCATCCCGGTGGCCCCCGCCGCCACCGCCGCGCCCACCGCCGCGCCCACGGCGCCGCCCACCCCGGCGCCCACGGCAGCGCCCACCCCGGCCGCGAACGATTCCGGCTACGGGGATTCCGCCTACGGGGCCGCCGCCGGAGTACCTGCCCCCGCCGCCCCGGACACCGGGGATTCCGGCTACGGCGAGGGGGATTCCGGTTACGGCGCAGCCCCCACCGCCGCCCCGGCTCCGGCCCCGGCGGAGGAGGATTCCGGCTATGGGGATTCCGCCCCGGCCCCCGCGCCGGAGGAAAACGATTCCGGCTATGACCAGCCGGAGGAGCCGGAAGAGCCGGAGCAGGATTCAGGTTACGACGGGGACGACTGAAAAAATTTTTAAAAAAGTTTTCCGCCGACCCCGGTTTTGCCTTCACAGGCTGCGTAATCTGTGTCAGAAGCCAGAAGAACGGATGGCTGCATGAAAAAACAACAAATCACAGGAAAAAGGAGACGATGGTATGACCAGAAAGAAACTGACCGCACTGCTCGGCGCCGGGTTGGCGCTTTCCATGGCCGTGTGCCTGCTGGCCGGATGCTCCAGCCCCGCCCAGAGCACCGCCACCGCCGCCGCGCCCGCGGCTCTGAGCCAGGGAGGCGTGATCTATCTGAAGGTGAATCCGGAAATTGCCGTGCGCTACGATGAACAGGGCATGGTGACCAGTCTGGAAGGCCGCAACCCGGACGGCAAGGAGATCCTGACCGGCTACACCGGCTACGAGGGCAGGGAATGCAAGGCCGTGATCGGCGAGCTGGTGGCCCGCATCAACGAGGCCGGTTACTTCGTGGAAGAGGTGGAGGGCGACAACCGCCAGATCACGCTGGAGGTGGCCCGGGGTTCCAGCCTGCCCGCCGACGATTTCCTCAGCGGCATTGTGGAGCAGGTGCAGACCTACACCGCCGCCCAGCAGCTGAGCAGCCCGGTGGAGGTGGACGGCGAGAGCAACTACGGCTGGACCGACTACGCCGACACCGACTACGGCCCGGGCAACGACGGTGTGACCGACTACAGCGCCACCGATTACGGCCCGGACAATGACGGCGTGACCGATTACGGCGCCACCGACTACACCGCCAGCCGTTCCGGCGGCGCGGCCACTCCCGCCCCGGCCACTCCGGCCCCCGGTACCACCGATTATGGCGACACCGACTACGGCCCGAACAACGATGGTGTGACCGACTACAACGACACCGACTACGGCCCGAACAACGACGGTGTGACCGACTACAACGACACCGATTACGGCCCGAACAACGACGGCGTGACCGACTACAACGACACCGACTACGGCCCCAACAACGACGGTGTGACCGACTACAACGACACCGATTACGGCCCGAACAATGACGGCGTGACCGACTACAACGACACCGACTACGGCCCCAACAATGACGGCGTGACCGATTACAACGACGACGGGGATTCCGGCTATACCGCTCCGGCCCCCGCGCCCACCGCGGCTCCCGCCCCCGCCCCGGAAACCAATGATTCCGGCTACGGCGATTCCGCCTACACCGCCCCCGCCCCGGCGGCTCCGGCCCCTGCTCCGGTTGCCCCTGCTCCCGCTCCGGTGGCTCCCGCTCCCGCGCCTGCCGGCGACTCCGGCTATGACGACGGCGGCGATTCCGGTTACGACGACGGCGGCGACTCCGGCTACGATGACGGCGGAGATTCCGGCTATGACGACTGACCGCCCGCCGGTCTGGCGGCACGAATACAAGCACTGGATCACCCCCCAGGAGGACTGGGTGCTCACCCGGCGGCTGGAAAAGCTGTTTGAGGCCGACCGGCACGCCGGGCCGGGGGGTGTGTACCGGGTGAACAGTCTTTACTTTGACACCCCCGCCGACACCGCCCTGCGCCAGAAACTGGATGGGGTGGATCGGCGGGAGAAGTTCCGGCTGCGGTACTACGGGCAGGACACCGGCTTTCTGCGGCTGGAAAAAAAGAGCAGGCAGAACGGTCTGGGCCAGAAGCGCAGCGCCCGGCTGAGCGAGGAAGAGGTGCGGCTTTTGCTGGCCGGGCAGATCGATTTTCTTTTGCACAGCGGCCAGCCCCTGCTGGTGGAGCTGTACAGCAGAATGCGCGCCGGGCTGCGCCCGCGCACGGTGGTCTGCTACGACCGGCAGGCCTTTGTGTACCGGCCGGGCAATGTGCGCATCACGCTGGACCGGAACCTGCGCCGGGGCAGCGGGCCCGCCGATTTTCTGAACCCGCAGGCCCCCGCCTGCACCGTGGCGCCCGGGGGCACCATTCTGGAGGTAAAATACGACGCCTTTCTGCCCGATCTGGTGCGCATGGCCGTGCAGGTGCCCGGCCGCCGGGCAGGGGCCTGGTCAAAATACGCGGCCTGCCGCAAATGGGAATGAGCGGCGCGCCGGGAGGGGTTTTATGACGTTTCAGGATATCTTCCGTTCCAGTTTTCTGGACAATTCCGCCGCGGTCAGCCCGCTGGATATGCTGCTGGCCATGGCGCTGGCTCTGGCGCTGGGGCTGTTCATCTTCTACATCTACAAAAAAAGCTACTGCGGCGTGATGTACGCCGCCAGCTTCGGGGTCACGCTGGT
Organism: Allofournierella massiliensis; assembly: GCF_004345265.1. Taxonomy (GTDB): domain Bacteria; phylum Bacillota; class Clostridia; order Oscillospirales; family Ruminococcaceae; genus Allofournierella; species Allofournierella massiliensis. Next base: position 109,804 of record NZ_SLUM01000001.1, read on the forward strand.
GGCCCTGTGCCTGATCACCACCCTGCTGATTCTGGCGGTCACCAGCAACGTGGTGCTGTCGCTGGGCATGGTGGGCGCCTTGTCCATCGTGCGGTTTCGCACCGCCATCAAGGAGCCCATGGACATCGCCTTTCTGTTCTGGAGCATCGCGGCGGGCATCGTGCTGGCGGCGGGCTTTGTGCCGCTGGCGGTGCTGGGCAGTTTGCTCATCGGGCTGGTGCTGGTGGTGTTCGCCGGGCGCAAAAGCGCCGACCGGCCCTACATTCTGGTGCTGCACTGCGCCGGGGACGCTTGCGCCCGCGCCGCTGCCGCTTTTCTGGAGGAGGCGGTGACCGCCCACGCGCTGAAAAGCAAGACCGTGAGCGCCCGGGGCACCGAGCTGAACTACGAGGTGCGGCTGCGGCAGGAGGACGCCTCCTTCGTGGAGCAGCTGGCCGCCATGGAGGGAGTGGAGGAAGCGGTGCTGGTATCCTACAACGGGGACTATATGGGGTGAAGCCATGCTGCGCCACAAACACATCGACCGCATCTGCCTTGCCGCCATGGCGCTGGCCCTTGTGCTGGCCGGGGTGCTCTGGCGGGGGGAGGAGCTGGGCATCCGCCCGGCCCACAGTGACCCGGCCTACGCCTCCCGGCTGTTCGACGCGGGCCGGGTGCACACCATCGACATCCAGATCGAAAACTGGCAGGCCTTTCTGGCCGCTGCCCCGCAGGAGGAATATTCCCCCTGCACGGTGGTGGTGGACGGCGAGCGGTTCGAGCAGGTGGGTCTGCGGGCCAAGGGCAACAACTCCCGGCGGCTGATCGAGGAGTACGGCCTCAGCCGCTACAGCCTGAAGCTGGAATTCGACCACTACCAGACCGGGGCCAGCTACCACGGGCTGGACAAGCTCTCGCTGGACTGCTCCTTTCAGGACAACAGCTATCTGAAAAACCACACCGCCTGCCGGATGATGGACTACATGGGGGTGCCCGCGCCCCTGAGCAGCTATGTGTGGGTGACGGTGAACGGGCAGGACTGGGGACTGTTTCTGGCGGTGGAGGAGCCGGAGGAGGCCTTTGCCCGCCGCAACTTCGGGCCGGATCACGGCCAGCTGTACAAGCCGGACTACAAAAGCCTTTCCGCCGAAAACCCGGACGTGGCCCTGCGCTACACCGGCCCGGAGGAGGAAAATTACGACAACATCTTCCGCACCGCCAGATTCGACCCCACCCCGGCGGACAGACAGCGGCTGATTACGGCGCTGGAGCAGCTTTCCACCGGGCAGCAGCTGGAAAAGGCGGTGGAGCTGGACCGGGTGCTGCGGTATTTTGTGGTGCAGGTGTTCACCGTCAATCTGGACAGCTATCTGGGCCGCACTGGCCACAACTATTTTCTCTACGAGGAAAACGGGCGGCTGAGCATGCTGCCCTGGGACTATAATCTGGCCTTCGCCACCTATTCGCTGGGCATGCCGGAGCCGGTGAACGACGCGGAGCTTTATGTGAATTATCCCATCGACACCCCCGGCACCGGCGAGGTGATGCAGAACCGGCCGCTCTACCATCAGGTGATGAAGCAGGACGAATGCTTTGCCGCCTACCACCGGTATTTCGACGAATTTCTGAGCGGATATTTTGAGAGCGGACGCTTTGCGGACGAGACCACCGCCACCGCCCGGATGATCGCCCCCTATGTGCAGCGGGATCCCACCGCCTTCTGCTCCTATGAGGACTTCCGCACCGGGGTGGAAACTTTCACACAATTCTGTCTGCTGCGGGCCGAGAGCGCCCGGGGCCAGCTGGAGGGCAAAATCCCCTCCACATGGAAGGAGCGGACGGAATGGGGCGGCCCCTATGTGGACGCCTCGTCGGTCTGGCTGCCGGATCTGGGCGAGATTGCCGATCTGGCCGACGGCGTGCACTGACCGGCGAACCCAAAAAAGAAAGCGCGGCCCCGCGCCCGGAATCGCTCCGGGTACGGGGCCGCGCTCTTCTGTTTTGTTTGTAAAAAGGGCCGGTCAGCTCCAGCGCTGGAGCAGCTTTTCGGCGGCCAGCCAGCCCAGCCCCAGCGCGATGACCAGAGCGCCAAGGCCGGCCCAGACATCCGCCCGGCGGGCAAGCCCGGTGATGTGGAACAGGGGATAAAACCCCACCCACCGCAGGCCGGAAAGCCCGCTCAGCGCCAGCAGCGGCGGCAGGCAGAAGGCGGTGCTGCCCACGAACATGGCCCCCAGCGTGTTGCCCATGTATTCGGAAAGGGCCATCAGAAGCAGCATCATGCAAAGGCAGGCGGCCAGCCGGGCCAGCACCCCGAACACCAGCAGGTCGGAAAGGCTGACCCCGGCGGGAATGGCTGCGTAATCCGCAAGGCTCATGGCCGGGGCGAAGGGCCGGCAGAGGCCGTAGTCCCGCAGCACCACCACAAACCGGGGCAGGCAGGTGAACAGGCAGACCAGCGCCGCGCCCAGCGCCCCCACCGCCAGCTTGCGGCGCAGGGTGTACCGGCGGCCCAGCGGGGTGGCCATCACCACCCGCTTCATGCCGCCCCTGTGCTCAAAGGCGAACAGGCCCGCAAAGCACACGCAGCTCACAAGGCCGGCGATCAGAGTGTCCTGCAGATCGCCCTCGCCGGAAAAGCCGAACAGATTTTCCCAGCCGCTCTCGTAGACCAGCTGGGCCTTCGGGTGCTCTTTCATATAGGCCAGATTGCCGTTCAGGATGCGCTGGAATACACTCATTTTCTGCTGCAGGCCGTAGTAGGCGCCCATCTGGGCCTGATAGGCTTCGCTGCTGATTTTGCCCGCGGCCAGCGCCGCGTCCAGCTGGCGGATGGGCTCGAATTCCCCGTTCATCTCCAGCAGCTTCCGGTACGTCTCTTCCGTATACGGCCCGGCCAGCTGCTTCATGTAGTATGCGTAATAGATCTCCTCTGCGTCCAGGTAGCTTTCGGCGGTCACGGTGCGGAAGGTCTGCCAGCTCGCGAAGGCCACCAGCACCGCCGCCGCGCCGCAGAGCACAAACAGCTTGCGGCTCTCCTGCCGCAGCACGGTGGTGGCTCTGGTTTTCGCCGCCTTGCGCCGCAGCCCGGCAAAGGCCGGAGCCGCCGCCAGCCGACCCCGGCAGAACAGCAGGCAGAAGCCGCCCGCCAGAAGGATGCCGTACAAAATCGCCGCCAGCCACTCCACCAGCGGCAGGCTGACCGGGGCATCGAACCAGTAAAGGTTCCGGTAGTTGCCCAGAAGCTCGTTGGTGCGCAGGATGCTTGCGAGATTTGCGTATTTGATCACGTTCAGCCGGCTGGTGGCGGGAATGGCCTGCCGGATGAGCCACTGGGCGGCGGGCAGCGCCAGCGCGGCGCACCAGCCCGCAAAGGCCCGGCGGGCCCACAGCGCCGCAAGCATCACCCACAGGCCCATCACAAAGGCCCCGGCCCACTTGGCCAGCAGAAACAGCACCAGATACTGCCCCACCGTGATCTGCATGGTGCAGCGCATCAGCGCGGGCACGCTCTGGATGCTGCGGCTCAGCGGCCCAAGGCCGAAGGTAAGGCCGCAGTAGGCAAGGTTTACCCCGTACAACAGCAGCAGCACCGCCAGCAGGCTCACTGCCAGCGCGCCCAGCTTTGCCAGCGCGGTGTGCAGCCGCCCGCCGGGCATGCTGCGCACCAGATGCAGCATGCCGCTGTCCCGCTCGTGGCGCAGCAGCAGGCTTGCCAGAAGCAGCATGGCCGCCAGCAGAATCAGGTCGGTGAACGGGTAGTCCAGCGCGGTGAACAGCCCCTTCTGGGGCGCGTAGCGGATGGCCACATCCCCCATGCCCGCATACACCGCGGAGGTTTTGCGGATGTTGGCCTGGTCGTAGCCGCTTTTGCCGTTGTTGAATATGGAAATACCGGAGAGCTGTTTTGCCCTGGTCTGCACATCCTCCAGAAACCGGGGGTAGCCCGCCACCGTGTCCAGCTCGGCCTTGATCTGGGTGAGAAAGGCGTATTCCATCCGCAGATCGCCGGTGTAAAGATCGTAGGATTTTTCCTTGTAAGCCTGCTCATAATTTGCGAAAAGGTCAGCATATTCCTGCCGCACATCCATCCCCAAAAAGGCCCCACTTGCCTGATAGGAAAGAATCTGGTCAATCTGTAAAACGCCGTACACAAGGTCCAGCTTTTCGTTGATGAAATCCTGCTGGGCGGCGGTGTCCAGCCCGGCAAGGTCCCGGGCCACGGCCCGCCAGGCCGCAGGCTGCGGGCTGTTTTCTCCGGGGCGGGTGCCGGTGTAGAGCAAAAACAGGTTGGCGGCAGCCAGCACCGCCAGACACAGCGCAAAGATACGCTGCCCCCAGACCTTACGCAGCTCGGCAGAGAGCAGCCTCATTTGCCATCCTCCTCACCGAACACCGCCAAGTACACCGATTCCAGATTCTGGCCCGGCGCGTAGGTTTCAATCAGGCGCTCCACCGGGGCCTTGTCCACCAGTTTGCCGTTTTTCAAAAGCAGAATCTCGGTGGCTACCGTTTCCACATCGCTCACCACATGGGTGGCCACCAGAATGATTCGATCTTTGGCCATCTCCGCCAGCAGTTCCCGCAGCCGCACCCGTTCTTTCGGGTCCAGTCCGGCGGTGGGCTCGTCCAGAATCAGCAGCTTGGGGTCCCCCAGAAGGGCGCTGGCCAGCAACAATCGCTGCTTCATGCCGCCGGAATAGGCGGCAAGGCGTTTATCCAGCTCGTGGGAAAGATTGACCCATTCGGCCACCTGCTCCACCTGCGTCGGAACGTCCTTGCTCGGAATCTCCTTTAAGGCGCACATATAGGCCAGAAAGCGGCGGCCGGTGTAGCTGTCGTAAAGGCCCTGCTGCTGTGGCATATAGCCCAGCGCCCGGCGAAAGCGGATGTCCAGCGCACGGGCGTTTTTGCCGCACCATTGAACGGTGCCGCCGTCCGCCTTCAGGCTTCCGGTGATGATGTTGATCAGGGTGGACTTGCCCGCCCCGTTTGGGCCAAGAAGGCCGTAAAGGCCCGGGCCGAGGGTGAAGCTCACCCCGGCCAGGGCCTGTTTTCTGGTGGCGGGGCGGCCAAACCGGCCGCCCCTGATTAAATAACTTTTTTTCAGTCCTTCCACCGCAAGGCAGGTGGCCAGATTCGTTTCATGGGTCATGTATAAATTCACCTCGAAGGCAATCCGCGTGGAGTGGTCAGTCAAATCTGAGATCAAGGAAGCAATTGTGGTATACACAACAATCAGTACAAATTGCAGCGGCTCCTATAGCTCTCCCTTAAAATGCAAACTCAATGACGCTGTACGCCGGGTTGGAAGCCCAATAATCAGAAGCGTTGATGATGGCGTAAATATCTCGCGCTGTAGTCACATACATCGAAGTGCCGTCTGGCTGCTGACTTTCCTCCTCAACGCTCTTTTCGCCAATCTTCACCAGATACTGCTCTGTTCCCGGAATTTTCGATAAAACCTGCACCGGACGGACTGTGCCCATAAGATTTGTGCTAGTCAAATTGAATTCTGATTTTTCACCGGTACTCAGATTTACCTGGATCATGGAGAAGTCTTCAAAGTCCTCTGAAGTTTGACCGAAAAGAGCATACCCATCGCGGCAGTCCAGAAATTCCACAAGATTCAGAGCCGTTCCATCTTCGAAAACTGATTCGCATACAATTTTGTCTGTCAATGTTTCACAGTCCAAGCAATGCAACGCATTTTCTGACAGTGAAAAATAATATAGTTCCTTTCCTTGGAATATCCTCAATGTGTCACCGGATTCAGGGGAGAAAATAGTTTCCTTTTCCCCTGTAGAAACATTCAGTTTAAAAAAAACGCTTGTAACAGTTCCCTGTGCCAGTGTTTCATCAAGACTTTGTCCAACACCGCTTATGATAAAGTTAGAACCATAGGCATCTATCACCTGCTCGCCCTGCTCCACGTTCAGCTCATAGACAGGAATCCAATCACCGGTCTCTAAATTGATCTTTATGATTTCGCTTTTCAGCTCATTTGCCTCTGTTGTTTCCAGAGTACAATACAGGTTTTCTCCGTCCGTAACATAGGGCTCAAAAATTTCCTGAGCGGCTTTAAATGTGGTAATAACTTTTTTGTCTTTTCCATCCATCCCCATTGTCATAATTTTAGGAAAAGATGCCTCTCCAAGTTCATCGTTAAAATAGGGGGCACCTGGGAAAGCCAACACCAGCTGATTGCTGATAATAAGAGGCCGCGAACCACCACCGGATGCTGGAAGCCTCCCTTCACATTCTGGCCCGGTGTGGGTACAGTTTGCGGAAGCACACAGATGAATCTCCGACTTGCTCTGGAAATCAATGTACATGATATTCGTGGAATTATCAGAATTCGAAACAGGGTCCATCAAATAATAGCCGTCTTTTGTAATTGCGCTGCCCCATTTCAAAGATTGTAATTCACCGTCAGCAATCTGTGCCGGTTTCTGCGCTTGCGCTGAGTTCACAGAAGAACTTGCATCTAATGGCTCAATCGGCTCATTGTTACCACACGAAGTTAGTGTTAACACAACAAAAATAATAGAAAATATTCCAATTCGTTTTTTCATGGAATACATACTCCTTTTGGTTTTTATGAAACAACCGCTGTTTTCCGCCGTGCCGCTCTGGCCGGGGGCGGTGCGGCGAAACGTCCCCAAAATCACCGGTGAGATTTTGCTGCCAGAGGGAACACTTGCGCCGAAACGATGCCCGGATTCGTGAAATGTTCCCAGTTTTTCTCTTCTGACACCAAAATATCACAGATAAGTTGAAATGTCAACAATACTTTGCGGCGAATAGTATTTACGGCAAATAGTTTTTGCGCTATGATGAAACTGTTGATTCAACAAAACAAAACGAGGTTGCCCCATGGGAGTATCGGAAAACTTGAAGCGCGGCGTTACCGAGCTTGTGCTGCTGAGCCTGCTGGCCCAGCGGGACATGTACGGGTACGAAATGTCGCAGGAATTGCAGGCCCGCAGCGGCGGAAAGTTCATATTGCAGGAAAGTTCCATGTACCCTACCCTCTACCGCTTGGAGGATAAGGGCTATATCACTGTGACCAAACAGCAGGTGGGCAAACGCCGCACCCGGATGTATTACCATCTGGAACCGTCCGGCCAGGACTATCTGCAAAGCAGCGTGGCGGAATATCTTGCCATGCAGGAGGGAATCCGGGCGATTTTAACATCCTGTGGAATGAACGAGGTGGAACCAGTATGAACAGCAGTGTAAAACAGGGGAATACCCGGCAGGCACAGGCAGTGTGCCGGAAGTATTGCGGGCAGGTAAGGCGAAGCCTTTTCTGCCCGGCTGCACTGCGCAGGCCGGTTCTGAGCCAGCTGGAGGAGGCGGTGCTTTTTTATCTGGAAGAGCATCCCCAGAACGGAATGGACGAGCTGTATGCCCATTTCGGCGAGCCGAAGGCCTTTGCCGCCAACGTGCTGGGAAACATGGAGGGCGAGCAGCTGCGAAAGCAGCTGACCCGCTACCGCTGGCGCAGAGTGCTGGCGGCAGTGCTGGTAACGCTGGCGCTGGCCTACGGCGTGTTTTACTGCGTGCGGCTTGCGATCGACTACATTTATTATCCGGGCTATGTGGTGGTCCAAAGCGCCCAGGAAGACGAGGGGCCGATCCCGACCTCTCCGCCGGACTGAAAAGTTTTATTATACGAGGAGGTTCTTTATGAATTGTAAAAAAGCGATTTCGGTTTTGCTGGCTGTGTTGCTGGTTGTGTGCTTTTCGGTAACGGCTTTTGCCGCCGATGACAATGGCCGAGTGGTGAGCCGCACAGTGGAGCAATACGACAACGGAGCCTACGCGGTGATCACGGTTTACGACAACACCACCGCCCGGGGCGGCACCAAAAACGGCCGCAAGGATTTTGATTACTACGAGAGCGGAAGCCTTGCCTGGACATTTACGGTACACGGCAGCTTCAGCTACAACGGCAGTTCTGCCACCTGTACGGCGGCTTCCTATACCTACAATATCAACAAAAGTGAATGGTATCGCGTAAAAGGTGAAGCCTATCCCAGCGGAAGCGCCGCCATTGCCAAGGGCGTGATGCAGAAAAAGAGCACCGGCAAAAGAGTTTACCCCACGGTGACCCTCACCTGCACCCCCAATGGCGTGCTGGCCTGATGTGCCCGAACCCATCAAAAAAACACAAAGCGCGGCCCCGAACGGGAAAAACCGGTTCGGGGCCGCGCTGTCTGCGTCAGGGGTTTACTTCGCGGCGTTGTCGGCGGTGGCCATCTCCTTGATGGAGGTGACCAGACCCGCCAGATTCTGCATGTCGCTGGGGATGATGAGCTTGGTGGCACGGCCGTCGGCAACCTTGGCCAGCGCTTCCAGACCCTTCAGAGCCAGCACCTTGTCGTTGGGGGCGGCTTCGTTCAGCAGGCGCAGCGAGTCGGCCAGAGCCTTCTGCACCTCCAGAATGGCCTGCGCTTCACCCTGGGCCTCACGGATGCGCTGCTCGCGCACCGCGTCCGCCCGCAGAATGGCGCTTTCCTTTTCACCTTCCGCCTTGGTGATGGCGGCGGTCTTTTCGCCTTCCGCAATCAGAATGGCTTCGCGCTTCAGGCGTTCGGCCTTCATCTGCTTCTCCATGGCGTCCTGAATTTCGGCGGGCGGGATGATGTTCTTCACCTCTACCCGGTTCACCTTGATGCCCCACTTGTCGGTGGCCTGGTCCAGAATGGCGGTGATTTTGGTATTGATCACGTCGCGGCTGGTGAGGGTGTGATCCAGCTCCATATCACCGATGATGTTGCGCAGGGTGGTGGCGGTCAGGTTTTCGATGGCGCTCATGGGCCGCTCCACGCCGTAGGTGAACATCTTGGCGTCGGTCACCTGGAAAAAGACCACCGAGTCGATCTGCATGGTCACGTTGTCGCGGGTGATCACGGGCTGGGGCTTGAAGTCCACAACCTGCTCCTTCAGGCTCACCTTCTTGACGACACGCATCAGGAAGGGGACCTTGAAGTGGAAGCCGGCGCCCCAGGTGGCCTGATACACGCCCAGCCATTCCACCACATAGGCGTTGGCCTGCGGCACGATGCTGATGCAGCTGACCAGCAACAGCAGCAGAATCACGAGAATGGGAATCAGAACGATCAATACTGTGGGCATAGTCATTTCCTCCGTTTCGTTATGAAATTAAAATCGCTGTTTCAGAAATTGCTGAAAAATGGCATGCGGGGGATCATTTTGCGGTGGCCGGGGCCTTTTCCGGGGCCACGGTCAGGGTGGTGCCGCCGATGGCCTGCACCACGCAGGCTTCGCCGGCGCGGATGGGCGCGTCGGTCACGGCGTTCCAGTCCACACCGTCCAGCCGAACGCGGCCAACGGTGCCGGGGCGCAGATCCTCCAGCGCCTTTGCGGTGCGGCCGATGTTCCGGTCCAGCTCCACGGCAGCGGCGGGTTTGCGGGCCCGCGCCCGGCTGACCAGAGGCTTGGTGGCGATGAGCGCCACAAGGCTTACCAGCAGGAACACCAGCGCCTGCCACAACACATTGTTGGTGGCAAGGCTGGCCAGCAGCGCCGCCAGCGCGCCCACGGCAAACCAGATGGTGACCAGATTCGCGGTGGCCAGTTCCACCACAACAAACACTGCCAGCAGCGCCGCCCACAGCCAGATGGCCGCGGTGGTCGAAATCAGGATCTCCATGGGTGTACTCCTCTCCGGCGGGATCAGATCACCGCCTTTTTTTATTGCGGCGCCCTCGCACCTGAAAGGATGCGGGAACGCCTTTTGTTCAGGCGGGCATGCCGCCTGTAAAACCTTATGCGGAAAAGCGTTGAACGAATATTCATTCGGCAGCGGCAGCCGCCCTCCGGCCCGGGCCGGGAAGTGGTGCCGTTGTCTGTATTTTACCAGATGCCGGGTGGAAAAACAAAGCCCGCCTGGGACAAAAAAGGGCGGTTTTCTGCCTTTTTTGCGAAATTTTTGCCGGGGCGACCCCCAATCGAAGCCGAGCGGGCCCGGGCGAGCCCGGGCGAAGCCGGGGAAAAAACAAAGCCCGGAGGGGTGTTCCCTCCGGGTACGGTTGGTCGGTTTTGGACGATGACGTGCCGGTTCAGGGGGGCGTCAGTGCCCCAGATACCGCCAGCTGAAATACTGCCAGGCCTCGCTGACAAACAGCGCCAGAGCGGACACGGTGGCCAGCGCCGCCCAGAGCAGATACACCCGCTGCCAGCCCCAGCCGTCGCTCACCCAGCCGGAGAGCACGCCGCCCAGCGCCGCGCCCACATAGGCGAGGAAGTTGAAGATGCCGGTGAAGGCCGCGCTCTGGCCGGTGCGGGCAAAGCGCAGGGGCAAAAGGGTGGTGAGAATGGTGGTCACGCCGTACACAAGGCCCAAAAGCAGCCCCAGGCAGATCACCAGCCCGGTCAGGCTGCCCTGCAGCGCCACCAGCAGCCAGCCGCACACCGCCCCGGCTCCGGTCAGGGCCAGCAGCGCGCCCTCCTGCCCGCCGTGCAGCCGCCGTACCAGCCAGCCGGTGGCCAGCAGCCCGGCGGTGCTGAACAGGGGAATCACCGCAGTGAACAGGCTCACCAGCCCCTCCTGCCCGGGGCCGGCCAGCTGCCGCAGCAGGGTGGGGGCCCACAGGTTGATGCTCTCCTTGGTGGAGCCCTGGGTCACGATCACAAAGGCGAAGCTGAGCATGGGCAGGGTGAGCATGGCCCGCGCAAGGCTGCCCCGCCGGGGCGCTTCGGCGGCCGGCTCCTTTTTTTCGGGCGCGGCCAGCACCGCCGGCCGGTAGCAAAGGTCCGCCGCCGCGGGGCTTGCCTTCAGCCCCCGCAGCCAGACCCAGAAAAAGCAGAAGGCCACAAGGGCCGGGCAGAAGAACACCCAGCGCCAGCCCGCCGCCCGCAGCACCGCGCCAAGCCCGCCCCAGGCCAGCAGATAGCCCAGCGTGGTGGGCAGGCTCAACAAAATCGAAACCTTTAGGTACTCGCCCGGCTCAAACCAGTTGGTGGTGATCTGCAGAATGGGCGGCCAGAACAGCGCCAGCGCAAGGCCGTTCAGCGTCCAGAGAGCGGCCAGCGCCCAGTAGCTGGAACAAAAGCCGATGGCCAGATTGCACATCCCGCTGGCCGCAAGCCCCAGCGCCACCACCCGTTTGGGGTCCCACTTCACGCTCAGCCAGCCGCCCAGCAGCTGGCCGGAGGCGTAGGTCCAGAAATACAGCGTGCTCACAAGGCCCGCCGGCCCCCTGCCGATGGCCAGCACCTCCATCAGGTCGTCCAGCGCCAGCGAAAGATTGGTGCGCAACAGGTAAGACACCGTGTAGGCGGCCACACACACCGCCAGCACCCGCCGCTTTTGCACGGCCAGAACATTGGACTGCTCCACAGCGATCACCTCACGTTTTTTCTTGCCGTTTTCCCTTTTCGCAAAAAAAGAGGGAACAGAAAACCAGAGCGGGGAAGGCCCCTGCTCTGGTTTTGCGTCTGTGTTTTGAATGTTCCGAAAGTTAGCGGCCGCCGCAGGCCCCGCAGGAAGCGCAGCCGCCGCCCGCCGCCGGGGCGGTGCCGAACACCTGCTCATACAGCTTCTGGCCGGTGGGGGTGGCCGCAAGGCCGCCCTCGGCGGTCTCCTTCAGGCTGGTGCTCATGGCGTCGCCCACCTTCTTCATGGCGAAGATGGTCTCGTCCGCCGGGATGGCGCTGCCGATGCCCGCCAGCGCCAGCTCCGCCGCCACAAAGGCCCCGGCCACGCCGGAGGCGTTGCGCTTGATGCAGGGAATCTCCACAAGGCCGGCCACCGGGTCGCACACAAGGCCCAGAATGTTTTTCAACGCAATGGCCACCGCGTCGCTCACCTGGGCCGGGGTGCCGCCCGCCAGTTCCACAATGGCCGCCGCCGCCATGGCCGCCGCGCTGCCGCACTCGGCCTGGCAGCCGCCCTGGGCCCCCGCCACGCAGGCGTTGGTGGCGATCACCATGCCCACCGCGCTGGCGGTGAACAGGGCCATCACGCAGTCGCGCTCGGAGCAGCCCAGATCGTTCTGCATGGTGAGCAGCGCCGCCGGCAGAATGCCGCAGCTGCCCGCGGTGGGCGCGGCCACCACACGGCCCATGGCCGCGTTCAGCTCGCTCACCGCCAGCGCCCGATACAGCGCCCCGCCCAGCACGCCGCCGGTGAGGGTTTTGCCGCTTTCCACCGCCCGGCGCATCTTAAAGGCGCTGCCGCCGGTGAGGCCGCTGGTGCTGCGCAGATCCTCGGCGCAGCCCGGCTCGATGCAGGCGGCCATCACCTTGTAGGTGTCGGCCATCTGGTCAAAGACCTCCTGCTCGGTTTTTTCCAGCTGAATGGCCTGCTGGCGCAGCACCAGCGCCGAAAGCGGCTCGCCCGCGGCCTCGGCCGCGGCGATCAGCGCCGCAATGGAATCGTATTTGAAATCAATGTTCATGACGTACCTCTCTTTTCCGGTCTCAGTTGGGCAGCAGCATGGTGGAGCTGAGAATGTGGGGCAGCGCCTCGATGCGCCTGTTCAGCGCCGGGTCGAAGCCGCCGTCCATCTCGATGGTCATCACCGCCACGCCGCCCTTTTTCTGGCGGGAAAGGCGGAAGTTGCAGATGTTCACCTGGCCCTCGGCCAGCAGCTCGGTCACCGCCGCGATGGTGCCCGGCGTGTCCTGATGGAGCACGATCAGCGAGGTGTACTGGCCGGTGATCTGCACCTCCATGCCGTTCACCCGGGTGACCAGAATGTTGCCGCCGCCCACGCTGGCCCCCTGCACGCTCACGGTGCGGCCGGTGGCGTCGGCCAGCGTGATCAGGGCGGTGTTGGGGTGGGCGCCGTCGATCTCGGTGGGCAGAATGCTCACCGAAAGGCCCGCCTCCTCGGCCAGGCGGGGCGAAAAGCGGATGCGCTCGTCGTCGGTGGCCATGCCCATGATGCCCGCGATCAGGGCCTTGTCGGTGCCGTGGCCCTTGTAGGTTTTGGCGAAGCTGCCGTGCAGAAGAATCTGGGCGCTCACCGGCTCACAGCCCAGCAGGGCGCGGGCCACCCGGCCGATGCGCACCGCGCCCGCGGTGTGGCTGCTGGAGGGGCCGATCATCACAGGGCCCACAATGTCGAATACGTTCATCATACTGCGTTTTCCTTTCGATCCTCGATGATGGATGGGGGTTGTTTGGGGGATAAGAATGGTTTGCGCTCAAAAAAGAGCGTTATGCAGCGCCGGGCCGCTCACACCAGAATGAGCCGTACACCGCAGTTTTCCACCGCGGCGGCCTGCTCCGGGTCCACCCCGCCGTCGGTGATGATGGCCTCCACCGCGTGGATGGGGCAGATGCGCACCAGGCTTGCCCGGCCGAACTTGCTGGAATCCGCCACCACGATCACCCGGCTGGCGGCGTTGCGCATCTGGTTCTGCATGGAAATCTCGCCCAGCCGCTGGTCGGTGAAGCCCGCCACCGGGTCGATGCCGGTCACGGTGAGAAACAGAATGTCCACATGCACATAATCCAGAATGCCGGTGGGGAAGTCGTTCACCAGGGTGTGCTCGTCCCGGGAGAGCACGCCCCCCGTGAGGATCACCGTGAAGCCGGGCTTGTCTGCCAGAAGCAGCGCGTTCTGGATGGAGTTGGTCACCACGGTCAGCCGCTGGAACCGCGCGGCCAGCGCCTGGGCCAGCACCTGACTGGTGCTGCCGTAGTCCAGCGCCACCACCTGCCCTTCCTCCACCATGGAGGCGGCCCGCCGGGCGATGCGCTGTTTTTCCTCCATGTGCAGGCTGTTGCGGGTGGAAAGGGCCACATACCCCACCATGGGCGCGGCGGCCGATTCCGCCTGCCGGGGCACCGCGCCCCCGTGGATGCGCCGCAGCTTTCCCTGCCGGTCCAGCTCTTCCAGATCCTTGCGCACCGTCTCGGAGGAAACGCCCAGCGCCTGCACCAGCTCGGCGGTGTGCACCGTACCCTCCCTGTCCAACAGCTCTAATATAATGGAATACCGTTTTTTCGCAAGCATGTGTTTCCGCCTTTCGTTTGCATTTCCGGGGCAAACCGCCCGTTCTCCTTTTCAAATTATAACAAACCGCAAGGGGTTTGAACACCGTTTCACAGAAAAATCCCAATTTCGCCGCCCCTGCATGCCGGTTCGGCCGGGGAACGGAGTTGGGAAGGGGTTGTGAAATGCTTGGCTTTACAATTAGTATACCGGCCAAACCCCAAAAATTAAACAGGCAGATTCAACAAAAAATGGAAAAGTTCTTTGTTTAATTGCGAAAAAATAGGGAAAAGGGCTTGAAATCCAAGAAAACCGCAAGTATACTGTGATTGTTCCCAAGGCGGGGCAGGCGGAAAGAGCGCCCCGCACCAAGAAACGGAAAAACGCGGCGCGGAGCAGACGCTGCGCGAGTGAGAAAAAGAGAGTGCTTTTTGAGGAGGAATTCAAGTGAGCAACAAGACAAAGGCCGCAATGGTCAAGGCGGTTCCCAACCGCTGGTTCACCTTCTGCATCCTCACGTTGTCCGGCGGCATCGCCTTCAAGCTGGGCAGCATGAAGGATATGTTCTACGTTCCCATGCAGGAGTTCATGGGTCTGACCAACACCCAGATCGGCGGCGCCATGAGCGCCTACGGCATCGTGCAGACCATCGGCCTGATCGCGGGCATCTACATCTGCGACATGTTCAGCAAGAAGTACATGATCGGCGGCAGCCTGATCGGCATCGGTCTGGTGGGCTTCTATCTGGCCACCTTCCCGCCCTACTGGGGTTTTCTGGCAGCCTTCGGCGTGATCGCCATTCTGGCTGAGGTCACCTACTGGCCGGTTCTGCTCAAGGCCATCCGCCTTTTGGGCGACGAAAAGACCCAGGGCCGTATGTTCGGCTTTCTGGAAATGGGCCGCGGCGTTGTGGACGTGATCATCGCCGGCACCGCGCTGGCCATCTTCGGAGCCATGGGCGAGGGCGCTGCCGCCCTGCGCGCCGGCCTGATCTTTTTGTCCTGCGCCACCATCGCGGCGGGCGTTCTGTGCCTGATCTTCGTGCCCAACGATGAAAAGCGCGTGGGCGCCGACGGCAAGGAGCTGAACAAGGCCACCGCTGCCTTCGGCGGCATGGTGCAGGCGCTCAAGAGCGTGGACATCTGGGCCGTTGCTCTGAACGGCTTCGTGGTCTACTGCATCTACTGCGGCCTGACCTACTTCATCCCCTTCCTGAACAACATCTACCTGCTGCCCGCCACCGCGGTTGGCGCTTACGGCATCATCAACCAGTACGGCCTGAAAATGGTGGGCGGCCCCATCGGCGGCTTCATGTCCGATAAGGTGCACAAGTCCAGCGCCAAGCACATCCGCATGGGCTTCATCGTCTGCATCGTGGCCATGGCTCTGTTCCTGATGATCCCCCACGAGGCGCTGGGCGCTTCCGGCAACTGGATCATCGGTGCTGCCTGCACCCTGGGCTTCGGCGCCATCGTGTTCACCATGCGTGCCGTGTTCTTCGCCCCCATGGACGAGGTAAAGGTTCCCGCCGAGATCACCGGCGCTGCCATGAGCCTGGCTTCTCTGGTCATCTACCTGCCCAACTCCTTCGCCTACCTGATGTACGGCAACTTCCTGGATCGCTTCCCCGGCATGACCGGCTACCGCATCGTGTTCGGCGTGATGATCGGCTGGGCCGTGATCGGCGTGTTCGTTTCCACCTTCCTGATCGGCCGCATCAAGAAGCATCAGCAGGCCGGCAAGTAAGCAAAATGCACGCGGAACCCCTTGTTCTTCGTGCAAATCCATAAAAAAATTCGCACAGCATACAAATCCGTGGTGGAAATCCACGGATTTGTATGCTATTCTGGAACCAAGAGGCAAGACCCGCGCACCCGGGCGGCCCAAACAAACGACAAGGAGTGACCAAAACCATGCGTGAGTACCACGGCTTTACCGGCTGCGGGTCCTTCTACAAGGGCAACCTGCACAGCCACACCACCATTTCCGACGGCATGCTGACCCCCGAGCAGAACGTGGCCCAGTATAAGGAGCACGGATACCATTTCCTGTGCATGTCCGAGCACGACATCTTCACCGACCACCGGGCCCAGTTCAACACCGAAAACTTCATCGTGCTGCCCGGCGTGGAGGCCACCGCGGTGCTCTACCGGGCCATTGGCACCAATGAGCGTTACAAGCTGCACCACATGCACGGCATTCTGGGCACCACCGAGATGCAGCAGAATGCCCCCGAGGGCACCTTCGGCCATCTGCAGTATCTGCCGCCCATCAAGTTCTTCGGCCAGTGGGAGGGCGCGAAGGCCGCCCAGCAGCTGAGCGACATGCTGCGCGCCCACGGCTGTGTGGTCACCTACAATCACCCGGTGTGGAGCCGCGTGCTGGACGAGGAATTCATGGATACCACCGGCGTAACCGCGCTGGAAATCTTCAACTACAACTCCACCAACGAGGCGGCGGTGGGCAGCGGTCTGGTTCACTGGGACCGGATGCTGCGCGCGGGCAAGCGGATCAACGGCTTTGCCAGCGACGACAACCACAACGAGGGCCTGTTTGACGACGCCTGCGGCGGCTGGATCTGCGTGCAGGCCGAGAGCCTGACCCACGACGCCATTGTGGAGAACTTCATGAAGGGCAACTATTATTCCTCCGCCGGCCCCGAAATCTACGACTGGGGCGTAAAGGACGGCAGGGTCTGGATCGACTGCTCCAGGGTGGAGCGGGTGAACTTTGTGGCGGGCAACATCGTGAACGACGGCGGCACCGTCATCGGCGAGCTGCGCAAGGACACCCTGACCCACGCCGAGCACACCCTGAAGGGGCACGAAAGCTACGTGCGCGTGGAGGTGGTGGACCGGTTCGGCCGGGCCGCCTGGACGAATCCCATCTATCTGGAGTGGGACTGAGCACCCCCGCGTGACCCCGATCTTTTGCGGTACCTGCCGGGGCCCTGTGGCGTATGAATCATAGGAGGAAAGACCCATGTTGGATCAACTGCAATCCACCCTGGAATTCATCGACGGCAAACTCTGGGGTGACTGGCTCATGTTCGTTTTGCTGGGCGTGGGCGTGCTTTATACCATCGTGACCGGGGCGGTGCAGGTGCGCCACTTCGGCTATATCATCAAGAAAACCCTGTGGGAGCCCATCCGGGGCAAAAAGAACGGCGAGGAGGATGCCGGCGGCATCACCTCCTTCCAGGCGCTTTGCACCGCCGTGGCCTCCTGCGTGGGCAGCGGCAACATCGTGGGCGTATCCACCGCGGTGGTGGCCGGCGGCCTTGGCGCCATCTTCTGGATGTGGGTGGCGGCCTTCGTGGGCATGGCCACCAAATACAGCGAGATCGTGCTGGGCCTGCTTTATCGCGAACGCAACGAGCAGGGCCAGTGGGTGGGCGGCCCCATGTATTACATCAAAAAGGGCCTGCACGCCCCCTGGCTGGCGGTGCTGTGCGCGCTGTTCATGGTCACCCAGATCATCGGCGGCAACTTCATCCAGTCCAACACCATCAGCGGCGTGATGAACCAGAGCTTCGGCGTTGCACCCCTCGTTACCGGCATCGTGCTGGTGGCCCTGATCTTCATTGTGACCCTGGGCGGCTTGCATCGCCTGGCCCATGTGGCCCAGAAGCTGGTTCCCACCATGGCGCTGCTGTATGTGGTGGGCGGCCTGGTCATCATTCTGATCAACGCCCCCAAGGTGCCCGGCGTCTTCGTCGAAATCTTCCAGAGCGCCTTCGGCCTGCGGGCCATGGCGGGCGGCGCGATGGGCAGCATGATCATCGCCATGCAGAAGGGCGTGGCCCGCGGTCTCTATTCCAATGAGGCCGGCGAGGGCTCTGCCCCCGTCATCCACTCCTCCGCCAACGTGAAGCACCCGGTGCAGCAGGGCATGACCGGCGTCACCGAGGTCTTTCTGGACACCTTCGTCATCTGCACCATCACCGGTCTGGTGCTGGGCGTGACCGGCGTCATCGGCAGCGGCGTGCCGGACAATGTGCTGGCCATCAACGCCTTTGCCACCGTGTGGGAGCCGCTGAGCTATGTGGTTTCCGTATGCCTTTTGCTGTTCAGCAGCACTACCCTGATGAGCCAGTGGTACTTCGGCTTCGTGGGCCTGAACTATGTGTTCGGCGCAAAGGTTGCCGACAAGTTCAAGTACGTTTTCCCGGCCTTCTGCATCATCGGTGCGCTTTTGAAGGTGGAAATGGTCTGGACCATCCAGGACATCGCCCTGGCGCTGCTGACCATCCCCAACCTGATCGCCATGATCGTGCTGTTCCCCAAGGTGCGCAAGGCCACCAGGGAATTCTTCAGCGACCCGGAGCTGTACGAGGGCGCCCGGCGCTGAGCCTGACCCATTTACTTTGATTTCAATTGGGAATATTTTATTTAAAATATCCTGATTGTAATATAACCAAACCAACTACAGCCTATTTGTAAGGCAAAACCGCACAAATTGCGGCGCGATATGCCGCCGGAGGCTTCCGCTGTGAATTGTGCGGGGTTGCCGCGATATCCCTCTTTCATCCTTTTCTCTCGGGCAGCCGACTCCCCTCACTCCTTGGCCGGCTGCCGCAAATCATCTGCAAAAAGCGGCTTCGGGCGTTTGCCTGGAGCCGCTTTTTGCGTGTTCAAAAGGGGGATTCCCTCTGGAACGAGAACTTTACTCTTGCAAAGTGCTTCGGTTTGTGATACTTCTGTTAGTAGAGAGCAAGGGCCATGCGGCCCGAAAACGGGAGGGGAGTTTTGTAATGACAGACCATGAACAGGACAAACGCACCGGCGCACCCAGCCGGTATGTGCAGGGGCCGGGGGCGCTGCGCCGGCTGGGGCGGTATACCCGGCGGCTGGGGCAGGGCATCTTCCTCATCAGCGACGAAGCGGGCATCGAGCGCATCCGGCAGGATGTGGAGGCGGGCCTGCCCGGCGCGGGCGGGGTGGAGTTTGTTCCCTTTGAGGGGGCCTGCTGCGAAAAGGAGATCACCGAGCTGGTGCGCCGCTTTGAAGCCAGCGGCTGCCGGGTGGTGGCGGGCGCTGGCGGCGGCAAGCATCTGGACGTGGCCAAGGCCGTGGCGGCCTTCGCCCGCGCGCCCATGGTGATGCTGCCCACCGTGGCCTCCACCGACGCGCCCTGCAGCGCGCTGGCGGTGCTCTACACCCCGGACGGCCTGTTTGACCGGTATCTGTATCTGGACAAAAACCCGGATCTGGTTCTGGCGGACACCACCCACATCGCCGCCGCCCCGCCCCGGCTGCTGGCGGCGGGCATGGGGGATGCGCTGTCCACCTGGTTCGAGGCCCGGGCCTGCGCCGAGGCGGGGGGCAAAAACAGCTTCGGCACAGCCCCCGGCGCGGCGGCGCTCTGCCTTGCGCAGGGCTGCTGGAACAACCTGCTTCGCTGCGGCGCCAGGGCCATGGAGCAGGTGCAGCGCAAATGCCCCGGCGAGGAATTGGAAACCATTGTGGAGACCAACATCTACTTAAGCGGCGTGGGCTTTGAAAGCGGCGGCCTTGCCGCGGCCCACGCGGTGGCCAACGGCATCGCCAGTCTGGGCCGGGCAAACCGGGCCGGTCACGGCCAGGCGGTGGCCTTCGGCGTGCAGGTGCAGCTGGTGCTGGAGCAGCGGCTGGGCGCGCAGCCTTTGCGGGCAAGGCAGGATCTTTCCCAGGTGCGGGCCTTCTGCAAGTCGGTGGGGCTGCCCACCAGCCTTGCGGATCTGGCGCTTTCCGACATCACCGGCGACGAGCTTTCCGAGCTGGCCCGGGTGGCGCTGGACCCGGCGGGCAACATGGGCAACATGCCCTTCGCCGTGAGTGCCGGGGATCTGATCAGCGCGGTGAAGGCGCTGACACAGGAGATTTAAGACAATACCGCACAATTTCGGCGCGATGCGCCGCCTGAGAATTGTACGGGGTTGCCTTTCAAACAGGAGGAAACAGCAAGATGATGGACGTGGTGTTCAGCCGCAGCGCCTGCGGCAGCCTGAAGATGGCCCAGCATTACGGGCAGGGGGAATACACCGGCACGGTGGGCGTGATCTACGCCGCGCCACAGGGCGGGCAGGGCGCTGCCCCCGCGCCCCAGGTGCAGCAGGCCGCCCGGCAGGCCGCGGAGCAGCGGGCGCGGCGGGAATGGGAAAACGCCCGCCCCCTTGGGGGCGACCCGGCCAACGTGTTCAGTCTGGAAGGGGGCTGGAGCATGGGCGACATTGCCGAAAGCCAGTTCCCGCAGGGCCGCCGCCGCTTGCTGGAACGGCTGTTTGCGGCCAGCTTCAGCGGCAGCCCGGAGGAGCAGGAGCAGATCATCCGGGAATCGCTGGACGAGCTGCAGGCGAACCTGCAAACGGTGCTGGAGCGCAGCGCCCGGGGCGAGGAGATGCGCATCTGGTACAGCGATAACCCGGACGACGCCTGCGGCCTGTGCTGGCTGCTGGCAAAGCTGCACGGGCTGGAAACGCCCGGCCCGGTGACCCTGATCAAGCTGCCGGTGTGGGAATACGGCGAGGACGAAACCGTGATGGCCTACACCGGCTGGGGCGAGATCAGCCCCGGGGAGTGGGGGCGGTATCTGCCGCTGGCCCAGCCCGCCCGGCCGGTGCTGCTGCGGGCCTGCGCCGCCCGGTGGCAGCAGCTGCAGCGGGAGAACGCGCCCCTGCGGGTCTGCCTGAACGGCGGGCTGCAAAGCGTGCCGGAGAACTTTTACGACGGCTTCATTCTGCGGGAGCTGGACCGGCTGCCGGAGGAATTTCTGGAGGCGTCGCTGGTGGGCAATGTGCTGGGCCGGTGCCAGCTGGGCATTGGCGACAGCTGGATCGCGCTGCGCATCGAGGCCTTCTGCCGCGAGGGCCTGCTGGAGGTGGTGCAGGACGGCCCGGGCATCCGCCGCCGGCTGCGCCAGTGCACGGCGGACGGGAATTTTTGAGCAAAACAAAAGCGAAGCGTGTTTGCGCTTCGCTTTTTTGCTGTGCTTTTGCCGGGTCAGGCTTCCAGCCGCTTGAGCCGGCGGGGGCGGTGCCGGGCCAGAATGTCCACGGCGGCGGCCGGGTCAAAGGGGCGGCTGGTCTGCTGGGCCCATGCGGGCATGGAATAGCTTTTGGCGGGGGCCTGTGCCATGGGGGCCGCGTCCTCCCAGCGGCGGTGGCTCAGCCATTTGGCCGGGTGGGGAATGTATCGCCCGCCCGACTCCTTCCAGGGGGCGCTTTCCCGCTGGGCCGCCAGCGCCGCCAGCATGGCGTTCACCAGCGTTTCATCCGGCCGCAGCGCCTTCCATGTCAGCAGAGCCGCCCGCTTGTCCGACTTGCGGGGATAGGCCTGCCAGAACCGTTCAAAGCCGTTTGGGGCTTGGGTATTTTGCGCGGCTGGGGCAAGATGGGCCGGTTGGCTGGCGGTTTGCGCCGGGCTTGCCGGTGTTGCAGTTGCTGCCGGATCGGTAAAAAAGGGGTTCGGTCTGCGCTCAGTCTTTGGCGCAGCGTTCCCGGATTTTTCAAAAAGGGGAGAGGGCGCACGCCCACCGCCGCAGGCGGTGTATGTGTGTTGGGAATCTTCTTGGGAATCTTTTTGGGTATCTTTTTGGGTATCTTTTATTGCTCTTTCGGATTCGGCATTTGAATGTTCCGGATTCGTTTTTTGCAAGTGACGATTCTGAAACATGGAAGCAGCGGATTCGCTGATTGCATACCACAAGGTGCGATCAAAGGCGAAACGGCCGAACCGCCCCTCCAGCAAAGCACCCTGGCGGACAAGACTTTTCAGCAGACGGCGGATTTGGGGCACGCTCCAGAACGGAAAATGCTCGGCCAGCCGGGCGGCGCTGGCGTACATCCAGCAGCGGCCTTCTTTTTGGCAGTCCGGGTTTGCCGCGTTTTTCTCGCACCAGAAGCGGATGTGCTCCAGCAGCACCGCCTCTTCCACGCCGTACCGGGCGGCAGCGTTCACATCGAAGGAATAATACATTCTGACCCTCCTTTTTTGGCTTGGAAATCAGCCGGGAAAACAAAAATCGCCCCCGGCGCGCCTGTTTCAAAACAGCACGCACCGGATGACGGTTTGCAAAAAAGGCGGGGTCAATGAATGACCTCGCCTGATCTTCTCAGTATACAGAATAGCACGGGATGAACCGGGCTTGCCAAGGGTCAAAACGCAAAAAAATCCGGGCTTTTCGCGGTGGGGAGGAGATGGTATAATGGCAGCAAAGCAGAAAAAGGAAGTGATGGGATGCGCGGCGGTATCCTTGCGCAGAAAATTGCATAAACCCATGTGAGCAGACCGAACACACGGAAGCCTTACATGGGAGGAACAAGCAATGAAACAGAACAAATACGACGACCCGAAGTTTTTTGAAAAGTACAGCCGGATGACCCGCTCGCAAAAGGGCCTGGAGGGCGCGGGCGAATGGCACGAACTGGAAAAGCTGCTGCCGGAATTTGCGGGCAGGCGAGTGCTGGACCTGGGCTGCGGCTACGGCTGGCACTGCGTCTACGCCGCCCAAAAGGGGGCGGCCTCGGTGCTGGGGGTGGACCTTTCCGAAAAGATGCTGGCCACCGCCCGCGAGAAGAACAGCGGGGCGGTCATCCGGTACCGCCGCGCCGCCATGGAGGACCTGGCCTTTGCGCCGGGCAGCTTTGATGTGGTGCTCAGCTCGCTTGCCTTCCACTGTGTGCGGGACTTTGCGCCGCTGGTGGAGCCCCGGCCGCCGCAGGAAATGATGGATTTGCCCGGCATGCGGGATGAGCTGCGCCACCCCATGATGCTGCTGGTGGCCGCCCAAAAGCAGTGACGATGTGCATCACCCACTGAAAACAGAAAACTCCCCCGATTCCTCGAATCGGGGGAGTTTTCTGTCTGACTGTTTCCCCGTATGGCTGTCAGTCATACAGGGGAAATCTGTGCAGCAGTTCAGGAAAGATGACTTCAAAGTTCCAGAAACAGAATGGAGTCCGACAGAATAAAATCAATTGCCCTGTGAAGGATAAGCGTTTCAAAATCCGGGTCATGCTTCATTCGTTTAATAGTGCATTCCCAGATTGTAAGACATTTTATGCCCTGAGTTGCAAGAGATTCTCTTACAGCAGCATCACGTTGTATGTTCTGCTCGAATTTTTTCTGCCAGAAATCAACCCTGCTTTTAGGCGTGTAGGCATATTTACAACCTGCATGCCTGTGCCAGAAACAACCGTTTACAAATATCGCAGTATGATACTTTGCGAGATAAATGTCCGGATGGCCGATGATGGAGGGGCTGTTTTTTCGATACCGAAGGCCTTCGGCAAACAGGAGCTTGCGAAAGTAAATCTCCGGTTTTGTATCCCTGCTCTTTATGGCAGACATATTCTGACTTCTTTTATCCGGTGTTAAAATATCAGCCATTACATCTGTTCAACCTCTCGAACATATTTGATGAATTTTTCAATGGTCCAGATTCGATCCTGTCGATCACGGGGATATGTGGCAATGTATGGCTTTGGCACCACAAGAATAACCTGTTCCTCCTGCATTTCGTCCATCTGTGCCGCAGAGATGCCCTGTTGAAGGGTGCAGAGATACTTCGTCTGTCCACGCAGACGGTCTGCCTCATTGAGAATCTGACGCCAGCGGTCCTTGCAGGTCGTTTTTGCTGCAAGAGAAATCAGCTGATCTGCCGGGAAACTCATGTTGTGATAAGCAGTTTGAGAAGGAAAAATGAAGTCAGGCTTTTTGTTCCCTTCCGTTACAGCCTGAGCTGTATAGAGTATACTGTTTCCGTCGAAAATGGCGGCCAGGTGATGTTCGAGACTTTTTCCGGCACGGCTTTTTCGGCGATTTAATACCTGGTTTGCGGTGGCGATAAAATCTTCCACATTTGAGAATCCCCGGGTAATAAGGTCTCCGTATCGGGCATATTCCAGCGCACGGAACAGACGATATTCAGCATCGGTCCAGTCCAGCAGTTTTCGATCAGGATTGGAACGGATAAAGTCTGTGTGGTTATAAACAGCATCCTGAATACGTCGGGCAGCTGCGGACATCTCTTCGGAGGAAGGAAAGTCAACATCCAGACCGGTAATAAAACGGTCAATCTCCAGCTTTTCATTCTGTTCCGGAGAAGTGTGTCGAATGTCCACAAGACGGTTGGTTTCAGCGGGGCTCAGGCCAAAAGCATCAAGATACTGATTGATTTCATCTTCGGTATTCAAAACAAATCCCTTGTAATAATCTTCGGAGAACTTTACGAAAACAAAGAGAGCGCCGGTATATTCGGACTTTAAAAAGGGAAAGCCACGTCCAAAATTAGTGATCCGGTATTCATTTCTGGTTTTCTGTCCGTAATAGATAAAACGCGTGTCGGTTTCAAAATCATCCTGCCACAATACCTTTACCCATTTTTCTTTTTTCTCTCCCCGGACACCAGGCTCGGGAAAAAGGATTGGAATTGATGGTTTGGAAATATAAATACCAGCCTGATGCCCACCGGTCAGCCCTGTATCGTTTGCGGACAGGAACTTGCAGAAAACTGTCTCCCCGGCAAGAGAAGCCTGTATCGCCTGCATGGAGTATGAATCCATTTACAGCACCTCTTTCTGTGCAGAATCCTGAATAGCAGAGTTATTTAAAGTTTCAACGATCAGTTTTGCAACATTTTCCATGAGAGGGACAACAACGGAATTGCCGAACTGTTTGTAGGCCTGAGTATCAGATACGGGAATTTTGAATGTATCGGGAAAACCCTGCAATCTTGCACATTCACGGGGGGTCAGTTTACGGGGATTCTTTCCCGACTGATCAATCAAAACCTCTGAACCGTCCTTGTAATAGCGGGCGCTCAGTGTTCTGGATACACCATCAGGAGGCGCAATTCCATAGCCAAAACCGTTTCCGGCAGCCTTGTGTTTGGCAGCGTAGTTCTGAAGATATGTCCAGAGCTTGTCGGAAAGTGTATATTTTTCTGCCACATCCTGTTCCAGAATATCAGCTATTACCGGTTTATGGTCCGGAGGAGTGATTTTGAAATCAAAATCAATATCAGAACCATAGCGCTTACGGTCAAAACCGACAATGAGAATACGTTCTCTGTGCTGTGGAACAAAATTCTGCCCGTCAAGTACCCTGTAAAAAACCTGATAGTCCAGCTCATTGAGGGATTCAAGAATAATCTTAAAGGTACGTCCACGGTCATGACTGCACAGGTTTTTCACGTTTTCAAGCATAAAGGCTTTGGGACGCTTGGCCTTCAAAATTCTGCATACGTCGAAGAACAGTGTTCCCTGTGTTTTATCTTCAAAACCGGTTGCACGTCCAAGGCTGTTTTTCTTGGAAACACCTGCGATTGAAAATGGCTGACAGGGAAAACCGGCAACCAGAATATCATGGTCGGGAATAGAGTTTGCATCTACCTGAGTAATATCACCTTCTGGCTGTTCGCCAAAATTGGCAAAATAGGTCTGCTGGCTGTACTTGTTCCATTCGCTGGAGTACACGCAGTGGCCGCCTGCATTTTCAAAAGCGATTCGCATTCCACCAATTCCGGCAAAAAGATCAATAAAAGAAAAAAGGCTGTCGCTTTTTTCTGGACTTTTCTGTTTGTTCAACATTTGAATCAACGCTCCTGTTACACAGTACTGAACAGACTGACCCGATGCACCAGTATATTTTGTCAGGGCGTCGAATACCGAATCTTCAAGTCTGATGTGAATTTGTTTGGACATGATACACCTCGCGGGTAAATTTATGTACCTGTATTTTCCCAGTATAGCACATGGCTTTCCTTTCTGCAATCAAAGAAGCACATAACCGGGAGGCGAAGCAGAGGCATGCAAAAAAGCACGCCTCTCACAATAAAGAGACGTGCTGTTACGCGTATACGGCTGTCGTTTTATCTGATTATTACGGGTGTGGCGTGGGTTCCCGGATTTCAGGTTCCCGTGCCGGTTCCGCCCTGGGGGCTTTTTCCGCTTTGGGCGCGGGCTCGGTTTCCGCCTTTGCCTGGGCCGGAGCTTTGGCCGGTTCCTCTGCCTTTTGCACGGTCGGTTCCTCCGGCCGGGCGGGCGGGGTGTGGCCCGGCTGCTCCAGCGTTTTTTCCTCCAGCGTGGGGGCCGGGGGCGGGGGAACGTCCTCCACCAGAATGGTGAAGCCGTAGGGGTTCACCTCGGTGTGCTTGCCGAAGGCCTCGGCCGCGATCAGCCGGGGCGACCGGTTCACGATGATGTCCGCCATCTGGGCACAGCCGGTGCGGCGGTAGTGCAGCACGTCGCCCTCCGCCCTGATGATCTGCATCCCGCCCTCCGCGAAGGCGTCGCACTCCCGGCGCAGGTGGGCCAGCTGGCGCAGCACCGGGCGCACCCGGCTTTCGGTGGATTCCCAGTTGAAGTAGGACCGGTTGAAGGGGTCCCGGTAGCCCTGCATGGCAATTTCGTCGCCGTAATAGATGCTGGGCACGCCGGGCAGGGTGAAGATCATGGCGTAGGCCAGCCGCAGCAGCCGCACGCCGTGGTCGTACCGGTCCCGGGGCAGGGTGCGGCCGCTCTGCCAGTAGCGGTCCTTGCCGTCCGAGGGTTCGTCGGCAATGGCGGTGAGCGCCCGCTCGGTGTCGTGGGTGCTCATGAAGTTCATCAGGCAGTGCAGCGCCGGGGCCGGGTAATGCTCGCAGATGGCCATGATGTCCTCGGCGGTGTCCGCCGCGCTGCGGCCCTTCAGAAAGCCCAGCACCGCGTTGCGGAAGGGGTAGTTCATCACCGCGTCCAGCCCCTTGCCCAGAAGGTAGGTGCGGCGCACGCCGTAGGCCTCCTTGGTGGTGGCGTCCTCCCACACCTCGCCCAGCAGGTAGCAGTCCGGCCCGTGGGCCTTCACCGCCTTGCGGATCTCTTCAATGAAATCGTCCGGCAGCTCGTCGGCCACGTCCAGCCGGAAGCCGGACGCGCCGAGACTCAGCCAGGTGTCGATCACGCCGCCGGAGCCGCAGATGAACTCCCGGTAGCCCGGGTCGCTTTCCTGCACCTCGGGCAGGCTCTCGAAGCCCCACCAGCTGCGGTAGCCGCAGGCGTAGTTGGGGCTGAAGTCGAACCAGCTCCGGTAGGGGCTTTGGGGGTCGTGGTAGGCGCCGCCCGGGCCGTAGCGGCCCTCCCGGTTGAAGTAGATGGAATCCGAGCCGGTGTGGCTGAACACGCCGTCCAGAATGATGCGGATGCCCTGCCGGCGGGCCGCGGCGCACAGCTGGCGGAATTCCTCCTTTGTGCCCAGCAGCGGATCCGGGTTCAGGTAGTCGGCGGTGTTGTAACGGTGGTTGGAATGGGCCTCAAAGATGGGGTTCAGGTAGATCCAGCTGACCCCCAGCTCCTTTAAGTAGGGCAGCTTTTCCATGATGCCCGCAAAGTCGCCGCCGAAGTAGTCCATGTTCAGGTAGCCGCCCTCTTCGTTGGGCCAGAAGTAGGGCTCGCCGTGCTTGTTCTCCCGGTAGATGCGGTCGGAAAAGGGCATGGGCTTGTGCTTTCTGCCCTCATAGAACCGGTCCGGGAAGATCTGATACAGCACCCCGCCCTTGATGGGCGCGGGGGTGGCAAAATCCGCTTCGTACACGGTGAGCTGCCACCAAGGGCCGGTGGTCCAGCCCATCACCGCCTGGCCCATGGGGCCCCGGAAGAGCTTGCGAAAGTCGGAATACAGATCGAAATAGTAAAAATACAGCCCGGCCCCGCTCAGCGAAAGCGCCAGCGAAAACCGGTTCACGCCCTCCTCGCAGCCGTCGAAGGTCATGGCGTGGTGCACCGGCTCGCCGCCGTCCCGGATGAGCACCAGATGGGGGCGCACGAATCCGTAATCGTAGGGGATGGTGAGCCGGAAGGTGACCTCCTGGCCGGTTTTCACCGCGCCGAAGGGGGTTTTATAGGCCGGGTCGAAGCTGTTGTATAACTGATCCACACAAACACTCCCAGAACAAAGTTGCCGGCAGAGGCCGGGAAAAAGCGGATGTCGAACAGGAAAAAGGCCCCGGGGCCGGATCTCCGACGCCCGGGGCGAAGGACGGCCCGCAGGCCGCCTTAAATTGCAGAAAGAAAGGGGTTATTTCACAGGGTTTGCGCCCCAGATGTCGCGGGCGTAGTCCAGCACGGAACGGTCGGCGCTGAAGATGCCGCTGTTCGCGATGTTGGCCAGGCTCATCTGGTTCCAGCGGGTGCGGTCGGCATACAGCTTCTGCACGTCGGCCTGGGCGCGGCGGTAATCCTTGAAGTCGGCCATGACCATATAGGGGTCGCTGGTGCGCAGGTTGTTCACCACCTCGTGGAAGCTCTCGCCGTTCCAGCCCTTCTCCAGGAAGTTCAGCACCTCCATGGCCACCTCGTCGCTGTTGATGAACATGGTGGGATGGTAGCCGGTGGCCTTCATCTGGTTCACTTCCTCGGTGAGCATACCGAAGATGATCTCGTTCTCCTTGCCGGCAGCGGCGGCGATTTCAACATTCGCGCCGTCCAGGGTGCCCAGCGTGATGGCGCCGTTCAGCATGAACTTCATGTTGCCGGTGCCGGAGGCCTCGGTGCCGGCCAGACTGATCTGCTCGCTCACCTCGCTGGCAGGCATCAGCCGTTCGGACAGGGACACGTTGTAGTCCTCCAGATAGACCACACGCAGCTTTTCACGCACGGCGGGGTCGTTGTCGATCAGGGCGCCCAGCTTGCAGATCAGGCGGATCATCTGCTTGGCCATGTAGTAGCCGGGGGCGGCCTTCGCGCCGAAGATGTAGGTCTTGGGGGCGAACTCCGCATTGGGATGATCCTTCAGGTACAGGTACTGGGCGGCGATGTTCAGCGCGTTCAGGTGCTGGCGCTTGTACTCGTGCATGCGCTTGACCTGGCAGTCGAAGATGGAATTGGGGTCGATCACCTGGCCGGTGGTCTTTTCCAGATAGGCGGCGAACTCGGCCTTGTTGGCCTTCTTCACGTCCTCCAGAGCCTTGAGAACGGTTTTGTCGTTCTTGTAGGCGTTCAGCTTTGCCAGCTGGGAAGCGTCGTGCTTGAAGCCCTCGCCGATGGTCTCGCTCAGCAGTTTGGTCAGGCCCGGGTTGGAGGCCAGCAGCCAGCGCCGGTAGGCGATGCCGTTGGTCACGTTCTTGAAGGCCTGGGGCTTATACAGGTAGTAGTCGTGGAACACGCTGTCCTTGATGATCTGGCTGTGCAGCTTGGACACGCCGTTGATGGAGTGGCAAACGTAGCAGCAGATGTTGGCCATGCGAACCTGATTGTCGCCCAGGATGGCCATGTAGTTGATCTTGCCCCAGTCGCCGGGGAAGGCCTTTTCGAAGTCGGCGCGGCAGCGGCGGTCCATCTCCTCCACGATGGAGTAGATGCGGGGCAGGGTGGAACGGAAGATGTCCAGATTCCACTTCTCCAGCGCCTCGCTCATCACGGTGTGGTTGGTGTAGGCGAAGGTGCGGCGGCAGATGTCGAAGGCCTTATCCCAGTCGTAGCCGCACTCGTCCAGCAGGATGCGCATCAGCTCGGGGATGGCCAGGGTGGGATGGGTGTCGTTCAGCTGGATGGCTGCCTTCTCGGGCAGAGTGTCCAGGCTGCCCCACTGGGACAGATGATTCTGGCAGATGTCGCCGATGGAAGCGGCGGACAGGAAGTACTGCTGGCGCAGGCGCAGGATCTTGCCCTCCCGGTGGTTGTCGTTGGGATACAGGATCTTGCTGATCAGCTCGGCGGAGGCGTTCTTGGTGATGGCGCTGCCATACTCGCCGGCGTTGAAGCTGTTCATATCGAAATCGGGGGCCTTGGCCTGCCACAGACGCAGCTTGGCAACGCCCTGTCCGTCGTAGCCCTGCACATACATGTCGCTGGGAACGGCGATCACGCTGTTGTAGTGGCGGTGGGTCACATGATGGTAGCTGCCCTCCCAGCTCTCCTCGATGTCGCCGTCAAACTTGACCTCGATGCTCTGGTCGGGGTGGCTCTTCAGCCAGACCTGACCGCCGGGCAGCCAGTTGTCGGCCTTTTCCTGCTGCCAGCCGTCCACGATCTTCTGCTTGAAGATGCCGTACTCGTACAGGATGGAATAGCCGGTGCCGGCGATGCCGGTGGTGGCCATGCCGTCCAGATAGCAGGCGGCCAGGCGGCCCAGACCGCCGTTGCCCAGGCCTGCATCCGGCTCTTCCTCATAGATGCTCTCCACCTTGATGCCGGCGTCGGCCAGAACAGCCTCGGCCACTTCGTTCAGGCCCAGGTTGAACAGGCTGGTCTTCAGGCTGCGGCCCATCAGAAACTCCATGCACAGGTAGTACACCTGCTTTGCGCCGGTGCCGTAGGCGCGGCTCTGGAACTTTTTGTGCTGGGCGCTCATCAGCCGGCGGGCGATGATGGCCAGCGCACGGTAGATCTGCTGATTGCTGGCCACGTCCAGCGTGGTGCCGTATTCACTGTTCAGCCGCTCCTTGAGCAGCTTGTCAAACTCTTTCTTGGTGTATTTCGTCAACGTTTCTCCACTCCTGTCGGTAAAAGTAGGTCGCTGCCAAAAAACTGAGGGTCAAAGGGATGATCCGGCACGCGGGGCGCTCCCCCTTTCCGGGAGGGCCGGGGCCGGGCGGCCTGGCAGCAGGGCTGTACACAGTAAGCGGCACCGCAGGATTTCCGGAATGCGAATCATGCAGGGCCGCTCTTTTATTTTACCAATTTGTCGGGCCTGTTTCAAGAAAAAATACGTTTCCGGTAAACATATCCTGTGCTCCAAAGGGCAAAAAGGCACGATGCGACAAAAAAAGGGGTTTTCTGTGGGGGTGCTTTATACTATAATAAAGGTCAAGGCTGCGGCCGGCGAACGCCTGCCGGGTCGCCGCCGAAATATACTCCGCACCGTTTGGCGTGGAGCTTTGTGAAAGAAGAGGGATTGTATTATGCCGGTTACCAAAGTGAAGCTGACCATCTGCGGGTCCAGCTATATTGTATCCACTACCGATTCCGAAGAATATGTGAACCAGCTGGCCGAACGGCTGGACAATGATATGACCGAGATCATGACCCAGAACCCCAGCGCCAGCGTGGCCGCCAGCGCCGTGATCAGCGCGCTGAGCTATCTGGACGAGCTGAACAAGAACGCCTCCAGCACCGACAACATGCGCGCCCAGATCAAGGATTATCTGGAGGACGCCGCCAAGGCCAAGCTGGACGCGGAGAACGCCCGCCGTCAGGTGGAGAAGCTGACCGCCGAGCTGGAGGCTCTGAAGGCAAAGCAGGCCGCCGCTGCCCAGGCGGAAGCCGCCGCCGAAGCCGAGCCCGCCGGCGAGGAAACCCCTGCCAACGAGGAGAGCAATGAACAGTAACGCACCCATGGAAATTCTGGCCCCCGCCGGCAATATGGACGCGCTCACCGCCGCGGTTTACAGCGGGGCGAACGCGGTGTATCTGGGCCTGAAGCGGTTCAGCGCCCGGCGCACCGCCGGCAACTTTGATGCAGACGAGCTGCGGCAGGCGGTGAGCTTCTGCCACGGCCGCGGCGTGAAGGTGTATGTGGCCATCAACACCACCGCCCACCCGGCGGAGGTGGAGGGCCTGTGTGACGCGCTGGCCGACGTGTGCGCCGCCGGGGCGGACGCGGTGATTCTGCAGGATCTGGCGGTGGCGGCCCTTGCCCGCCGCATGGCCCCCGACCTGCCCATCCACGGCTCCACCCAGATGAGCGTGCACACGCTGGAGGGTGCGCTGGAGCTGGCTGAGCTGGGCTTCTCCCGGGTGATTCTGGCCCGGGAGCTGAGCCTTGCCGAAATTGAGCACATCGCCAAAAACTGCCCCATCGAGGTGGAGGTGTTCGTGCACGGCGCGCTGTGCATGAGCGTTTCCGGCCAGTGCTACATGAGCGCCTTTCTGGGCGGACGCAGCGGCAACCGGGGCGGCTGCGCCGGGCCCTGCCGCCTGCCCTTTGCGGCGGACGGCTCCGGGGCCTGCCATCTGAGCCTGAAGGATCTTTCCGCCGTGGGCAGTCTGCCCGCGCTGGCCGCCGCCGGTGTGGTGAGCGCCAAGATCGAGGGGCGGCTGCGTGGCCCCGAGTATGTGGCCGCGGCAGTGAACGCCTGCCGCCAGTCGCTGGCCGGGCAGGCTTACGATGAGCAGGTTTTACAGAATGTATTTTCCCGTTCTGGTTTTACGAATGGTTACATCGAAGGGAAGATCAACGGCACCATGTTCGGAGTGCGCACCGCTGAGGACAGCGCCGCCAGCAAGGCGGTGATGCCCGCGCTGCGGGAGCTGTACCGCCGGGAGATGCCCCGGGTGCCGGTGCGCTTTACCCTGTATTGCGAAGAGGAGGGCTGCAAGCTCACCGCCGCCGACGGCGAGGGCAACACCGCCATCGCCTACACCCAGAACGCCCCTCAGAAGGCGGAAAAGGACCAGCGCAGCGCCATCGAGCGGGCGCTGGGCAAGACCGGCGGCACGCCCTTCTATCTGGAGAGCCTGACCATTGAGGGCGAGCCGGGCTATCTGCCGGGCAGCGAGTGGAACGAGGTGCGCCGGGCGGCGCTGGAAAGCCTGCTCAAAAAGCGCAGCGCAATTAAGCCCTGGGCGTTTACCCGACTGCCCCTGCCCGCCGCCCAGCGGCATTCCCTGCCCGCCAAACTGCCCCTCTGGGGCCGGTTCGAGCACTGGGGGCAGCGGCCGGAAAACGCCGAGAGCCTTGCCGGGCTGATCGTTCCGGTGTTTGAGGCGGAGAAGGTTCCCCAGAACCTGCGGGCCAAGACCGTGCTGGAGCTGCCCCGGGCCATGTTCGGGGCCATGGAGGAAGCGGTGGCCAAGGCCATCGCGGCCACGGAAAACGGGGGCTTTGCCGGGTATCTGGCCCAGAACATCGCCCATTTCCGGCTGGCAAAGGGCCTGCCCCTCTACGGCGGGTTCGGGCTGAACATCACCAACCCCCTTGCCGCCGATACTTACAAACAGCTGGGCCTGCGGGCCATGACCGTGCTGCCCGAGGTGCCCTTCAACGAGATGGCGGCCATCGCCCCCGGCGTGCCCACCTGGGCGCTGGTCTACGGCCACATGCCCCTGATGCTCACCCGGGCCTGTCCCCTGCAGAACGTGACCGACTGCGCCCGCTGCGACAAAAAGGGAGAACTCACCGACCGCAAGAACAAGCACTTCCCGGTGCGCTGCGGCGGCGGTGTGCGTCAGGTCTACAACCCGGTGCCCCTGTATCTGGGCGACCGGGCCGGAGAGGTGCCTGCAGACGCGGGCGTGCTGCTGTTCACCATCGAGAGCAAAGAGCAGGCGGCGAAGGTCATCGACCGGTACCGCAAGGGCGAGACCTGGCCCGGCGAGTTCACCCGGGGCCTGTATTATAAACCGGCTCAATAATTCCGGGGCGGCTCCGCACCCTTCCTGCCGGAAGGGATGTGAAATTGCAAACAGTAATATAGATTAGAGTTTCAACAGAAAGGAAATATCCTTCCCATGGAGATCCCATACATCCTCACCCGGCCGGGGGCCAAGGCCCCGGCCTACGCCACCCCCGGCGCGGCGGCCGCCGACCTGTGCGCCGCGCTGGACGCACCCCTCACGCTGGCCCCCGGCCAGCGGGCCATCATTCCCACCGGCGTGGCGGTGCAGCTGCCCGGCCCCCAGTGGGTGGCCCTGCTCTGCGCCCGCAGCGGCCTTGCGGTGAAGCGGGGGCTGACCCTTTCCAACGGGGTGGGCGTCATCGATTCCGACTACCGGGGCGAGATCGGCGCCGGTGTGGTGAATCTGGGCGAGGAGCCGGTGACCGTGGAGCCCGGCGAGCGGGTGGCCCAGCTGATGATCCTGCCGGTGGCCCAGGGCACCTTTGTGCAGGCCGAAACGCTGGACGATACCCACCGGGGCGCGGGGGGCTTTGGCTCCACCGGCCGCCTGTGAGCGGGGCAAAGGAGAAAACGACCCATGAAAAACGCTTTGTTTCTGTGTTTCTGCCTGCTGGCGGGCGTGATCGCCGGCGGGCTGCTGGCTCAGGTGTGCGCCGGGGTGCCGACCCTTTCCTGGCTGGCCTACTCCAAGGCGCTGCGGTTTGCGCCCCAGCTGGATCTGAGCGTGCTGCGCCTGAATCTGGATTTCGTGATGGAGCTCAGCGTGGCGCAGGTTCTGGCGCTGGCGCTGGCCATCTTTGTGTATCACCGGGTGGAGATCTGAGCTCCGCCCGCTTCGCCCTGGGCTCATGGCCCGGGCTTTTTTGCGGGAATGCCCCATGGGCAGCCCTTTCTAAAAAAATTTACCGTCACTTGAAATAAACCAAAGGAGAAAATCGTTATGTCATTGATCCTCGCATCCGGAAGCCCCCGCCGCAAAGAGCTGCTGGCCATGATCTGCCCGGAGTTTTCCGTGATTACCAGTGAGGTGGACGAGTCCGCCATCACCGCCCCCACCCCCGCCGAGACCGCTCTGGCGCTGGCCACCGCCAAGTGCAAAGCCGTGGCCAAGGATCACCCGGAGGATGTGGTCATCGGCTGCGACACCGTGGTGGACTGCGGCGGCCGCATCTTCGGCAAGCCCGCCGACCGGAACGCCGCCGTGGCCATGCTGCGCGAACTGTCCGGCAAGGGGCATCAGGTGCACACCGGCGTGTGCGTGTGCAAGGGCGATGTGTGCAGGAGCCTTGTGGCCACCAGCACCGTGCGCTTTTACCCCATTGAGGAGGCGGCCATTCAGGCCTATGTGGACACCCCCGAACCCTACGACAAGGCCGGCGGCTACGCCATTCAGGGCACCGCGGCCCTGTTCTGCGAGGGCATCGACGGCTGCTACTACAACATCATGGGCCTGCCGGTTTCCCGCCTGGCCCGGCTGCTGCGGGAGTTCGGCATCTGACAGCGGGCAAAAGTGGGAAAAACGGGGCAAAAGCGGGCAAAAAGTTTGAAGAAATTGAAAAAAGAGCCCCGCGCCCGTTGAGAATGCTTTCGCGGGCGGGTATAATAAGGTAGAATGCCCGTACGACGACCCGGCCGAGACCGGAAACCGGCGGCGGTGCGTTTTTTTGATTTTTATTCCGGCCATTTAAAATAGAGTGTGCGCCTCGGTGTGAGGCCTGTGAGAAAAGGAGAAACGAGTTTATGTTCAGCAAGGATATCGGAATCGACCTCGGAACCGCCAATACCCTGGTTTACCTGCGGGGCAAGGGCATCATCATGCGGGAGCCCAGCGTGGTTGCCGTGGACACCAAGACCGACGAGGTGCGCAGCGTTGGCCATGAGGCCAAGGCGGTCATCGGCCGTACCCCCGGCAGCATCATGGCGGTTCGCCCCCTGAAGGACGGCGTGATCGCCGACTTCGACATCACCGCCAACATGCTGGCCCGCTTCATCAAGAAGGTGTGCGGCAACAGCATGTTCTTCCGCCCCCGCGTGGTCATCTGCATCCCCTCCGGCGTGACCGAGGTGGAGCGCCGCGCCGTGAAGGAGGCCGCCCTGAAGGCGGGCGCCCGTCAGGTGAGCGTGATCGAGGAGCCCATGGCTGCCGCCATCGGCGCCGGTCTGCCCATCAGCGAGCCCTCCGGCAGCATGGTGGTGGACATCGGCGGCGGCACCAGCGAGGTGGCCGTGATCAGCCTGGGCGGCATCGTGGCGGCCCGCAGCGTTCGTGTGGGCGGCGATGAGTTCGATCAGGCCATCATTGCCTACATCAAGCGCAAGTACAACCTGCTGATCGGTGAGCGCACCGCCGAGCAGATCAAGATCGAAATCGGCTCCGCCTACGAACTGGAGGAGGAGAAGGAGATGGAGATCAAGGGCCGCAACCTGGTGGACGGCCTGCCCAAGAACATCACCGTTCACTCCGAGGAGATCCGCGACGCGCTGGCCGAGAGCCTGCAGAAGGTTGTGGACGCCATCAAGGAGACTCTGGAGCGCACCCCGCCCGAGCTGAGCGCCGACATCATCGACCACGGCATCATGCTCACCGGCGGCGGCGCACTGCTGCGCGGCCTGGACGAGCTGGTTCACCGTGAGACCGGCATCGACGTGCATGTGGCCGAGACCCCGCTGGACTGCGTGGCCGCCGGCACCGGCGCCGTGCTGGATCACATCGACCTGCTGGGCGACGTGCTGGACGACAACTCCTCTCACTTCTGATTCAAGCCGCAGGGCCGCGCCCTGCCTTGGCAGACGCACAACACCGGCGCGGGCGGCCCAGGCCGGGCGGCCCGCGCCTTTCTTTACTTCAGGCAACACCCCGCAATTCACGCCCGATGGGCTCAGGCGGCGCACTCCACCACCTGGAATTGTGCGGTGCTGCCTTCTATCTCTGAACATTGGAACACGCCGGGGCAGTGCGCCGTTTTGACGCAGCGGCCCCGGCAAAACCAGGGAGGTGAGCCCGCTGAAGGACTTTTTCAATACCGGAAAATTCAAGGCCCTTGTGGCGCTGGCGGTGCTGCTGGGCGGCATCATGGCCTGGGCCGGGGCCAACGGGCGGCTGGCCAGCGCGCCGGAGCAGATCCTGAGCGCGGTGCTTTCGCCCTTCCAGAAGGGGGCCAGCGCCGTGAGCGGCGGCGTGGACGGCCTTTTGGACAAATACGCCCGCATCGACTCCATCATCGCTGAAAACGAGGCGCTGAAGGAGGAAAACTGGGAGCTGCAGGATAAGCTGGTGGAATACGACCGGCTCAAGGCCGAGAACGACGCCTACAGGGAGCGTGACCGGCTGGAGGACGACAGCCCCGAATACACCTATGTTTCCGCCTTTGTGATCGGCCGCGACCCGCTGGAACAGTTCGGCGGCTTCACCATCGACCTTGGCACGCTGGACGGCGTGCAGCAGGGCGACGTGGTGGTGAGCGATCAGGGGTATCTGGTGGGCCGCGTGCTGGAGACGGGCCCCGCGTCCAGCAAGGTGATGACCATTCTGCAGCCCGGCTCCTATGTGGCCTGCGTGGTCAGCCGCACCCGCGACACCGGCAACCTGAACGGCAATTCCGCCTATGCGTCGGACGGCCGCTGCGTGCTGGAGAACCTCTCCCGCGATACGCTGGCCCAGGTGGGCGACCAGATCATCACCACCGGCCTTGGCGGCGAGTTCCCGGCGGATATCCGGGTGGGCACCATCGAGGAGATCCTGCCCGAGGAGAGCGGCCGCTCCTCCATCGCGGTGATCGAGCCCGGCGCCGACGTGAACAACGTGAAGCATGTGTTCGTGATCACCGATTTTGAAACCGCCTACGGCCAGCAGGCCGAGGAAAACCAGACCGCCTCCGACGCCCAGCCGGAAAGCTGAGCGCCGCGGGCTGCCAACGAAAGGGGGCGCGCTGCATGACGAGCCGCCGCAAACGGAATTTGATTCTGCTGGCCAAATGGGCCTGCTACTTTTTGATTTTGCTCATTGCGGCCACCCTGCAAAGCCTGCCGGGCTTTCTGTCCATCTTCGGGGTGCGGCCGCTGTTCATTCTGCCGGTGTGCCTGGCGGTGGCCATCTACGAGGGCGAGTATCCCGGCGCGCTGCTGGCGGTGGCCGGCGGCTTTCTGTGGGACTGGACCGCCAGCCGGGTCGGCGGCCTGATGGCCCTGGGCCTGATGGCCATCTGCTTTGCCGCCGCCGTGGTGGTGGAGCTGTATCTGCGGGTGAACACCGTGAACTTCATTCTGGTGAACGCCGCCTGCTGCCTGCTGGTCACCGGCATGGACTTTCTGTTCTACTACCTGATGCCCGGTTACAGCGGGGCGATGGAGCGGTACCTGACCACGGTGCTGCCCATGGTGATCTACACGGCGGTGCTTTCGCCCCTGGCCATGATGGCGGTGCGCCGGGTGGCCGGGCATTTCGTGCCCGAACAGTAACCGGAAGGGAGGCCGGCCGATGGACCAGAAAAGCGTGTTCCGCCGCGTGGGCGGACTGATCGGGATCAGCCTTGTGGTGCTGGGCATTATCCTGCTGCGGCTGGTGGAATTCCAGCTGGTGAACGGCGAGGAATACAAAAGCCAGGCCCAGAGCGTGACCAACTATAAATTCAACATCCCCGCCGCCCGGGGCGAGATCGTGGACCGTTACGGCCGCGCCCTTGCCTCCAACGCGGTGGGCTACGACCTTGTGATCAATCAGCTGATGCTCACCGGCGACGTGAACCAGCTGGTGATGGATCTGGTGGAGATTCTGCAGAGCTGCGGCGAGGAATGGAACGACACCATGCCCGTGAGCAGCCCGGACGAAAGCGGCCACTACACCTTCACCGACGGGGACGACACCTCCGCCCAGAGCCGGCTGGCCAAGCTGAAGGAGAACATCGAGCTGCAGCAGTACGCCACCGCCGATCAGGTGATGGCAAAGCTGGTGGAGCGCTACAAGCTGGAGGACTACGACCCCCGGTGGCAGCGGATCCTGGCCGGCGTGCGCTACCAGATGCAGCTGGAGGATTTCAGCGCCAGCAACAGCTTCACCCTTGCCAGCGACATCTCCAACCAGACGGTGGCCATGGTCAAGGAGCGCAGCCTGAGCCTTGCGGGCGCCGAGATCATCGAGACCACCCACCGGGTGTATGAGGACGGCACCCTGCTGCCCCATTATCTGGGCAGCGTGGGCAGCATCACCAGCGAGCAGTGGTGGGTGGAGGACGAAAACGGCAACGTGACCACCCCCTTAAAGGACGCGGGCTACAACATGAACGACCTGATCGGCCAGTCCGGCGTGGAAAAATACGCCGAGGACCGGCTGCGGGGCAAGGAAGGCACCCAGCAGGTGAGCCGCGACAAGAGCGGCGTGGTGGTGGGCACCCAGATGCTGGTGGACCCCCAGCCCGGCGAGACGGTGGTGCTGACCATCGACAAGGACCTGCAGAAGAGCCTGAACGAGCAGCTGGAGGCCCTGATTCTGGAGATGCAGCAGACCAAGGAGCCCACCAAGGGCAAGGAGGTCACCTCCGGCTCGGCGGTGGTCATCGACGTGAAAACCGGCGGGATTCTGGCCATTGCCAACTACCCCAGCTACGATCTGAACCTGTATAAGACCAATTACAGCGCCTACAGCTCGGATCCCAACACCCCGCTGCTGAGCCGGGCAACCACCGGCCTGTACGCCCCCGGCTCCACCTTCAAGCCGGCGGTGGCGCTGGCGGGCCTGCTGGGCGGCATCGTGACCCCCGAGGACACGGTGAACTGCACCCGCGTGTACGACTTCTACACCGACTACAAGCCCGTGTGCCAGCAGCTGGGCCCCCACAGCGGCCCCACCAACCTGACCGAGGCCCTGACCCACAGCTGCAACATCTATTTCTATGACGTGGGCCGCCGGGTGGGGCTGGAAAACTTCGACGAGATGGCAACCAGCCTGGGCCTTGCCACCAAGACCGGCTTTGAGCTGGGCGAGTCCACCGGCAACCTGACCCACACCACCGACGAAAACTACGGCAAGGGCCTGGAGCTGCAGGCGGCCATCGGCCAGGGCAACACCCAGGTGACACCCATCCAGCTGGCCACCTACGCGGCCACCCTGGCCAACAAGGGCACCCGTTACTCCACCCACATCATCTCCGGCTACCGGGACAGCAACACCGGCGAGCTGATCGAAGAGGTGGAGCCGGTGGTGGCCGAGCAGATCGAGGATAACATCGGCGCCTTCGACGCGGTGGAACAGGGCATGCAGGGCGCCGCGCGGGACAGCAGCGCCCTGCGGGATTACCCGCTGAACATCGCCGTCAAGACCGGCAGCCCCCAGCGCTGGGAGCGGGACGAAAAGGGCAACTACGCCTACACCAACACCGCGGTCATCGCCTACGGCCCGGTGGAGGATCCCCAGCTGGCCATCGGCATCGTGCTGGAATGGGGCGGCGGCGGTTCCAACGGCCTGCCGCTGGTGCGCAGCATCTTCGACAGCTACTATTATACCCAGAGCGAGGGCCTGGAGCCCGAGTCCGAGGGCGTGCTGCTGCCCTGATAACGGGCGGCAGGCAACGCCGCACACAGCATTCCCCCGGGGCACGGCGGGCCGCTTGGTACGCCGTGCCCCTTTGTGTCTGCAAGGGGGCGGTTCTCTCGGGTAAAAACGGCGAAAAGAAGAGCGAAAAACACATTTTTTTGGCTTAAATACACAAAGCACAACTTGCTATCGCCCCCGCTTTGTGCTATCATGTTAATATAGGTGCATCATAGGCACCTGTATACCATTTTTCGTTGATCCCGGCCCCATCCCGGCCGAAAAAAGGAGGTCCGACCCGTGGCCGCACAGATCATTATGGTGGCCTCCGGCAAGGGCGGCACAGGAAAAAGCACCGTGTCGGTGCTGCTGGGCAGCCGCCTGGCTGCCGCGGGCAAAAAGGTCCTGCTCATCGAGCTGGACAGCGGCCTGCGCAGCGTGGACATCATCGCCGGGGCCGCGGGCCGCACCGTGTACGACATTTCGGATGTGCTGTGCGGCCGGTGCGACTGGCGCAAGGCCATTGTGGAAAGCCCGGTCTACAAAGGGCTTTCGCTGATCAGCGCCCCCTACGAGCGGGGAAACGTACAGCCCCAGCAGCTGGCAAAGCTCACGCGGAAGATGGCCAGACACTACGACTTCATTCTGGTGGACACCGCCGCCGGTCTGGGCGCGCCCTTTGCGGCCGCCATGGTGGTGAGCCAGATGGCGCTGCTGGTGCTCACGCCGGACCCGGTGGCTTTGCGGGACGGCCACATTGCCGCCGACGTACTGTATGAGGGCGGATTTACCAACGTTCGCCTGGTGGTGAACCGGGTAGGTCCCTCCACCTTCGACAAGGGCGCGGTGGCCGACCTGGACGAGTGCATCGACACGGTGGCCGTGCAGCTGATCGGGGTCATCCCGGAGAGCGCGGCCCTGCTGAAAAGCACCGCCGCCGGCGAGGCTTTGCCGGAGAATACCCTGGCATGGCGGGCGTTTGACAATCTGGCCCGCCGTATTCTGGGCCAGCAGGTTCCGCTGGCCGTGCGCTGAAAGGCGCATCCAAATTGTTTTGCCCATGCTGCGGCATGGTTTCCCATTTGTTTGATCCACTTCGGGCGAGCCCCGGCGGTTCGCCCCCATAGAGGCAATCCCCCATAAAGGTTTGGAGAAGGTGCGTGCCGCCCGGGCACGCCAGAACGTTAGCTTGTTTTAAGAAGGAGGGCGTTACGTCCATGAACATCGCATTGATCGCGCATGACGCGAAGAAGGAATTGATGGTGCAGTTCTGCATCGCTTACTGCCGGGTGCTCAGCCAGCACAACCTGCTGGCCACCGGTACCACCGGCAAGCTGGTGAGCGAGGCCACCGGCCTGCCCATCCAGTGCTTTTTGTCCGGCGTGCACGGCGGCGACCAGCAGATCGCGGCCCGCATCGCCTGCAACGAGATCGACCTGCTTCTGTTCTTCCGCGATCCCATCAGTGCGAAACCGCACGAACCCAACGAGATGAACCTGCTGCGCCTGTGCGACGTGCGCAACATTCCCATCGCCACCAACATCGCCACCGCCGAAGTGCTGATCCACGGCCTGGAGCGGGGCGACCTGGAGTGGCGCAACATTGTCAATCCGCCCCAGCACTGATATGCCGGAGCGCCGAGACCAAGCAAAAACGGGGCTTTTCGGCATCTGCCGAAAGGCCCTTTTGCGTTTACGGGCGGGGATCGACCGGCTGGGGATTTCGCCCCGGCGGGGAAAGCAGGCCCTGCTTGTGGTGGGGATCGGGGTGCTGTATGCCCTCGAGACCCAGACCCTGGGCCTGTTCGTGCCCTGTCCCTTCCACCGGCTGACCGGGCTCAAATGCCCGGCCTGCGGCATCACCACCGCCATTCTGGCCCTGCTGCACGGGGACGCCGGGGCGGCCTTTGCGGCAAACCCGGGCCTTGCCATCAGCCTGCCGGTGCTGGCACCCTGGCTGGGCCGGGTGTTTTTGGGCTGGCTGCGGGAAACCCCTGCCCGGGGCCGTGCGGTGAACGCGGTGGGCGTGGGGCTGATTATCTATTTTGCAGTCTGGGGCGTATGGCGCAACCTTGCGCCCCTGCTGGGCTTTTGTTGAAGCCTTGAATTTTTTTCGCTGACAGCGAACCAGAGAAGGAGAGTTTTCCCATGACAAGAAACATTGTGGTATGCATTATACTGAGCATCATCACCTGCGGCATCTACGGTCTGTACTGGATGTACACCCTGAACGAGTATGCCCGTGCGGTGGCCCCGAACGAGTGGCGCACCAGCGGCCTCACCGTGATTCTGCTGAGCATCATCACCTGCGGCATCTATGGCCTGTACTGGAACTACAAGATGGGCAAGGCGTACATGACCGTGAACGGCGGCAACGACAACAGCCTGCTGTTCATCCTGCTGAGCCTGTTCGGCTTCTCCATCGTGAACTGGGCCATCATGCAGAACGACATCAACCACGCTGCCGGCATGCAGGGCTAACCCTGTGGAACGGGCACAGCGTATCCTGTACCGGCTGACCATGGGCTGCGCCGTGGCGGGGCTTGCGGTGCTGGGCGGCGTAATACTCAGCGGCAAAGCCTGGCCGGATCCGGTGTTTGCCATCGGTGCGCCGGTGGGCCTGGGCCTTGTGGCGCTCTGCCTTGTATGTCTGGCCGCGCTCTGGGCGCTGCGCTTTGGCGGCGCGGTGCGCCGGGGCCAGCTGTGGCAGGCCGCCGCGCTGGTGGCCGTGGCCATCGCCTGCCTTGCGGGCTTTTTCCTGCGCCGGTGAAGCGCGTGCAGGATTCAGAAAACAAAAAGAACCCCGGCACCCGGAAATGCTCCGGATGCCGGGGTTTTTGCGCATTTTGAGCCGACGGAAACGAAACGCCGCCGGGTTTTCAACGAGGAGCGGGGCCGGATGTGGAAAAGCCGGGCAGCGTTACGCCCTCGTGGGCCAGCAGCCAGCGCTTTTTGTCCAGCCCGCCCGCGTAGCCGGTCAGGCTGCCGTTTGCCCCCACCACCCGGTGGCAGGGGATGATGATGGAAATGGGGTTGCGGCCCACCGCGCCGCCCACCGCCTGCCCCGCCATGGGGCGGCCGGTCTGGGCGGAAATGGCCCGGGCCAGCGCCCCGTAGGTGGTGGTCTGGCCGTAGGGGATGGTCAGCAGCAGCGCCCACACCCGTTTCTGGAACTCGCTGCCCTCCGGCGCCAGCGGCAGCTCCGCCGGGCTGGGAGTATCCCCCGCAAAATACCGGTTCAGCCAGTGCTCCGCCCGGGCGAACAGGGGCAGTTCAGCCCGCCGGGGAGCATCCGGCGGCAGATGGGCCGCATAGTGCATCTGACCGGCCAGCCACAGGCCGGTCAGGTGGGTTTCGGTGCCCGCCAGCATCATCGGCCCCAGCGGGCCGGTCAGGGTGGTGGTGTACAGCATAAGGGGCCTCCTTTGCAGGGCGGATTGCAAAAAAGCGGCCGCATCGGCTGAGCCGGGGCTGCTTGCGTTTTCTATGGCGGTGGAGTATAATACAAACAGAAGGTGGTGCTGCCCGGAGACGGGTCAGTCCCTTGGAGATTTACGGAAGTAAACCGCGTTCCTGGGGAGGTGCGGCGGTTTACTTCCGTTTTTTGTTATCGTGCGTGATCGTCCAAACGATTTGAAACGTCCCGTAGACTGCTCCGCCGATCAGGG
The DNA here is from genome assembly GCF_004345265.1 of Allofournierella massiliensis. GTDB lineage: Bacteria > Bacillota > Clostridia > Oscillospirales > Ruminococcaceae > Allofournierella > Allofournierella massiliensis. The sequence goes on from NZ_SLUM01000001.1 coordinate 153,245, forward strand.
TCAGAAGCGAAAGGACTTCCTGTAACGTCATGGAAGGGATCACCCCCTCTGCGGAAAAGCAGCGGGGAAAACAGAAGCTTTGCCCCGCTGCCGCTGCCTTTGCGCAGCGTGCAATGGGGACTGGACCGCCTGCCGTGTCCGGCAGCACCACCGTTTCCATTGTAACAAACCCCGCGCGTTTTGTCGAGAACGCGCGGGGTTTGCTGTTGAGTGCAAAGCAACCACCAGCTACGCTGGTGCGAATTACTTGCTTTAGCATTTAGTTTGCGAGCGAAGCGAGATGACAAACTAATTGCCTACCATATAGAGAGAAAATATGGTTTTGGGATTTTGCTCGTTTACGAGCCGTAGGGCAAGAAATGCAGATGGCAGAATTTTTCGTGGCCCCTTAAGGGGCTTTGCTAGTATAATGCCCTTATAGGGCTTACTCAAACCACCGGCTAAGCCGGTGGTTTTGATTTGGCAGGCTATGGGGGCGATTGGCCGGAAATCCTGCTTATTCTTTCTCCGGCTCCACCGCGAAGTAGGTCTCCACGCCCTCCCGGCGGAAGGTGATGATCTGCCCGGAAGGCTGGCCGTTTTCGTCCAGAATGTCCAGCCGGAATCTGCCCTCGCCCAGATAGGCCAGGCCGCTGGGGTCGGCGGGAATAGCTTCCAGGCCCATCGGCTGGAAGGTGCCGTCCGCCGAGAGAAACGCCAGCCGCACGTCCGTGTGCTCCGGTTCCGCGTACAGCACCACGCCCACCAGCTCCTCGCCGCCATCCGGCACCGCCACGCAGTCCAGCACCGTGCGCCGGGCGTTCTGCTCCTGGGCCAGAAACAGTTCCATCACCGCTTCGTCGGTCCATTCCGGGGCCTCGCTGGCGGCGCTTTCGCTCACCGCTGCGCTTTCGCCGGCAGGCTGGGAGAGGGACGCCGGGCTGCTGGAACCGGGCAGGGAAGTGGAGGCCGGTGCGCCGGAAGCGGGGGCGCACCCGGCCAGCAGTGCCGCCGCAAGGCAGCAGACAAAAGGCAGAACGATCTTCTTCATGGGGGAATCCCTCCTTCGTGGGCGGCTCTCAAAGAGCGCGGCGCAGCCCCACCGACGAACGGCGCGGGGGCCGGAAAAGCTCTTCTGCCCCCATTGTAAGCGCCCGGCGGGCAAAAAACAAGCGGCAAAGGCCGCTTTGCCTTGTAATATCTTGTGGAAAGCGGTATAATAGCCGGGAACGGCTATTATACCGTTATTTTTATGCCCTTTTTCTCGCCCCTTGCGGGGCAACCGAAAAAGAAGGCGAATTATACCATTTCGCTTCGCTTTATGGTATAATAAAACGGTCTAAGAGTTTGCGGAGCCCGGGGTTTCCCGGGCTCCAGCGATTGAAATAAAAGGGGTATTATTGATTATGGAAACCATGGGAAATCTGCGCCGCACCCGTTATTGCGGCGAAGTGCGTCTGGCCGATGCGGGCCAGGAGATGGTGGTGGCCGGTTCCATCGCCAAATGCCGGGATAAGGGCGGCATCATCTTTGCCGACCTGCGCGACACCACCGGCATTCTGCAGATGGTGTTCGACGACTCCACCGACCCCGCCGTGTTCGAGAAGGCCAGCAGCCTGAAGAGCGAGTATGTGGTCATTGCCAAGGGCAAGCTGCGCGAGCGCGACGCCAAGACCGACAAGATCGCCACCGGCGACGTGGAGCTGTATGTGACCGAGCTGCGCGTTCTGAGCGCCGCCGAGACCACCCCCTTCGAGATCCGCGACGAGGTGAAGGTGAAGGACGAGCTGCGCCTGAAGTACCGCTATCTGGACCTGCGCCGCCCCAGCATGCACGACCCCATCGTGCTGCGCAGCAAGATCTGCCAGATCATCCGCAACTACTACTGCGACAACCACTTCTGCGAGATCGAGACCCCCATGCTCATCAAGAGCACCCCGGAAGGCGCCCGCGACTATCTGGTGCCCAGCCGGGTGCAGCCGGGCCACTTCTACGCCCTGCCCCAGTCTCCCCAGCTGTACAAGCAGATTCTGATGCTGTCCGGCTTTGACCGCTACTTCCAGATCGCCCGCTGCTTCCGCGACGAGGACCTGCGCGCCGACCGCCAGCCCGAGTTCACCCAGGTGGACCTGGAGATGAGCTTCGTCACCGAAGAGGACATCATGACCCTGAACGAGAGCCTGATCAAGAAGCTGTGGAAGGAGATTTTGAACATCGACGTGGCCACCCCCTTCCAGCGCATGCCCTGGGACGAGGCCATGGCCCGCTACGGCTCCGACAAGCCCGATACCCGCTTCGGTCTGGAGATCATCGACGTGACAAGCGCGGTGCGTTCCAGCGAGTTCGCTCCCTTCAAGGGCGCCATCGAGGCCGGCGGCAGCGTTCGCCTGATCAACTGCAAGGGCCTGGCCGACAAGCTGACCCGCAAGACCATCGACAAGCTGGGCGACGTGGCCAGGACCTACGGTGCCAAGGGTCTGGCCTACACCCGCCTGACCGCGGACGGCGAGACCTCCAGCTTCGAGAAGTTCCTCACCGAGGACGAGAAGGCCGCCCTGCGCACCGCCGCCGGCGCCGAGACCGGCGACGTGCTGCTGGTGGTCAGCGACGCGGACAACGTGCGCGCCTGCACCGCTCTGGGGCAGGTTCGTCTGGAGGTTGGCCGCCGCTGCGAGCTGATCGACCCGGACAAGTTCAACTTCCTGTGGGTGGTGAAGTTCCCCCTGTTCGAGTACAGCGAGGAAGAGGGCCGCTACATGGCCATGCACCATCCCTTCACCATGCCCACCGAGGACAGCATGGACAAGCTGGAGACCGAGCCCGGCAAGTGCTACGCCAACGCCTACGACATCGTGCTGAACGGCTGCGAGCTGGGCGGCGGTTCCATCCGCATCAACGACCCTGCCCTGCAGGACCGGATGTTCAAGGCTCTGGGCTTCACCGAGGAGAAGGCCCGCGAGAGCTTCGGCTTCCTGATGGACGCCTACAAGTACGGCGCACCCCCGCACGGCGGCATGGCCTACGGCCTGGACCGCATGGTAATGCTGATGCTGAAGCGGGATTCCATCCGCGACGTGATCGCCTTCCCGAAGGTGCAGAACGCCAGCGAGCTGATGAGCGGCGCCCCCGAGACCGTGGACGAAAAGCAGCTGCGCGAGCTGAGCATCGCCACCGTGAGCGCCGAGGGCTGACCTGCCAACTGAATAACGGCAAACGCGCCGCTTCCCGAACATCGGGAGGCGGCGTTTTTTTGCCCCGGCGAAAAATATTTGCCTGGAAATTGACCGCAAGGGGCATCCTGTGCGTATTTCTTACAGAAGGGAGTGGGAATCATGGAGCAATTCACCCCGCCGCCCGGCGAAGCGGAGCGGGTGGTGGAGCAGTACGGCGACATGCTCTACCGGCTGTGTCTGGTGGCGCTGGGCAGCCGGGCGGACGCGGAGGACGCGGTGCAGGACACCCTGCTGCGTTACCTGCAAAAGGCCCCGGCGTTTGCCAGCCGGGAGCACGAAAAGGCGTGGCTGATCCGGGTGGCGGCCAACCGCTGCCGGGATCTGCGGCGGTTTCGGCTGCGCCATCCCCACACCGGGCTGGAGGAGGTGGCGGGCCGGTGCGCCGAGCCCGGGGATCGGGCGGTGCTGGAGGCTTTGATGAGTCTGCCGGAGAAATTCCGGGTGGTGCTGCTTTTGCATTATGTGGAGGGCTACTCCACCGGCCAGATCGCCCCCATGATCGGCCGCACGCCCTCGGCGGTGAAGATGCGGCTGCAAAAGGGCAGAAAGCTGCTGGAACAGGCATACGGAAGGGAGGAAGGCTAGATGGACGAGGAACGGCTGAACCGGGCGGTGCGGGGCATTCGCATGCCGGAGGACGCCCGGCAGCGGCTGCTGCACCGGCTGAAGGAGGAGCGGCCCCGGCGGGCGGTGCGCCTTCCAAAGCGCCCGGCGCTGGCGGCGGTGGCGGCCTGCCTTGCGCTGGCGCTGGGCCTGCCCGCCCTTGCCGCCAATGTGGAACCGGCGTACACGCTGCTGTATCGGGCATCCCCGGCGGCGGCCCAGTACCTGCAGCCGGTGCGGGAAAGCGACGAGGACAGCGACATCCGAATGGAGGTGGTGTCGGCGGCGGTGCAGGGCGACACGGCGGAGGTGTGGGTGGCCCTGCAGGATCGGACGGGCAGCCGGGTGGACGAAACCACCGATCTGTTCGACAGCTATTCCATCCGCAGCCCGGCGGACCAGAGCGCCCATTGTGAGCTGGCGGGGTACGACGAAGCTACCGGCACCGCCCTGTTCCGGCTGCGCATCACCCGGGCGGACGGGAAGAGCTGGCAGGGGGAGAAGGTAACCTTCTCGCTGAAAGGGTTTCTCAGCCGCAGGGCCGCGTATGAACAGGTGGAGATTCCGCTGGATCTGGCCCGGCTGCCCCAGAACGCCGAAACCCGGCCGGTGACCCTCACCGGCCATGGCTCGCCGTCGGGAAACGCGCCGGATGCGTTTGACGCGCTGGTGCCGGGGGAGGGGCAGAAGGACTTCCCGGTGGAGGGCTTTTCCCTCACCGGCGCGGCCTGGGCGGCGGACGGGCTGCACATCCAGCTGGCGGTGAAAAACCGGCAGCAAAACGACAACAACGCCGAGGTCTATCTGCTGGGGCCGGAGAGCGAAAAAACCTTCTGCGACTTTCTGGGCTATTTCCGGGCAGGGGAGGGCGAAAACCGGGTGGATTACATGGAATATGTGTTCTCCGGCACGCCCCAGACGCTGGCGGACTGCCGCCTGGCCGGTGATTTTTATACCGCCGGTCTGCTCACCGAGGGCAACTGGAAGGTGACCTTCCGGCTGGAAGGCGGCGAATGAACGAACAAAACCCCCGGCGGCCATCTGCCGCCGGGGGTTATCCATCCCTCTATGTTGGCGCTGTGCGCCCTGCCCGGGCTTTCCCTGCCCCGGGCTTTTTCTTTTTCCTTTTCTCTCTTCCCGTTTCGCTTATACGCGCTTTACATACATCTGCACGCTGGGGTAGTCGCCGGCCAGCTGGGGCAGGGTGTAGCCTGCACGCATCAGGGTGCTGCCGCTGTATACCTTGCCCACGCCTTCCATGGCCAGATCCAGCCCGGCCTGGGGTGCTGCGTGGCAGCCGTGGATGTCCAGGCTCTCCACACGGTACAGAGCGTCCGGCGCAAGACCACGCAGCCACAGGTGCAGCGGGCGGGCGTTGGCTTCCGGATGGGTGAGCACCAGATTTACCAGCGTCTCGCCCTGTTCCTCGTCCACGAACTGCCAGGCGGCGTACCGCTCCTCCTCGGTGGGGTCGGTCAGCCGGTAGTACAGGCCGTTCTGAATCAGCTGGTAGTGCTTGTCGAAGAAGGCGATCTGCTCCTTCACCTGGGCGGCTTCCTCGTCGCTCAGCTTGTTCAGGTCCAGCTCGTAGCCGAAGGTGCCGGCCATGGCGGCCACCGCACGGGTCCACAGAGGCGTGGTGCGGCCGGTCTGGTGGTTGGGGCAGGCGGACACATGCGCGCCCATGCTGCTCACCGGGTAGCCGAAGGAGGTGCCGTGCTGGATCACCAGCCGCTCGATGGCGTCGGTGTCGTCGCTGCACCAGATCTGGGTGAAGTAGGCCAGCATGCCCGCGTCAAAGCGTCCGCCGCCGCCGGCGCAGCCCTCGAACAGCACATGGGGGAACCGGGTGGTCAGGGTTTCCAGCAGCTTGTAAACGCCCAGCATGTACCGGTGGGCCGCTTCGCCCTGCCGGTCGGCGGGCAGCACCCGGCTGTACACGTCGGTCATGTTCCGGTTCATGTCCCACTTCACGTATGCGATGTTGTTGTTGGCCAGCAGGTCGGTCAGCCGCTCGGTCAGGTAGTCCACCACGTCGTCCCGGCCCATGTCCAGCACCAGCTGGTTGCGGCTCATCACCGGGGCGCGGCCCGGCAGGGTGAGGGCCCAGTCCGGATGAGCCCGGTACAGATCGGAATCCTCGCTCACCATCTCCGGCTCCACCCAGATGCCGAACTTCATGCCCAGCGCGTTCACCCGGTCGATCAGGGGAGAAAGACCGCCGGGCAGCTTATTCTCGTTCACGAACCAGTCGCCCAGGCCGCTGTTGTCGTCGTTGCGCTTGCCGAACCAGCCGTCGTCCAGCACCAGCATCTCCACGCCCAGCGCCGCGGCCTTTTCCGCAATGCGCACGATGGCGTCGGAATCGAAGTCAAAATAGGTGGCTTCCCAGTTGTTGATCAGCACCGGGCGGCGGGCAAACCGGAACTCGCCCCGGCACACGTTGTGCCGGATGAACCGGTGATACTGCTGAGACAGGGCGGTCAGGCCGTTTTCGGTGCAGGCCAGAATCACCTCGGGGGCGATGAAGGCCTCGCCGGGGGCCAGCTGCCAGCTGAACCGCTCGTCGTGAATGCCGCTCACGATGCGGGTCAGGCCGTTCTGGTCCACCTCCACGTCGGTGCGGTGGCTGCCGGAATACACCGGCATCACGCCGTAGCACAGGCCGTGCTCCTCGGTGGCCTTGCGGTCGCACAGGATCACGAAGGGGTTGTGGTGGTGGCTGGAGGCCCCGCGGGTGGAGGACACGGTCTGGATGGCGTTCATCAGGGGGGTGCGCTCCATCCGGCGCTCCATGGCGTGGCGGCCGTGGAAATGAATCATATCCCACCGGCCGAAGGGCAGGTCCAGGCACATGGACGCGGCCTTTTCCAGCCGCAGGGTCTGGCTGCCGTCGTTCACCAGCCGGGCGGCCCGGGTGATGATGTCCTGGGCTTCAAATACGCCGTACAGCAGCTCCAGCGCAAGGCCGGTCACGCTGTCCTCCATGCGGATGCACAGGCTCTCGGCCTCGTTTTCCTCGTCGTGGGCGGCGGGCAGGCCGGTCAGGGCGTATTTGCCCTTCTGAATGCTGTGGCTCGCGTAGTGCCATTCGGCCCCGGCCGCGCCGTTTTCCTCCCGCACCACCAGGCAGGAAAGGCGGAAGTCGCCGGTGTTGCAGCCGGTATACTCCTGAGGCAGCACGTCCGGCGAGATGCCCCGGCGCTCCCGGTCGGCGTTGTGGTTGGGTGAGAAGCCCCGGTCGGCCGGGGGATACATGGCGGCCAGATCGCCCTGACCGATGGCCGGGCCGTAGTAGAGGTGAAGCAGGCGATCCAGATGATCCAGCCCCATCTGGTAGGTGGTGCTGCGGGTGGAAAGGGTAAAGGTGCGCGCGGCGGCGTCGAATTGAATGCCCATACAGGGGTCCTCCTGAAGTTTGGAATCGGGCCGGGCCCGGCTGGGGCCCGGCTGGGCAGTGCCGCCTGCGGCGTTCGCCGTGGATGGCGCGGCACTGCTCCTGAAAAAACGGGATAAAACAACACGAGGCGGGCGGCCGGCCGTGTGGTTCAACCGGCCGCCTGCCGTGATAAGGGGAAGTTTACTTACCGCCGGTCATGGCGATGCCCTGGATGAACTGCTTCTGGAAGATCAGATACAGGATCACCATGGGGATCATGGCCAGCAGGCTGCCGGCCATCAGAACCGGGAAGTTGGTGGTGTACTGGCCGTTCAGGGTGGACAGACCGGCAGACAGGGTCATCATGTTCAGGTCGATGTTGCAGATCAGCGGCCACATCAGGTCGGAGTAAGCGAACACCGCGGTGAAGATGGCCAGCGCGGCCATGCTGGAACCGGTGAGGGGGAACATGACGCGGGTGAAGGTCTGCCACTTGTTGCAGCCGTCCAGATAGGCGGCCTCGGCAATCTCGCCCGGAATGCCCAGATAGGTCTGGCGCAAAAAGAAGGTGCCGAAGGCGCTGACCAGGCCCGGGAACACCAGCGCGAAGATGGTGTTGGTCAGGCCCATGCGGGCCAGCATTAAGTACTGGGGAATGATGAAGATCTGGCTGGGCAGCATCATCTGCACCAGCACGATGGTGAACAGGGCCTTCTTAAAGGGGAAATCCAGCTTGGCGAAGGCGTAGCCGGCCATGGAGCTGAAGATCACCGCGCACAGCACGCGGAACACGATGAGCAGGGCGGTGTTCACATACAGGTTCACGAAGGGCAGGCTGGCCAGCGCGGTGACGTAGTTGTCCAGATTCCACTGGCTGGGCAGCAGCTGGGGCGGCACCGCCATGGACTCGGCCTGGGTCTTGAAGCTGGTGAGCAGCATCCAAATGAAGGGGAAGATCATAACCACGCTGCCCAGGATCAGTGCCACATAGGTGAGGGTCTTGTTCAGGGTATTGCTTGTTTGTGTGCGCATGATTTACACCTCGTAATTCACCCATTTTTTCTGGCCCGCGAACTGCAGAAGGGTAACGATGCCGATGAGCAGCACGGTCCAGATGACGATGGCGGACGCATAGCCCTTGTTGCCGGCCACAAAGCTCTCCCGGTAGAACAGGTACATCAGGCTCTGGGCGCTGGTGAGGGCGGGGTTGGACTGATCGACCATCATGTAGATCAGGTCATACACCTTCAAAGAGGACATCAGGCGCATGATGAGCACCACGAACAGGGTGGGCGAAACCATGGGCAGGGTGATGTGGAAGAACTGCTGCACCTTGGTGGCGCCGTCCAGAGAAGCGGCCTCGTACAGGCTGGCGGAGATGTTCTGAATGCCGGACAGCAGCAGAACCGCGTCGTAGCCGATGGCGCTCCAGATGGCCACGATGGCGCAGGTGATCAGCACGATGGCGGGGTTAGTCAGCCAGCGCACGTTGTGGCCCAGAATGCTGTTGATGATGCCGTATTCGGTGTTGAAGATCCACTTCCACACCATGGCAACGGCGGCGGGAGCCACCACCATGGGCAGGAAGAAGATGGCGCGGAAGGCGGTGCGGCCCTTGAGCTTTGCGTTCAGCAGAACCGCCACCAGCAGCGCCAGGAACACGCCCACGGGCACGGTGAGGATGCAGAAGTAGATGGAGTTCCAGGTGGCCTTCCAGAACTCGGTGCTCTGGAACATTTCGATGTAGTTATCCAGGCCGTTGAACTCGAAGGTGCCGAAGGCCTTGGACTTGGAGAAGCTCATGTAGATGGTCTCGATGAACGGCCAGATGTTCAGCACCAGCAGACCGATGATGGTGGGGGCCACCATCACCAGACCCCAGACAGCGCCGTCGCGGGACAGCTTGGAAGTTTTCTTCACGCGGAATGCCCTCCTTTATTCGTAGTATTCGGCGCTGGCCTCATCCACGATCTGCTGCATGGTTGCAAGACCGGTGGAGAGATCCAGCTCGCCGGAATAGATCTTGAGCAGAGTGTCGCTGACCTTGCTCTTCCACTCGGGGCGGGCGGCGTTGTTCACGCTCTGCACGCTGTAATCGAACATGTCGATGAAGCACTGCACGTTGATGGGGTACTCGTCGAACACGCCCACCCAGGTCTCTTCCAGACCCTCGTAGGCGGGAATGGCGGCGCCGCTCTCGCCCTGGATGCGCTGGCCTTCCTCGCTGCCGAAGAACTTCAGCACGTCCTTGACGATGTCCAGATGCTTGTTGTTTGCGCCGGTGGCGTAGCTCAGGCCGTTGGAGATGGTGGCCCGGCCGTCACCGCTCACCGGGTCGGGGCAGGCGGGCAGCACGGCCACGTCCCATTTGCCCACCATGTCGGGGTAGTTCTGCAGCTCGGTGAGGATGTTCCAGTTGCCCTCAAAGAACATGGCGCCCTTCTCGGAGAAGAAGGCCGCGCCGGGCGCGGTTTCCGCGAAGTAGTTCTGATCGGGGCACCAGTCGTAGCTCTGCAGGCCGATGTAGAACTCCATGCCCTTCTGGGTGGCCGGGTCGGTGAAGTTGGCGCGGGTGTTGTCCCCGGTGAGGATGCTGCCGCCTGCCTGGTACACGAAGTTCCAGTAGCCCAGCTGGTCGTCGCCGTAGGCCATGTAGCCGTATTTGCCGGTGGCGTCGTAGATGGCCTGAGAGGCGCTGACCAGGTCATCCCAGGTCCAGGTCTCGTCCGGGTAGGCAGCGCCTGCGGCATCGAACATTTCCTTATTATAAACAAGGCCCACCGTGTCCTTATCCTTGGGCACGCCGTAGAGCTTGCCGTCCGAGCCGCTGGCGTTGGCCAGAGAAATGTCGGAGAAGTGCTCGGTGTCCACAATGTCGGAGCAGTCTGCCAGCTTGCCGTTGTCGGCGTACTTCAGAATCTCGTTGGTGTGCATCCAGAAGATATCCGGCATCTTGTTGCTCATGGCGGCGGCTTCCAGCTTGGTCCAGTATTCGTTCCAGCTGGTCACCTGCACCTCGATCTTTACATTGGGATGCTGGGCGGTGTAGGCATCGCACATGGCCTGCATGCCGTCGCGCTGGGCCACGTCCCAGATCTGGAAGGTCAGGTTCACGGTGCCGTCCGAGCTTTCGCCGCAACCGGTCAGCCCGGTGGCCAGCCCCGCGGCCAGGCAGACGCTCAGTGCGGCGCATGCCAGTCTGCGCATCAAACTCATTGCTTGTTTCCTCCTGTTCCTGTGCGGCTGCCGCCCGTTTCCGCCGCCCGCCCGGCCGGGTGCGGGCAGCTGGAAAGCGCGGCTTTCGCTGTTGTGCTGAAAAATTGGGAGCCGTTTTGTACAATGTGCACTATATACAATTTGTTTCCCTTTTGGCTGTGTTTATTATACGATTTGACAGATGAAAGATAAATATCATTTTGCCGGTTTTTATCTCTCAATTTAGCTGATTCGGGCCATTTTACTTGAAGTCATCCAGCATTATGGTATATAATCAGAAAAACGGACAAAATGAGGGAGGAATGGCAATATGCCCACCGCATTCGGGCCGGATGCCGGCAACAAGCTGATTTTCCACGTGTTTCAGGACGAACGCTTTGTGGATCTGAACCTGTATCAGTACGGGTGGGAGCGCACCGAGCCGCTGCACTCCTACGGACCGCACCGGCGCAACCACTATCTGTTCCATTATATCATCGCCGGGCAGGGCAGGCTGTATGTGGGCGAGCATGTGTATCCGGTGGGGCCGGGGGAGGGGTTTCTGATTCTGCCGGGCCAGACCACCACCTACGCCTCGGACGAGGCCGACCCCTGGGAGTATACCTGGATCGAGTTCGACGGCCTGCGCGTGCGGGAAAGCCTGAGCCTGGCGGGCCTGGGCGCGGCAAAGCCCATCTACACCCCCGCCACCCGGGCCGGGGGCGAAAAGCTGCGGGAGTGCATGCTGCAGATCGTGCAGGACGGCGAGGCCAGCCCCATCCGGCAGATCGGCCGGGGCTTTCTGTTTCTGGACCAGCTGGTGGAATCCTCGGCGGCAAGGCAGCACCAGAGCCAGCGCCGCCTGCGGGACTTTTATATGAAGGAGGCGCTTTCCTTCATTGAGCAGAACTACCAGCGGGACGTGTCCGTGGAGGATATCGCCGCCTTCTGCGGGCTGAACCGGAGCTACTTCGGCAAGCTCTTCCGCGACACCATGGGCGAAAGCCCCCAGGCGTTTCTGCTCCACTACCGCATGGCCCAGGCGGCCCAGTTTTTGAAGGAGACCACCCAGCCGGTGAGCGCCATCAGCACCATGGTGGGCTACGCAAACCCCCTGCATTTTTCCCGGGCCTTCAAATCGGTGTACGGCATCTCGCCCCGGGCCTACCGGCAGACCCATTTTACCCACCCGGCGGGTGTGTGATGCGGGGCACTGGCGCAAAAAAGCCAACTGTGGTACACTGTAACATGGAAAAAGGCCGCCGGGCACCCGGCGGGAAAGAGGGGAACAACGCATGGAAAAGCAGCAGCGCCGGGCGCTGAACAGCATTGTGCTGAGCATCACCACACTGGTGGTGGTGGCGGCTCTTCTGCTGGTGGGCATCGGCCTTGTGCGGGATAAAATGATGCGCAACACCCAGCAGATGGGCATGTCGCTGGCGGAGAGCTACGCCCGCGAGCCCCAGAGCCGGCTGGACAGCTTCGCCCGGGTCTTTCAGATGGCCTGGCTGTATACCGGGCAGGGAATCACCGGCCAGATGGACTGGGACACCCTGCAGCACGGCATGGAGCAGTACCAGCAGAATGTGGACGAGGTGTTCGGCGGCCATGTGGCCGACCTGTACGCGGTGATCGGGGGGCAGATCGTGGCCGCCAACCCCTGGGCCGGCGACAGCAACTACGATTATACCAGCACCGACTGGTATCAGAACGCGATGGCCTCGCCCGGCGAGATCGTGTTCAGCGACGTATACGAGGATGCCATCACCGGCGACCAGATCTTCACCCTGTCCAAGGCCATGGAGACCGAGGGCGACGTGCTGGCCATGGATGTGTACATCAACCAGGGCGACGTGCTGGATCTGGAGATCGGCCTGCCCTCCACCTATCATTTTTATCTGTTCGATACCGACGGCGGGCTGCTCTACCGGCTGATCGACCGGCAGGCCACCGACCCGGTGTATGCCGAGCAGCTGATCAGCGGCGTGCGGGACGGCAGCCTCTTTGCCTACGACGCCCAGATCACCGACCCCCAGGGCGTGGCCCGGGGCGTGTACTATGCCGAGATGGACAACGGCTGGACCGTGGTGATGACCATCCCCACCCAGGAGGTGCTGATGGGCGAAAGAGATCCGCTGATCTATTCCCTGATCGGCGTGGCTCTCATTGCCTTTGTGACCCTGCTGTTCATGGTGGTGCGGGATATTCTGAACCTGCGCCGGCTGGCCGAGACCGAAAAGACCATCCGGGTGCTCAGCGATTCCTTCTTTGCCATCTACCGGGTGGATTTTGCGGCCGGCACCTACCGGGCCATCAAGACCTCGCCGGATCTGCGGGGTACCTTTGACGAGAGCGGCGACTACGAGCAGCTGCTGGCTCAGGTGAAAAAGCGGGTGCACCCGGAGGCTTATGCCGAGTTCGAGCAGGACTTCTCGCTCAAGAGCATTGCCCAGCGGGTGAAGGAAAACGTGGTGGACTACGGCGGCGACTACCAGCGCATGTTCGGCGGCAGCTACCACTGGGTGAACGTGCGCACCATCTACCAGAAGCACATCCTGCCCGGCGAGGTGATCCTCTGCTTCAAGGATGTGGACGTGGAAAAGCGCCAGCAGATGCAGCACATGATGATTCTGCAGGAGGCGCTGGACACCGCCAAAACCAGCGCCAGGGCCCGCAATACCTTCTTCAACACCATGTCCCACGACATGCGCACCCCCCTGAACGCGGTGATCGGTTACTCCGAGCTGATCCGCCGGGAGCCGGGCGACGCGGAAAAGGTCACCGGCTACATCAAAAAGGTGGAGTTTGCGGCCAAACAGCTGCTCATGCTCATCAACGACATTCTGGAGATGGCCAAGCTGGAGGCGGGCAAGAGCGCGCTGGACGTGAAGGAATTCGACCTGAACGAATACCTGACCGAGGTGTGCGAGATGTTCCGCGCTCAGGCCGAGCGCCAGAACAAGCGGTTTGAGCTGTCCATGCAGCTGAAGAATCCGGTGGTGAAGGGCGACTCCTTCAAGATCGGCCAGATCATGAACAACCTGCTCTCCAATGCGCTGAAATACAGCTGCGAGGGCGCCGAAATCAGGGTGGAGGTGCGCCAGTTCGACTACCAGAAGCACAGCAAGTATCAGATTGTGGTGGCGGATACCGGCATCGGCATGAGCAGCGAGTTTCTGGAGCATATCTTCGAGCCCTATTCCCGCGAGACCCACTTCACCCCCCGCGCCACCGAGGGCACCGGTCTGGGCATGCCCATTGTGAAAAGTCTGGTGCAGCAGATGAGCGGTGAAATCACGGTGGAAAGCGCCGTGGGCAAGGGCAGCCGGTTCACCGTGACCCTGCCGCTGGAGGTGGTGGAGCAGCACGCCGGCCCGGTGATCGGGGCGGCAGCCTCCGCCGCAGCCCCGGCGGCCAGCCCCGCCGCTTCGCTGGCGGGCCAGACCATTCTGGTGGCCGAGGACAACGAGCTGAACATGGAGATTGTCACCGAGCTGCTCACCATGAGCGGCGCCCAGGTGATCAGCGCGGCCAACGGCAAGCAGGCGGTGGAAAAGTTCCAGCGGTCGGCCCCCTATTCGGTGGATGCCATCCTGATGGATATGCAGATGCCGGTGATGGACGGCTGCGATGCCGCCCGGGCCATCCGCCGGCTGGATCGGCCGGACGCGGCCACCGTGCCCATTGTGGCGGTGACCGCCAACGCCTTTGCCGAGGATGTGGACCGCACCACCGCCGCGGGCATGAACGCCCATGTGTCCAAGCCCATCGACATGGACCGGCTGCTGAAGGCGCTGGCCCTGTGCTGGGCAGGCAGAACCCCGCCCGCAGCTTCGCCCGGCGAATGACCGGATACGCCAGCTGAAAAGAATAAAGCCCCGGGTTCCGACCGCACTGAAGCGGAGCCCCGGGGCTTTGCCCCACAAAATCCGGCCAGAGCGGAAAACGCAGAAAAAGGCGGCTGCCTTTCCCGAATTGGGAAGGCAGCCGCCTTCTGGTTTTGCCAGTCAAGCTGAATCGGTTTTGGCGAAAAACGCCGGAAGGTCAGCGGCTTACAGGTCGCTGAACAGATCCTCCTTGTAAACGCCCGCCTCGATCAGCGCACGGAAGCTGGCCACAACGAAGTCCTTGTCCTCCTTGTAGGTCACGCCGAACCACTTGTCGTCGGTTTTCAGTACCTTCACCGACACCGCGCTGCGCTTGAGCAGCTGGTCGATGTAGATGGGCAGCAGGTACTCGGCCTTCAGGATTTTGTCGTCCGGAGTGTTGGCGAAGAACTCCACAAAGCCCTTGTCCAGCAGATCCATAAAGGCGGGGGTCAGGCCCCACATGTTCATGGAAACCAGAGAGTCCGCGTCCACGGGCTTGCCCTCAACCTCGGCGCCGGTGGCGGTCTTTACGATATTGGAGGTCTCCTCCACGTCGGTCAGGTAGCCGGTCTCGTTCATGTGGCAGATGCCGCGGGTCACGCCGCCATTCTCAGAAAGGGTGTTCTTCAGCACGAAGCCCGCCATGCACAGCTCGCTGTCGCCGTGGTCCTGAATCAGGAAGTCGTGGATCTTCACGAAGGCTTCCTTGCCGTAGTAGTCGTCGGCGTTGATCACCACGAAGGGCTCGTTCAGAAGGCCCTTGCAGGCCAGAACCGCCTGGCCGGTGCCCCAGGGCTTGGTGCGGCCTTCGGGCAGGGATACGCCCTCAGGCAGGTTTTCCTTCTCCTGATAGGCGTAGGCAATCTCCACGCCCAGGCGGGCGCAGGTGGCGGCGATCCGGTCGCCAATGGCCTCGCGGAAGGCCTCGGCAATGTCGTGCCGGATGATAAAGACCACCTTGTTGAAGCCCGCTTCAATGGCGTCGTGAATGGAATAGTCCATGATGATTTCGCCGTGCAGGCCCACGGGCTCCAGCTGCTTGATTCCGCCGCCGAAACGGCTGCCGATGCCCGCTGCCATAATAACCAGGGCGGTCTGTTTGGATTGGCTCATGATGTTCTCCTTTTGCATTCCGTTTACTTATTTTAATAGGAAGATGCGTTGCCGGGTTATCTAGTTGAAATGGTACACAAGTTTGACACATTTGTCAATAAAATGCGCGATTTTTCCATGGAATGACCAAGGAAAATTTTCCAGTTTGAAGTGGGCGAAACGGGCCAAAAGCCGATGGAGCAAATCCGGTGGAATATCCTGCAAAAAAACATGGGGGTACAGGGATATGTCCATCCAGGGAAAAAGAGGAAAAGAAGGGGGATTTCCAGCAGAAAAATCAATATTATTCGCTTTTCACTCAGCTTTTTTACCAATTAGCCGAATCTGCACTTAATTCCACCGTTTTCATTGAAAAAAGATGCAAATTGCGTTATGATTAAAATACTGACATATAACCATCAGTACCTTCGCTTTCCTTTTACGGTAAAGCGAAAAGGACACGGCAATTTTCAGCGCAGCACCCGCAAAACAGGGGGAGAGGCAGCGGCTGTGTTTGCCAGGGCGAACTGCAGGCAAAACGGCAAACGCCGGCTCGGCGCCGCCCGGCAGACGCAAACGGAAAACCGCCAACGCAGAATCCCCCTGGGCAGCCCGGCCGCCCGGGGTATTTTGCGTTAAAAATGTTGATGAGTTATCGCGTATGGTTAAAATAATCAGCGGGAACAGATTGCGGGGAATAACAGCACCCCGCTCATGCTGAGCAATTATGGATATAAGGAGAGGGAATGATGAATCGTTTACGGCATAACACAATGTTGCGGGTGGTCAAGCTGCTGGATGCGGTTTTGCTCACCATTCCGTTCGGGGTGTGCTGGTATCTGGCGTATGCGGATAATCTGGCCGAGCCCTATTTTCAGAAGGGGAACTGGCTGGTGATCGCCCTGTTCTTTGGGCTGTATGTTACATACGGGCGCATCTACGAGGGGTTCCGCATCACGCTGAGCCGCATTTCCGAGATGCTCATGTCGCAGGCGCTGTCCGCCCTGATTGCGGACGGCATCATGTATCTGGTCACCTGGCTGCTGACCAAACATTTCCCGCCGGTGCTGCCCATGCTGGGCGTGTTCGCGGTGCAGGTGGCGCTGGCCGGGCTGTGGTGCACGCTGGCTCATCAGTGGTATTTCGGCCGGTATAAGGCCCAGAAAACCGCAGTAATTTACGACATGCGCGAGGGCATGGAGCAGCTGATTCAGGAGTACGGCCTGGAAAAGCGGTTCCATGTGACCGCCACCGCCGATGTGGACAGCGCTTTGAACGATAAGCTGCGCATTCTGGACGGCGTGGAGGTGGTGTTCCTGTGCGGCATCCATTCCCACGAGCGGAACATTATTCTGAAGCAGTGTGTGGCCCGGAACATCCGGGTGTATCTGATCCCCCGCGTCGGTGACGTGATCATGAGCGGCGCCGAGCGGATGCACATGTTCCACCTGCCCATGCTGCGGGTGGGCCGGTACGACCCCAACCCGGAGTATCTGTTCATCAAGCGGGCGTTCGATCTGTTTGTATCCGGCTTTGCGCTGGTGGTTCTGTCGCCCATTATGCTGGCGGTGGGCATCGCCATCAAGGCCACCGACGGCGGCCCGGCCTTCTATAAGCAGTGCC
The DNA here is from genome assembly GCF_004345265.1 of Allofournierella massiliensis. GTDB lineage: Bacteria > Bacillota > Clostridia > Oscillospirales > Ruminococcaceae > Allofournierella > Allofournierella massiliensis. The sequence goes on from NZ_SLUM01000001.1 coordinate 170,218, forward strand.
GCCTGACCCGGGACGGAAAGACGTTTAATGTATTAAAATTCCGAAGCATGCGAGTAGATGCAGAGAAGGACGGCGTGGCCCGGCTTTCCACCGGCGAGAACGACGACCGCATTACCCCGATTGGCAAATTCATTCGGAAATGCCGGTTGGATGAACTGCCGCAGCTGATCAATATTTTCAAGGGCGAAATGAGCCTGGTAGGCCCCCGCCCGGAGCGGCCGGAGATTGCGGCCCAGTACGAAGAGGAGCTGCCGGAGTTTGCGCTGCGCCTGCAGGCGAAAGCGGGCCTGACGGGTTACGCCCAGGTATACGGCAAATACAACACCACCCCCTACGACAAGCTGCAGATGGATCTGATGTACATTTCCAACCCCAGCTTTGTGGAGGATCTGAAGATCATGTTCGCCACGGTGCGCATCCTGTTCGAAGCGGAAAGCACCGAAGGCGTGGCTCAGGGCCAGACGACGGCGGAGGTTGCACGATGAAAAAAGTTACAGTTATAGTGCCCGTATATAATGCGGAAAAATATTTGGAAGAATGTTTGGATTCTCTTGTAAATCAAACACTACAAGATATTGAGATTATTGTGATTAACGATGGTTCAACAGATGGGTCTTGGAACTTAATCCAAAAATATCAGGAAAAAAATTCTGAAAAAGTTAAGGCTTTCACTCAAGATAATAGAGGGTTGTATAAAACTCGACAAGTTGGGTTGATTCATGCAACAGGAGAATATGTTGGCTGGGTAGATGCTGATGATTTTGTACGGAAAGATATGTTTGAGAAACTGTACAATGCGGCAAAAAATGGTGACAGCGAACTGGTCTATTGCGATTATTCATTTTATCCTAAAAAGATTAAAACGAAAGAAAAATGGTTTAGAGCGTATAAAGGCGAAAAAAATGTGACGTATGTAGAGCGAAATTCTCAGCCGTGGAACAAAATTGTGAAGCGTGAATTACTGGAAAAATTGGATATTGGGAGTATGTTCCCGACATGTTTTGATGAAGCGTATATCAAAGTGTTACTGGAAGCAAAAAAACCTATCTCGATTGAAGAAGAATTATATTTTTATAGAGTGGGGAATGTAACAATGAGTTCCTCATATAAGAATCCAGAACACTATATGAAGTTTGTAAAGGCATCTGAAAGTTTGAGAAATGAGTTTTCAGAATTATGCAGTGAAAATATGTACTGGAAAAGCTATTTTGAATACAGGGAGATTTACTACTTGTTACAAACAATGGTTGTATCCGCAAATGCAGGAAATAAACAGATGTTTTATGGAGCAAAAAAAATGCTTAATGAGAAATTTCCTCATTATCTCAAAAATGAACAGTTGATGCCTATTCTAAAGGAAAATTTTGGGATAACTAAAGCAGTTGTTATTTCGAGAATAATACCGGTGAACTATTTTGTGTCTCATATGGGATGTAAGATTGCATTTTAAGCGAAAGGAAGAAAAATGTTTTTTAGGAAAGTATTCCTCGTTATATTGATGTTAATGAATGGAGATAAAAGAGCAAGATTTTTGAAGCGAATAAACTATTTTGGAGCTCAAGGAGATGGATGCTATTTTCAACCGTATAATTTTGGCACAGAACCAGAATTAATATATTTTGGAAATAATGTTGTTTTGGATAGTCAAGTGATGTTTATTAATCATGATATTACAAGTACATTGTTTAATAAAATGGAAAATGTGAATAAATACAAAAAACGAACAGGAGCAATACATATTGGAAACAATGTGTTTATTGGGGCAAGAAGTATGATCCTATATGATGTGAAAATTGGTAATAACGTAATTGTAGGGGCAGGAAGTTTAGTAAATAGAGATATACCGGATGGATCAGTAGTGGCAGGGATTCCGGCTAGAGTGATTGGAAGATTTGATGAGTATAAGGAAAAGATATATTCAAAAGATTTCTAAAAGATTGAATGAATTATCTTGTTTGGAAGCTTAAGTAAAATTGGTGTTGAAAAATGAGTTTTCATAAACAAAATAAATTACTGTGGCTTACATCGGTATTTATTTGGTGTATGCAAATACATTTTTGGTTGGAATCTAGTGAAATATCAGATATTTTACTATTTGATATGCTTCGTACAGTGTGCTTTTATATTGCATTTATGTGTGTTGCAGTAAAGTGGATTGCAGATGCTCGTATAAATTTTTTTAGCTTGATAATAGTTGTTGTTTCAAGCGGAATTATGTTTTTGAGCTTAATAAATTCTCAGGGCATGACATTTGCGAAACTTATACTTTTTGGGTTAGCACTTAAAGGGATTGAATATCGCTGGGCTCTGAAGGTTTTTGTAAAAGCTAATACTTCGATAGCTGCTCTTATTATTGGCGCAGCGTTGCTAGGTTTGATTGAAAACCAAAAAGGATATGATGGGGAGACTGTTTATTATTTTTTGGGTTTTAAAAATCCAAATACAGCAGCGCTGATGTTGTTCACTATATTTATTGGATATATATGTATTAATTTCAAGAGAATTTCAGGATTGAAAATATTCAATTTGCTGATTGTTACGATTTTTATTTATAAAATTACTAATAGTCGTTCAGCGCTAATTGTAATGATTCTTTCGTGTGCGCTGTTGATGTTCGATAAGTATATTTATAAAGTGTCGAAACTATTTGGAAGCAAAGCATTTAGGGCAATAGTATACAGTATTTTTCCGTTGTTTAGTTTTTTGTCTTATACAGTTGCGCACTTGTATACAAAAAACGAACTTGTTAACAAGTTGAATGTAGTTTTTTCTTATCGATTTGCACTATGGCACTGGCATACTGAGCTTTTGTCAATTAAACCTTTTGGGGCACCATCAGCATATGAAGAGCTAGGAACAATGGATAATAGCTATTTGGTTATATTATATCAATATGGCTTTCTGATTTGGATGCTGTATTTCCTGATTTTTTTTGGTATTTATAAATTAGCAATTAAGAAAAATGATGTGGCTGTGTGTTTGATAGCAATTGCCTACGAAGTGTACTTTTTGACGGAAGGCTATCCGTTCTTTATTAATACAAATATAGTTTTGTTGTTTTTTTTGACAGAGTTTTGGAACATCAAATTAGTGGTAATTAAGAAGAGAAGGAAGAAAGATGCAGCAACAGTGTCAAATAAGCGTTGTTATTCCAGTATATAATGCGGAGAAGTATCTGAAAGAATGTGTGGACTCAGTTTTGAATCAAAGTATAGATGACTATGAAATTTTACTAATTAATGATGGATCAACTGATTACAGCGGAGATATATGTGATCAATATGGTCGATTATATAGTTGCATTAAAGTGATTCATCAAGAAAATCAGGGAGTGTCTTTCGCACGTAATGTGGGAATTAAAAAAGCAACAGGAAGATATATTGCTTTTGTTGACGCGGATGATACTCTCGATAAAGAGTACTTAGAAAAACTTGTCGCTGATATGAAACCAGAAGGGCTTGTTGCATGCCCAATCGATAACAAAAGAAAAGTTTGTAAATCAAAAATTTCCAAAGTACAAGCACAGATTTCCGCATTTAGCGAGAGTGGCATGAAAGGCTTTCCTGTTTGCAAGATCTTTGACCGAAAACTTTTAATAGAGCATGGAATCTTTTTTTGCAAGGATATTGCGATTTGTGAAGACCTATTATTTTTGGTTGAGTATTTAAGCATCTGTAATGGTCCGATTATTTGGAAAGAATATTGTGGATATAATTACAGGATGAATCCTACAAGTGCATTAAATGGACGGTTTGAAAAAAACTATTTTAAACCTAAACATTTAAGTGAGTATGAAGCTTTAAAGCGAACAAGGAAGTTTCTGTTAGAAGATCCACGTGTTTTGTCAGCATGGAAAGTTAGAAAAGTTAAAGCGGCTGTAACATGTTTGCGAACAATGATAGCGGTGAACCATGATAATGTAGACCTTTATAATGAATTGAGGAAGGAAGCAAAAGAAAATTGGGTTCTTTTTGTGATTCCTAATCCGTGTGCGATTACTTCAAGAGTTTCAGTTTTGTTGAGTGCAATTTCTCCAAGATTGGAATTTGAGGTGTGGAAGGTTTTGCGCAGATTTAATTGAGGAGTTATAGCATATGCAGAGCACATATAGAGTTTTAGTGGTCGCATCAAATTCTTCCATGAACAGTGGAGCAAGTCGGTCTTTAGTCACCTTTGTTTCTATTATTCAAAAACAAAGGAAAGACTTCTCTTTAGAAGTTTTAATCCCAATGCACGGTGATATTGAGGAATTTCTAAATCAAGAGAAAATAAAATATAAAGTGCTGTTATACAGCAATAAATTGTGGCGTAAGAGTATAGATTCGAAGTGTGGACTAATATCGAAATTACTTCGGGAAATAGTTGTTTTTGTTGCTGATTTAAAATTAAGTATACTTTTGAGAAGATTTGATTTGATTCACATTAATGCGTTAACTACAAATATGGGGGCGAAAGCAGCTTATAGAAATAGAAAGAAAGTGCTTTGGCATTTTCGTGAATTTATGGAAGAAGATTTGGGCGAAGAGTTTGTTTGTAAAAAAGAAGCATTACAATTGATTGATAAGGCTGACGCAAGAATTGCGATTTCTGAAAGTGTGGCAGAAAAGTATAGATTGCTTTTAAATAATGAAATTAAAGTAATTTACAATGGAATAGATCATAATCGATATTATTCAAAACGAGATATATTGCGGAATGAATTTGTACGTGTATTTTTACCAGGACGCATTACACCGCAGAAAGGTCAAATGCTTTTGTTAAAAGCTCTCAAGACTCTCAAGAGTCAGGGTAGAAGTGATATTTTTGCCACAATAATTGGGTCTGGGGATAAAGAATATATTGATCTATTAAGAGGATATGTAGAAGAAAATGAACTTCCGGTAAATATTATGGAGCCGAGCAATAATATAATTGAGCTATATCAAAAGCATGATGTTGTGTGCGTATGTTCATATTGTGAGGCATTTGGTCGTGTAACTGTGGAAGGTATGATGACTGGAAATGTAGTGCTAGGTTCAAATTCAGGTGCTACGGCAGAGTTGATTGAAAATGAAGAAACGGGCTTTTTGTATGAACGGGATAATATATTGTCTTTGACTCAAAAACTGGAATATATCGCAACACATAGAGATATAGCTCGAAAAATTGCACTTAAAGGTCAACAGAAGGCAGTTGAAAATCTTACAGCAGAAAAGAATGCGGAACAAATATATAAACTCTATCAAAGTATTTTAGGGGTTTAGGAATGAGTTCAATTTCATTAAAAAAAGCAACAATTTTAAATGTATCGTCAAAATATGCAACAGTAATAATTAACATTTTAGTTACGGCAATTCTGTCAAGAATTTTGACACCTAATGACTATGGAATAGTTGCTGTTATTACAGTGTTTACCAATTTGTTTTCTATTCTGTCTGAAATGGGAATTGGACCAGCAATTATACAGAACAAATCATTAACAAAATCGGAAATCGATGATATATTTTCATTTACAGCAATGGCAGGAATTGTATTAGCAGGCGGATTTGCACTGCTATCAATTCCCATAGCGATCTTTTTTGATAATAATGTTTACTATCCCATTGTAATGATTTTGTCTGTTTCTGTTTACTTTAATACTATTAATATGGTGCCTAATGCATTATTATATCGGAAGCAGAGATTCATGGCGATTGCAGTACGAACTGTAAGCATATGTGTTGCTACTTCAATAATTGCTATTGTTTTAGCTTTTATGGGAGCAAAATATTACACTTTAGTGATTCAGTCAACACTGTCATCTCTGTTTCTGTTTATATGGAATGTATGGGGTTCAAATCTGCACTTGAAGCTTAGAGTTGATTTCCAAAGTGTAAAGAAGATTCGAGGATACAGTACATATCAGTTCCTGTTTAGTATTACTAATTATTTTTCCCGCAATATAGATAATATCTCTATTGGTAAGTTCTTAGGGAATGAATGCCTAGCGTATTACGATAAGAGCTATAAGCTTATGATGTATCCGCTTAGTAATCTGACCTTTGTGATTAATCCGGTGTTACATCCTATCCTATCTGTTCATCAGGATGATTTAAATTATATATACAGGAAGTATGTTGACGTTATTAAAATGTTTTCTGCACTGGGAGCTTTGATACAGCCAATTTGCTTTGTTTGTGCACAAGAAATAATTTTAATTTTATATGGATCTCAATGGGAATTGGCTGTTCCGAGCTTTATGATTTTGAGTTGTTCAATCTGGGCTCAAATTATTGCATCTAGTGCTGGAGCAATATATCAGTCGATTAATAAAACTAAACTAATGTTTCAAAGTTCAATAGTTCATGTCTGTGTAACACTGATTTTGATCTTTGCTTGTTTGTTCAAATTTAAAACCATTGAAGGGGTATCGATAGCAGTCGCGTTTGCATACATTTTGAAGTTCTTTATTGAATATTATTTCTTGATAAACAAGGGGTTTGGAAAATCATTTCTTGCTTTTTTAAGTGGGTTGATTCCAAACTTTGTGTCAATAATTTTTACAACTTTGCTTGGTGTGTTTCTTTGTAAGACCTTAAGTTCAGTGGTTATGTTAGAGTCTGCTTTTGTAGGAGTTTTATTAAAGTCGGCCATTATTGCAGTGGTTTGGCTGATTTCCATAATCATTACTGGAGAAATCAGAATTCTTTTGGAAATTTTAGGAGTTGTGAAGAAAAATGGCTAAAATTGCAGTAGCTGGAACTGGTTATGTTGGCCTGTCCATTGCGGTATTGTTGGCTCAGCATCATACTGTCACCGCAGTGGATATCATCCCGGAAAAAGTAGAGTTGATCAACAGCCGGAAATCGCCCATTCAGGATGAGTACATTGAAAAATACCTGGCAGAAAAGCAGCTGGATCTGACAGCCACATTGGATGCAAAATCGGCGTATAGCGACGCAGATTTTGTGGTGATTGCGGCACCCACTAATTACGACAGCAAGAAGAACTATTTCGATACTTCCGCGGTGGAGAATGTGATCCAGCTAGTGATGGAGTATAACCCCAACGCCATTATGGTGATCAAATCCACCATTCCTGTGGGTTACACCGAGTCTATTCGAAAGAAGACTGGCAGCACAAATATCCTGTTCAGCCCTGAATTTCTGCGCGAGAGCAAGGCTCTCTACGATAACCTTTATCCCAGCCGCATTATTGTAGGTACGGATTTGAATGACGATCGCTTGGTGCAGGCAGCGCACACTTTTGCTGGTTTGCTGCAGGAAGGTGCGCTGAAAGAGGATATTGAGACCTTGTTCATGGGCTTTACTGAAGCGGAAGCGGTCAAGCTGTTTGCTAACACTTACTTGGCTCTGCGTGTCAGCTATTTTAATGAGCTGGATACATATGCAGAAATGAAGGGGTTGGATACCAGGCAGATCATCAATGGGGTGTGTCTTGATCCTCGTATCGGCAGTCACTACAATAACCCCAGTTTTGGCTATGGCGGTTATTGCCTGCCGAAGGATACCAAACAGCTGTTGGCCAATTATCAAGATGTTCCTCAGAATATGATGAGTGCCATTGTAGAATCTAACCGTACCCGAAAAGATTTTATTGCAGATCAGGTGTTGCATTTAGCGGGCTATTATGATTACTATAACAATGGTGAGTATAACAAAAGCCAGGAAAAAGAATGTATTATCGGCGTGTATCGCCTGACTATGAAATCCAATTCCGATAATTTCCGTCAGAGCTCTATTCAGGGTGTGATGAAACGTATTAAGGCAAAGGGTGCTACCGTGGTCATCTACGAACCTACCTTGAAAGATGGTGAAACCTTCTTTGGTAGCCGAGTGGTGAATGATCTGGAAACATTCAAATCACAAGCCCAAGCAATTATTGCCAATCGCTATGATAGTTGCCTGGATGATGTGAAGGATAAGGTTTATACTCGCGACATTTTTCGCAGAGACTAATCAGAAATTAATGTATAACCAAAAGAGGAGCACCCACTCAGGGTGCTCCTCTTTTTCTCCATCAAACCTCTATCAAACTCACATCTTCGCCAAAAACGCTTCCAGCTGCTGCAGCTGGGCGGTCACCGAGGCCGGGCCGGTGCCGCCTTCGCTGGTGCGCCGGGCCACGCAGGCCGCAAGATCGATGGCTTCGTATACGTCCTCATCAAACAGCTCGCTCAGCGCCTTGTATTCCGTCAGCGTCACATCCTCCAGCACCTTGCCCTCGGCGATGCATTTCGCCACCAGCTGGCCCGTCAGCTTGTAGGCGCTGCGGAACGGCATGCCCTTGCAGGTCAGGTAATCCGCCAGATCGGTGGCGTTGATGAACCCCTTCTGCGCTGCCGCGTACATGTTCGCCTTCAGCGGCTTCATGGTGCGCACCATGGGCGCGAACACCCCAAGGCACTGGCTCACCGTGTCGATGGCGTCGAAGATGGATTCCTTATCCTCCTGCATGTCCTTGTTATATGCCAGCGGCAGGCCCTTCAGCATGGTCAGGGTACCCATCAGATCGCCGTACACCCGGCCGGTCTTGCCCCGCACCAGCTCTGCCATGTCCGGGTTTTTCTTCTGGGGCATGATGCTGGATCCGGTGGTGAAGCCGTCGTCCAGCTCCACGAACTTGAACTCCCAGCTGGACCAGAGGATGATCTCCTCCGAAAAGCGGGAAAGATGCATCATCACAAGGGCCAGCGCGCTCAGAATCTCCACGCAGAAGTCCCGGTCGGATACGCCGTCCATGCTGTTGGCGCACACGCCGTCGAAGCCCAGCGCCGCGGCGGTCATGGCCCGGTCGGTGTGGTAGGTGGTGCCCGCCAGCGCGCAGCAGCCAAGGGGGCTGTAATTCATGCGGGCCACCGCGTCCTGCAAACGGGTCACGTCCCGCTGCAGCATGGCCGCCCATGCCAGCAGATGGTGCGCAAAGCACACCGGCTGCGCCCGCTGCAGATGGGTGTAGCCGGGCAGGATGGCGTCCTGATTGGCCCTGGCCTGCTCATAGATGGCCTCCAGCAGCTCCTTCAGCTGGCCCTGCAGCGAAGCGCAGGCGTCCCGCAGATAGAGCCGCAGGTCGGTGGCCACCTGATCGTTCCGGCTGCGGGCGGTGTGCAGCCGCTTGCCCGCGTCACCGATGCGCTTGGTCAGCTCCGCCTCCACGAACATGTGAATGTCCTCGGCGGTGGGGTCGATGACAAGCGCGCCGCTGTCCAGATCCGCCAGAATGCCCTCCAGCCCGGTGGTGATGGCGTCCAGGTCGGCTTTGCTCAAAATGCCCCGTGCCGCCAGCATGGCCGCGTGGGCCAGCGAGCCGGTGATGTCCTGCCGGTACATGCGGCAGTCGATGTGAATGGACGAGTTGAAATCGTCCGCGATTTTACTGGTGGCGGCCTGCGCCCGCCCTGCCCAAAGTTTTTCCATATCCCGTTGGCCCGGCCAGCGCCGGGCGCTCCCCCTTTTCTCACGGCCTCCTTGTAACATGCCGTTTTGTGATTATATGCATGATATTAGCATAAATATTCTAAAAATGCAAGAACTATGCCAAAATAAAGAATGAAAATTCGCTAAACGAAAAGGGCGGATCCCGCAGAGAAAGGCAGACGCGGCGTGCGCAAAACTGCAACCGGCGGCAAAGCGGCAAGGGCGTGGGTCACCGGGAGGGAAAAGGCAGAGCAGACCAGGCCCGGGCTGGCGGACGGAACGGCAAAGGGAAAACGCGATGAAAAAACAATGCCCCCGCTTTTGGTAAAAATCCACAAAAGCGGGGGCATATTTTGTATGCGGGGCAAAATGTCAAACGATTGACATTTTGCCCCGCATCTTTTATGATGGGGGAGGAAGAAGCGAACGGCTCAGCTGCTCTGGCGATGGATCAGCCGCACCGGGAACACCTTTGCTTCCGGTTCCCCGGCGCTTTCGCCGGCCACGATCCGCTCCACCGCCCAGCGGCAGATGTCCTCCACCGGCTGGTGGATGGTGGTCAGGGGCGGGGTGGTCAGGCAGGCAAGATCGGTGTCGTCGTAGCCCACCACCTTCATCCGGCAGGGCACCTCGATGCCCTGCTGGCTGCAATATTGCAGCACCTGAGCGGCAATGATATCGTTGGACGAGAACACCCCGTCCACTTCCGGGTGCTCCTGAAACAGCTGGTGGATCAGCGGCTCGTAGCGCATGGCAATGAAGTCCCGCTCGCTGGCGTCCACCATCACCGGGGGTTCGGCCCCCCGCTCGCGGCACACGTCGCAGAAGCCCACCCAGCGCTTGTTGGCGTCCATTTCGATGCCCGCGCTGCCGCTGATGTAGGCCAGATGACGGCAGCCGCCGTCCAGCAGATGCTCCGCCGCCAGCCGTCCGCCGGCATAGTTGTCGGCGCAGGCACTGGGCACCGAATCCGCCAGCGTGCGGTCGATGGTGACCAGCGGCAGGTTGCTCAGGTTCACATGCTCCGGCAGGTTCTGGGTATGGCTGGCCAGAATGACCCCCGCCACCTTGTTGCTTTTCAGCATGTGGAAATATTCCACTTCCTTGTTCACGTCCAGGTCGGACACGCACAAAAGCAGCTTGTAGCCGCTGGCGCACACATACCGCTCCACGCAGTCGATCACCGCGCCGAAGAAAAAGTTCTTCGCCGAGGGCACGATCAGGCCGATAAAGCTGCTTTTCTGCCTGATCAGCGACTGGGCCAGCTCGTTGGGGTGATAGTCCAGCTCTTCCATGGCCGCCAGAATCTTGGCGCGGGTCTTTTCGCTCACGTTGACCCGGTTGTTCAGCATCCGGGAAATGGTGGTCACCGTCACGCCGGAAAGGCGCGCCACATCTTTTAAAGTTGCCATAGGACCGTTGCTCCTCTCGCCGCAATTGATTCCCCTTATTATCCCACAGCGGCAGTGGTCAAGTCAAACGGCCTTTGCATAAAAACGTTTATCCGTTGCATAAAAACGTTTATCCGTCACTTTGTCATAAACCCAAAAAGGAGAAATCACATCATGAACAATACTCTGCTGAATACCCTGAAGGCCGCCCGCGAGGGTCTGGCCGAGCGTCTGGATTCCATGACCCTGCCCGCCGAGATTCCCCACGGCGACATGCCCGGCGATAAGGTGCTCATCACCGAGAGCCATGTGGCCAAGGCAAAGACCATCCTGCCCGCTCTGGTGGACAAGATGATCGCCGCGCTGGAAAATAAACCCCTGCAGCGCTGCGTGCTCAGCGTGTGCGGCGGCTCCGGCGTGGGCAAGAGCGAGACCGCGTCCCTGCTGGGCTGGTATCTGGGCCAGCTGGGCGCCAAGAGCTACATCCTCTCCGGCGACAACTACCCCCACCGCATTCCCGAGTACAACGACGCCGAGCGTCTGCGGGTGTTCCGGGACACCGGCCTGAAGGGTCTGGTGGCCGCCGGTCTGCACACCGCCCAGGTGAGCGAGCAGCTGCACCAGCTGATGGAGGAGGACAAGGACGCCGACCCCGCCCTGTGCGCCGAGTACGGCTGGCTGAGCGCCTATCAGGCGGCGGGCCGCCGTGGCCTGAAGGGTTATCTGGGCACCCCCAACGAGATCGACTTCGACCGGGTGAACAGCATCATCGCCCAGTTCCAGGCGGGCGCGGAGCAGATTTCCCTGAAGCGGATGGGCCGCCGCCCCAGCGAGCTGTGGGCCGAGACCGTGGACTTCTCCGAAACCAGCGTGCTGATCATCGAGTGGACCCACAGCAACAACGACCATCTGGCCGGTGTGGATCTGCCGGTGCTGCTGAACAGCACCCCCGCCGAGACCATGGCCCACCGCCGCGAGCGCAACCGGGACGGCAAGGTGGACAGCCCCTTCACCACCATGGTGCTGGAGATCGAGCAGGGCCTGCTGGCCTCTCAGGCCCACAAGGCGGCTGTGATTCTGTCCAAGAGCGGCGAGCTGCTCAGCTACGCCGAGTATCAGGCCCTGATGGCCAACGCCTGAGCGGCGCGAGAAAAGAGAAAGGGGAACCGAGCAATGGAAAACAAAACCGCACTTTCCGCCGGCGTAATGCTGAACGCCTATCCGGACAGCATGGGCGGCACGCTGGCCGACATCGTGGCCCTGCTGGGCCGGGGCGAGATGAAGGGCGCCTTCGACGCCTTCTACATCCTGCCCAGCATCTTCAACACCGATCTGGACCGGGGCTTCTCGGTGATCGACTACAACCTGAACGAGTGCTACGCCGGTCAGGCCGATCTGGACGCGCTGCGCAAATTGGGCATTGACCTGAAATTCGACCTGATCCTGAACCACGCCTCGGTGCTGTCGCCCCAGTTTCAGGATCTGCTGAAAAACGGCGAGAACTCCCGCTACAAGGACTTCTTCATCAACTGGAACAGGTTCTGGGCCGGCCACGGCAAGATGACCGAAGAGGGCTACATCCAGCCGGACGAGGAAAAAATCAAGGATATGTTCTTCCGCAAGCCCGGCCTGCCCATCCTGATGGTGCGCATGCCGGACGGCAGCGAGGTGCCCTACTGGAACACCTTCTATCAGGAGGTGCGCTACCGCAAGGTGGACGCCAGCGAGCTGGTGGAAAGCCTGGGCATCCAGTATCAGGCGGCCAGCCGCATTGCCGAGCTGGTGAACGCCGCGCTGGAGCGGGGCGAAAAGCCCGCCGCCATGAACTTCGGTGAGTTCGAGGCCCACAAGGCCGCTGTGGTGGATCATCTGGAAAGCCGCCGCAGCTATCTGGGCCAGATGGACCTGAACGTGGCCTCCCCGCTGGTGTGGGAGTTCTACGACGAGACCCTGCACAAGCTGGCGGACTACGGCGCCAAGATCATCCGTCTGGATGCTTTTGCCTACGCCCCCAAGACCCCCGGCGCCAAGAACTTTTTGAACGAGCCGGACACCTGGCAGATGCTGCAGAAAGTGGGCGGCATTGCCGGGAAATACGGCCTGAGCATCCTGCCCGAAATCCACGCCAGCTACGGGGAAAAGACCCACGAGAAGCTGTGCGAGGCGGGCTGCATGACCTACGACTTCTTCCTGCCCGGCCTGATTCTGGATGCCTTCGAGCACAAGAATTTTGAATATCTGGTGCGCTGGATCGACGACATTCAGCAAAAGGGCATACGCGTGGTGAACATGCTGGGCTGCCACGACGGCATCCCCCTGCTGGATCTGAAGGGCCTGCTGCCCGAGGAGCGCATTCAGGCCATGGTGGAGACCCTGAAGGGCCGGGGCGGTCTGGTAAAGGATCTGCACGGCGCGAAGAACATGTATTATCAGGTGAACTGCACCTATTACAGCGCCCTGGGCGCCAGCGACCGGAAGATGCTGATGGCCCGGGCCCTGCAGCTGTTCATGCCAGGCAAGCCCCAGGTGTGGTATCTGGATCTGTTCGCGGGCGAAAACGATCTGGAGGCGGTGCGCCGCGGCGGCGGTGCGGGCCACAAGGAGATCAACCGCACCAACCTGAGTCTGGAGCAGGCGGTGGAAAAGCTGGAGCAGCCGGTGGTGCGCCGCCAGCTGGAGCTGCTGCGCCTGCGCAACAGCTGCCCCGCCTTCGGCTGGGACGCCAGGCTCACCGTGGAGAATCCCGTTCCCGCCCAGCTGACCCTGCGCTGGGAAAAGGAGGGCCACACCGCCGCCCTGACCATGGATCTTGCCGCCGATCGCTTTGCCATTGAGGTGGGCGAGAACGGCAAGAGCGAAGTGGTGTTCCGGGAGGGCTGAGCCCTGCCGCACAAATTCCTGCTTTTTTCTCACCTTATCGTGCAATCATAAAAGGCCGGGGGCCGCGTGGAAATTGCCACGCGGCCCCCGCCTTTTTATAAGGAAATACCGCGCAATTCCCGGCGGATGCCGGAGCTGCGCGGTATTCCTTAAAGAGAGAAGAGGAAAAAGATGGTTTTTACAAAGGGGGATCCATCAGCAGCCGGAGCCCTGATCGATCATGATGCGCAGAATCTCGCTGTCGGTCTCGCGCATGCCGTCGGCGGCCATGCGGCCGATGCTGGCGATGGTCTTTTCCACGTTTTCCTTCACCAGACCTTCGCCTGCGCCGAAGGTGTTGCCGTCCAGCGACATCTCATGGGCAAGGATGGCCGCATCCACCGAGGTGGCGATCTTGGCGGCGCAGCTGCCCTTGGCGCCGTCGCACACGATGCCGGAGGCGTTGGCCAGCGTGTTGGTGATGGTGCGGCTGATGGCGTCGTAGTCGCCGCCGTGCAGGTAGGTGATGCCCGCGCCGCTGCCGCAGGCCGCGCACACCGCGCCGCAGAAGGCGCTCAGCCGGCCGATGCCCCGCTTCTGCAGCAGGGCGGTCAGGTTGCTCAGCACCAGCGCCCGGTACAGGGTTTCCTCGGTGGCAGCCAGATACTTGGCGTACACGATGATGGGCACCGAGCAGGTGATGCCCTGATTGCCGCTGCCGGAGTTGATGACCACCGGCAGCACGCAGCCGCCCATGCGGGCGTCGCTGCCCGCGGCGGCCAGCGCCCGGGCCCGCACCCGCACGTCGCCGCCGTAATGGCGCATCAGGGTCGCGCCCACCCGGCCGCCGTAGGCGTGGGTCATGCCCTCCTGGGCAATGCGGGTATTGTATTCGATCTGCCGCTTGATGACGGGGCGCACGTCCTCCAGATCAACGGTGTTGGCAAATTCCAGAATATTCGCCAGATTCAGGGCTTCCAGATCGGTGTCGTCCTCGTCGGCAACCTCTTCCACTTCCTTGTAGAACAGGCGCTCGCCGTCCCGCTCGATGCGCACCACGTTGGTGTGTTCATCCCGGATCTCGGCCAGAGCGGTGTGATTGTCACCGGTGATCTCCACAATGATGTGCAGGCGGGAGGGGGTGTCCAGCAGCTCCACGGTGCAGACGCCCTGGGCCAGCATCTGGCGGGTGGCCTCCAGATCGGCGGGGCCAACCTTGCTCAGCACCTCCAGCCCCAGCGCGGGGCAGCCTGCCAGCGCGCCCAGCACGGCGCTGGTGTCGATGCCGCGCATGTTGCCGGTGGTGGGCACGATCACGCCCTTGGCATTCTTGATGATGTTGCCGCTGCACTTCACCAGCAGGCGGCGGGGCTCCTCGCCCAGCGCCTCCCGGGCCTTGGCGGCCGCCAGCGCAATGGCAATGGGCTCGGTGCAGCCCAGCGCGGGTACCAGCTCGCGGGTGAGGATTCGAACATAGGTATCGTAAACAGTACGGTCCAGCATTTTGTTTTGCGCTCCTTTTTATCGTGTGATCTGCATGCCGCAGGCGGCGCAGGTGTTGCCGCCCTTGTCCGCCCGGCCGGCCAGATCGGTTCGGCGGGCATTGTAGAAGGCGTACCCGCCGGAAAGATCATACACCTTTGCGCCCTTCTGCGCAAGGATGCGGGCGGCCACATAGCCCCGCAGGCCCACCTGACAGGTCACATACACCGGCCGGGTCAGGTCGATCTCATCCAGCCGCTGGCGCAGCTGATTCAGCGGAATGTTCACAAAGCCCGGAATCTCGCCCAGCTCGGCCAGCTCCTCCGGGTTGCGCACGTCCAGCTTCACGGCGTCCTCGGGCAGGCTGTCCACGTCCTCGGCATAGAACAGCTCCACGCCGCCCTCCAGAACGTTCTGAGCCACAAAGCCCGCCATGTTCACCGGGTCCTTCGCGCTGGAGAAGGGGGGCGCGTAGGCCAGCTCCATCTCCTCCAGATCATACACGGTCATGCCGAACCGGATGGCGATGGCCAGCGCGTCGATGCGCTTGTCCACCCCTTCGCCGCCCACGATCTGAGCGCCCAGCACCCGGCCCTCTGGGTTGTACAGCAGTTTGACGAACATCTGGGTGCCGCCCGGGTAGTAGCCCGCGTGGCTGGCGGATACGGTGTAGCTCTTGCGGTAGGCGGTGCCGGCGGCGCGCAGGCTCTCTTCCTTTTCACCGGCGGCGGCCACGGTCATGTCGAAGAACTTCATCACCGAGGTGCCGATGCTGCCCTTGTAGGCCGCGTTTTTGCCGCAGATCACATCCGCCACAATGCGGGCCTGCTTGTTGGCGGGGCCTGCCAGCGGAATCACCTGCCGCGCCCCGCTCACCAGATTGGTCACGGTGGCCGCGTCGCCCAGAGCGTAGATGTCCGGCACGCTGGTGCGCAGCTGCTCGTCCACCAGAATCTCGCCCCGCGCGCCCAGCTCCACGCCGCTGCCCGCCAAAAAGGCGGTTTCCGGCCGCACGCCGATGGACAGAATCACCATGTCGGCGGGCACGGCCTCGCCGCTTTCCAGCAGCACGCTGTTTTCGGTGAAGCCGGCGCACTTTTTGCCCAGATACAGCCCCATGCCCGCGGCGCGGATGCGGTTGTGTACCAGATGGGCCATGTCGCCGTCCAGCGGAGCCATCACGTGATCTGCGCCCTCGATCACCGACACAGCGATGCCCCGGTCGGCCAGATTTTCCGCCATTTCCAGCCCGATGAAGCCGGCGCCGATCACGGCGGCGGTGCGGGGGCAGGCGGCGGCGATGTGGTCGTAGATGGCGTAGGTGTCCGGAATGTTGCGCAGGGTGAACACATGGTTTTTCTCGATGCCCTCAAAGGGCGGGCGGATGGGCGAAGCGCCCGGCGAGAGCACCAGCGCGTCGTAGCTTTCGGTGTAGGTTTCGCCGGTGGCGTGGTTCTTCACGGCCACGGTCTTTTCGGCGCTGTTCACCGAAAGCACCTCGCTTTGCACCCGCACATCCACGTTGAAACGGGCGTGGAAGGCCTCGGGGGTCTGCAGCTGCAGCGCCTCCCGTTCGGTGATGGCGCCGCCGATGTAGTAGGGCAGGCCGCAGTTGGCAAACGAGATGTACTCGCCCTTTTCAAACAGGATGATCTGGGCGTTTTCGTCGTTGCGGCGCAGCCGGGCAGCGGTGCCGGCGCCGCCGGCCACACCGCCCACAATCAGAATTTTCATGGAACGTTCCCTGCCTTTCGGAAAAAATGGGATGGGGGCGGCGCTGCCCGGGGTGGAGCGGCGCCGCCTTGAAAAATCAAAAACGGTTTGGGTCAGGGGGAATTGGGTTCGGGAATGGGAAAAGGGAAAAAATTACAGGTAATGGGGGGTGTTTGGGGTGAGCACCTCGCAGCCCTCCGGGGTGATCAGCACCATGTCCTCGATGTTGAAGCCCTGCACCCCGCCGATGTAGCAGGGCACTTCCATGGCCAGCACCATGCCCGCCTCCAGCGGCCGGGTGGTGGTGGGGTTGATGTAGGGGGCTTCGGCGGTGGCGGGGCCCATGCTGATGCTGTGGCCCTGATGGCCCCGGCGGTAGCTGGGGAACATCTCCTTCACATAGTCGTAGGCGATGTGGTACAGATCACAGATGGGCAGGCCGGGCTTTGCGGCGGCGATCATCCGCCGCTGGGCCTCATACAGCCGGTCCTTCAGCTTGTACAGCGCCGGGTCGGCGCCCTCCATCACCCAGGCGCGGGAGGTGTCGGTGGTGTAGAAGTCGAACTCGGCGTTCACGCCCGCGTCGAACTTCACCACGTCGCCCTTCTGAATCACCGCGTCGCCGGGAATGGTCAGGCGGCTGCCGCTCTCGCCGGTGGAGAACATGGACCAGGAACTGGGCGCGGCCACGCCGGTGGCGATCACGGTGCGGCGGAACTCGTTCACCAGCTCCCGCTCGCTCACGCCGGGGCGGGCAATGCGGCTCACGGCAGTGAAGCCCTCGTCCGCTGCGCGGCACAGGGTGCGGAACATCTCGATCTCCTCGGGGGTCTTGACGCTGCGGGCGTAGACGAACAGCTCGGAAATGTTCTCGAATTTTGCCTCCGGGAACATGCCGCACAGGTTGTTGTAGTAGCCCACGGGCAGATAATCCAGCTCAACGCCCAGCTTCTTGTCCGCCAGATCCATCTCCCGCACCATTTTGGCCAGGATGTCGGAAGAGCTTTCCATCACCGCGGGGGCGGGCACAACGGCGCCGTTGGCAATCTCGTCCCAGGTCTTTACGCCGACCCAGGTGTCGTATTTGCGCACGATGAAGCGGCCGGCGCTCTTGATCTCGAAGGTGGGCACCTCAAAGTCCATGGTGGTCAGCTGGGTGGGCACATCCTCCCGGGCGCTGACCACCGCGATGGAAAAGCCCGCCTGGCGGGACACGGTGTGCTGATGGCCGGCGAAGCCGGTCACATAATGGAAGTTTTCCGGCGAGGAGACGATGGCGCCGTCCAGGCCTTTTTCACGCAGAAGCTCCTTGATTCGGTTTTCTTTGGGAAGCATGGAACAATCCTCCTTGAGTGATGGATGTAACGGAAAAGGGCCGCGCGCGCAGCGGCGCGCGCGGCTCCTTACAAAACCGGCAGATGGGATCAGGCGGGGTAGAACATGGGGGAGCCGGGTCCCAGAGGCAGGCCCAGAACGTACCATACAATGAACAGCGCGATCCAGCCCAGCAAAAAGCCCAGAGAATAGGGCAGCATGGTGGAAACCACGGTGCCGATACCGGCCTTCTTGTCGTACTTCTGGAAGAAGGCCACGGTCAGCACGAAGAAGGGCATGGTGGGGGCGATGATGTTGGTGCAGGAGTCGCCGATGCGGTAGGCCACCTGAGTCAGCTCGGGAGACATGCCCAGACGCATGAACATGGGCACAAACACGGGAGCCATGATGGCCCACTTGGCGCTGTCCACCGCGATGAACAGGTTGATGATGGCGGTGAGCAGGATCAGGGCAACGATCAGAGGCAGGCCCACGAAGCCGATGTTCTCCAGGAAGTTGGCGCCTGCAACAGACAGGATGGTGCCCAGGTTGGAGTAGGTGAAGAAGTTGGTGAACTGAGCGGCGAAGAAGATCAGCACCATGAAGCCGGAAAGGCCCGAGATGCCCTTGGTCATCAGATCCACAACGTCCTTGTCGTTATGGATGGTGCCGGCGCCCACGCCGAAGGCGATGCCGGGGATGAGGAACAGAAGCATCATGATGAAGATGATGCCGCTCATGAAGGGGCTCTGCAGGAAACCGCCGGTCTCGCTGCGCAGCAGGCCGTTGGTGGGAACCACGGCGATCAGGATCAGAACGATGTAGATGAGAGCGGCGATGCCGGCGAACTTCAGGCCGCGCTTCTCGGCAGCGGTCAGGTCGTTGCTCTCGCCCTCGATGGCGCCCTCGTATTTGCCCAGACGGGGCTCAACGATCTTGTCGGTCACGAAGGTGCCGATGGCGGTGATCACGAAGGTGGAAGCAAACATGAAGAACCAGTTGCACAGGGGCGACACCACATAGTTGGGATCCAGCATGTTGGCAGCCTGGGTGGACATGCCCGCGAACATGGGGTCGTTGGTGCCGATCAGCAGGTTGGCGCTCCAGCCGCCGGATACACCGGCGAAGGCAGCGGCCAGGCCCGCGATGGGATGGCGGCCAAAGGCCATGAACAGAATCGCGCCCAGGGGAACCAGCACAACGTAGCCGGTGGAGGAGGCGATGTTGGACATGATGCCCAGGAACACCACCATGGCGGTGACCAGGCTGCGGGGGGCAGAGGTGGCCGCCTTGCGCAGCAGGGCGGACAGCATGCCGGAACCGTCGGCCACGCTCACGCCCAGGATGATGGTGAACACAGTGCCCAGAGCGAAGAACGAGGTAAAGTTAGTGACCATCTTGGTGATCAGGTCGCGGATGGATTCCACCGAGAGCAGGTTCACCGCGGAAACGGTGGTCTCAACGATGGCGTTGCCGTTGGCGGTGTCGATGGTCTCGTAGGTGACCGACACGCCAAGCTTTGCGCAGATGGCCGAGATGATCATGACCGCGATGGTCAGGATCAGGAAGATGGTAGCCGGGCTGGGCAGGGCGTTGCCCGCACGTTCGATGCTGTCCAGCGCACGAACCACCAGGCTTTTCTTTTGCAGGGAATTGCTTTTTGCCATGGGGATTCCTCCTTATAAATGATTTCTCTCTCCGGCGGCAATGCCGCCTTTATCACACTCTCCTCCGCCGCGAAGAGTTTGATCCGCATTCAGGGGGCCGGTTTTCAGCGGCCCATGTGTTTGTCCACGGCAGCCTTCAGCTGAGCCATGGCCTTTTCCAGGGTGCACATCGGGCAGGCAATGTTCATGCGCATGTAGCCCTCGCCCTCGGTCTTACCGAAGCCCCGGCCGTCGTTCAGGGCCAGGTGCGCCTCGTTGATCATGAACTGGGGCAGCGCGTCGCCCGCAAGGCCCAGACCCTTGCAGTTCAGCCACAGAAGATAGGTGCATTCCGGCCGGTGCAGGGTGATTTCCGGGATGTTCTCCTTCAGGTAGTCCTCCACGTATTTCACGTTGCGCTCCAGATGGGCCAGCAGCTGCTCCAGCCACTCCTCGCCGTAACGGAAGGCGGCCTCCACCGCCACCAGGCTGAAGGAGTTGTTGCGGTGCACGTCCATGGATTTCCAGAAGGCCTGATAGGTATCCCGCAGCTTCTCGTTGGGGAACATCAGGGTGGACGCCTGCAGGCCCGCCAGATTGAAGGTCTTGGTGGCGGAGGTGCAGGTGATGGTGTTGGCGGCGATCTCCTCGCTCACGGTGGCCATGGTGATGTGCTTGTGGCCGAAGAGCATCAGGTCGCTGTGAATCTCGTCGCTGATGATCAGGGTGCCGTACTGCACGCACAATTCGCCCATGCGGCGCAGCTCGTCGGCAGTCCAGGCGCGGCCCACCGGGTTGTGGGGGTTGCACAGGATGAACAGGGGCGGGCGGCGCTTGAGCGCCTCCTCAAAGGCCTCGAAGTCCATGGAGTAGTAGCCGTTTTCCTCCTTCAGGGGAACGGTCAGGCACTTGCGGCCCCAGTTTTCCACCGAGTCGAAGAACTCGCCGTAAACGGGGGTGGTGAACAGAATCTCGTCGCCGGGCTTGGAGAATTCCCGCACAAAGGTGCACAGCGCCGGCACCACGCCCAGCGTATACAGGCACAGCGCCGGGTCCGGCTTCCAGCCGTTGCGCTTTTCCTGCCACTGGCAAACCGCTTCAAAATAGGAGTCCGGGCGGCTGGTGTAGCCGAAAATGCCCTGCCGGTTGCGCGCGTCGATGGCGTCCAGAATGGGCTGGGCGGTCATCAGATCCATGTCGGCGATCCACATGGGGATCAGGTCTCTGCGGCCGAAGCGGGCCTCCATCTCGTCGTACTTGGCGGCGAAATTGTTCCACCGGTCGATGGGGCGGTCGAAATCGTATTTCATAGCGTCGTCTCCTTTTGCGTGGGCTCTGGGCGGCGTGCCGCCCCTTTCGGTTTATGATATAGCAAGAATCGGGCCAAGGAAGGCGATTTCCAGCAGAAAAACAAAAAAACCGGCGCAATGGCTAAACAGAACCTGTTCGATTTGTGGAAAATCGTCAAAAAATCCACGAGGAATCGCCGGCTTCTGCCCCAAAAAAATCAACCGATCTGGCCTGTTTTTTCAGAAGATTCTCCAAAACAGGTGGAAAAATGGATGAAATAGGTTGAATTGTTCACCAGTTTGCGGCCTGATGGAAACCAGTTTGGCTCATGGCCGCCAGCAGCTCCAGCCCCTGCGGGGTGATGCAGGTGCCCGCCCGGCCCTTCTGGATGCTCACAAGCCCCAGCTGCTCCAGCTGGGCGGCCATGGTGCGGATGTTCTGCTGGCTGAGGGCAAGGCCCGCCGTAGCGGCCCGGGCCTCCAGCGCCTGCCGCCCCAGCGACCGGCTGGCGGCCAGCTGCTCCAGCAAAAACAGGTAGCTTTCCAGCCGGTCGCCGGCCAGGCGGCGCAGCTGGGCGGCCTGGGCGGGCTCGGCCGCGGGGGTCTGGGGTTCGGCGGCCAGCAGGGTCACCGGCAGATCCTCCGGTTCAATGAGGGGCTTTTCCAGATAGGCCAGATATTCCACGCAGTTGCGCAGCTCCCGCACGTTGCCCTCCCATCGATGGCGCAGCAGCCGCTGGGCCGCCGCGGGCGAAAGCTCGAACCGGGCGCCGATGCCCTCCTGAATGCGCCGCAGAAGCAGCAGCACGTCGCCGCCCCGCTGGCGCAGCGGGGGCAGCTGCAGCGGCAGCACGCTCAGCCGGTAGAACAGATCCCGCCGGAAGCGCCCGCTGTGCACCTCGGCGCTCAGATCCACGTTGGAGGCCGCGATGATGCGCACGTCCACATGGATCACGTCCACGCCGCCCAGCCGCACGATCTCCTTTTCCTGCAGCACCCGCAGCAGCTTCACCTGCAGCATGGGGCTCATGGCCTCGATCTCGTCCAGAAACAGAGTGCCGCTGCGGGCGGCCTCGAAGAAGCCGATGTGGCCGCCCTTTTTTGCCCCGGTGAAGGCGCCCTCCTCGTAGCCGAACAGCTGGCTTTCCAGCAGCGCGTCCGGAATGGCGGCGCAGTTGATGGCCACAAAGGGCTCCTTGGCCCGGGGGCTGGCCGCGTGGATGGCATGGGCGAACAGCTCCTTGCCGGTGCCGCTTTCGCCGCTGATCAGGATGGAGGCATTGCTGGCGGCCATCCGGCGGGCCAGCTGGCGGGCGGCCACCATGCAGGGGCTGTCACCGATGATGCTGTCGAAGGTGTATTTGGTCACATGGCCCTTGCCCAGCAGCTGGCGGCGAATCTTCTGCTGGCGGCGCTCCTCGTCCCGGAAGCGCTGGAGCACGCAGAAGGTGGTGGGGCTGCCGCGGCCTCGGTAGAAGGAGTGGATGCTCACCGACACCGGGTTTCCGTGGATCTCCACCAGCCGGCTGTGGATGGCCTTCTGGGCCGAAAGGCTTTCGGCAAAGGGCAGAAAGGGCAGCGCCTGCTGCACCCGCCGCTCCAGCAGCTGCTGGGCGGGCAGGCCCAGAATGTCCTCGGCCTTGGGGCTGCAGGCGAAGATCATGCCCTCGCCGTCCACGCCGATGAGCCCGGCGTCCAGCGCCTGCTCGAACAGCTCGAACAGGCTTTCCATCTGCACCGAACGCTGGAGCATCTGCTCAATGCCGTAGGACTGCTCGGCCAGTGAGGCCAGATATTCCTTGAAGGAGGGGCCGTCCAGCGTGTTTTCGCATTTCAGCTGATGGGCCAGCTCCAGAAAGGTGCTGCCGCTGAGCAGCCGGGGCCCCAGGTCGATCACCTCGGACGCCCAGTCCGGCACGAAGCGCCGCTCGCCGGTGGTGATGGCCAGCGGCACATGGGGCGGCTCCGGCGCACCGGGGTAGCAGGGGATGAACTGGATGTTGGTCACGCCCAGCTGGTTCAGGGTGGCAATGGTCTCGGTGGCCATGGACTGGTTCAGGTTCACCAGCAACGCCCGGGTGTTGCGGGGAATGGCCAGCAGCCGCTCCAGCCCCTCCCGGGTCACCCGCACCTCGCTGAGCACCACCGGTCCGCCGGTGGGCAGCAGCTGGCCGATGTCCCGGTCGGCAAAGGCGCAGGTGGATACCAGATACACGTCGGCCGGTTCGATCACCGGATCCGGCTGCAGCTGGGTGCTGTAACATCGGGTGTTCACCTGACCGCCGAAGAAGTCCCGCACCTGGCTGGCATACAGCTGGGCGGAGGCGGCGTCCCAGGTGATGATGGCGAGTTGTTTGACCATAAAAGCACCTCATTTCAACCTGTTCAACCTGTTTTTCTGAGCTCATTATGGCATGGGGTGGGGGCCGGTGTCAAGAAAACCGGCCCCGCCGCCGGTCGCGGCCCGGCAGAGCGGCGCTGGCACGGAATTTGCTGCAAAAAAAGCAGAACCAATTCACCGGAAAGGGGCGTATGATCGAATGTTTGAGATGAACCGTTTTTATGAGCAGGCAACCGCCATGGCCGACACCCTGCGGGCCGACCGCCGGGCGCTGCACGGCATGCCGGAGCTGGGGATGGAGCTGCCCCGCACCACCGCCTATGTGGAGCAGCGGCTGGGGCAGATGGGGCTGGAGCCCACCCGGCTGGGCGGCGGGCTCACCGTCTGCATCGGCCCCCAGAAGGGGCCGGTGTTCCTGCTGCGGGGCGATATGGACGCGCTGAAGATGCAGGAGGCCAGCGGTCTGGACTTTGCCGCAACGGGCGAGTGCGCCCACACCTGCGGCCACGACCTGCACACCGCCATGCTGCTGGGCGCGGCGGCTCTTTTAAAGGAACGGGAGGCCGACCTGCCCGGCCGGGTGAAGCTGATGTTCCAGCCCTCGGAGGAGAACCTGAAGGGCGCGGCGGCCATGGTGGAAGCGGGCGTGCTGAAAAATCCGCCGGTGGATGCGGCCATGGCGCTGCATGTGTTCCCCGGCCCCATGCATGTGGGCACCCTTGCCTGGCGGCAGGGCCCGGCGCTGGCCTCGTCGGACAGCTTTTCCATTCTGGTGCGGGGCAAGGCGGGCCACGGGGCCATTCCCCAGAACGCGGTGGATCCGCTGACCATCGCGGCGCACATCCTGCTGGCGTTGCAGGAGGTGAACGCCCGGGAGGTGGATCCGCAGGATCCGCTGGTGCTCACGGTGTGCACCATCCACGGGGGCGAGCTGCACAATTCCATTCCGGAAACGGTGGAGATGAAGGGCAGCATCCGGGCCTTCTCCAACCACAACCGGGCCCACGCCCGCAAGCGGCTGGTGGAGATCTGCGAAGGCACCGCGGCGCTGTTCCGGGGCAGCTGTGAGGTGGAGTTCCTGGCCGGGGTGGCCTCGCTGCACAACCAGCCCGAGCTGGCGGCCGAGCTGGCGGGCTATGCGGGCCGGATCGCCAAAAAGATGGAGGAGCTGCCCCGCCAGATGGGCAGCGAGGACTTTGCCGAGGTGAGCCAGCAGGTGCCGTCGGTGTTCATGGGCATCGGCGCAGGCGGCCCGGAGGAGATTTACAACCGGGCAGGCAGTCACCACCCGGCGGTGGTCTTTAACGAGGAGGTGCTGCCGCTGGGCGCGGCGGTGCTGGCGGGCTGCGCCGCCAACTGGCTGGCCGCCCACGCAGAATAACCGGCGCTCAATCCAACAGACAAGGGCCCCCGGCCCTCTTGCGAAAACCGGGACGGTGGAGTATAATCGGCAACAGCGCCGGGTGAAAACACCCGGCGCAAGCTTTGTGCAAAAAGGAGGCAGGGCTTCCATGTGTCTGCTGCATGTGAGCGCCGGAACTGAATATCAGGATCTGGTGCGCTACCCGGAGATCAACATCCGGGAAAATTCCATGACCTTCATCACCGGCCCCAGCGGCTGCGGCAAAAGCACGCTGCTGCGGATGCTGAACGCCACCGTTCTGCCCACGGCCGGGCGCATTGAATACAAGGGCAGCCCTCTGGGCGGGCTGCCGGTGCTGGACTACCGCAAACAGGTGCTGCTGGCGCCCCAGCAGGTGTATCTGTGCGAGGGCAATGTGGCCGACCAGTTCGCCTTTTTCTACGGCGCCCGGGGCGAGGAGTGCGTGAGCCGGGCCGAGATGGTGAACGCGCTGGAAATCTGCCGCATGCCCCTTTCCCCCGAGGACAGCTGCGCCAATCTTTCCGGCGGCGAGCGCCAGCGGGTGTTTTTGTCCATTTATCTTTCCGCCCGGCCCAAGGTGCTGCTGCTGGACGAGCCCACCGCCGCGCTGGATGAGCTGACCGCCCGGGAATTTCTGGGCAACCTGAAGGCGGCCTGCCGCCAGCGGGGCACCACGGTGGTGTGCGTGTGCCACAGCCGTTCGCTGGTGGATGAATTTGCCGACGAGGAAATTCGATTGGAGGCGAGAGCATGAACAGCGGCGGCATCGTACAGCTGCAACTCTGGCAGTTTTCTCTGATTTATCTGTTGCTGATCATCGTGATCGCCATCATGAAAAAGAGCGGGGTGGAAAAGACCCGCCTGCTGGTGGTGGCCAGCGTGAAGATGACGGTGCAGCTGGTGATTGCGGGTCTGGTGCTGTCCTACATCTTCCAGAACCCGAACCCGGTGTTCGTGGTGGTGTATCTGGCGGTGATGATCGGCTTTGCGGTGCACCGGGTGCTCAGCGGCAACCCGGGGCTGAACCGGCGGTTCCAGATCATCATCGCGGCCTCCATCGCTTTGAGCGGCGTGTTCGTGCTGGCCTATTTCGTCTGCGCGGTGGTGGGCGAAAACATCTTCAACCCCCAGTACACCATTCCGCTGGCGGGCATGCTCATCGGCAACACCATGACCGGCATCTCGCTGGGCATCAAGACCTTCCGGGAGAGCCTGCAGGGCCAGAAGGCCCGGGTGGAGGCGCTGCTGGGCTTCGGCGCGTCGCCCCACGCGATTTTGCAGCCGCTGGCAAAGCAGGCGCTGGAAACCGCCCTGCTGCCCACCCTCAATTCCATGGTGGGCATGGGCATCGTGTCGCTGCCCGGCATGATGACCGGCCAGATTCTTTCCGGCACCATGCCCACCACGGCCATTCTGTACCAGATTGCGGTGATGATCGCCATCTGCACCGTGGTCACCGTGGCCAGCTTTGGCTCGCTGTTTCTGGGCATGCACACCCTGTATGACCAGAAACATCAAATATTGTGACAATTTTATACAAACAGTAAAAAGCCTGAGCGGCGTTCCAAACCGCTCAGGCTTTTTTGTTTGCTGTTGCAGCGGGGTTATTCCACCCAGATGCTGCCGGAAATATCGGTGGCGCCCTCGTTCACCAGCTGCAGGTCCACCGTTCCGGCGGTGCAGTTTTCCAGCGGGATGGCCACCGGCCGGGTTTCGGCCCGGGAAAGGTCGATGCTCTCCACCAGCTGGCCGTCCTGGCTGATGTTCAGCAGCAGGGGGCCGCCGGTGCAGTCCGCGTCGGCCATCAGGGTGCGGGCGTCCGGGTCATCCAGCGTGAAGGTGGAGTCCAGATGGTAGCCGTTGCTGGATTTGTTCAGGTTGAAATTCCATACGCCCTCGTTGTGGTTTTCAGCGCTCATCAGTGCCCAGCCACTGTTTACGGTGAAGGATGCGCCACGGATGGGCAGAGAGGTGGAGTTCGTCGTCTGGGAGCCGCCGCCGGCGTTCATGGCAAAGGCAAAGAGGGCCACGAACATGAACACCACACTCAGGATGGACACCGCCCCGGTGGCGATGGCTCCCTTCAACAGGCCGTTCATTTTGCGGCGGGGCAGCGGCTGGCCGTACTGTTCGTTGGCCGCGCCGCAGTGCTCGCAGTATTGGGCGGTGTGGGGAATGGGCTGCTGGCAGCTCTGGCAGGGCAGCAGGGTCTGCTTGCGGCCAAAGGCCAGATAAAGGATCAGCGCAATGATGGGGCTGGCAAAAATGCAGATCAGCACCCACAGCACCGGATCCTGACCGTGGAGCCGGGAATCCTTGTACAGCCAGATGGCCATCAGCACCACAAAGGCAAGGCTGGATGCCATGCAGAGGAAAATCATCAGAAAAAATACAATGGGAAGAGCGGTTGCGGTCATTTAAAACCCCTCCTTTTTGCGGGTTCGTTTGGGCAGATAGATGGTGGTGGCGGCGCGCAGATCCGCCATGCGCAGGCTGATGAAGGTGAGCGCCACACCGCCCACCGCCAGCCAGGCAAGGGCGAAGGAGGCCAGATGCGCCCACAGCGGCATGATGGGCAGCGCGAAGATCACCGCGGGCACCCCGCACACGATGAAGTTGGCCACCATGGGCAGCCACCACAGCGATACCGCCCGGGCATCGGGCTCGGCGTCCAGCTGCTCCTGCCGCTGCCACAGTTTGGCTTTCAGGGCGGCATCCAGCTCCGGCGCGGGGCCGGGGGTGGGGACGTGCATCTGGGCCTGCAGGGCCTTGTCCAGATCAAAATGTTCCATAGCCTTGGGCCTCCATTTCCTTTTTCAGCAGTTGCCGGGCCTTGTGCAGCCGGCTTTTGATGGTGCCCACCGGGGCCTTTTCCATGCGGGCGATCTCCTCCAGATTCCAGTCGAAGCCGTAGGCCAGCGTGATGGGAATCCGAAGTTTCGGGGGCAGCCGGTCCACCGCCGCCAGCAGGGCCGCGCTTTGGGCACGCTCCTGTGCGGTTCGGGCCGGGTCGTCCGGGGCGGGCGGCTCGGGGGCGTTGTCTGCGTCCAGCTCCACCGGCCTTGCAATGGCCAACCGCCGCCCGGCCTTGCGCTGTTCGTTTTTGAAAATGCCGCCCGCCAGGCTGAACAGCAGCGCCCGGGGGTTGTTCTGTTCGTCCAGTGTGAGGGTCAGCTCCAGGCATTTCAAAAAGGTCTGCTGATACAGATCTTCCGCCTGCTGGGCCCCGCCGGTGAGCCGGCGGCAGTAGCGGTAGATTTCCGGCCCGAAGCGGTCCACCAGGCGGGCTACCTCCTCCGCGTGCATCGCGTCCTCTCCTCTCTTTGAAAAAATGCCATGGCGCCGGGGGCTTTGTTCCTCCCCCTGCATTCGGTGATCGTCGCAAGGCGGGCGGCGGTTCACGGTTTTTTGAAAATTTCCCGCAAAAAAGCGCGTTCCTCTTTTGCAAGGGGAACGCGCCGGGGGTATTTTACAGGTCAGCCCCGCAGGAAGTTTGCCATGGCGGGGTAGAGCTTGTCGCTGTGCACCACATAGCTGCTGTGGGTCTCGCCGGGCAGAATCAGCAGCTTCGCCCCCGGAATGGACCGGGCGATGCGCCGGGTCTGGCCCTCGTCGATCAGGTCCTTTTCGCCCGCCAGCACCAGCGTGGGGGCGGTGATGCCGGTGAGCTGCCAGCCCGCCAGATGGGGCTGGGTGAGCATCAGCTCCAGTTTGGGGTCCGGGGAAATGCGATTCTGCACCCGCATCAGGGTGCGCCAGGGCTGTTTGATGCCTGTGGGGGTCATGTTGGCCCCGGCCACCACCAGCCTGCCGGGCAGGTCGGGCCAGCGCAGCGCCACCAGCAGCGCCACCACGCCGCCGTCCGAAAAGCCCACCAGCGCGGGCTTTTCCAGCCCCTGCTGCCGGATGAAGGCGGCCACGTCCCCGGCCATCTCCCGGTAGGTGAGGGTGGGCACCGGGTCGCTTTTGCCGTGGGCGCGGCTGTCCAGTGCGTAGACGGTGTAGGACCGGGCCAGATCCTTGATGGCCACATCAAAGATGGTGTGATCCTCGCCGTTGCCGTGCAGCAGAATCACCGGGCGGCCGCTGCCCTCCTTATGATAAAAAAGCTTTAAGCCGTTCACGATGGCATACATGGGGCATCGCTCCTTTGCATTAAAATTCCGTAGTCGTTGCCCTTGGGCAGCACCGCACAATTCCAGGTGGTGGAGCGCGCCGGAAAATTTTTTGCGGAATGAACCAAAAAGCGCAGCCAATCCTTGGTGGATTGGCGAGCATTTTTGGAAAATCCCACGGAAAATTTTGGCGCGATACGCCGCCTGAG
Organism: Allofournierella massiliensis; assembly: GCF_004345265.1. Lineage (GTDB taxonomy): Bacteria > Bacillota > Clostridia > Oscillospirales > Ruminococcaceae > Allofournierella > Allofournierella massiliensis. Next base: position 199,356 of record NZ_SLUM01000001.1, read on the forward strand.
CCGTGAGGCGTGAATTGTGCGGGGTTGCCTTTATTATACCACCGGCGGGGGTGGGAAAAAGCAATAAATTGTGAATGAACCCGGCGATAAGCTTCACAGCTCCTCTTTCAGCTCGGTCATGTTCACCCAGTACCGCTTGGGGCAAAGGCTCCGGCGCAAAGCCGGGTTCTCCCGGGCGGCGATGGCGATGGTCTTGTAAAACCGCTTCCACAGCTCCTGATAAGCTGCCTCCTCCCGGGAAATTTCCGGAAAGGGAGGTGCCTCGTCCAGCTGGGCGTAGCTTGCCCTGCCCTTCTGCCAGAGCAGGGCCGCGCCGTGGGTGGCGTCGTAAAGGATGAAATCCTCGCTTGGCAGCCGCTGGCAGAAGTGCAGCCGCAGCAGGGGCAGCACATAGTGCTTGGGGGTGATGGTACTGCCCAGAAAATCGCCGTAGTCCTGAAAGCGCACAAAGCCGGTGAGTAGGTGGGCTTCGCCGCACACCGCTTTTTCCAGCGCCAGCACCGGGGCCACGTCCTTGTGGCCGGCCATGAACATCACGCCCGGGCCCACCCGGTAGCCCAGCCGCAGAAACCGCAGAATCAGCAGTTCCTTCTCCTCGCTGCCGGAAAGAAAGGCGTGCGCCACGCAGCTGCGTGCCCCCTTGCCCAGCTTTTTGGGCAGGCTGGCGTTTACCCGGCGGGCCTTGGCCGGGTCGGTCTCGATGAGCTTTTCCGGGAAGAGGGTGGCCATGGGGCTGGAATGGGGCAGGATGGCAAAGGGAATCTCGTGGGCATACACGCTCTCGAACACGCAGCAGAGAAAGCCCTCAAAGCTGCCGTCGTACCGGTAGACTACATCCGCTTCTCGATCCATGAAACCGCCTCCTCCTTTGCCGCCTCGATTCCCGGCCTGCCCGCGCTGAGCATGGGGGCAAACTCCGGGGCGAACAGGCTTAATTGCTGGGCCCCGGCGGCGAACACGCCGGAATCCACCAGCGCCGCCGCAATGCTCCGGCGGCCAAAGCCCGCCGCGCCGGAAAAGCCCCTGCAGCAGATGAAATACTGGGCCCGCTTGAGTACCACGCCGATGCGTCGCAGCTCCTCCAGCCCCAGCGCCCCCTGACGGCGGGCCCGCACGATGTGCCCGGCGCTTTTGGGGCCGATGCCCGGCACCCGCAGCAGCATGGCCTGCTCGGCCCGGTTCACATCCACCGGGAACTGATCCAGATGCTGGATGGCCCAGTTGCATTTGGGGTCCAGAAAGGGGTCGAAGTTGGGGCTGGCATCGTCCAGAATTTCGTCCGCCGAAAAATGGTAAAACCGCAGCAGCCAGTCCGCCTGATAGAGCCGGTGCTCCCGCAACAGGGGCGGGGGCGTGTTCAGGGCGGGCAGGCGGCTGTCCTGCGCCACCGGGATATAGGCCGAGTAGAACACCCGCTTGAGCTGGTATTTGTGATAAAGGCCCTCGGTGAGCTTCAGGATCTGCCGGTCGGTTTCCGGGGTGGCGCCCACGATCATCTGGGTGCTCTGGCCGGCGGGGGCGAATTTGGGCGCGGAGCGGTAGACCGTCAGCTCCTGCCGGTTTTCGTCCCGCACCCGGGCGATCTGGCGCATGGGGGCCAGGATGGCGGCCTTTTTCTTGTCCGGCGCAAGGCGGCCCAGGCTGGCAGCGCTGGGCAGCTCGATGTTCACGCTCAGCCGGTCCGCCAGAAGGCCCAGCCGGTGGATCAGCGCCGGGTCAGCCCCGGGGATGGCCTTGGCGTGGATGTAGCCCCGGAAGTGGTATTCACTGCGCAGCAGCTCCAGCGCCTTGATCATCAGCTCGGTGGTGTGGTCGGGGCTGATGAGCACCGCGCTGGAGAGAAACAGCCCCTCGATGTAGTTGCGCCGGTAAAACTGAATGGTCAGCTCCGCCAGCTCCCGGGGGGTGAAGGCGGCCCGGGGCAGGTCGTTGGAGCGGCGGTTCACGCAGTAGGCGCAGTCGTAGGCGCACACGTTGGTGAGCAGCACTTTCAAAAGGCTCACGCAGCGGCCGTCCGCCGAGAAGGTGTGGCAGCAGCCGGGAGCCACCGCGCTGCCGATGCTGCCGGCCGCGCCGCCCCGGTCCACGCCACTGGAGGTGCAGGCCACGTCGTATTTGGCGCTGTCTGCCAGAATGGTGAGCTTTTCCATCAGGTCCATGCCCGGACCCTCCTTTCTGTGGGGGATTTTTGAGGGATTCGGAGTGTTCACAAAAGCGAAGAAAGAAGCAAAAAAGGGCAAAAAAGGCGCAAAAAAGAAAGCCCCATGCTGCGCACGGCAAAACCAACGGTTTGATGGGGCTTTTTCAAAAATAAGGGCAGAGTTATTTTCGGTCGATTTTGGAGCGAATCCAGCCCGCCAGAATCACCAGCTCAAAGGCAAGGAAGGAACCGGTGGCCACGGTGAGGGCCCCCTCTGGGGAGAGACCATTCAAAAAATCGTGGAACAGGGCCGCCCATACAAAATACAGCAAAACAGCGCCCAGACCGGCCAGAAGAGGGAAGAGCAGCTTCATGGTGTGTTTGCCTCCTCGCGGTACGGTTTATTTTAAGTACTTTTCCAGATAGTTCGCGCTGGTGGGGCCGCTGGTGGATTTCAGCACAAAGCGTTCGCCTTCCAGCACCAGCTCGGCGGCGGCGCAGTTGCCAAGGCCTACGCTCCAGTAGTCCTTCATATCAAGGCCCAGCTCGGCGGTGAACAGGGCGTGCAGCGCCGCGCCGTGGCTCACCGCCAGCACGGTCTGGCCCCGGTGGGCCTGCTTCACATAAGCGGTAAAATCGCTCACCCGCGCCATCAACGCGGGCAGGCTCTCGCCGCCCGGGGCGGGCACAAAGCGGGCCGGGTCCGCGAAGAAGGGGGCAAAATCGTCGCCCAGGGTGCGGGGGGCCTTGCCCTCCCAGTCACCGAAGGCGATTTCTTTAATACGCTCGTCGGTGCGCACCCTGTCGGCGGGCCAGCCGCTCACCAGAATGGCGGTCTCCACCGCGCGGCTTAAGGGGCTGGAATACACCGCGTCAAACTGCACGCCGGAAAGCCGCTGGCGGGCTTCCTCGGCCTGCTGGCGGCCGGTGTCGTTCAACGGGATGTCCGTCTGGCCCTGCAGACGGCCCGCCAGATTCCAGTCGGTCTGGCCGTGGCGCACAAGAAAAAGCCGGGTAGGCTGCATGAAAACTTCCACTTCCTTCTCTATATAGTATAAGGGGGATGGGGGAAAAGGGGCGGCAAAGGGCAAATTTACCACTTGGCCCGGGTCTCCACCACCTTGCCCGCGATGAACAACTGGTTCAGCTCCTCGCCGCGGATCACCTTTTCCTCATAGGCCGGGTTGAAGGGCTGCAGAATCACCGCGTTGCCCCGCTGAATGTATTTTTTCAGTGTGCCTTCTCCCTCGCCGAACACCATCACGCCCAGATCGCCGTTTTCCAGCGTGGGCTGGCGGTGCACCAGCGCCAGGTCACCGTCCTGAATGCGGGGCTCCATGCTGTCGCCCTTGACCACCAGATAAAAATAGCTCTCCGGGTCCTTTACGCAGGCGTATTCCACCCCATAGTCCTCCTCGAAGGCCAGCGAGCCATAGCCCGCCCGCACGGTGCCGATCACCGGGATGGGGCTTTCGCCATAAGGCAGGGAAGGGGCCGCGGGTTCGGCGGGCTGCTCGCTGATGCCCAGCAGATAATCCGCAGAGGTCTCCAGCAGCTCGGCCAGCCGGGCCAGGGTGGCGGGGTCCGGCGAGGAACGGCCGGTCTCCCATTTGCCCACCGCCTGCTGGGTCACGCCCAGATGTTCGGAAAGGCTTTTCTGGCTCAGGCCCATCTCCTTGCGCAGCTGCTTCAAGCGTTGTGGGAACATGTGTGAACACTCCTTTCTTGCTGGTTCCATTATACAACCAAAAATTGTTCTTGTAAATAAAATACGCAAAAAAGTTGTGAAAATGCCATTGACAACAACTGGCGGTTGTTGTAGAATGAAGGCACAACAACCGAACAGGCCGCAAAACGCGGGCCGGTGGTGCAAAGGAGCGGTTTGAGATGAAACGAATGATCTGTGATTCCATGCTGGTGCTGGGCGCTCTGGCCTTCGTAGTGACCCTGGGCGCGGCGGTGGAGGGCACCATGCCCCTTGCGGCCGCGCTGGGCCTGCTGGCGGCGCTGGCCGGGGCGATGCGGCTTATTGCCCGGCTGGAGCAGCCCCATGCAGTCTGCCGGGTGCGCCGGGGCCGGGGCCGTTACCGCCGCCCTGCCGCCCGCCGCCCGCAAAAAGCAGAGGCGCTGCGGGCTGCCTGAGAAAAAGCGCCCGGTATGCTCCGCGCCCCCCTTGCGGGGCATGCCGGGTGCTTTTTTAAAAAACGTTCGATTTTTTTAAAAAAGATGGTTGACAAACCCCGGTTGCTGTGATAACATAGATAACGCACTAGCGATGGCGTGTGTGATGGCCACTCTTGGAGAGGTGTCCGAGTGGTTTAAGGAGCCGGTCTTGAAAACCGGTGACCCGCAAGGGCCGTGGGTTCGAATCCCACCCTCTCCGCCATTTTATAATTTCATATTTTGTTATGGACTTTGCTCTGGAGAAGTACTCAAGAGGTCGAAGAGGCGCCCCTGCTAAGGGCGTAGGTCGGGAAACCGGCGCGAGGGTTCAAATCCCTCCTTCTCCGCCAGAACAGCCGCTCGGATTTTTTCGAGCGGCTGTTGTTTTTTGCAAAAGAATCAATCAAGCGTTGGGATTTGAACCCGAAGCGCCGGGAACCGGCGGGGGTGCGGGGTTCGACCGCCGCCAGTGGCGGAAACAGGGAGAAGCCCGCACCGCAGCGGTCGGAACGCGGCAAGGCGGCAAAGCCGCCGCAGGTCGGGTTCCGGGCACCGCAAGGGGGCCTGCGAAGCAGGTTCAAATCCCTCCTTCTCCGCCAGAACAGCCGCTCGGATTTTTCGAGCGGCTGTTGTTTTTTGCAAAAGAATCGATCAAGCGGGGGATTTGAACCCGAAGCGCCGGGAACCGGCGGGGGTTTTGAAAGTGAAGAGTGAAGAGTGAACAGTGAAGAGGGAAGGTGTGCCGCAAAGCGGCACGGATTTTGAAAAAACGGGGTGCGGAAGTCGACCTCTTTTCCACACACCGGCCGTTTTTCTGTGGAAAATCCGCCGCCCGCGAGGCCGTTTCTTTCTGTTTTTTCGGGCATATTCCGGGGATTATTCCGCCGCCGAATCAGCTGCTTTGCGGCAAAACGCGGCCCTGCGCCTGCAAAATAACCAGTAGATTTGCGCCATTTGTGCCAAAATAACAGCAGTTCGTGAAAAATAAGGCCATTTTGCGCAATTTAGTGTACTTTACTGCAAAGAGTAGTGTATAATGAACACCAGGATTCTTTCAACCTTATTATTATAGATAAACAATCGCAGGGCGCCGCACGCCGGTGCGGCCGTGTGGTGGGCGCGGGCGCTCTGCAGGGGAAAGCGAGAGGTATTATTAACAATGGATCAGACCAACACCAAGCGTAAAATTATGGTGATCGGCCACCGCAACCCGGATACGGATTCCATCTGCTCGGCCATTGCCTATTCCAACCTGAAGAACAAGACCGTGGGCCCCTGGCACGAAGCCTGCCGCGCAGGCGAAATCAACCAGGAGACCGCCTTCGTGCTCAAGCGCTTTGGCGCAAAGACCCCCCGCCGCTGCCTGAACGTGAGCGCGCAGGTGCAGGACATCGACATCCGCCCCGTGCCCGGCATTCTGGGCAACACCACCATGCGCCGCGCATGGGAAACCATGCGCGACACCCAGGCCAACAGCCAGCCCGTGGTGGACGAAAAGGGCATGCTGCAGGGCCTGATCACCCTGGGCGATCTTGCTGTTGCCAACATGGACAGCCTGGATACCCACGCTCTGAGCAACGCCCGCACCCCCATCAAGAACGTGGTGGAGGTTCTGGGCGGCACCGTGCTGGCCGGCGATGACTCCGGCTACTTCGAGAGCGGCAAGATCGTAATCGGCGCCTCCAGCCCGGACGTGCTGGAGAACACCATGGAAGCCGGCGACATCGTGCTGGTGGCCAACCGCTACGAGACCCAGCTGTGCGCCATCGAGATGGGCGCCGCCTGTGTGGTGGTGTGCATGGAGTCCGCCGTGGCCAAGACCATCATCAAGCTGGCCAACGAGCGCGGCTGCCTGCTCATCAGCAGCCCCTACGACACCTACGCCGTTTCCTGCCTGATCAAGCAGAGCGTGCCCGTGAGCACCCACATGACCCCCCGCGACAAGCTGCGCACCTTCCTGCCCAGCACCCCCGTGGACGAGGTCAAGAAGGTGATGAGTAAGGTGCGCGACACCTACTTCCCGGTGCATACCCCCGCGGGCAAGTACCTGGGCCTGATCAGCCGCCGGAACCTGTTGAATCTGCAGCGCAAGCAGCTGATTCTGGTGGATCACAACGAAAAGACCCAGTGCGTGGACGGCTGGGAAGAGGCCGACATTCTGGAGGTGGTGGACCACCACCGCCTGGGCAGCCTGGAAACCAGCCAGCCCGTATTCTTCCGCAACCAGCCGGTGGGCTGCACCTGCACCATTGTCTACCAGATGTATCAGGAGCAGGGCGTGGAGATCGAGCCCCACATTGCCGGCCTGATGCTCAGCGCCATCCTGTCCGACACGCTGTGCTTCCGTTCTCCCACCTGCACCCCCGTGGATGAGGCTGCCGCCCGTGCGCTGGCCAAGATCGCCGGGGTCGAGCCCGAAGAGCTGGCCAACGAGATCTTCGAGGCCGGCGAGAATCTGGAGGGCCGCGCCGCCGAGGATGTGTTCTTCCAGGACTTCAAGATCTTCACCCATGGCGACATCCGCTTCGGCGTGGGTCAGGGCAGCTACATGAGCGAAAAGAACCGCCAGCGTGCGGCCGAGCTGCTGCGCCCCTACCTGCCCGAGGCCCTCAAGCGCGAGGGTGTGCAGATGATCTTCTTCATGCTCACCAGCGTGAAGGATCAGTCCAGCAAGGTGCTGTTCTGCGGCGAGGGCGCCGATCAGCTGATCGGCACCGCCTTCCGCTGCGAGCGCGAAGCGGACGGCAGCGTGGTGCTGCCCGGCGTGGTCAGCCGTAAGAAGCAGATGATCCCCGCCATGCTGGAAACTCTGGCCCAGATGTAACCGCAGCGGGCAGCTGACCTGCTGACTGCCGAAAATTCCAATCATTGCCGCCGGTTTGCAGCCGGCGGCTTTTTTGATGCAATACCGCGGAATTCCCGGTGGCGGCGCACGCCGGGAAATTTTGGAAAAAGAGCACGGAAAATTCCGGCATGCTGCACCCCCGGAGCTTCGGGGCGTGAATGGTGCGGTGCTGCATTGACAAAAATACACAAAAAGTTTTAAATTATTGCGTAAAAACAGCAAAAGAAAATTGTAAACGGCCAAAGATTTTGTTATCATTAAAATAACGCGAATTTGCGGCGAAATATGGGAAAAAGAAAAACTGGGGGTCCCTCGCCGCAGCATGAGGAAGGAATGGGAGAGAGGATGGAGTTCGTGCTGGGAACGGCGGCCTTTGCCGCCTTTTTTGCCTACGACATCGACAGCGTACGTCCGGTCCGGCCCTGGTTCCACCGGCTGTTTGCGGCGGGCTGTGCGCTGCTGGCAGCGGCCACCGTCTGGCTGGTATGGAGCCATCGGGCGCTGATGACGCTGAATGCCGCAAGTCTTTTACTGGCAGGGGGTGCGCTGGCCTTTGCGGCTCTGATGGTGTACACCCTGTTTTTTGCGCTGCCCTTCAGCGCAACCTATCTGGAAGAGAACGCGCCCCGCATGGCCTATACCGGCGGAATGTACGCGCTGTGCCGTCACCCCGGCGTACTCTGGTTCGCCGGGGCATATCTGTGCCTGGGAATCCTGCTGGGAACGCACCGGGCGGTGGCGTTCTGCCTGCTGGTGATCGGGCTGAACATCGCCTACATTCTGTTTCAGGATGCCTGGACCTTTCCCAAAACCTTTGTGAACTATGAGGAATATCGCCGCACCACGCCCTTTCTGCTGCCCACGCCGGGCAGCGCCGCGCGCTGCGTGCACACCTGGAAGGGGGGCGAGGGCTGATGAATCTGCAGGAGAAGCTGGACCGGCAGGAATATGCCGAAATCTGGAGCCAGTACTGCGGCTTTCTGGACCTGAGCATGGAGGAATACATGGCCATTCAGCGGCGGCTGATGACCGAACAGATTCAGCTGTGGAGCGGCTGCATGCTGGGCCAGTCCATTCTGAAGGGCAAAAAGCCCGCCACCATCGAGGAGTTCCGGCGCATGGTGCCGCTGACCAGCTACGAGGACTATGCCGACATTCTGCTGCGCAAGAACGCCAGTATGCTGCCGGACAATCCGGTCATCTGGATCCAGACCACCTGGGAGGGCGGGCGGCATCCCATCAAGCTGGCCCCCTACACCCGCAGCATGCTGGACACCTTCCGGGACAATGTGGTGGCCTGCCTGATTCTGAGCACCAGCCGCAAAAAGGGCAGCTTCAACGTGGACAAGACCGACAAGGTGCTCTACGGTCTGGCCCCGCTGCCCTACGCCACCGGTCTTTTCCCGCTGGCGCTGAACGAGGCCATCGACATCAAATTCCTGCCCGCCGTGAAGGACGCGGTGAACATGAGCTTCAGCGAGCGCAACAAGCTGGGCTTCAAGATGGCCATGCAGCAGGATGTGGAATACTTCTTCGGCCTGGGCAGCGTGGCCTACGCGGTGAGCCAGAGCCTTTCCCAGATGGGCGGGAAGGCGAAAATGAAGCCCGCCGACCTGCTCAAGTTCCGGCCGGATATGCTTTTGCGCATCGCCCGGGCAAAGAGCCGCTGCAAAAAGGAAAACCGGCCCCTGAAGCCGAAGGATCTGTTCCGCCTGAAGGGCTTCATGGTGGCGGGCACCGACAACCGCTGCTATAAGGACGATCTGGAGGAGCTGTGGGGCGTGCGGCCCATGGAGCTGTTCGCCGGCACCGAGCCCTCCATCATCGGCACCGAGACCTGGACCCGCAACGGCATGTATTTCTTCCCGGATACCTGCTTCTATGAATTTTTGCCCATTGCGGATACCATCCGCCTGATGGATGAGCCGGATTACAAGCCCCGCACCTACCTGATGGACGAGGTGGTGCCCGGCGAAGTGTACGAGATCGTGCTCACCGTGCTCAAGGGCGGCGCCTTTGCCCGCTACCGGGTGGGCGACACCTACCGCTGCGTGGGCCTTTCCAGCCGGGAGGACGGCACCAGCATTCCCCGGTTTGAATATGTGGACCGGGTGCCCGCCATCATCGACATCGCGGGCTTCACCCGCATTTCCGAGCAGGGCATCCAGAGCGTGCTGGATCTCTCCGGCCTGCCGGTGGTGGGCTGGGTGGCCCTGAAGGAATACACCGCCGAGAACCGGCCCTACTTCCATCTGTATGTGGAGGTGGAAAAGGCCGAGTTCCTGAACCGGGCGGTGAACACTCAGGTGCTGCGGGATCTGCTGACCACCTACTTCAAGTACACCGATCAGGACTACCGGGATCTGAAGAAGATTCTGGGGATGGATCCGCTGAAGGTGACCATTCTTCGCAGCGGCACCTTTGCCGGGTACTGCGCGGTTCACGGGCGGCCGCCCCGCCACATGAATCCGGATAATTACGCCATGGAGGCCCTGCTGCAAAACCAGCGTGAGGGCACCTGGCGGCCGGGCAGGAGGTGATTCCAATGGACATGTACGGTTATATCTCTGCCATCGCGCTGTTTATCTACGCGGGCATCTTTCTGGTGGTGCTGGCCAGCCGCAAAACACGGGAGCTGTGGTCCTTTCTGTGGCTGGTGGTGACCATGGTGTGCTGGGCCGGCGGTTCCATGCTCATGCGCTGGCAGGTGCTGCCCTCCTATCAGCTGTGGTACCATGTGTCCATTGCCGGGCTTCTGCTCATGGCCTGCGCCTACTACCGCTTCTTGAGCGACTTTGTGGAAACGCCCGCCGGTGTGTGGGAGAAGATCTATCTGCTGGTGATGGCTGCCATCATCGCCGTGAACGTGAAAACCGGCTTTTTCCTGGCCGCGCCCACGCTTTTGCAGCGGGGCGACGAGGTGGTGTTTGAGTACACCATCACCTGGCGGGTGTCGTTTCTGTTTGTGGCGGTGGGCTGGGTCATGGCCCACAGCCTGTATCATCTGTGGAGCGCCTACCGGGAACGGCCTGCCTACCGGGGCCAGTTCAAGCCGGTGACCCAGGGCATCGTGCTCATGTTTGCCGGCCACGCAGCCCTGATGCTGCCGGTGTTCGCGGGCTTCCCCATCGACATTCTGGCCGGTGTGGGCAACGCGCTGCTTCTGTTTTACGCGCTGGTGAAAAAGCGGCTGTTCAAGCTGCGGCTGCTGGCGTCGGAAAGCGTGTGCTACATGGTGGGCCTCACGCTCACCTTTATCCTGTTCTACAACCTGCGCCCCTACCTGATGAAGCATCTGGAAGGGCTGGTGCCCGCCGCCGAGGATTACGAGGTGATCCTGTTCGCGGTGTTCTTCGTGATCACCGCGGGCGTGTTCTCCTGGCTGTGGCGCAGGCTGGTGAACAATGTGTTCGTGCGGGAGGAGAACCGCCAGAGCGAGGCGCTGAAGGAATACAGCACCGCGGTGGCCCGCCTGTTGAACGTGCAGGACATTCTGGAAAAGACCGTGGAGGTAATCCGGGAAGGGGCCAGCGTGGGCGGTGTGTATGTGTGCACCCGCAACAGCGCCACCGGCGATTACGATGCCCGCTACAGCGATCAGCCTCTGAACGATCTTTCCTTCTCCATCCGGGCCGACAGCCCGCTGGTGCGGGTGCTGCAGCGCAGCCAGTGCATCGGCTGGAAGCAGTTTGAAAGTACGGTGGACTATAAGGCCATGTGGGACAGCGAGAAAAACCAGCTGCGCTACCTGCGGGTGGCGGGCGGTGTGGCGCTCACCGGCGAGGAGGGCGACATGCCCGGCCTGATTCTTGTGGCCGAGGGCCAGGGCAAGCACCGGGTCAGCGGGCAGGACATGCAGTGGATTCTGTCGGTGGCATCGGTGGCCTCCATGGCGCTGAAGAACGCAGCCCTTTACGAGCAGGCCTACCACGAAGCCCGGGTGGACGATCTGACCGGCCTTTTGAACCGCAAACACTTTTTGCAGGTGCTGGAGGAGCAGTTTGTCACCACACAGGAAAGCACTCTGGCGCTGATGATCGTGAATGTGGACGACTTCAAGCTGTACAACCAGCTTTACGGCCAGAAGGAAGGCGACCTTGCCCTGCGCCGCATTGCGGACATCATCCGCAGCAGCGTGGGCGATAACGGCTTTGTGGCCCGTTACAGCGGCAAGGAATTCGCGGTGCTGCTGCCCCGGTACGATGTGCTGGCCACCCGCACGCTGGCGGAATCCATCCGGGATCAGGTGTTCAACATGAACCGCTGCACCGTGGATCACAAGCTGAAGGTGCTGACTTTAAGCATCGGCATCAGCGCCGCCCCCTTCGACGCGGCCACCAGCCGGGAGCTGATGGACAACGCCGACATGGCGGTGTACCATGTGAAGCACAGCGGCAAAAACGGCATCGAGATCTTCCAGTCGGTGCTGCGCAAGACGGACGGCGGGGCCGAAAAGGTGGATCATGCCCACATCTATCAGGGCTACGAGCAGACGGTGCTGGCTTTGATGGCCGCCATCGACGCCAAGGATCACTACACCTTCAACCACTCCCACAATGTGGCCTACTACGCCACCTCGCTGGCAAAGGCCGCGGGCCTGAACGCGGACATGATCGAGATCGTGCGGCAGGCGGCCCTTCTGCACGACATCGGCAAGATCGGCATTCCGGAAACGGTGCTGAACAAGAACGGCAGGCTTACCGAAGAGGAGTATGAGCAGATGCAGGGCCATGTGGAGGCGGCGGTGGGCATCATCCGCTATCTGCCCGCGCTGGATTACATCATCCCGGCGGTGATCGGCCACCACGAGCGGTACGATGGTCGGGGCTATCCCCGGCGCATCGGCGGGGAGGATATCCCCCTGCTGGCCCGGATTCTGTGCATCGCCGATTCCTTCGACGCCATGACCAGCCGCCGCTGTTACAAGGAGGCGGTGAGCCTGGAGCGCGGCATCTGCATTTTGCAGGAGGAGGCCGGCCGCCAGTTTGATCCAAAACTCGTGCCCGTCTTTGTGGCCGAGCTGAAGCGGGGCGGCATCCATCTGGCAGGGCAGCGCCCCGGCGCGGATCAATGATCCCATTCATCCATGGCTTTTTCTCCGCATGCTGCGGCGGCGGAGAAAAAGCCATTGCTGTTTTTTTGCGAATGCGGCAATATTTTTTTCAAAACGGATAACAACCAGCAAGCGGCGGGCCCGCCTTATGGGGTACAATAAACAGGGAACGCCGAGCAAGGAGGAACAACCATGGACAACATGACCTTTGAGCAGGCCGAACAGCTGCTCACCACCGCCCAGAAGGACCGGATCGCCCGCTGCCTGTGGGAGGAGCTGAAGCTGCCCCAGGGGCTGAATCAGGTGGAAAAGGCCTTTGCCTTCGGCCTTTACACCTTTGTGCAGTACGAGGATCGGGGCGCGCTGCGCCAGTATTTTGCCCCGGAGGAAGGCCAGCCGGCCCCGGAGCATGCCGCCCATGCCCCGGAGGAACCGCCCGTTTTGCCGCAGCCCGAGGCCCCGCAGCAGCCTGCTCCCGCTGCCCCGCAGCCGGAACCGACCCCGGAAATTACCATGCCAAAAACCGAGACCCGCCCGGATGCGTGTGTGGAAAACATTGATCTGTTGGAAATCAAACATACGCAGCCGGAGCAAATCCGGTATACTCAGGCCGTACCCGAGAAAACCGACGCCCCCGCCCAGCCGCCCAAGGCGGCCCCGGAGCAGGGCGCGAAAAAAGGAGGACGGCCAATGTATCCCTATATCAAGAACATCCCCCACGAGCAGCCGCAGGATCTGGCGGCGCTGGTGAGCGTGCAGCCGGGGCAGATCGTCAGCCGCACCCTGGCCCAGAACCCGGCGGTGAGCCTGACCCTGTTCGCCTTTCATGAGGGCGAGGAGATCAGCACCCATTCCTCCGAGGGCGACGCCATGGTGCAGGTGCTGGAGGGCGAGGGCCTGTTCACGGTGGACGGTGTTGAGCATACCGTCGCGGCCGGTCAGGTGCTGGTGATGCCCGCGGGCAAGCCCCACGCGGTGTATGCGCCCCGCAGCTTCAAGATGCTGCTCACCGTGGTATTCCCCCGCAAGGAGTGAGGAACCCAAAAATTGTTTTACCGCGGCCCGGCGGAGGAAGGAGAGAGCCCCCACCCCGCCGCGATAACGCCCAGCCATGGGCGAACCGATATTTATTTACCATCCAAATACAGGAGGGCACAGGCCAATGAGACAGGAATGGAAGGATTTTACCCCCGGAGTCTGGCAGAATGAGATCAACGTGCGGGACTTCATCCAGAAGAACTACACCCCCTACGAGGGCGACGAGAGCTTCTTGCAGGGCCCCACGAAGGAGACCACTGAGCTGTGGGATCAGGTCATGGAGCTGACCGCCAAGGAGCGGGAGGCAGGCGGCGTGCTGGACATGGACACCCGCGTCATCTCCACCATCACCTCCCACGGCCCCGGTTATCTGGACAAGAGCAAGGAGAAGATTGTGGGCTTCCAGACCGATAAGCCCTTCAAGCGCTCCCTGCAGCCCAACGGCGGCATCCGCATGGCCATGAAGGCCTGCGAGGACAACGGCTACCATGTGGATCCGGAAGTGGTGGAAATCTACACCAAATACCGCAAGACCCACAACGAGGGCGTGTTCGACGCCTACACCCCGGAGATGCGCGCCTGCCGCTCCAGCCACATCATCACCGGCCTGCCCGATGCCTACGGCCGCGGCCGCATCATCGGCGACTACCGCCGTGTGGCCCTGTACGGCGTGGACCGGCTGATCGAGGACAAGCAGAGTCAGAAGGACTCCACCCGCGTGATCATGTATTCCGACGTAATCCGCGAGCGCGAGGAGCTGAGCGAGCAGATCAAGGCGCTGAAGGAGCTGAAGGAGCTGGGCAAGATCTACGGCTTCGACATCTCCCAGCCCGCCAAGAACACCCAGGAGGCCATCCAGTGGCTGTACTTCGGCTATCTGGCCGCGGTGAAGGAGCAGAACGGCGCCGCCATGAGCCTGGGCCGCACCAGCACCTTCCTGGACATCTACGCCCAGCGCGACCTGGCAAACGGAACCTTCACCGAGAGCCAGATTCAGGAGATGGTGGACCACTTCATCATGAAGCTGCGTCTGGTCAAGTTTGCCCGTACCCCCGAGTACAACGCCCTGTTCAGCGGCGACCCCACCTGGGTTACCGAGTCCATCGGCGGCGTGGGCATCGACGGCCGGCCTCTGGTCACCAAAATGAGCTTCCGCTACCTGCACACGCTGGAGAACCTGGGCACCGCCCCCGAACCCAACATGACCGTGCTCTGGTCCACCCGGCTGCCCATCAACTTCAAGCGTTACTGCGCCAGGATGAGCATCGCCACCAGCTCCATCCAGTATGAGAACGACGACCTGATGCGCGTCACCCACGGCGACGACTACGCCATTGCCTGCTGCGTGTCCAGCATGCGTGTGGGCAAGGAGATGCAGTTCTTCGGCGCCCGCGCCAACCTGGCCAAGTGCCTGCTGTATGCCATCAACGGCGGCGTGGACGAGATCAGCAAAAAGCAGGTTGGCCCCCGCTTCCGCCCCATCGAGGACGAGTACCTGAACTACGAGGACGTGATGCAGCGGTTTGACGACATGATGCAGTGGCTGGCCCGGGTGTATGTGAACGCCCTGAACATCATCCACTACATGCACGACAAGTACTGCTACGAGCGCATCCAGATGGCCCTGCACGACAAGGAGGTCACCCGCTGGTTCGCCACCGGCATCGCCGGCCTGTCCGTGGTGGCCGACTCCCTGAGCGCCATCAAGTACGCAAAGGTCAAGACCATCCGGGATGAGAACGGCATCGTGGTGGACTACGCGGTGGAGGGCGACTTCCCCAAGTACGGCAACGACGACGACCGCGTGGACCAGATCGCCCACGACATCGTGCACCGCTTCATGCAGCACATCAAGTCCAACCACACCTACCGCGGCGGCAAGCCCACCACCTCCATCCTGACCATCACCTCCAACGTGGTGTACGGCAAGAACACCGGTTCCACCCCGGACGGCCGTAAGGGCGGCGAGCCCTTCGCCCCCGGCGCCAACCCCATGCACCATCGCGACAGCCACGGCGCCGTGGCGTCCCTGAGCTCGGTGGCCAAGCTGCCCTTCAAGGATGCCCAGGACGGCATCTCCAACACCTTCTCCATCATCCCCGGCGCGCTGGGCAAGGAGGATCAGGTGTTCTTCGGCGAGATCGAGCTGGACATGCCCCACGACTGCGCCTGCTGCGAGCCCAACGTGGAGCTGTAATCAAAGGCACCACCGCACAATTCACGCCTGGCGGCTCAGGCGGTGCCGCCTGTAAAAGACAAGCACAATCCCCGGCGGCGGGGTGCAGCCTGCGCCCCGCCCCGGTTTTTCCAAAACCCCCAGGGCAATACTGTTGCCCCAAGCAAAAAGGAGTGTATTCACTATGAAGATCAGTGATTCTCAGATCGACAACCTGGTTGGCCTGCTGGACGGCTACGCCGAGAAGGGCGGCCATCACCTGAATGTGAACGTGTTCACCAAGGAGACCCTGCTGGATGCGCAGGCTCATCCCGAAAAGTACCCCCAGCTGACCGTGCGCGTGTCCGGCTACGCGGTGAACTTCAACAAGCTTACCAAGGAGCAGCAGGACGAGGTCATCAGCCGTACCTTCCACGAAGGCATGTAAGATGGAAACGGAACAAACCGCGCCGCTCACCGGGCGCATCCATTCGGTGGAGAGCTTCGGCACCGTGGACGGGCCGGGCATCCGGTTCGTGGTGTTCTTTCAGGGCTGCCCCATGCGGTGCGCCTTCTGCCACAACCCGGATACCTGGGCCTTCACCGGTGGCCAGCAGATGACCGCCGACGAATTGCTGGACCAGTACGAGAAGAACAAGAGCTTTTATAGGGGCGGCGGCATCACCGCCACCGGCGGCGAACCGCTGGCCCAGCTGCCCTTTCTCACCGAGCTGTTCCAAAAGGCAAAGCAGCGGGGCATCCACACCTGCCTGGACACAAGCGGCATCTTTTACAATGACAAAAAGAAAGACCAGTTCGCGGCCCTTTTCGCGGTTACCGATCTGGTGCTGCTGGACTTCAAGCACAGCGACGAGGCAGGCCACAAGGCCCTGACCGGCCAGCCGCAGGCCCCGGTTCTGGCCTTTGCCGCCGCGCTGGAAAAAGCGGGCGTGCCCATGGTGGCGCGCCATGTGGTGGTGCCCGGCCGCACCGACGGCGAAGAGCACCTGCACCGGCTGGGCCGGATGCTGGGCGGCTACCGGAACCTGAAGGGGATGGAGGTGCTGCCCTACCACACCATGGGCGTGAACAAGTACAAGGCCCTGGGCCTTGACTACCCCCTGGAAGGGGTGCCCGCGCTGGAAAAGGCGGCCGCGGCAAAAGCTCGGCAGATCCTGCTGGACGAGATCCGCGCCGTGCGCGCCGGGCGGCAAACGTCCTGATTTTTATGAAAAACAGAAAAACTCCCCCGCTTGCGGCATCTGCCGCAGGCGGGGGAGTTTTTGTTATGTAAGAGATTTCATGGGCATTGCAGCCGCAGGCCACGGCGCTGGGTGTAGTATTCCAGCGCGTCCCGCACGGTTTTTTCCGGCCAGCCGGTGGCTTCCGCCAGCTGCCAGGGCTCGGTGTAGCCGTCTGCCACCAGCTCCTGCAATTCCGAAAAGGGCAGGTAGTGCTCGTAGTGCCAGCGGTTGGCCCGGTCCTCGTGCTGAGCTACCAGCTCAAAGGGGCTGTGCACCGCGTGGGTGGCCCCGGTGGCGCAGTGGCCCACCTCATGGGCCAGCGCGGCGGTGAAGTCCGCCACGGTCTCGAACTGGTCGAAGTCCAGAAAAATGCCGTAGCGGCCGTCCATTTCCAGCGTGGCGGCGTCTGCAAAGCCGATGGAATAGGGGATCAGGGTCACGCCCAGCCGGCGCACGTCCTGATAAATGGTTGCCAATGATGCCATGCGGCCCTCCCGGCGGTCAGTTCCCGCTGCCATGCTGCTGGCCCAGCTTGAACAGACGCGCCATTTCCAGTAATTTCTGTTTGTTTTCCTCGGTCAGATCCTTGCTCTCGTTGTGCAAAGCATAGGTGAAGTCGTCGAAGGTGACGGTGGGCATGCCGTACAGGTAGTTCATGTCCACCCCGAACAGGGCCGCGATGGCCTCCATGGTGGCAGTGTCCGGCTCGCGCTCGCCCCGCTCATACATGCTGATGGCGCTGCGGCTGATGCCCAGCCGCTCGGCCAGCTGGGGCTGGGTGAGCCCCTTTTGCAGCCGAAGCTGCTTTAAAATGGATGCAAATTGACCCATGGGATCAGCTCCTTTCTGGTTTCTGAACTCATGATAACACGAAATGTGAATTCTGTAAAGGAAATATCCACAAAAGGTGTTGACACAGTTCGTGAACCGATGTACAATGAAACCGCCAAACAAGCCGGAAAAATTTTCCGGTTATTTCAGCTTGGTATATTTTTTTATTTGATAGGGACACAGAACGTGTCTTTATTGGATAAAGAATAAGTATACCACAAAAAGTGCCCGATAACTCGGGCCGCAAAGGAGGGCGATGCGGTGGAAGGCTGGCAGGGCCTCGGGCCAAACCGGGGCCGGTTCGTGAGCAGGGCCGAGGGCTTCGCCGTGGCCTGCCGCGGGTGCGGCATCCTGCAATGGGACCCGCGGGCGGCAGAGGCGGCGGAGTTCAAAGCGATGCTGGAGGAATGGTATTTTTCCGGCAACTGGATCTGGAAGGAGGATACGGATGAAGAGCAGATGGACCTGGCGGGGCTGTGAGCGCTGCCAGTGGAAACGGGACGGCGAGGGCAACTGCCTGTTGCCGGTTTGCATGAAGTCTATTTACAGTGGGAGGAAAAAGCGGAATGAGAAGCAGAGCGGAAACAATGGAATTTTTGCGCAGTTACCAGATTCAGCTGCACGAGGCGCGGCTGGTGAGCGAGCAGCTTCGGGAGCTGGAGGAGGTGATCACCCGGGTTACCCCTTATCTTGGGCAGGGGGTGCAGGTGGTGAGCGGGCCGAATCTGCATAAGCTGGAGCAAAGCGTGGAGCAGCTGGAAACGCTGCGGGGCCGGTTGGCGGAAAAACTGCAGGCGGCCAATGCGGCGCAGGCGCAGGTGCTGGTGGCCATTGAGCTGCTGGAGGATGAGAAACTCCGCCAGCTGATGCGGGCCCGCTATCTGCTGAACAAGACCTGGCCGGACATCAGCCGGATGCTGGATATGGACGAACGCTGGCTGCGCCGCCAGCACGAGCAGGCGCTGAAGTGCATCAGCCTTCAGAACACCGCCTCGGCGGCATGAAACCGCGAAAAGCCCGGAAAAAAACAAAATTGACCCTTGAAAAGCCCGGAAAAAATTGAAAATTGACCCTTAGAAAGCCCGGTTCGACCCGTGCTATCCTGTATCATGAGGAAAACAGGCGGAGGGGCCCGGAACGGAAACCGGGCTCCCCGCCTTTTTCCCACCCATTTTCAAACGGAAAGGAGTGTGAATGCCAATGGCCGCGCAACAGGAGCAGGATCCCATCCAGCGTTTGCGGCAGGAGCTGATGGCCATCGCCATGGGGGAAAAGGAGTATCCGGAATACGGCAAAAACGGCGAGGAGATGATGCAGCTGCCCGGCCTTGCCATGCGGATGAAGGCCATGGAGATGCTGGTAAAGCTGCCGGATCTCTCGGCGGCGGAGCCGGTGCATCGGGTGGTGCTGGTGGATGACATTTGACGAACGGCGGGCGCTGGGCGGGCTGATCGCCCCGGCCTTCCACGAAGCCCACAGGGCGATCCGTCGTGGGAAGGTGGGGGAGCTGGTGCTCACCGGCGGGCGGGGCAGCGCAAAAAGCAGCTGCGCGGCCATTGAACTGCTGGTGCAGCTGATGCGCCATCCGGACTGCCACGCCGTGGCCCTGCGCCGGGTGGGCCGTACCCTGCGCGCCAGCGTGTGGAGCCAGCTGCTCTGGGCCATGGAGCAGCTGGGGCTGGAGCAGGAATTTGAAGCCAGCGTGACCCGGCTTGAGCTGGTGCACAAAACCACCGGCCAGTGCATCTGGTGCTTCGGGCTGGACGACGCGGCCAAGCTGAAAAGCATCAAGCCGCCCTTTGGTTACATCGGAGCGGTGTGGTTTGAGGAGCTGGATCAGTTTTCCGGCCCGGAGCAGGTGCGCAGCGCCGAACAGAGCCTGTTGCGGGGTGAGGGGCCGAGCCTTGTGATCAAAAGCTTCAACCCGCCCGCCCTGCCCGACAACTGGGCCAACCGGTACGCACGCCAGCCAAAGCCCGGCATGCTGGTGGTGCATTCCGACTACCGGCAGCTGCCGCCCCACTGGCTGGGCGAGCGATTTTTGCAGGAGGCCGAGCACCTGCGGCGCACCAACGAGCGGGCCTACCGCCACGAATATCTGGGTCAGGTGGTGGGCAGCGGCACCCTCGTATTCGACAACCTGAAGCTGGAACCCATTCCGGACGCCCAGATCGCCCGGCTGGAGCGGCGCTACCACGGGGTGGACTGGGGCTGGTTCCCGGACCCCTGGGCCTTCAACAGCTGCGGCTACGATGCCGCCCGGCGGGTGCTGTACATCTGGGATGAGGCCACCCGCCGCCGCACCTCCAACGCGGACACCGCCCGCATCCTGCTGGAAAAGGGCGTCTGCGCGGGCGATGGCGAAACCCTCATCGCGGACAGCGCCGAGGAAAAAAGCTGCCGGGATTACCGGGCGCTGGGCCTGCCCTGCCGGGGAGCGGAAAAAGGCCCCGGCAGCGTGAAGGCGGGCATGAAGTGGCTGCAAAGCCTTGCGGAAATCCGCATCGACCCCGCCCGCTGCCCGGACACCGCAAAGGAGTTCAGCGAATACGAATACGACCGGGATCACGCCAGCGGTCAGGTTCTGGAGGGCTACCCGGACCGGGACAACCACCACATCGACGCGGTGCGCTACGCCACCAGCCGCATCTGGCGGCGGGCGGGCAGCTGAAACACACAGAAAGAAAGGAGAAGCACGATGCACAAATTCAAGGAATGGTTCCGGCGGCGGTTTCTGCCGGAATGGGCCCGGGATCAGCTGATGCGGGAGAACGCGGCCCTGCGGGCCAGGGAGGAGCAGCTGACAAGGGAGATCGAGCGGCTGGAAGCCTACATTCAGGGCATGCAGGCCGGAGTGCGGGCCCGCAACCGGCTGGCCGGGGCCCGGGGCTGGGAGGTGGAGGAATGAGCCTGTTCGGGGCCGCCTTCGGGCGGCAGATCCACAGCTTTGCCCAGGCCTACCCCGGCGCGCGGGACTGCACCACCGCCGCCATGAACGCCGCCATTGAGGACTGGTTCCGCCTTTACTTTGACCGGGAGGTGACCGACACCGAGGATCCCTGCCAGCGGCTGCCCTACACGGTGGTGAGCAAGCTGAGCCGCAGCTGCTTTGCCGAGTACCGGGCCGCGGCCGAAGGGGGCGACGCCTTTGTGGGCGGGGTGCTGGCCGGGCTGGAAACGGTGCGCAAAAAGGCCATGCAGCTGGCGCTGATCGGGGGCGAGGCTTGGCTCAAGCCGGTGCCGGGCCCCGGGGGCTTTGCCTTCACGGTGATGCGGCGGGATATGGTCACGGTGCTGGGCCGGGCCCCGGATGGGGAGGTCACCGCACTGGGCAGCGCCGAGCTGACCATGGAAAACGGCAAATTCTACACCCTGCTGGAGCGGCGCAGTCTGGATGAAGCGGGCCGGCTGGTGATCGAAAACCGGCTGTTCTGCAGCTGGGACGGCCAGAGCCTGGGCAATCCGGTGGGGCTTTCCGCCCTGCCCCGGTATGCGGCGCTGGAGCCGAAGGCGGTGGTGGGCGACGTGGGGGGCCTCGGCCTTGTGAGCCTGCGCCTGCCGCTGGAAAACTGTGTGGACGGCAGCGCCGACCCGGTGAGCGTGTATGCGGCGGCGGCCGGGCTGATCCACAACATCAACCGCAACGAGCGCCAGCTGGACCGGGAGTTCGACCACGGCGAAAGCCGGGTGTTCGCCTCGGCGGATCTGCTGGACAAGCGGAAAAACGGCCGCCCGCTGCTGCCGCCCGGCCTGTTTGTGGGCATCGACGACGACATTTCCAACACCGGCGTCACCGTGTTCGCCCCCGCCCTGCGGCAGGAGAGCTTTCTGGCCCGCAAACGGGAATACCTGCGCAACGTGGAAAGCCTGATCGGCCTGAAGCGGGGCATTCTGGGCGAGGTGGAAGCCGCTCAGCGCACCGCCACCGAGGTGACCAGCAGCCAGGGCGATTACAGCCTGACCATTCAGGAGCTGCAGCAGATGTGGGAAAGTGCGGTGCGCCGGGCGCTGGTGCTCTGCGGCAGGCTGGGCAGGCTCTACCGGGTGCCGGGCGCCTTCGTGCCGGATCCGGCGCGGGCGGTGCGCATTGACTGGGGCAACGGCGTGCTGTTTGACCGGGACAGGGAATGGGCCGAGCTCATGCAGCTGGTGGAAGCGGGGCTGCTGAAGCCGGAGCTTGCCCTTGCCTGGAAATACGGCCTGCCCTGGGACACCGACGCCGACCTTGCCCGGGTGCGTCGGCAGCTGATGCCCGGCGAGACGGCCGCGAACAATTCATGAAAAAAGGCTTGCAGGTTTCGCAAAAGAACCGCGGGCCTTTTGTTTTGCCCAAAACCTGAAAAAAGAAAGGAGAACAAGGATATGCAGGAATGGCTGAAGGAGCTGCTGGGGGAGGCCTATACCCCCCAGCTGGAGGAGGCGCTGGCCGCAGAGCTGGCCCGGCGCTTTGTGAACCGGGAGGAGCTGGACGCTGCCCGTACCCAGGCGGCGGACTGGAAAAAGAAAGCCGAGCAGGCTCAGAAAACCGCGGAGGAGCAGGTGGCGGCGGTGCGCTTTGACGCCCAGCTGAACACGGCCATCGGCAAGGCGGGCGGCCGCAGCGAAAAGGCCATCCGGGCCCTGCTGGATCTGGACGGCCTGCGTGCCAGCAGCGACCGGGAAACCGCCATTGCCGCCGCGCTGGAGCAGCTGGAGCAGGAGAACGGCTATCTCTTCGGCGGCGCCACCCCGCCCCCCTACGCGGCGGGCACCGGCGCGGCCGTGCAGAGCGGCGAGCCGGATGAAGCCCTGCGCCGGGCCTTCGGGCTGGGCCGTGTCTGACCGGTTGACACTGGGGCCCCGGGGGCCTCCCGCGGCGTTGCCCCGCCGTTTTATTCGATTCTGATTCAACAATTTGTATACAACAGGAGGAAAATACAATATGGCTAACAAGATTACCACCGCAGGCAAATTCATCCCTCTGCTGGACGAGGTGTACCGCACCGTGTCCCTCACCGCCAAGCTGGACGGCCCCGAGGAGCTGGTGCGTCAGGGCGCCAACGCCAACGAGCTGATCATCCCCATGATCGAGATGCAGGGTCTGGGCGACTACGACCGCAACAGCGGCTATGTGGCCGGTGACGTGACCATGACCAACGAGACCGTGAAGTGCAACTTCGACCGGGGCCGCATGTTCACCGTGGACAACATGGACGACGCGGACAGCGCCGGCATCGCCTTCGGCCGTCTGGCGGGCGAGTTCATCCGCACCAAGGTGGCCCCCGAGCTGGATGCCTTCCGCTTTGCCAGCTACGCCTCCAAGGAGGGCGTTACCCAGAAGGCGGAGGATCTGGCGGACGGCGCTGCCGTGCTGGCGGCCCTGCGTGTGGCCACCAACGCCATGGACGAGGCCGAGGTGCCCATGGAGGATCGCCACCTCTTCATTACCCCCACTCTGGACGGCATGATCGCGGATCTGGACATCACCAGGAGCCGGGAGATTCTGTCCCGCTTTGCCAGCAAGACGCTGGTGCCCCAGACCCGCTTTTACACCGCCATCGAGCAGAAGGACGGCCACACCGGCGGTCAGGAGGCGGGCGGCTACGCCAAGGGCAGCGACGGCAAGGAGCTGAACTTCGTGGTTATCCACAAGCCCGCCCTGATCCAGTTTGAAAAGCATGTGGCGCCCAAGATCGTGACCCCTGACCAGAATCAGGAGGCGGACGCCTACAAGTACGGCTACCGCAACGTGGGCGTGGCGGACGTGTACAAAAACAAGCTGGCCGGCGTGTACGCCAGCCATAAGACCGCCTGAGCCCATGGTGGAGTATGCATTTTACCGGGACGTGTGGAAGGGTGAGATGAGCGAGCAGGAGTTCGCGGCGGCCAGTCGGGCCGCCGCGGCTCAGCTGGAACGCTATAAGCGCATCTACTGCGTCACCGCCCCGGAAGAGGACAGCGAGGCCATGGCCCTTTGCGCCATGGCGGAGGCCCAGCACTTTTACGAAGCGGCGGAAAACGGCCAGCTGGTGGGCGGCATGCAGCTGGGCAGCCTGAGCCAGACCAGCGCCGCCCCCGCGCCGGATCTGAGCGCCGCGGCCAAAAGCCGGGAGCTCTACCGCTGCGCCGGTCTGTATCTGGACATCCGGCGAAATGAACAGGGGGTGGCGGCATGCGGCTGACCAACGGCCTGCCGGATTACCGCTTCTGCACCGATACCGTCACGGTGTATCACGCGGCGTTCCAGCCGGAGTTTTCCTGCCGCCGCACCGTGCTGAACGGGGTCTATCTGGACGAGCGGGACGCAGCCGGGGCGGATGCCATCGGAACCACCGGTCAGCGGTACTGCTTTCTGCTGGCGCCCTGCGGCGGCTGGCGGCCGGTCTGGCGGCCCGGTGGCGCGGGTGCACAGCCGGAGGAACACTGGTTTTCGCTGGAGCCGGGCGACCGGGTGATGCCCGGCGAGGGCCCGGTGATTGAAACGGCGGAGCAGTGGCGGGTGTTTGTGCCCGCGGCGGTGCCGGGCCTTGCGGTGATCCGCGAGGTGGCGGCCAAACGGCTGGGCGGGCAGGTGCGCCATGTGGAAGCCCAGACCGAATGGTACAAAAAATGGTAAAGGAGGAAAACAGCATGCTGGAACAGCTGCGGCAGTGGCTGGAGGGCTGGCCCGGCTGGGGCCGGGCTCCGGACATTGCCATCGACGGGCTGGAGCTGGCGGGCAGCGCGGTATCGCTGCGGCCGGGCGGCGCGGCGGAGAGCCGGTTCCGGGAGGACATTCTGGGGGGCGGCGAGCTTTTCACCAGCTACCGGTTCTGGCTGGAGCTGCGGCTGGAAAAGCCCCCCGGCGACGTGGCCACGGGCATGCAGAACGCGGTTCTGCTGCTGGCCCTGCAGGACTGGGTGAACGCCGAAAACGCCCGCCGCCGGGTGCCCGCGTTGTTTGAATCCGGTCGCCAGAGCCTGCGGGCGCTGGCAGCCGGGCTGCAGCAGGCCGGGCCGGATGGCCTTGCCCGCTACCGGATGGAGCTGGTGGTGGAGCACATCACCGAGATGAAAGGAGAAACAGATGGAGAAGAACAAAAAGATTGACCGCAAGTGGATGGCCCACTACATCGACGCCGCCGAGCCCGGCGCGCTGGAGGGCAGCCCCAGCTATGTGCGGCTGGGCAAGGATCTGGAGGAATACAGCCCGGAGCTGAGCGCCAACGTGGAAAAGACCCGGAACATTCTGGGCGAGACCAGCGTGATGGTGACCAGCTACGAAAAGAGCGGCAGCGTGGAAACTTATTACGCGGTGGCGGGCGACCCGCTGTTTGAGCGGCTGCAGGGCATTGTGGATGAGTGCAAGATTCTGGACGGCTGCGACACCACCGTGGTGGAGGTGCACATGTGGGAAGAGGAGGATCCGGAAACCGGCTTCCCCGCCGTGAAGGATCAGGCCACCATCGAGGTGAGCAGCTACGGCGGCGACGCCAACGGCTACCAGATCCCCTTCAACATCCATTACAAGGGCGTGCCGGTGAAGGGTCACTTCAAGCCGGACACCAAAGCCTTTACCCCGGACGAGGAGTAAACAAAAACCGGGCCGCCCGGGCCGAAAAAAAACGGGCCGGGCGGCTTTTTTACAGCAACGTGGCACAGAGCAGGGAGGAACAAAAATGCAGGAATTGAACATCGACACCGGCGTGCGGGAGTACCGGATCAACGGCGGCGGGCTGCTGCGCTTTAACCCCAGCGACCCCAACGTGTACAGCCGGTTTTTGCAGGCGGCGGACCGGATCGCCGCCATCGAACAGGAGATGGCCGAAGAGGGCCGCGCCGCCGCCGCCACCGGCCAGAAGGCGCTGGAGCTGCTGGCGAAGGCCGACCGGAAAACCAAAGAGGTGCTGACCTGGGTGTTCGGGGAGGAAAACGACTTCGACCGGCTGCTGGGCGGCGTGAATCTGATGGCGGTGGCCGCCAACGGCGAGCGGGTGGTGACCAACCTGTTCGCGGCGCTGCAGCCCCAGGTGCAGGCCGGGGCCGAGGCCTTTCTGAGCGCCCAGGCCGCACACCTTGCCGCCGCTGCCGATGCCCGGGAAGCCGCAAGGCGGGAGGCGGCCCGGTGACCGGCTGGGAATTGCCCGAAGCGCTGGAGGTGGCCGGGCGCAGCGAGCCCATCCGGGCGGACTTCCGGGAGGTGCTGGAGGTCATCCGTCTGCTGGACGATTCCACCGAGCCACCCGAGGCAAGGGCCTATCTGGCCATGGGGCTGTTTTACCGGAAGTTTGCCGCCATTCCCCTGGCGGCGCGCCAGCCGGCCATGGAGGCCATGCTCCGCTTTCTGGCGGGCGGCCAGGAGGACAGCGGCCCGGCGGGCCCCCGGATGATCGACTGGCAGCAGGATCTGCCCCTGATCGTGGCGGATGTAAATAAAGTGGCCGGGTGCGAGATCCGGGCGCTGCCCTTCGTGCACTGGTGGACGTTCCTTGCCTGGTTCGGAGCCATCGGGGAAGGGCAGCTGTCCGCGGTGGTGGCCGTTCGGGACAAGCTGCGCCGGGGCAAAAAGCTGGAGGAGTGGGAACGGGAGTTCTACCGGCGCAACCGGGCCCGGGTGGAGCTGAAGCCCCGCTACACCCCCGAGGAGCTGGCCGAGCGGGAGCGGCTGAACCGGCTGCTGAGTGATTGAGAAAGGAGGGAGACAAATGGAAACGAAAACGACCTGGCTGGACCTGCTGGTGGGCGACGCCAAGCAGGCCGAGCGGGACA
Organism: Allofournierella massiliensis; assembly: GCF_004345265.1. GTDB lineage: Bacteria > Bacillota > Clostridia > Oscillospirales > Ruminococcaceae > Allofournierella > Allofournierella massiliensis. The sequence goes on from NZ_SLUM01000001.1 coordinate 225,552, forward strand.
CCCGCAGCACCGTGATGAAGCTGGCGGCGGATTACCGCAAGCTGGGGCTGGACCAGTCCGCCGCGCTGCGGCTGGCCTGGCAGCAGGTGAAGGCCGCGCAGGACGAGGCCGCATCCAGCGCCGGGCAGCTGCTGCAGGTGATGCAGGGGCAGCTGGGTGGGCTGGGGCAGGTGCTGGCGGGCTTTGCCGAAGGGCTGCGCAAAATCGGCGAGGGGGTGAACTGGCTGCTGTTCGGCGACGGGGCGGCCTCGGCGGATGCGCTGGCCAAAAGCAGCCAGAACGCCGCCAAAAGCCAGCAGACCCTGACCAAAAGCACCAGGGCCGCCGCTAAGGCGGTGGCCCGCACGGTTCTGGGCATCGACGAGCTGAATCTGGTGCAGCAGCAGGCGGCGGGCAGCGGGGGCGGTTCCTCTTCCGGCGGCAGCGGCGGTTCGGCGGGCGGAGATCCGGACGAGGCGCAGAAAAAGTGGGTCGGCCTTGTGAACCTGATCCGCCCCTTTCTGGAAGAGATGCAGCGGCTGTTCGCACCCGGCATCGCGGCCTGGGGCAAGGCCTTCGACCAGATGGCCCGGGCGGCGAAAAGCGCCTGGGCCATCATCCGGGACAGCGCCCTGGAACTGTGGGACACCGCCCTGCGCCCGCTGGGGGAATATCTGCTGTGGGACTTCATCCCCAGCATCGTGAACGCCTTTTCCGAGACCTTTGCCCCCATCGTGGGCGCGGTGGGTGAGGTGTTTCTGGAGCAGTTTGCCCGGAACTTCTCGCTGGGCTGCCAGCTGGTGGGCGACGCCATCCAGAACTACCTGATGCCGCTGCTGGGCTTTTTGCAGCAGGTGGTGCAGGATATGCTGGCCGCGGTGAGCGAGGCCTGGGCGGTGTACGGCCAGCCCGTTCTGGACCGGCTGGCCCAGGGGTGCGAGCAGCTGCGCGGCTGGGTGCAGACGCTCTATTACGAGCTGATCCGCCCGGTGCTGGATGAGCTGATGGCCCGGCTGGAGCAGCTGTGGCAGGAGCATCTGGCCCCGCTTTGGGAAAACCTGACCCTTCTGTTCGGCGCGGTGGTGGAAATGATCACCATTCTGTGGACCGAGGCGCTTTTGCCCCTGTTGCAGAATATCACCGATACCTTTGCGCCGCTGGTGGCCGGGGCGGTGCAGTATGTTGTGGACTGCTTTTTTAACGGTCTGGGAACCATCGCCCAGGTGGCGGACGGCATTGCCGGGGTGCTGCGCGGGCTGTGCGAGTTCGTGAGCGGCGTGTTCACCGCCGACTGGGACCGGGCCTGGCGCGGCCTGAGCGACATCTTTGAAAGCGTGTGGGACACCATGGTCGGTGTGGCAAAGCAGGGCGTGAACGGCATTATTGATCTGGTGAACTTCATGCTGCGGGCGCTGACCGGCGGCATGAACGCGGTGATCGACCGGCTGAACCACATCAGTGTGGAGATTCCGCACTGGGTGCCGGACTACGGCGGCCAGCGGTTCGGCGTGAACCTGCCCCGGGTGCCGGAATACCAGATTCCCCGGCTGGCAAAGGGCGCGGTGCTGCCTGCCAACCGGCCGTTTCTGGCGGTGGTGGGCGACCAGCGGCGGGGCACCAACGTGGAGGCTCCGATGGAGACCATCCGCCAGGCGGTGGCGGACGTGCTGGGCGGTGCGGGCGCGGCCCAGCTGTATGTGAGCCAGCCCATCGAGGTGAAGCTGGACGGCCAGGTGCTGTACCGGGCCATGGCGAAGATCGAGGCCAACCGGGGCGCGCGCATCGGCGGCGCCTTTGCCGAGGCCTATTGAGCAGAGCGCAGGAAAGGAGGTGGTGCGTATGGAGGGGCAGGCCCCGGCGGGGGCAGAGCAGGACCGAACAAAAACCAATCGAACAAAACAACAATTACACAAAAAAGGAGAAATGAATTATGGCTATGAATACTGGCGTTTATCCCGTATATGAAAACAAGTTCAAGGTAGGCACCAGGGGCCGTGCAAGCGAAGAGGGCGATATGGCCGCCATTGCGGAGCTGGAAACCTTTGAGGTGAGCATCGACGGCAACACCGTGGAGTGGAGCCCCATGGAAATGCAGGGCTGGCTGCGCAGAATGGTCACCGGCAAGGCCCTGACCATCACCCTCACCGGCAAGCGCTGCCTGGGTGATGCGGGCAACGATTACGTTGCCCAGAGCGCCTGGACCACCGGCGACGGCTGCGCCAGCAAGTTTGAGTGGGAGTTCCCCAGCGGCGCAAAGCTGGCCTTCGACTGCGTGCTGAACGTGACCAACCCCGGCGGCGGTGAGAGCCGCGATGTGGCCATTCTGGAGGTGGAAGTGATGAGTGACGGCAAGCCCACCTTCACCCCCGCGCTGGAAGGCTGAGCGGCAGCCTGAACCGAACCCAAAACGCCCGGGGGCCATCCGCCCCCGGGCACTGATTGAAAAAGGAGTGCAAAACAAATGGCAAAACTGTATACCCTGGACGAAAAATTGCTCACCGATGCCCCGGAGATCCGCGTAAAGGACAAGCTGTATCCGGTGGACAACCGGCAGAAAACCGTGCGCAAGCTGATGCAGATCAACACCGACCAGATGGACGGCAGCCAGGTGAGCGAACAGATGGACCAGACCCTGAAGCTGGCCCTGGGCGAGGCTGCCTTTGCGGAGATCGACAAGATGGACCTGCCCTTCCCTGCTTATCAGAAGCTGTTCGAGCTGGTGATGGCGGCCATGACCGGCGAGGAAGAGCAGGAGATGGAGCAGCGATTTCAGCAGGCAAAGCACAGCGCCCGGGCCTGAGTGGTATGACCTGGAATTCGACGCGCTGCTGATCGAGCAGAGCATCGCCAAGCAATATGGGGTGCTGCCCCATTTGCAGGGGGAGCTGAGCTGGCCGGAGTGGAGCAAGCTGGTGAGCGGCCTGATGGACGACACCCCTCTGGGCCGGGTGGTGGCGGTGCGCAGCGAGCGGGACCGAAAAATGCTGGAAAAATTCACCCCCCAGCAGCGGAAAATTCGAAGTGAGTGGTCTGCGTTCCGGGCCAGAAAGGCGGCCAAAGCCTTTACCGGCGAGCAGCTGCGCCGCCAGATGGACGATCTGGAGCAGATGATGGCAAAGGCGTTCGGCAGCTGACGGCAGGCAGAAAAAAGCCGCTCCCCGCAAAAAAAGCGGGGGGCGGCAAAACAGGCGAAAATTATAAATTCAGCAGCTGCTTTTTCTTCGCGTCGAATTCTTCCTGGGTGATGGCGCCAAGGTCAAGCAGGCTTTTCAGATTCTTGATGGCTTCTGTGATCTGGTCCATGTTATCGGTGGGATTGGTCTGGATGGGGGCAGCGGCTTCCGGCTCAGGTTGTGCATAGCGAAGCTCGTCGACTGCTTTTTTCAGCTGTTCCACAACCGCCAGTTCATCATGAACTACAAAAACGATGTTCCGGCCGTTTACACGCAGATATGCTTCTTTGGGGTCGGTATCGTAGTAGACATCTGTGATGTCGTCTGCGGAGATTTCTTGAAGCGAGGAATTTTCTTTTGACCAGGCAAAAAAGAAAATCCGCAAATTAGTGATAACGAGGATTCCGTAAATTTTATTTGAGTTGTTGCAGGTAAAATCTTGTGAGTGAGAAGAAAAAATATGGATAGGGAGTTTGCTTGCCGCTAGAAGCTCCTCGGCGTTGACCAATTGGGAGACACAGGCATCGTATTCAGAACGAAAAGGAGTATAGAGTTCCTTTGTGAGTTTGAAAAGCAAAGAGTTTTTTCGAACAGAAAGCGACTGATTAATTGCGTCGAGAAGTGTCACAATAAATTCCTCCCATTCAAAGAAAGCTGGGTATGATGGATTTAGTATATCACAATGCCTATTCGACAACAAGAAAAATATTGAGAGGAAAATTACACAGGAGGTGATGAAAACTTGGCAGCTGAAATTGATGTGAATGAATTGAAAGAGCAAAATCGATTATTGCAGTTGCAAGTGAAACTAAAAAAGCAATTGGATGATTCGATGGAATCGCTAAATAAAAAATATCAAGATAGCTACAATGCGCAGCGAGAAGCGATGGGTATGGAGAAAAAGTATGCAGAGGCCGCGCAGAAAGCTACCGAGCTGCAAACGAAGGCGCTGGAGAAGCAGAAAGATGCGATTGATGAAAGCAAGGAAAAATTGAACCAGTGGGCAGTGAGGGCTGAGCAGTCAATGAAAAAGCTGCAAAGCGGAATGAGCGGCCTGGGCAAGGGCATTTCCGCCATCGGCGGGCCGCTGGTGACCGGTGCGCTTGGTATGCTGGGCGGCGGGCTTGCCACCATGCTCAAGGAAAACGAGACCCTGAAGGCTTCGCTGGAAAGCGTGAAGTCCAGCCTGCAGGGTGCGTTCGCTCCGATTACCCAGGCGGTGCTGCCGCTGGTGGATACCTTCGCCCAGACCATCAGCAGCTTGGCCCAAACGGTGGCCCCGCTGCTGAGCGACGTTCTGGGCGGGATCAGCGGAACCATTGCGGGAATGCTTTCCGGCGTGGATCTGAGCGGTCTGCTCACGCCGCTCACCGCCGGGCTGGACGGCATCCTTGGCCTGTTCTCCAAACTGGGGCAGGCCACCGGCACATGGATGCAGGGGCTGGACCTTTCCGGTCTGGCGGGCAGCTTCGCCGGTCTGGCGGCGGCCATCGGGCCGGTGGTGCAGCTGGCCATGGGCGGCCTTGCCTGGGCCTGGCAGAACGTGCTTCTGCCCCTGAGCGGCTGGGCCATCCAAAGCGTTGCCCCGGCGTTTTTCGATCTGCTGAGCGCGGCGATGCAGGCACTGAACCCCATTATCGAGGTGTTCCAGCCCTTCGCCCAGTTCTTATGGGAAAGCTTTTTGCAGCCCCTGGCCGAATGGACCGGCGGCGTTGTGGTGAGCGTGATCGAGGGCATCGTGAACGGGCTGACCCTGTTCTCCGCCTGGATCAGCGAGAATATGGAGCTGGTGCAGCTGATCGTGACGCTGGTGGGCTCCTTTGCGGCGGCCTGGGTGCTGGTGAACACCGCCCTTGCAGTGTGGAACGTAATCAGCCTGATTGCCACAGCGGGAGCCACGGCTCTGGGCACGGCGGTGGCATTCCTTACCGCGCCGGTCACGCTGATCATTGCGGGAATCGCGGCGCTGATCGCCGTGGTCGCGCTGCTGATCACCCACTGGGATCAGGTGAAGCAGGCGGGTGGGGCCGCGCTGCAGTTCCTTCAGGAAGTATGGGCGGCGGCCTGCGAGTGGTTCAATACGGTCGTGGTGCAGCCGCTCGCCGCGCTGTTCAGTACGTTCTGGCAGACCGTGCAGAATCTGGCCCAGCTGGCGTTGAGCAAGCTGCAAGCCATCTGGGGCACGCTGTGCGGCTGGATGCAGCGGCTTGTGATCGAACCGCTGACCAGCGCCTGGACCGGATTCAAGGATATTATGCTCAACCTGTGGGACGGCATTGCGGGCGGCGTGCGCGGAGCGGTGAATTCCATCATCGGCTTTGTGAACGGCATGATCCGCGCGGCGGTGGATGGCGTGAACACCGTGATCCGGCTGCTGAACAGCATCAGCTTCGAGGTCCCGGGCTGGGTGCCGGAAATCGGCGGCAAGACCTTCGGGTTCGACATCCCCACCATGAGCGCGCCCCAGATCCCCATGCTGGCAAGGGGCGGCGTAATCCGCCAGCCGGTGCTGGCCATGATGGGCGAGTACGCGGGCGCGGCCACGAACCCGGAGATCGCCGCGCCGGAAAGCCGGCTGCGAGAGCTGATGGCCGAGCAGAACGGCCCGGTGCTGGCGGCGATTTTGCAGCTGGCCCAGGCGGTGAGCAGCGGCGGCGCGCGTGAGCTTGTTGCAAATCAGCCCATCGAGATAAAGCTGGATGGGCAGGTGCTGTATCGCGCCATGGCGAAGATCGAGGCAAACCGGGGCGTAAAGATTGGAGGTGCGTTCGCAAATGCCTATTGATGATAATAAAAAAGGCTGCCCGGATGAAAGGACAACATCGAGACAGCCTTTGTAAAACGATCAGGCAGGCGCAGAGGTCAACAGCACATGGGATTCGCTTTGCTGTGCGGGAAACCATCCATTGGCTTGCAGATAATTGAGGTATGGGTTGTTTTGCGCAAGAACCACAAAATCAACCCCGTACCTGCTTAAAATGCGCAACGCTTCGGCGGGATCTACGTCGCTTCCATTGGCAAATTGGATCAGCAGCATGCGTTCGTCTGCTTCCTGTTGTCTGCCTCTGTATGCAAACAAGTCCAGAATATACTGATCGCGCGAAACAACGAGCTGAATCTGTGGATAGACCTGACGCAATGTGGTAGAAAAATCGTAGTTTCCAAGAACCAGAGGAGTGGAGGAATTGGCAAATAGCGTCTGTTGAAAAGTCAGTACCTCGGAGGGAACCTTTTGTACATTTTCAGAAAGGATAAACCCGTTTTCCTGTGTGAACATGAATTTTCCGGGCAGCACCAGAACCAGAATTCCCAAAAAAAGCGACAGCCATCGACGACTGTGAAATCGAGCCACAATTAGAATCACAGTGCAGACGAGAGCAGGGGAGGCCGGAATCAGCCAGAACACCCGCCAGTAGGAGGGCGTTTTGGTGACGGTTTGCGCAATGAAGTTACCACACAGGGGATTCCAGACCAACAAAAATAAAATAAGCGGGGTAATGATAAAGTACAGCCGCAACATTTCGTTGGAACGAAACCACAGGAATACTGCCGCAGCCAGATAAAGCAGAAAGATTACAAAACCAGAACCCCAGTACCGCATAAACCATTCAAAGACAAAGGAAGAACCAGTCTGGGATGCTGCTTCGATCTGGCCGGAAAAAGAACGTGTCCGAAAATAAATCGCCAGTGTGAAAAAGCCGATCACGCCAATGGAAGGAAGCAATCCCACCAGCTTTCTGGGGGATTTTTCCAGAAAGCAGATGCCAATGGTCATGGCCAGTGCCTGAAATCCAAGGATATACAAACTGGTGGGATTCAGCGCGATGCCTGCCAAAATGCAGGAAAGCAGAAAAAGGCTGTGAAAACGAATTCGCTTGCGCAAAGAAAGGAGAAGAAATCCAGTCATAAGGGGCAGTATTACATGGAGATAGACCGCCTTGCCTTGCCACAGACGGGACAATAAAAAGCTGCCGGGGGAATAGACTGCATATCCGTCCATCAAAAAGCAGATCATCAACAGACAATAGAACAGCGCCGCACGGATTTTATTGCCGGAAAACAGTATTTCTCCCAAAAACAGGTATGCTCCGCAGGAGACCGCAAGAAGAAAAGGAAGGAGAACAGTATGCATCATGCTGGCTCCATCAATGCGGAAAAGCCAGGCAAACACTGCAATCCATGCTTCCCATGTTTCAAAATCATACATGGGAACTGTTCCAAGTTCAGGGTCGCCGAAGCTGCTGTCATAAGCGTTTAATATGTTACTGCTTTGGAATAGAGTGACATTGCTAACATAAAAAGAATCATCGGCATCCGAGCGGTACAATATGAGCGTAATGGCTGCTATGGTCACAAGTGGTACTGTCACAAGTAAAATCCATTTCAGAAGCGGCTTGAAGGAAAATGAAAAATCTCGATAGCTCCACAAAAATTCCGCGATCAGCAGCGCAAGAACGAATGCTCGAAATATTATGTTGCTCCAGCGAAAGGCAACAAATGCCCAGCCAATGCTCTGTACCAGTGCCAGATTTGCCAGAAAGCCCAATGCAAGGTTGCTTAATGGATTGGTTTCAAGTAAAAGCAATTTGCTGATTCTGGCACCGAAAGGAACAAAAACAATTGAAAAAAGTATCCACAAAACAATTGTTTTTGCCACAAATATTATGGAAAATCCGGCCATAAATCCTCCTTGAAACAGCGATGAAACTGTATGAAATCTAATTTTTATAAGTATATCATGAAGAAAAAATATTTATCAATAATGAGCAGGAAAAGATAGGCAGATTATCAAAATGAGCATGCGTAAAGATTGGAGGTGCGTTCGCAAATGCCTATTGATTTGAAGGAAAACAAGGGCTTTATCTATCTGGGGGCCACGGCCCAGACCGACCGGAGCAATTATGCCATTGCGGCGCCTTACCCCACCCAGGGCAAGGCGCCTTTTACTACCAGCCGCATGGTGGATTCGGCCCGCAACGCCCAGGGCACCATGGTGGGCCGGATGGTGGGCCGCAGCGTGGACAAGCAGGAGCTGGGCTGGCAGACCATCAGCCCGCAGCTGTGGTGGGAGATGAACCGCTGGTTTGAGGACGGCCACTTCACCTTCTACTGCCACTATTTCAGCCATAACCTGGGCCGGTGGGAAACGCGGATGTTTTACCTCAGCGACGTGAAGTGCAGCCCGGTGAACGTGGACGCGGCCACCGGAATGCCGGAATACTACGAGGACGCCAGCTTCAGCGTGGTGGATTGCGGGGTGATCTGATGCAACAGGTGAGCGATGCCTACCGGCAGGAAATGGAGCGCCCGGTGTTGGGCGCGGCAAAGCTGGCCGTGACCCTGAGTGTGGTGGACGAGGACGCGGCCCCCGGTGCGGCGGATAAGAGCGAGCATCAGGCCTACTGGTCCAGCGTGGAAAGCGCCCTTGCGCAGGACGGCGCGCAAAAGCGCAGCTACGCCACCTTTGAGCCGGGGCGCTGGAAGGCGGACGGCACGCTGCGCATTGCGGACGAGCCCGGCGGCGCACTGCTGACCGAGGGCTATGTGAGCGAGTCCATGAGCGGCGCGGACGGCCGGTTTGCAGCCCCGCCGGTGCTGGCGCTGGAATTTGAAAGCCCGGTGAGCGTTCCGGCGCTGAGCTTCCGGTTCGATCAGGTGGCGGAGGAATGGTGCACCGCGCTGACCGTGACCGCCTGGAAGGGGGAAGTGCAGCTGGTGCAGCGGCAGGTGCGGCCCACGGCGGTGGAGCACGAGGAGCCGGTGCAGATCGACCGGTTCGACCGGCTGGAAATCCGCTTCGAGGCCACCAGCCGGCCCTTCCGCCGGGCGCGGCTGACCCGCCTGATGTTCGGCATGGAGCTGGTCTTTGGTCAGGCGGAGCTGACCGAGGCTGCCCAGACCATGGAGGTAGACCCCATCGGCCGCAGGCTGCCCACCGGGGAGTTCAGCTTCTCGGCGGTGAACGTGAACCTGCTCACCGGCAGCCAGAACGGTCTGTATGACCCGGATAATCCTCGGGGAATCTGGAAGTATTTTGAGCAGCGAAACCCCATCACGGTGCGCTATGGCCAGCAGCTGACCGGCGGCATCAAGTGGGGAGACGCGGCAGTGCTGGAATGGGGCGACCTTGCTCCCAGCGGCTGGCGAGAGCTGTATCAGGGCGGCTTTGTGGAATGGATGCCCGGCGGGCGCTTTTACCTGACCGGCCAGCCCGCGGTGGAGGGGCTGTATGCGAAATTCTCCGCCGCCGACGCGCTGAGCCTTTTGACCGGCACCTATTACAAGGGCCGGTGGGACGGCGCGCCCCACAGCCTGTGGGAACTGGCGACGCTGGTGTTGGAGGACGCGAAGTTTCCTCGCCGCAGGCAGGACGAGCAGCCCTGGGCGCTGTGGGAGGGCTTGAAAGAGATCACCACCACCGCCCCGCTGCCGGTAAAGCAGCACCGGGAATGCTTGCAGCTGATCGCCCACGCGGCCTGCTGCCTGTTATATGCCGACCGGGAGGGCGTGATCCGCATCCAGCCGGATGTGAGCAGCCAGACCGGGGTGTGCATCGGGCTTTCGGCCATACTGGAAAGCGCGCCCAAAGTGGAAAAGACCGCCAGCCTTCTTCGGGTGGAATGCCCGGCCACGGTGTACGCACCGGCGGAAAAGGAGAGCCAGCTGCACAAGGGCACCTATCAGGTGAACGGGCGGCTGGAGCTGCACCTGACCTGGAATCAGGCAGCGGACATCCGCGTGGAATGCGAGGGCGCGCAGGTGACGAACCAGGCGCTGTATGCCGCGGCGGCGGATCTGGTGCTGGAGGGCAGCGGCCCGGCCACCCTGATCGTGAGCGGCAAAAAGCTGGAGACCAGCAGTCAGAACGCGGTGGCCCCGGTGACGGACGCGGATGAGAACGGTTCAGTGGAAACGCTGGACAATCCGCTCATTACCGACCTGAACCGGGCGCTGGCGGTGGCGGACTGGGTGCGGGGGCATCTGCTGCGCCGCAGCACCTACACCTGCACCACCCGCGGCAACCCGGAGATGGACCCCATCGACCGGGTTCTGCTGGACACCCAATGGGAAACGGCCGCCCCGGCTCAGGTGCTGAAAAATCAGCTCACCTACACCGGCGGCGGATTGAAGGGAGAAATGATTCTGAAACGGGGGAATGAACGATGAGAAAAAGCCAGAACTATGAGCTGCGGCTGCCGGAACGGCTGGCCGAGCGCAACGACCCGGCAGACATCGACGATCTGACCTACGACATGGAGGTCGTCGACCGGGAACTGAAACAGCAGGCAAACAAGGACGCCGAGCTGGACGACCTGAAGGCCAGCCGCACCGAGCTGAACGCCCACGCCTCGGCCTCGGTGCTGGCCCACCCGGATGGCAGCGTCACCGATGAAAAGATCGGCCTGCGCACCGTGGGCGGGGTGAAAAACAAGCTGCAGGCACTGCTGACCCTGATCGGCCAGCAGATCGCGGGCATCAAGGGAACCGACGCCTGGAACGACGGCCCGGCCATCACGCTGGCGGCAGCAAAGCAGATGCTGGACGCCCACAAAGCGGCGGCGGATGCGCTGCGGGAGGATTTCGATGCCCACGCGGCCAGCAAGGCCAACCCCCACGCGGTGACCAAAAGTCAGGTGGGCCTTGGCAATGTGCCCAACGTGGCCACCAACGACCAGACCCCAACCTATTCGGAATCGGCTGCGCTGACGCAGCTTTCCAGCGGTGAAAAGCTGAGCGCCGCTCTTGGCAAGCTGGCCCGGGCGGTGCGCAGCCTGATGGAGCATCTGGCGGACACGGAAAATCCTCATACCGTGACCGCCCATCAGGCGGGGGCATACACTCAGCAAGAGACCGACACGAAGGACGCGGCGGTGAAAAGTGCGCTGGAAAGTGCCCTTGCCGCACATACCGGGAATACCTCCAACCCGCACAAGACCACCAAGGCCCAGGTGGGGCTTGGCAGCTGTGATAATACAGCCGACGTGGACAAGCCGGTGAGCACTGCCCAGGCGGCAGCCATTGCTTCGGTGCAAAATGCACTGAACAGCCATAAAGCGGACAAAGCCAACCCCCATGCCGTGACCAAAACCCAGGTGGGCCTTTCAAACGTGACCAACGATGCCCAGGTCAAGCGCAGCGAAATGGGTAAGGCCGGCGGTGTGGCAACGCTGGACAGCAATGGTCAGGTGCCAGCCAGCCAGCTGCCCAGTTTTGTGGACGACGTACTGGAATATGCCAGCAAAACCGCCTTCCCGGCCACGGGTGAGGCAGGGAAGATCTATGTGGCGCTGAACACAAACCTCACCTGGCGCTGGAGCGGCTCGGCCTATGTGGAGATCAGTAAGAGCCTTGCGCTGGGCGAGACCTCTTCCACCGCCTACCCGGGCAACAAGGGCAAGGCGCTGGCGGCTGACCT
>NZ_SLUM01000002.1 GCF_004345265.1 Allofournierella massiliensis
GCAAGTGATCCTGTGGGACCATATTTTCCAAACTTACAAATTCCAGCTGTCCTCGATTTTCTGCGTTCTTTACCAGCATTTTTATCCCCCCACACTATTATACCGCTTTCTTTTCCTCAATACGAGAAAAAGGCCACCTTTCGGTGACCTTTTTCGACAGGCTGACACCCTGAACCCGTTTTCACGGGATCAGGGTGTTTTTCATTGAATCAACTGGAAGTGTTCCGCCAGCGCGGCGCGGCCCAGAGAAGTGTCGTTGGTTTGAATCGCCTTCAGAATCCGGCGGTGGGTATCCAGCAGAGGGGTGCGGGTGGCCTCGTCCAGCTGGGCAAGCGTCTCCCGCCGGTAAAGATCCCCCTGGCTGGAAAGTGCCTCCATGATCGCGGCGATGAGTTGATTCTCCCCCGCCTCGATCAAGCTCCGGTGAAACCGGCTCTCGGCCTGCTCCAACTGACCCGGCTCCTGCGCCTGCTCCATTGCCTGCACCGCCTGTTCCATTTCCAGCAGCGGCTGCGGGGGTGCAAGGCGCACTGCCCGTTCATAAGCCGCCGCCTCCAGACTTTCGCGCAGGGTAAGAAATTCCCCCCGGTCGCTCTGGCGAAGCAGAAGCATCATGGAAAGAATGGAGGAGAACCCTTGCCCTGCCTCGTTCACAAGAAAACTGCCCTGCCCATGCACACTGCGCACAAAGCCCATGTTTTCCAGCTGGCGCAGCGCCTCCCGCACCGAGTTACGGCTAAGCCCCAGCTCCGCCATCAGGCTGCGTTCCGAGGGCAGCTTTGCCCCCAGCGTCAGCTTTCCCTCCAGAATCTGCCCCTTCAGATATTCCAGCACCAGATCATACGTACGAACCGTGGATTTTTCCTCATCTGCCGGCGGCTTCGTTTTCATCCAGCAATCCCCTCCAGCGCAGATAGTTGAGAATCATTTCCACACAGCCATCCACACCAAGGATGCCGCTGTCCAGGCAGAGCTCGTAGCCCTCGGCCTGACCCCACTGCTCACCGGTGAAATACTTGTGGAACTCGGTTCGCTCCTCGTCCACTTCCTGCATGCGCACCGCTGCTTTTTTCAGCGAGATATTCTCCAGCTGAGCGATACGCTGGCAGCGAATTTCGGGATCAGCATGGATAAACACACTCACGGCGTTTGCATCCGGGCGGAAGATCACGTTGCCGCACCGGCCAATCAGCACGCCGCTGTGATCCTGCATCAATGCGCGGATCCGGCGGAATACCGTTTCGCTTGTTACGGCTGGTTCCTCATTCATGGCAATGGCATAGAGCAGGCTGTTCACCGGGCGTTCTTCATAAAAAGACTTGACCTCGCTGTAATCCGGCGTGCTGCGGGCAATGGTCATCAGCTTTTCCTTGTCGTAAAAATCCACGCCAAGGCGTTCCGCCAGTTTCGCGCCCACCAGCCGGCCGCTGCTTCCGTATTGACGACCTACCGCCACAATCAATGGTTGTTTCATGGTTATCCCCTCCGCATGTTACATGAATTGCGCAAACACCGAGGCGCCTACCACAGTGAGCAGGCCTGCCACCGCAATGGCCAGACTGCTCATGGCGCCTTCCACCGCGCCCAGCTCCATGGCTCTGGCGGTGCCGATGGCATGGGCGGAATTGCCCAGCGCCAGACCCTTCGCCACAGGCTCCTGGATGCGGAACAGCTTGAACACGCCATCCGCGATCACATTGCCCAGAATACCGGTAATGATGATGGAGGCCACGGTAATGGTGACAATGCCGCCCAGCTCCTGCGATACACCCATACCAATGGCCGTGGTGATGGACTTGGGCAACAGCGTCACATACAGCTCGTGATCCAGCCCGAACAGCTTTGCGCAGACCAGAACGCCCAGAAGGCTGGCCAGAATGCCGGACACAATGCCACAGACCACCGCCTTCAGATTCTCTTTCAACAGGCTCAGCTGCTCATACAGGGGAACCGCCAGGCAGACCGTGGCGGGAGTGAGCAGGTAGGCCAGATACTGCCCGCTGGCGTTATAGCTCTGATAGTCCACGCCAAGCACCAGATTCACACCGATCACACAGATCACCGCGATCAGCAGCGGGTTAAGCACTGCAAGCCGGAACTTCTTTTTCAGCACAAGGCCCAGCTCATAGGCCAGCAGGCTGACTGCCGCGCCATAGAACATGGACGAAGCAAAAAACTCACGCATCCTTCTTCCCCCTTCCCCTTCGGATCACAAACTGGGTTGCCCGGCCGGTGACCGCCATCACCAGAACCGTGGTGAACACAACGGTAATCACCACCGGCCAGAACACCGGTGCAAGGCTGGGCCAGGCATCGGTAAGGCCCACCGCCGCGGGAATAAACATAACCGGCATGATCTCGATGAGAAACAGCGCCGCTTCCCGCACCTGGCTCACCCGAAGCAGACCGGTGCACAACAGCACCAACAGAATAACCAGTCCGTAAACACTGGCCGGGATCGGCAGCGGGATGACCGCTTTCAGCACCTCGCCCACAAAGGAGATGGCGAGAATGCGGGCCGTTTGTTTTAAAAACTTCATTCTACTTCCCCACTTTATTCAGGCATTGCGCAACTGGTAGGACCAGTTGCGTTTTTGATTATACGGCGGTGGGACGGCCTTGTCAAGACAGGCAAAAACAGAAAACCGCCCACGGAGAGATTTTCTTCTCCGCAGGCGGTCCATCCACTTTTATTCAAATGGTCGGCAATCAGAAATTACTGCCGTTCCAGCCCCAGAATTCCGTTTCCGCATATTTCACATAGATGCGGTCCGGCTGTACATCCAGTGTACTTTCCAGAATTTCAGTGATCCGGCTGGTCAGATCGTCGTATGCGTCATAACGGGCGCCACCGTACAGGCTCACCTCTGCCAGTGCCGCCGGAGCGTCGCTGCCGGCAAACCACAGATGCGCATCGCCGGTGAAATTCAGCATCAGCCAGTTTTCGTTTTTACCGGGCAGAATCTCGATGGCACGGCCCAGCTGGGTTTTCAGCATCTCTTCGGTATTATCCGGGATGGAAGCGTTGGTCACGATATGGATATAAGGCATGTGGGTTATTCCTTTCTGGTTATGAAATCAAGCGGAATGCTTACTCGGTGCGCCAGTAGGCCACGCTGTACGGCGGCATCTGGCTGCCGCCGCCAAAGTCGTGGTCTGTGCCGGTGATCAGATCCACCGCACGGCCTGCCTGAGCATCGAAATGGGCAGTGTAGGTGTCGCCGGAGGCATTCACCGCCACCAGAACCCGCTCATTCTCAAATTTGCGTTCAAAGATAATCTGGTGGTTGGTCAGCATCACATTGCGGTAGCTGCCGTAGCACAGGGCCTTGCTTGCCTTGTGCGCAGTCGCCAGTTTGGCAATCCATTCCGTAAGCTCATTTTCCTGAGGCAGCTCGATGGCCGGGCGCAGAGCGGCATCACCGTCGCTCTTTTTGCCCTCGATGCCCCACTCGCTGCCATAGTATACCGCCGGAGTGCCGGGCATACCGAACAGAAGGCCATAGGCCGGGCGCAGGTGCTCTTTGTTCTGCAAAATGCTGGCGATGCGCTCCACGTCGTGGTTGTCCAAAAAAGCCAGCAGGTGCTTGCCCTTGTAGAGGGTCCACTGTTCGGGGCCGAACTGGCGGGCCAGGCTGTGGCCGATCTCGAACATATTCATGCAGTTGAAGCTGGAATACAGCCCCTTGTAGCACTCATAGTTGGTGACGGAATGGCACATCTCGTCGTTCATCCAGCGGTTGTAGTCCCCGTGCAGGGTCTCGCCCATCAGCGCAAAATCCGCCTTCAGACCGGCAGTAAAGCTGCGCAGCTGCTTTAAGAACTCCGGAGCCAGACTGTAAGCCACGTCCAGACGCAGACCGTCGATGTCGAACTGCTCCACCCAGCCGCGGATGGAACGGAACAGATAATCCACCACCGCCGGGTTGTGCAGATTCAGCTTGACCAGCTCGTTGTGTCCTTCCCAGCCTTCATACCAGAATCCGTCGTTGTATTCGGTGTTGCCATCGAAGCTGACGTGGAACCAGTCTTTGTAGGGGCTGTCCCACTTTTTCTCCCGCACGTCCTGGAAGGCCCAGAAGCCCCGGCCCACGTGGTTGAACACGCCGTCCAGCATGACGCGCAGACCAGCCTCATGCAGCGCCGCGCAAACCTTTGCAAAGTCCTCATTGGTACCCAGGCGGCAATCTACCCGGGTCATATCGCGGGTATCGTAGCCATGCCGGTCACTCTCAAACAACGGGTTGAACAGCACGGTATCTGCCCCAAGAGCTTTGATGTGCTCCACCCAGTCCAGCACCCGGAGAATCCTGTGTTCCTGCACCCCGTCGTTCTCCGCGGGCGCACCGCACAGGCCCAACGGATAGATCTGGTAAATCACTGCTTCGTCAAACCACATATCGCGTTCTCTCCTTTATGCCCAAAAGGCATCCGTTTCTGCTTTCCAGTATACCATAGATTTGCCTAAAATTACACAAAAAACGCGCACAGAGCGAAAACTCTGTGCGCATTTTGTTTATTGGTTTTCCGGGAGCGTTTCCTCGCCGGGAGCAGCCGCTTCCGGCTCCAGGGGTTCACCGTTTGCGGTAATGCCCTTGGCCTTCAGCCGGTCAGCCAAAAAGTCGCTGGTGAGCGAATAGAGCACCGCGAAGGTGGGCACGCCCACCACCATACCGGCAAAGCCAAACAGGCCGCCGCCCACGATGATGGCCACCAGCACCCAGATGGCGGAAAGGCCGGTGGAATCGCCCAGGATCTTGGGACCCAGGATGTTGCCGTCGAACTGCTGGAGCGCCAGCACAAAGATGGCGAACTTGATGGCATCGATGGGACTTGCCATCAGCAGAATCATAACACTGGGAATCGCACCAATGAAGGGGCCAAAGAAAGGAATCACATTGGTCACACCCACGATCACGCTGATCAGCAGAGTGAAGGGCATCCCCAGCACACTCATTCCCACAAAACAGATCACACCAATGATGGCGCTGTCGATAATTTTTCCGGTGATAAAGCCGCTGAACACCTGGTTGGCATGGCTGCAGACCGTAAGCACCCGCCGGGCCTTGGGCAACGGCAGAAAGGCATAGGTAATCTTGTGCAGCTGGCCCAGCAGCTTGTGCTTGTCCATCAGCATGTAGACCGAAGCGATGAGGGCCGTGAGGGCGCTTACTACGCCGTTGCCCACCGCCATGCCGTAGTTGAGAATCTCCGGCATAAATCTTGTAGCCAGCTGGGTTGCCTGATTCATCAGATCCGCATAAGAGACCAGCATGCCGGAAGTGATCTCCGGATCAATGTTCAGCCGGTTTCCCCAGTTGTTCACCACTCCATTCAGATTGTCCAGATAGCCGGAAGCATTGTTGATGAGCATGGTTACGCTTTGTACCAGCTGCGGGATCACGAAGCTCAGCAGCAGCACCAGAACCGCCACCGCCAACAGGTAGCTGATGAGAATGCTCAGTATCCGCCGTCCGCCCAGCTTCTGTTCAAACCAGCGCACCGGCGCATCCAGCAGGTAAGCAATCACAAAGCCCCAGATAAATGGTGCCAGCACATCCATTACGGTTTTCAAGGCACCGTGGACCAGGTCCAGGTTGGACATGGCCAGATAAAAGGTAATTCCGATCAGAACCACCGCCAGGTTGGAAAAGAAGCGGTGATTCGGCCGCCATTTATTCACACTGTTTCCTCCGTTAAAATCGATTCCTCATTGTTTCACTTCTGCCGGGATTCACAGCATCCGCCGCAAACGGGGCTGCATTTTGAGCACGTACACGTGCAGCAGATTGTTCAGCGCCGCGTCGTAGATCCAGAAGCAGGCATTGCCCATGACCAAAAGCGCCGCCAGCATCCACCGTGCCGTCTGAGCGAATTCATCCACCAGGCTCGGCATCGGAAAAACGAACAGCAGAACGCTATACATTGCCAGCACCGCACCGTTAAAGAATGCCACCTTCACCAGCGCCTGCAGCGCCTTACCGGGAATTCTCTGGATGTACGCTTTTAGAAGCGGATAACACCCGAAGAAGAAGACGAAGATCGCCGCCATCTCCTTATCCGGCACAAAAAGCACCGAAAGCACACTGATGGCCCCGTAGCTCACCCAAGCCAGCCGCATTCCGCATTCCACGGCCACCGGCATCAGCAGAAGGCCGCTCATGGCCGGAGCACAGAAGGTGGCAAAGGGAATGATGCTGCCGCTGAGCATCAGCACAATGGAAAGTCCGCACATCACACCGCACAAAGCGACCCGACCGCTTTGCCGCCTGCGCATCTCAGCAGCACCCCTGCCCGCCGCAGCTGCAGCAAAGATCCATGCAATACATGGCCATGCACATATCGCAGCAGCTGCAGCCCACCGCATTGGCCTGCGCGCCGCCATAGGGTCCATAGGGGTTACCGGACATCTGGCCCTGAGCGCTGCTCTGCAGATTGTGCAGGGCAGCCGCATATTCCCGGTTGCCGGGATCCAGCCGGCAGGCCTGCTGGAAATAACGAAGGGCCTCGTTCATCCAGCCCTTGTAATAGTAGGCACTGCCCATCAAAAAGTTCCACTCGGCACTGGCGAGACCGTTGGGAATGCTCTGCAGCTGAGCCAGCGCCTCGTCCGCCCGGCCTGCACGAATCAGAGCACGGATCTCCGGATAGCTGCCGGTCGCGCCCTGGGGACCGCCGTTCTGCTGCTGGCCGGGATTCTGATTGCCATAGGGGTTCTGCGCGTTGCTACCGGCGGTACCGGTGCGCAGCTCGCTCATTACCGTATCAAACGCCTCGTTGATCTGGTTCATCTTGCGTTCGGCGTCCTCCCGCAGGGGGCCTGCCTCGTAATTCTCCGGGTTATACTTTTGCGCCAGCGCCCGGTAGGCCGCCTTTACTTCCTCTTCGCTTGCGCCCCGCGCAAGGCCTAATACCTGATATGCGTCCATTTCTTTTCTCCTTCTCCCATTCAGTTCAAACCGCCGCGCCGTGCGCCGCGGGCCGGCATTCCCGCCCGCTGGATGCTGCCGGGAATGCCAAGAAAAATAATATTATCCAAAATAGGGCGGTTCAGCCGCAGCTCCAGCAGATTATAGCAGCGGGCCACCTCGCCCGCTGCCAGCCTGCACTGCAGCCTGGCCTGCTCCACGGCCTGTTCTTTGCTCAGGCCGTTTTGCACGAACACATTGTACCGGTGCTTTTCCCGGTCCTCTTCATAGTCCTCCGCCGCGTCCAGCCAATAGAGAATCTTGCCCAGAAACAGACCCAATCGGCGCAGCACACGTTCCTGCTCCGGTGTTTCGGCGCAGGCGGCCAGAATCTGAGCCGTCATATTCCCGGTGGGCTCGGCTGCTTCGTCATAAAAGGTGGTCTGCTTTTTCTCCACCTGCTGCTGCAGCTCGGTCTGCCGCGCCAGCTCCGCGTCGATTGCGGGGTAGGCTGCCGCCGCCCGCTTGTAGGCTCGCCGCAGCAAAAGCCGTAGTGCACGGGCCGCCAGCCGCTTGAAAGAGGTCTCGTCCGCCTCGTCATCCACCAGCTTGTACCAGCTGAGCAGCACCAGCCCCGCAGCCGCCAGCCGCAGGCCCTGGGTACCCTTCTGCATACAGCGTTTCTGCAGAGGATTGGCGATGCACCGTTCCCGGCAGGGGCTGCCGGTCTCGCCGGAAAGGCCGTCGGCCAGAAGCGCCACTGTGACCAGATCGTAGTTCAGCAGCATCCGGGGCAAAAAGCCGTAATCTGCCTTAAGCTGCTTGCACAGCCCGCAGTACATGGCCCGGTAGCTCTCGAACTCCTTCACTTTCATCTCCGGTTTCTCCGGGGTGACATATCCGAACATCCTGCCGTTTCCTTTCCGCGTTTTGTGTGGAATCCTGGGCAAATATTTTGGCAGCACCGCATGCTCCCCTATTCTGGAATTATGCGGTATTGCACTAGGTTATCATACAATATTTTATCGCGCTTTACAACGAGAATGCGCCGTTTCCCGACAAAGTTCCAAAAAAATTTACAAAGAAAAACCCCGGATCTGGCCGGGGTTAAGAACAGGCGGCGAAACACTGACTGCTCCGCCCCTTCTGTTTTCAAATCTGCTGATCCAGTTCGCTGATGCCGCAAAACCGGTAGCCGTTTTCCGAAAACCAGTCAATGATATCCGGTAATGCCTTCACCGTATTTTTCGTGGCTTTGGTATCGTGCATCAGCACCACGCAGGTGGTCTTTCCTTCCGCTTCATTCACCACATTTTCATAGATTGTCCCGGCACTGGGGTGACCTCCCGCCGCATCTTCCGCGCAGACGTTCCAGTCCACATACCGGTAGCCCTTTTCCTCCGCCTGTTCCTTCAGAGCTTTCATGATCCCGCTGCCACCATATTTGTGGCTCACCGTGTTGGTGCTGCCGCCGGGAAACCGCAGCCAATGGATGGTATCCAGATTCACATAGGGTTCAATGGTCTGGCGCAGCTGCTTGATGTCTGCCCAAAAGGCGGTGGTGCTTTCGTAAATGGTCTTGTAGCTGTGGCTATAGCTGTGAAGGCCGATCTGGTGCCCCTCCTCGGTCATGCGCTGCAGCAGCGGAAGATATTTCTGGTTGTTCTCGGCCCCCACCACAAAAAACGTGGCGCACACGCCCTTTTCCTTTAAGATATCCAGCACCGATTCTGTGGTGGCGCTGGGGCCGTCGTCAAAGGTCAGAAATACCCGCTTTTCCTGTTCTGGTGTTTCGCTTTGCCCCGCTGCCGCCGGAACCACCGGCACGTTGGTCAGGTCCGCATTGCTGCATACCGCACTCTGCCCGGCAGCCCAGAGCATTGCCCCGGCCACTGCCGCGCAGCATACCCCCCATGCTGTCAGCCAGAAAATGCGCTTTCGTTTCATGGATGCTTTCATATCCGATCCCCTCGTTTTCCATTGTTGATTTGCCTCGGCAAACCTTTTATACTTATAGCTATGAAGTTCGGGGATGGGTTATCCCCTTTTTTGAAGGAGAAAAATATGGAAATCGCAACCCTTATATTGGCCGCCCTGGCCTGTATCTTCAGTCTGCTGGCTCTGCTGCGCCGCCCGCCGCAGAGCGATTTGTCCGGGGAGGATCTGGAAAAGGTTCGGCAGGATCTGCTGGCGGAAATCCGCCAGACCCGCCAGGAGCTGAGCGGCCGTGTAATGGCCGGCATGCAGGCGGGCGCCAACCAGACTGAGCAGAAGCTGGAAAGCATTCGCACCACCATGGAGGTCCGGCTGAACTCCATGCAGGCCAGCAACGACCGGCGCCTGAACGAGATGCGGCAGACTGTGGACGAAAAGCTGCAGAAAACGCTGGAGGACAAGCTGCAGAAGAGCTTTGGTCTGGTGAGTCAGCAGCTGGAAATGGTCTACAAGGGGCTGGGCGAGATGCGCACTCTGGCTGCCGGAGTGGGCGATTTGAAGAAGGTTCTGAGCAATGTTAAAACCCGGGGCATTCTGGGCGAGATTCAGCTGGGGGCCATTTTGAACGAGATTCTGGCCCCGGAGCAGTTTGCAGAGAACGTGGCCACTGTGCCCGGAAGTTCCGAGCGGGTGGAATTCGCTCTGCGGCTGCCCGGTGACGGAGACGGCCAGGTATGGCTGCCCATCGACGCCAAGTTTCCCTCGGACGCTTATTCCGCCCTGCTGGCCGCCTACGATCTGGGAGACCGGGCCGCAGTGGAGACTGCCGCCAAGGAGCTGGACAAACGCATCCGCAGCTTCGGCAAGGACATTCACGACAAATACATTGCTCCGCCTCACACCACCGACTTCGGCGTGATGTTCCTGCCGGTGGAAGGTCTTTACGCCGAGGTGGTGCGCCGCGGCATTGCCGAGCGGCTGCAGCGGGAATACAAAATCGTAGTGGCCGGCCCTACCACCATGGCCGCGCTGCTGAACAGCCTGCAGATGGGCTTCCGCACCCTGGCGATTCAGAAGCGGTCCAGCGAGGTCTGGAAGGTGCTTGCCAGCGTGAAAGCGGAGTTTGACACCTTTGGCCAGGCGCTGGCTCAGGCACAGAACCGGCTGAATCAGGCCAGCCATGAGCTGGAAAATCTGGTAGGCGTGCGCACCCGTCAGATTCAGCGCAAGCTGCGTCAGGTGACTGAACTTCCGGCAGACAGCGATGTCGCTGCCATGCTCGGCCAAGACAGCCTGGAAGAAAATGAAAGTTAAGTATTGACTTTTTGCTGTAAACCTGATAAACTATCTCTTGCGGTCGCAATCGGCCGCAGGATTATGCGAGGGTGGCGGAATCGGCATACGCGCATGTTTGAGGTGCATGTGGTTTTTACCTTGAGGGTTCAAGTCCCTTTCCTCGCACCAAAGTTGCTTATCAGCCCAGTTGGCAAACAGTTGTTGATTGCCTTTGGTTGTAAGCGTTGAAAAGAGCTCCGGGAAACCGGAGCTCTTTTCTTTTCCTGAACCATTATACGCAAACAGACAGAGCGCCCGGAGGAATTTCTCCCCGGGCGCTCTGTCTGTTATTTCGGAAGGAAGTTTCCAGAAGTTGTCTCTCACATGCAAGATTCATCACACGGGAATGTCTGCCGCTGAATTGAAGCTGCTCCTTCCAGCTGCAGCTCGATTCTGTCCCGCGGGATGGGGCATTCCAGATACACCGGATGATCCTTGTCAAGAGCAGAAACCACCAGCGTAATTTTCTGCCCCTGTTCAATCTGCTTGCGGAACCGTTTCAGGCCAATTTCCCAATGCTGGTCGTAATTGAACCAGTCAGCCATCAGGGTATCGCCGCAGTAAAGCTGCGCCACATTTCCGACAAGCCGGAATGCAACGCGGCAATCCTCACAGGCAGAGAAAATATCCCGGGGAACATGCAGGACATACTCTTTGGCAGGCTGTGCAGAGAACAGATAGTCGTCCCCTTCCATCGGGTGATGCGCCGGCATTTCTTCGAGCCGGATTCCTATGCAGTTCCCGGAAGCCGTTGCCCGATCCACCGTATAGTTCTGCCCGTCGCACGCAAGGACTGTATCATGGCAGAAGAACACCCGACCATTCATTTTCCACAGCGACTCCGCCTGTTGCTGGGTCAGCAGATACAGCTCGGTTTTCTCATTTCCTTTGCAGGCGGTAAATGCCGGAGTCTGCCCCTCATTGGCCACAAGCAACGTTTCTCCGTCGGCATTCTGCCCTGTCAGATGCGCCCCTTCCCCTGCAGCCAGTTTGCCCCGGCACGCAATGCCGTCGGGGACAAAGAAGTAGTAACGGGTTACTCCATCCGCCTTCTCATAGCAGATGGGCTGTGCCAGCAGATACTCCACCCGGATCAGTCCATACTCCCTCTTCATGGGGAACATGGCCGAAACTCCGGATGGAACATCCAGGCGGGGAATGCCGCAGGAGCCCTGTGCCGTGTGCACTGTAATCTCGGCGTTTTCGATAGGATCGTACGGCACAAGGCGCTGATGGTTGTTTACGAACAGATATCCACCGCCTTCGGGATGAATGCGAACCGACACCTTGCGATCAATCTGCCCGCCGGTCTTTTCGCAGAAGAAAGGCTGTGCAGCGGCAAATTCTTCCGCATAATCGGCCAGGAAAAGGTGAAGCAGCCGCAGGCGGTGGTAAGACCGCCGCAAGAAGCCGTATTCCGAAATGGGCGCCTGAAAGTCGTAGCTGGAAATGGGGCAATTGTTCGGGTATCCGGTAGAGCGGCTTTCCTGATAACGTCCCTGCGGATTGCGCCCACCGTGATACATATAATATCCCAGCACATTTACCCACTGTGCCAGATGCATCAGCCCAATGAAATAGGCATCCCGATCCGAAATGATCGGCCGCCGGTGCTCGTACACCTGCACCCCGCAGCCAAGCTCACAGGTTGCATACGGAAAATCGTCATAGGGAAGCTCTTCCCATACAACATCCTTAAGGATATCGACATCGATTCCCTTGTCGATTTTTTCGCTGCTGATGCAAAAGCGGTTGTGCACCGGAAGAGGCTGCGTGTTCTGTACCCAGGGTCGCTCGGGATAACGACCGAACATGGGCAGAAGATCCCCTTTCAGGCTGCCATTTGGCGGCCATGCGGTAATGGTGTACAGCGGCAGACGAAATCCGACTTCAACGGCCATTTTGCGCAGACTGGGAATGTAATCCCGATCCTTGCCGCCGTATTCATTTTCCAGCTGAATGCCGATAACGACCGAGCCATTCTGATAAAAGAAATCCTTCACCTGCTCGTAA
This sequence comes from Allofournierella massiliensis, assembly GCF_004345265.1. Lineage (GTDB taxonomy): Bacteria > Bacillota > Clostridia > Oscillospirales > Ruminococcaceae > Allofournierella > Allofournierella massiliensis. The sequence goes on from NZ_SLUM01000002.1 coordinate 12,192, forward strand.
TAGGCGCGGTACAGATTCCGCACCTTTTCCAGATATTCCGGGCTGGATGTGCGCTTGTCCTGCCGCTCCTGAATAAACTCCGGGAAACCGCCGTACACAACCTCGCCGTGGCACCAGGGGCCAATGCGCAGCAGAACCAGCATTTCGTTTTTCTCACACAGGCTGAGGAATTTGCGGATGTCTCTGTCACCGGCAAAATTGAATTCCCCTTCCCGCTCTTCGTGCAGAATCCAGAACAGGTAGGTGGAGATTACCGTTACTCCGCCAGCCTTCATCTTCCGGATCTCGTCTTCCCAGCATTCCTGCGGACAGCGGCTAAAATGGAATTCGCCAACCACCGGAGCAATGGGTTTTCCTGCCCGTTCCAGATAAAGATTCGTTGCAACAAGATCCGATTCCACCTCTGACAGAGAAAGATGATGGGAATTCAGCGGTTTGAATCGCTGACACTCAAAATGGATGTTCATTTTTTCGTCCTCCCCTAAGGCACGATCCTTGCATTTATGCGAAGCACGCCCCGCATTTTCGAACTAATTCTAGCAAATCAACCGGTACAGTTCCATAGGCTCTTTTTGTCTTTTATCGTCATTAAAATCCTTTTTGGGATTTTCTGTTTTCCCTTGAAAAAACTCCCCCTGCAGTTTTTTTGGGGAGCCCTCGCGCAGCAGACGGTTTTCTCTGCAAATATGTGATCGACCCCATCCCCCATTGATTCAAAGAAAGCGCCGGGTCAGCGCAGATTGCGGCAAGCAAAAGATCAGCCGTGAAAGAACAGTTTCCGGAATTGAAAACAGTCATCCGATCTACCCGCCCACGCCGAACTGTAACGACTTTTGTTGTTTTCTCACTTAAAGAGGAATATAATGGCATTATATCCATATCCGGGAAATCTCTTCCTGCTTGCGGTTTTGGAAGGAAGAGCGGAAATCTTTGTGCCTTTTCTTGCGGGCACATCACAGGAGGAATTACGAGATGAAACGAATGCTGATTATTTTATCCGCACTTATGATATTACTGAGCGGATGTACATCTGCTCCCGTACAACAGGCCCCCGCAATAGAAATGCGGGTTTCCGAGGGCTGGATTGAATACACCAGCGACGGACAGACCTGGATCCAGCTTGTCGCTCTTGACGAGCTGAAGGGTCAGGATGGGCAGGATGGACAAGATGGAAGCAGTGGGCAGAATTCCCAATCCACAGATACGACTACTTCTGATGTGACCGTTATACAGGGCGAAAAAGGCGACAAGGGCGATAAAGGCAAGCCCGGCGCTGCGGGCCCGGCCGGTGCACAGGGAGAAAAGGGCGATACCGGTGCGCAGGGGCCTGCCGGTGAAACCATCGTTATCACACCACAGCCCACCAGTGCCCCCAGTGATCTGCAGCTGGAAAGTCTGAGCATCGGCGGAAAGCCGTTTGTGGGTACCAGCGGAGACTATGTAGTTCTTGTGGCCTGCTTCTCCCCTTCCGACTCTACTCCCGCATTTGAATGGAACTGCAGCGGTGGAGAAATTCTGGGCAACACGGAGACCGTGCTGTTTGTGGCCCCGCCCAACGAAGGATTTACAGACAAAACCTACACCATCACCGTAACTGCCGGCGGAAAAACCGCTTCCAAAGATATTGTGGTAAAAGGGCGACCGCTGCCCACCGAAGCTCCAACTCCGGCGCCTACCGAAGCTCCGTTGCGCACCCTGGCTCCGACGCCTCTGCCCACAGCTGCACCCACACCAGCACCTACTCCTGCACCCACTGCTGCACCCACTGCTGCACCCACTGCTGTACCTACCCCAGAGCCTACCCCAGTCCCCACAGAAGTCCCCTCTCCCCGTTGGTAAAACAGCTTTCTTGTGCAAAAACGCAGAAGAAGCAAAAGGCTCTGCACACAAAAATCTTTTCCAGACATGTCCGCCTTTGGCTTTTTTCGGAAAAAAGTGCTATACTATAATTAAAGAAATATTGCTCGCCCTGCCCGCAACGGAAAGCCCGGTTACGGGCAGGGTGCAGGCATTTTCCCGCGCTTTGCTGCTGATGAATCAGCGGCAAGGCGCTTTCTTACAGGCAAAAATCACACGGGCTTGAACTGCGAGGTGGAACATGTATCAAATCGGGCAATATATCGTTTATGGCAGCACCGGTGTATGCCGGGTGGAAGGACTGGTGGAAAAGCCTCCTCTTGGGCTTTATTATGTTTTAAAGCCCCTGTACGAAAGCGGAACCATTTATACTCCTGCGGAACACCCCAAAGTGTTCATGCGGCCGGTCATCAGTCGTGAGGATGCAGAAGCTCTGATCGACCAGATCCCCGGGATTGTCGTCCAGCCGGACCGCACCAAAAATCTGCAGGAACTGCGGGAACATTACCGCACTGCCACTTGCAGCCATAACTGCGCCGATTTGATCCGACTGACCATGTCGATCTACGCCAAAAAGAAGGAACAGGAACAGATGGGCCGCCGCTTCGGCCAGGTGGACGAGCGCTTCATGAAGCAGGCGGAGAGCATCCTGTTTGGTGAATTCGCAGTGGCGCTTGGTATTCCCCGGGAGGAAGTTCACGATTATATTTCCCGCCGGGTGGAGTGTCTGCGGGCTGTTCAGGTTTAATTTTTTGTGAGCCGCACTTGCATTTTGACCAAGGAGTCGATGCAAATGCGGCTCTTTTTCTACTTTTCATAAAACATGTTCATCATTCCGCCAGAATTTTGTACAATTGTTTGTTTAATTTATCAATTGAAACAATTGCGCAAAATATTTATACTATATACTATCAAATCAACCACTGAACAACAGATTTTAGAAGGGGGTGTACGGAATGAGCGAACCTACCGCACGTGAACTGTTGGTTCAGCTGACCCAGGAGGCAGAACGTCTCCGGCTGTTGGATTTGGCCGATCGCTGCCGTTCTTTGGATGAACTGAAGGACTGCCTGCGCGCCATGCTGAAAGGCGTTGTTTGATTATATCGTTTCTTTTGCTCTCTATCATCTCTACATAGCGAAAGCCCCGGGCCATTGGCCCGGGGCTTTCCTTTTGTCTTTTTATTCCGATTTTTGTGATCTGTCAGACGCTTTTTTCAGATAACGCTGTGCAAATTCCTCCGGCGGAATGGGGCAACTGTAGAAGAAGCCCTGACCGTACTCACAGCCGATGGAATGAACAAATTCCTCGTCCTGCTGCACCTCCACGCCCTCGGCAACGGTGGTAATCTGCAGATCCTTTGCCAGCTTGACCACATTTTTCAACGCCAGCTTGTTCTTTTCCTTTTTGTCCGGCGCGCTTTCCAGCAGGAAATCCTTATCGAATTTCACCTCGTCCACCTGAATCCCCGCCAGCACGTTCAGGGAAGAATAACCGCTGCCGAAATCGTCCAGCGACAGGCGGAAGCCTTTTTCGTGCAGCTGAGCCAGCGTTTTGTTCATCTGCTCGATGTTTTCAATGGCCAGCCCTTCCAGAATTTCCAGTTGGATGTATCCATGGGGAATGTGATAGCGATCCATTACCGCGCACAGACGCTCCACATAGTCCGACTGATAGAACAGCAGCCGGGACTGATTCACCGAAATGCAAATCGGCTCATAGCCGGCATCCATCCACTCCCGCAGCTGGCGGCAGGTTCTGTCCACCATATACAGATCCAGACGGGCACAGAACCCGTTTTTCTCAAACGCCGGGATAAACTCGTTGGGATAAACCAGCGTTTCATCCGGCCGAATCCAGCGCACAAGAGCCTCGGCGCCTTCCACCTGACCATTCTCCAGCCGCACCTTGGGCTGGAGGAACAGCTGAAACTCCTGTTTCGCCAGCGCGCTCTGCATGCTGCTTTCGATGCTGTTCTGGAAGTTTTCCTTCCGGTGCATGGCCCGGTCGTAAAATGCCAGCACATTCTGGTATTTTTTCACTGCATGCTTCTGGGCAAATTCCGCCTTGTGCAGAAGATCCCGCACCAGTTCCTCCGGCGGGGCGCTCTCCTGTACCATTGCGGCGCCCGCATACAGAATAACGGGGTAGCTCACATTCAGCTCCTGGGCGATGGTTCCCGCCTGCTCCATGATTGCCTCCACGCGGGCGCGAACCTGCTCCTCCTGGCTGGAATGCAAAAGCAGATAGAACTGATCCGCATTGGAGCGACAGAAGCACTCCTTCTCCCCTATCATCTGCCGCAGCAGGGCTGCCAGCTTTTTCAGCACCTGATCCGCCTGTGCCTTGCCCAGAATCTCGTTGATGTACTGGAACTGACGGATATTCATGGTAATGAGCGCATAGTTGCTGTCCTCTGCCAGAAGATCCTCTGCACATTGCGTGAACTTTTCAAAATTATAGGTGCCGGTCAGCCGGTCGTAGTAGGCCAGCTTCATAAGCTCTTTGTTGCTGCCCCACATGGCCCACCGCACATAATACAACAGGCCCAGGCAAAGCAGGATGATCATTCCGCTGAGCACATTGGACGTGATCAGAATGGAATAGATCGGGCTTTTGCCGGAATTGATCGTATCGGCATAGCACAGATACCAGCCATTCATACCAAATGGCTGCATATAAACCGTTTGCTCCTTGCCCTCCAGCTGAATGGTAAAATGCAACGCCTCATTATTTTCCATCTGCTGCAGCGCCGACTGAGCCACCTGCTCATCCACACCGGCCTGACTGAGAAAATTCTCCGTGCCCTGCGGTGCCAGCGGAGTGCTTTCCGAGGCAGCAATGATGCGGCCACTCTGATCCACCCACACCACATCCAGCTTGCTCTGAGAAACTGAAGGCTGCGTGAAGATTTTCTGAAAGGCACTCAGATCCTTGGATGCAGCCACCACACCGGTCACGCTTCCGTTGGCCGCCTGTACCGGTGCGGCATACATGATCAGCTGTTGCTGCATTCCTTCATCGTAATATACCTGCGACGCGGATTTTTTACCCTGCAGCGCATAATTGATCAGCTGCTGCACTTCCGGCTCCAGCGCCTCCATTGGGATATTCTCTTCCAGAGTACCATCTGCCCGTACCCGGCTCTGCATACCGGTTCGGGTGTAGTAGCCCATGCGCAGGAAGGAATTATCCTGGCGGGCATCCTGCAGATCCATCGCAAAATCGCGAAATTCCTCGCTGGATTTTCCCTGCATGTATTCCGCCATGATCTGCAGCGCTTCCCGGTCGGTCCCCATTCGATTGCGCATCTCAAGCCAGTATTCATTCATGGAGGTCTGCAGCTGTGTGTTATAAGATTTCCGGTTCGCCTGCTGAATGGATGCAATGCCCATACAGGAAACCACAATCAGTGAAATACCGATCAGCACCGTGGAAAGGGTAATCTGCAAGAAGCGCTGATGCATCCGGGGCCTGGACGCCCGTTTTTCTGCTTTATTTCGTTTTAAAAGCGCCATCTCCCGCCTCCTCTCCCGGCTTTTTGGGATAAAAATCCAGATGGTTCTATTTTACCGCATCCGGCACATTTCCCGCAAGAGTGTTCCTGCCATCCTGGCGAACCTTGCAGAATTTTGCCGGATATTTTTCTTTTATTATATAAGGTATCCCATATCTGCGCAACGCAGGCGCAGCAAAAAAAGATTCAATTTTTTTAAGTTTTCCTCTTGACAATTCCCGGATTCTTGCTAAAATGTACTTAAATAATTTTAGCTAAATTATTTTAATTAAAATTATAAAACCATTTTTCGACACATTTCAACACATCAAAAAATAACCCAAGAAAGTGAGAGTTTTATCATGTTTGAGAAAGTACGCGACATCATTGTGGACACCCTGAGCTGCGACGCTGACAAAGTTACCATGGAGGCCACCCTGGCCGACGATCTGGGCGCTGACAGCCTGGACGCTGTTGAGCTGAACATGGCTCTGGAGGACAACCTGGGCGTTGCCATCTCCGACGAGGAACTGGCCAACATGAAGACCGTTGGCGACATTGTGAATTACCTGGAGGCCAACGCCTGATTTTTGCGGCGTAAGGCAAGGCGCCCCTTCACCGGCGCTTTGCATCAGCTCTGGCAGGGGCGGCCGGGAAGGCGGCGATCCGCCGTTCCGGCTGCTTTTTGCCGGAGCTGATTTTCTTTCGGCACCGGGGCACGCATTGCGCGTCCCCTGCCGCCTATCACGATTTATAAGGAGGTTCCCGGCATGACCTTGGAACAAATCACCAGCCTGCTGAAGGCGTTTGACGAAAGCTCCGCCAGCCGTTTGAAGTACACCTGCGGCGAGGAGCAGATCACTTTGGAAAAAGCAGTCGCCCAGAGCGCCGTTGTTTGTGCGCCGGTCGTGGAGGCTGCCCCTGTTGCTGCCGCTCAGCCCGCAGCCGCACCCGCCGCTGCTGCCCCTGCTGCCGGGGCCACCATCGACGCTCCTCTGGTGGGCACCTTCTATGTGGCCAGCGCCCCGGGCGAAGCACCCTTTGTGAAGCCCGGCGACACTGTGCACAAGGGTCAGACCATCGGTCTGATCGAAGCTATGAAGATGATCAACGAGATCCCCGCTCCCTGCGACTGCGTGATCGAAAGCCTGGTCGCGCAGGACGGCGCTCTGGTGGGCTTTGGCGATCCGCTGTTCCAGATCCGGGAGCTGTGAGCCATGTTCAAACGTATTTTAATCGCCAACCGCGGCGAAATCGCGGTGCGCATCATCCGCGCCTGCCGTGAGCTTGGCATCGAGACTGTGGCGGTGTATTCCACTGCCGACGCCAGCGCCCTGCATGTGCAGCTGGCCACCCGGGCCGTATGCATCGGCCCTGCCAAGGCGGCCCAGAGTTACTTAAATCAGACCGCCATCCTGACCGCAGCGGTGGAAAGTGGCTGTGAGGCCATCCACCCCGGCTACGGTTTCCTTTCCGAAAACGACGAATTTGCGGATCTGTGCGCCCAGTGCGGGCTCAAGTTCATCGGCCCCAGCGGCGATGTGATCCGTAAGATGGGCAACAAGGCCGCCGCCCGTGAACTGATGATCAAGGCAGGAGTGCCGGTGGTGCCCGGCTCCGACGGCGTAATTGAAAGCGCCGAGGAGGCTTTGAAGGTGGCCGAGCGCATCGGCTACCCGGTGCTGCTGAAGGCCAGCGCCGGCGGCGGCGGTCGCGGCATGCGCCGGGTGTTCAGCCCGGAGGAGCTGCCTGCCGCCTTTGCCTCTGCACAGGCGGAGGCTGTGGCCTGCTTTGGTAACGGCGAGATGTATCTGGAAAAGCTGGTTCTTTCCCCCCGGCACATTGAATTCCAGATCATGGCCGACCAGCAGGGCCATGTGGTCCATCTGGGCGAGCGCGACTGCTCGATCCAGCGCAAGAACCAGAAGCTGATGGAGGAATCCCCCTCCAAGGCCCTTTCTCCCGAGCTGCGTCAGGCCATGGGCCGGGATGCGGTAAAGGCCGCCCAGAGCTGCGGCTATGAGGGTGCAGGCACCATTGAGTTCGTGCTGGACCCGGACGGCAACTATTACTTTATTGAGATGAATACCCGCATTCAGGTGGAGCACCCGGTCACCGAGATGGTCACCGGGCAGGATCTGGTCAAGGAGCAGATCCGTGTGGCCGCCGGACTGCCGCTCTCCTTCACGCAGGAGGATGTGAAGCTGAACGGCCACGCCATCGAGGTGCGGATCAACGCGGAGGACCCCGCCAGGAATTTTGCCCCCATGCCCGGCAAGACCGAGTTCGTACACTTCCCGGGCGGCTGCGGTGTTCGGGTGGATTCCGCTTTGTACAACGGCTACGAGCTGAGCCCCTTCTATGATTCCATGGTAGCCAAGCTCATCGTGCACGCCCCCACCCGCCTGGCCGCTATCCGCCGGATGCGCCGGGTGCTGGAGGAGTTCATCGTGGAGGGCTACCCCACCGGCGCGGATCTGGCCCATCTGATCCTGTATCACCCGGATTACCTGAAGGGCGACTACAACACCTCCTTCATCGAGAACAACCTGGACGAGGTGCTGAGCTGGATGGAGAAGGGCGCGCCTCTGGCCGACGAGGAGGAACGCTAAATGCTGAACGAACGATTTTCTGACCGGCGTCAGCGGCTGCTGCGCCTGAAGGTAATGCGGGAGGGCGGACGTCTGCCCTCCTCCAGCCGCATTGACGCGCCGGCCATTTTCGAGCAGTGCCCTGCCTGCGGCGAAGCCGTGAGCAAGCGGCAGTGGGCCGATCAGCTGTACGTCTGCCCCCACTGTGGCCATCACCGGCCCATCGGCGCATACCAGCGACTGGCTCTCACGCTGGATTCCGGCACCTTCCAGGAATTGAACGACGGCCTGTGCGGCGATAACCCCCTTGATTTTGAGGGTTATGACGCCAAGCTGGAGGGCCTGCGCCGCCGCACCGGACTGTCTGAGGCGGTGGTCACCGCCAAGGGACGCATCGGCGGCTGGCCCGCTGTTGTGGCTGTAATGGACGGCCGCTTCCTGATGGGCAGCATGGGCGTTGCGGTGGGTGAAAAGGTGGCGCTGGCCGCCGACACCGCCCGCAAGGCAAAGCTGCCTCTGGTGATCTTCTGCGCTTCCGGCGGCGCCCGGATGCAGGAAGGCATCCTCTCCCTGATGCAGATGGCCAAGACCGCCGAAGCCATCACCCGCTTTCAGCAGGCGGGCGGGCTGTACATTGCCTGCCTGACCCATCCCACCACCGGCGGCGTGACCGCCAGCTTTGCTTCCCTGGGTGACATCACCCTGGCCGAGCCCAAGGCCCTGATCGGCTTTGCCGGTCCCCGCGTGATCGAGCAGACCATCGGTCAGAAGCTGCCGGAGGGCTTCCAGCGCTCCGAGTATCTGGAGGAGCACGGCTTTGTGGACGCGGTGGTTCCCCGCGGTCGGATGAAATCCACATTGATGCAGCTGCTTCGGCTGCACGCCAAAGGAGGTGCCAGCCGTGGCTGAACTGCATACCCCCGCTGAAAAGGTGGCGCTGGCCCGGCATTCGGGCCGCCCCGGTACGGCGGATTACATCAAGGCCCTGTTCACCGATTTCTTTGAGCAGAAGGGCGACCGGCTGTGCGGCGAGGACGCGGGCATTCTGGGCGGCATCGCCATGTTTCATGGCCGCCCGGTCACAGTGATCGGCCACCGCAAGGGCCGCAATCTGGAGGAAAACACCCGCTGCAACTTCGGCATGCCCAGCCCGGAGGGCTACCGCAAGGCCCAGCGGCTGATGCGCCAGGCAGACAAGTTCGGCCGGCCAATCATCACCTTCATCGACACCCCCGGCGCCTACCCCGGTCTGGAGGCCGAGGCCCACGGTCAGGGCGAGGCCATTGCCCGCAGCCTGGCTGTGATGAGTGAGCTGAGCGTGCCCCTGATCGCGGTGGTTACCGGCGAGGGCGGCAGTGGCGGCGCGCTGGCGCTGGCCATGGGCAACACGGTGCTGATGCTGGAAAACGCCATCTACTCGGTGCTTTCCCCCGAGGGCTTTGCCAGCATTCTGTGGAAGGATTCCACCCGCAGCGCCGAAGCCTGTGACGTGATGAAGCTCACCGCACAGGATCTGGAGCAGCTGGGCGTGATCGACGGGATCATTCCCGAACCGCCGGAAGGCGCACACGCCAACCCCGCCGCTGTGTTTGACGCGGTGGACGCGGCCCTGCAGAAGGCCCTGCGCCAGGCGGACCGCATTTCCGATCCGGCGGCTCACCGGCACAAAAAATTCAGAACCATGGGTTCCGCATTCCTGCAAGAGCCCGGAAAGGACCTTTTCTGATGACGGGACTGGAAATTCTGGGCACCGGGCGCTGCCTGCCGCAGCGCTGTGTGACCAACGACGATATGGCCCGCATGGTGGACACCAGCGACGAGTGGATCTCCACCCGTACCGGCATCCGCCAGCGGTATTTCTGCGGGGAAGATGAGGGCGTTGTGAGCCTTTCCGCAGGGGCAGCCCGCAAGGCGCTGGAGAAGGCCGGCGTAAGCGCGGATCAGCTGGGACTGATCCTGACCGCCACCTTCACCCCGGACAGCTTCACCCCCTCGGTGGCCTGCCAGGTTCATGAGGCGCTGGGCTGCACCGCCGCCATCCCCTGCTTTGATTTGAACGCCGCCTGCACCGGCTTCATCTACGCGCTGGAAACCGCCCGCTCTCTTCTGATGGCGGGCAGTGCCGGAGAATACGCTCTGGTCATCGGCGCGGAGTGCATCTCCCGCGTACTGGATATGGCGGACCGCTCCACCTGCGTGCTGTTCGGCGACGGCGCGGCCGCCGCTGTGGTGCATCTGGCGGATGTTCCCTACGCCTGCGTACTGAGCGGCCGGGGCGAGGCGGCCGGGCTGCATGCCAACAGCCTTCTGCCCGGCCAGAACCGCACCCTGTTCATGGACGGACGGGCGATTTTCCGCTTCGCGGTGGACATCATCCCCAAGTGTCTGAACCAGCTGTTCGAGAAGAGCGGCACCAGTCTGGAGCAGGTGGACCATGTGGTCTGCCATCAGGCCAACAGCCGCATCATCGACCATGTGGTGAAAAAGCTGGGCGCACCGGCGGACAAATTTTACAAGAACATGCATCGCTACGGCAACACTTCCGCCGCCAGCATTCCCCTCGCTCTGGACGAGATGCTGGAATCCGGCGTGATCCGGCCCGGTCAGACCGTGGCCTGTGTGGGCTTTGGCGCGGGGCTGACCTGGGGCGCGGTACTGCTGCGTTTCTAAGCAAAGCCCCTCTGATAAAAAAGGAGTAACAATATGCGTTTGAACGAGATTCTCGGAACCGAATTTCCCTTCATCCAGGGCGGTATGGCCAACATCGCTACCGGCACCTTCGCCGCAGCGGTTTCCAACGCGGGTGCGCTGGGCCTGATCGGCGCGGGCGGCATGACCGCCGACATGCTGCGGGAGCAGATCCACATCTGCCGCAGCCTGACCGACAAGCCCTTCGGCGTGAACATCATGCTGATGAACCCGGATGCTGAGAAGATGGCTCACATCGTGGTGGAGGAAAAGGTTCCCGTTGTGACCACCGGTGCAGGCAACCCCGGCGCTTACGTTCCCATGTGGAAGGAAGCGGGCATCAAGGTGTTCCCCGTTGTGCCTGCCGTTGTGCTGGCCCGCCGCATGGCCGGTCTGGGTGTGGACGGCATCATTGCCGAGGGCACCGAGAGCGGCGGCCATGTGGGCGAGATGACCACCATGGCTCTGGTGCCTCAGGTGGTGGATGCCATGAAGGAGTACAACCTGCCCGTGATCGCCGCCGGCGGCATCGCTGACGGCCGCCAGCTGCTGGCTGCCTTTGCGCTGGGCGCCTGCGGCGCACAGCTGGGCACCTGCCTGCTGGTGAGTGAGGAGTGCCCCATTCACGAAAACTACAAGAACGCCGTGCTCAAGGCCAAGGACAACGACACCGTGGTCACCGGACGCATCGCCGGTACCCCCGTGCGTATCCTGAAGAACAAGATGGCCCGCAGCTACGTGGCTCAGGAGAAGGCCGGCGCCGACAAGATGGAGCTGGAAAAGTACACTCTGGGCTCTCTGCGCCGTGCTGTATTCGAGGGCGACACCGACACCGGCAGCCTGATGGCCGGTCAGGTGGCGGGCATGCTGCATGAAATCCGCCCCCTGCGCACCATTTTTGAAGAGCTGAACAACGGCTGCATCGAGCGGCTGCATCAGCTGGAACAGGAGTAAGTTTATGCAGGCTGTAACCATCCGCGGCCGCACGCTGCAGCTGCCCATTCTGCAGGGCGGCATGGGTGTGGGCGTTTCCCTGGGCGGTCTGGCCGGTGCCGTGGCTGCCTGCGGCGGCATGGGCACCATCAGCACCGCAGTGGCCGGTTTCAACGAGCCGGATTTCGACCGCGACCCGAACGGAGCCAACCTGCGTGCTCTGGAAAAGGAAATCAAAAAGGCCAAAGAGCTGGCCGGCGGTCTGGGCATGGTGGCCATCAATGCAATGGTTGCCACCACCCAGTACGCGGACAGCATCCGCACTGCCCTCAGGGCAGGTGTGGACGCAGTGGTCTGCGGCGCGGGCCTGGCGGTGGATCTTCCCGCCATTGCCGGTGACGCAGACGTGGCGCTGGCCCCCATTGTATCCAGCTCCCGTGCTGCGGCCACCCTGTGCAAGCTGTGGTACAAACGCTTCGGCGTTCTGCCCGACTTCATGGTGGTGGAGGGCCCCCTGGCGGGCGGTCATCTGGGCTTTGAGGAGCAGGACGTGAAAAACGGTTCTGCTCAGTGCCTGGAGACGCTGGTTCCGGCCATCACCGAGCAGCTGCGCCCCTTTGAGGAGCTGGCAGGCCGCCCCATTCCGCTGTTTGCGGCGGGCGGTGTTTACACCGGCGAGGATGCGGCCCGGCTGGAACAGCTGGGTGCGGCGGGTGTGCAGCTGGCCACCCGGTTCATCGGCACCTACGAGTGCGATGCCTCCCCTGCCTACAAGCAGGCCATGCTGGATGCAAAGCCGGAGGACGTGCGCATCGTGCACAGCCCGGTGGGCATGCCCGGCCGGGCGCTGAACAGTCCGCTGATTCAGCGGCTGGCTGCAGGCGAGACCTTCCCGCCCAAACGCTGCGTAAACTGCCTGGTCCCCTGCAAAAAAGCCGATACCATCTACTGCATTGCCAATGCGCTGATTGAAGCAGTGCGCGGCAACTGGCAGGAGGGACTTTTCTTCTGCGGCGCCAATGTGGGCCGCATGACCAAACTGGTTCATGTGCGGGAGCTGATGGATGAGCTTGCCGCCGAATGGAGGAAACAGACACAATGAAACTTGCGATTTTGTATGCCGGTCAGGGCGCTCAGCACGCCGGGATGGGCAAAGATCTTTACGAGAGTGAACCCTTGTTCCGCGCCGCGCTGGATGCCGCGGACGCTTCGGTGGATTTCGATCTGAAGCAGCTGTGCTTTGAGGGGCCGGACGAGACCCTGAGCCAGACCCAGTTCACCCAGCCCTGCATGGTAGCCTTCGCCGCCGGCCTGACCGCCGTGCTGAAGGATAAGGGCATCGAGCCTGCCGCTGTGGCGGGCCTGAGCCTGGGCGAGTATTCCGCCCTGTGCTGCGCCGGTGTGTTCGACGCAGCCACCGCCGTTTCCCTGGCTGCCTTCCGCGGCAAGGCCATGGAGCAGGCCGTAACCGGCCGCCCCTGCGGCATGGCCGCTATTCTGGGTCTGGACCGTGAGGCGCTGGGCGCCGCCTGCGCCCAGGCCGCTCAGACCACCGGCGGTGTGGTGGAGATTGCCAACTACAACTGCCCCGGCCAGATGGCCATTGCGGGCGACCAGGCCGCTGTGGATGCCGCCTGTGAGGCTGCCAAGGACGCCGGTGCAAAGCGCTGCGTGCCCCTGAAGGTCTCCGGCCCCTTCCACACCTCGCTGATGGCTCCCGCCGGTGACGCGCTGCGGGAGAAGTTCAAGGAGGTCTCCTTCGGCGAGATGAGCTGCCCCGTGTACTTCAACTGCCTGGGCGGCCCCAAGGCCGACAGCGACACCATCCCCGCTCTGCTGGAGAAGCAGGTGCAGTCCAGCGTATACATGGAGGACATCATCCGCCGCATGGCCGAGGACGGCGTGGACGCATTTTTGGAAGTAGGCCCCGGCAAGACGCTGGCCGGCCTTGTGAAGAAGACCGTGAAGGGCGCTGCTGTTCGCTCGGTGGAAACCGCTGAGGATCTGGCCGCCGCCCTGGAATGGCTGAAAGGAGAAGCCTGATGGAAGCAAAACAGAGTGCACTGGTAACCGGCGGCAGCCGGGGTATCGGCCGGGCCATCTGCCTGGCCCTGGCCGCACAGGGTGTGAACGTGGCCGTGAACTACGCGGGCAGCGCCGCTGCCGCCGAGGCAGTGGCCGAGGAGTGCCGCGCCCTGGGTGTGGAGGCCTTTGCCATTCAGGGCAACGTGGCCTGCGAGGCTGACGCCCAGAACCTGATTGCCCAGACCGTGGAGCGCTTCGGCCGCATCGACGTGCTGGTGAACAATGCGGGCATCACCCGCGACAACCTGATGATGCGCATGAGCGAAGAGGACTTCGACGCGGTGCTCGCCACCAACCTGAAGGGCGCCTTCCACTGCATGAAGGCCGCCTGCCGCCCCATGATGAAGCAGCGCAGCGGCCGCATCGTGAACGTTTCCAGCATCGTGGGCGTGCGCGGCAACGCAGGCCAGGCCAACTATGCGGCCAGCAAGGCCGGTCTGATCGGCATGAGCAAGAGCCTGGCCAAGGAGCTGGCTGCCCGCGGCGTGACCGTGAACTGCGTAGCCCCCGGCTTCATTGAGACCGATATGACCGACGTGCTGCCCCAGGCCGTGAAGGAGAAGCTGCTGAGCGAAATTCCCATGGCTCACCTGGGCAAGCCCGAAGATGTGGCCGCCGCTGTGGCGTTCCTGGCCAGCCCCGCCGCCGGTTATGTGACCGGTCAGGTGCTGTGCGTGGACGGCGGCATGGCTGTTTAAAAGCCCTGAATTGAAGGAGGAGCTTACAAATGGATAAACGACGCGTTGTAATCACCGGCATGGGCGCGGTGACTCCCCTGGGCCTGACCCTGGAGGAAAGCTGGTCCGCTGTAAAGGCCGACACCTGCGGCATCGGCCCCATTACCCAGTACGACACCACCAACCAGAAGGTAAAGCTGGCGGGCGAGGTGCGCGGCTTTAACCCCGAGCAGTACATCGACAAGCGCGAGGTGCGCAAGACCGACCGCTTCGTACAGTTCGCTCTGGCCAGCGCCGCCCAGGCCATGGAGCACAGCGGCCTGGTGATGGAAAATGAGAACAGCCAGCGCTGCGGCGTGGTATTCGCCAGCGGCATCGGCGGTTTCTCCACCGTTCAGAACGAATGCCTGAAGGGCAATGAAAAGGGCTACGACCGCGTGAGCCCCTACTTCATCCCCATGGCCATCTCCAACATGGCGGCGGGCAACATTGCCATCCGCTTCGGCTTCCACGGTATGTGCACCTGCCCGGTAACCGCCTGTGCCTCCGGCACCAACGCGGTGGGCGATGCCTTCCGGCAGATCCGCGACGGTTACGCCGACGTGATTCTGGCCGGCGGCAGCGAAGCCACCATCACCTCTCTGGCGGTGGGCGGCTTCACCTCCCTGCATGCTCTGCACACCGGCAGCGACCCCAAGCGCGCTTCCATCCCCTTCGATAAGGAGCGTTCCGGCTTCGTGATGGGCGAGGGTGCGGCCGCTCTGGTGCTGGAGGAGTACGAGCACGCCAAGGCCCGCGGCGCCAACATTCTGGCCGAGGTTGTGGGCTACGGCTGCACCTGCGACGCGCACCACATCACCGCTCCCCTGCCGGACGGCTCCGGCGCGGCGGGTGCCATGACCCAGGCTCTGGCCGACGCAGGCGTGAATGCCGCCAGCGTGGATTACATCAACGCCCACGGCACCTCCACCGCCATGAACGACGCGGGCGAGACCGCTGCCGTGAAGCTGGCCTTCGGCGAGCATGCCAAGGAGCTGGCCATCAGCTCCACCAAGTCCATGACCGGCCATCTGCTGGGCGCTTCCGGCGCTGTTGAAGCTGCCTTCACCGCCATGGCCCTGCACGACGGCTTCATTCCCGCCACCCTGGGCTACCAGGTGCCGGACGAGGCCTGCGATCTGGACGTTGTTCCCAACCATGGCCGCGAGGCTTCCATCCGGTACGCCATGTCCAACTCTCTGGGCTTCGGCGGCCACAACGCAAGCATCCTGTTGAAGAAGTGGGAGGAGTAAAGCAATGACTTTGAATTCCAACGAGATCATGGAGGTTCTGCCCCATCGTTTCCCCTTCCAGCTGGTGGACCGCATCACCGAATGCGTACCCGGCCAGATGGCGGTGGGCCGCAAGTGCGTGACCGTGAACGAGCAGTTCTTCTGCGGTCACTTTCCTCAGAAGCATGTGATGCCCGGCGTGCTCATCATTGAAGCTCTGGCCCAGGTGGGCGCGGTGGCTATTCTGACCGAAGAGGAGAACAAGGGCAAGATCGTGCTGTTCGGCGGTATCAAGAACGCCCGCTTCAAGCGGCAGGTTGTTCCCGGTGACGTGCTGGAGCTCAAATGTGAGCTGACTGCACGCCGCGGTCCGGTGGGCTTCGGCAAGGCGGTTGCCACCGTGGACGGCCAGATTGCCGCCATGGGCGAGCTGACCTTCGCCATCAGTTGATTTGCTGCAACACCGCACAATTTTGAACGGACGTGAATTGTGCGGTGTTGCCTTAACAGACGCATCTTGGTATAATATTATCACCGCAGCAGGCATACGGTTTTTTCACACCGTCCCATGCTCTTTTGCCTGGGCCGCGTAGTCAAGGAGGATCGAACGAATGCTGGAGCAAGCATTTGCAGATGTGTATTCGAAATTCAAATTACATTTCTATCAGAAGGTGTTCAGTCGTTTCCAGTCCCGGGAAGCCAGCCTGACCACGGTGGAGACCTTCTGCATGGAGATTATCCAGGCGCTGGGGAAACCCACCATCAATGAATTTGCCAGCTTTGTGCAGATCTCCCCGCCCAATGCGGCCTACAAGGTCAACAGCCTGATCAAAAAAGGCTACCTGAAAAAGGTGCAGTCGGAAAATGACCGCCGGGAGTATTTTCTGGTGGTAACTCAAAAATACGAGGATTACTACAACATCAGTTACAGCTATCTGTCCACCGTGATGAGCCGGATTAAGGATCGGTTCTCCCCGGAAGATGTGGCCAAGATCGAGGAGATGCTCACCATTATCTCCGATGAACTGATGCCGGAAATCCCGCTGAAATCGCCCAACGCCAGCCATTACGCCCCAGAGGCGTGATTCGACTGACCGTCAAGCCCTTTATTGCCCGGCAGGCCGATGCCCGCCGGCAGTAAGGGCTTTTTGTGCTTGTTTGCCTGCCTGTCCGGCACGGCCTGAGCACCACCGCGCGGAACCCCTGCGCATATCATTCCTATCCTGGAGGGACCCCTCATGAGCGTTACGTTAAAACAGGCGCTGGTACTGCCCAGCTTGCGCCAGGCCACCCTACTGGCCGGCTTCGACAATCTGGACCGGCCCATCACCTCGGTGAACGTGCTGGAATACATCGGCACGGAAACCCTGCACCAGCAGAATGAAACAGCGGGCCGGTTTGCCGGCGGCGAGCTGGTTCTCACCTGCTTTTCTTCCATCCCCACCAATGTGAACGCCCAGTGCGAATGTCTTCGCGCTCTGGCCCAGGTGGGACAGGCCGGTCTGGTGCTGTATTATGTGGGCACCGTGATGCCCCAGGTGGACCCCGCGCTGGTAACGCTTGCGCAGGAGCTGGATTTTCCGCTGCTGGTAATGCCGCCCCGCATGGAACTGCGCTACAGCGAAGTAATCGGCGACGTGATGGATGCCATCCTGCGGGATCAGGCGGACAACACTCATCTTCTGGGAGATATTCTGGAGCACATGACCCTGCTGCCGGAGCACCAGCGCACGGTGGACACCGTGCTTCAGCTGCTCAGTGACCGGCTGCGAGCCACCGTGCTTTTGCTGGACAGCACCGGCCAGCTGCTGGGCGCCTGCGCCTGGCCCCGGGGTTCCCAGACAGATATGACCGACCTGCTGATTCAGGCACGTCAGGGCAACGCAGACCAGTGCTGCCGCCTGACCATCGACCCCGGCGACGCGGCCCCCATGGAGCTGTGCCTGCTGAAGGCGGGCCAGCCGCTGAGCAACGAGGTGCAGCAGCAGGCCCAGGACGTGATGCAGCTGGCGCTGAATCTGTGGAGCCTGAAGCATGCCGAATTGGCCATTGAAGAGCTGGTACGGGCCATCCTTCGGGATGAGCCCATCAAGATGCGCCGTCTGGCCGCTCTGTTCCGGCTGAATGTGGCCTCCATCCACTGCATGTGGATGCTCAGCCCGCTGGATCCCGCCTGCCGGGAGGAGTTTCTGCGCCGGGTGCCCACCATTGCGTCCCAGCTGCTGGAGCCCCACTGTCAGGCAGCCATTGCGGGCAGCTATCAGGACTTTGTGATTGTGCTGGCGGACAACGGCGTGTTCGGCCCCGAGGGCGAGGCGCTGGCGGCCCGGCTGGACGAACAGTTGAAATCCGAAGGTCTGGGCGCCAGCTTTGTGTGCTGCCAGGGCCTGGAAAACACCGCTCAGGTGCGCGCTGCCTTCCTGCGCAGCAGCGAGGGGCTGCCCAGTGCACAGACCATCTGGCCCACCCGTACCGTGCACACGCTGGGTGAGATTGATTTTGCGCTGCACTGCAAAAACGATCTGGTGCAGGACGAGGCCAGTGTGACCCGCTGCCGGGCAGTGCTTGCTCCGCTGCACAGCTCCTCCGAGGAACTTCCTCTGGTGGATACGCTGGCGGTCTATCTGCTGGATGCGGATCAGAACATTGCCCGCTGTGCGCAACAGCTGTTTCTGCACAAAAACACGGTGAAATACCGTTACCAGCAGATCACTCACCGGCTGGGCCACACCCCGGACAAGCTGCCTGAGCTCACCGCCCTGTATGAAGCGGTGGCACTGTACCGGCTGCTGGAAAAGTAATGGAATCTGACCTTTGCGGGCGGCTTCGAGCCGCCCGTTTTTCGTGATTCATTTGCTGCAATTCATGCAACCGGTGCTTTGTTTTTCGACACGGTGTGCTATAATAGGAACGTTCGCCGGCTTTTTGCTGGCCGCTTTGATTTTATAATTTGTGAGGTAACTGCCCATGCATTCCGCCCTTTCCTGGCTGCGTAAAAACCCGCATGCCTGGCTGATGGGGTACTGGGCATTCTATCTGTTCGGCTTCTTCAGCCTGGAACAGCTGGACCCGGAATACACCATCATCCATTGCTTCATCGACGACTGGATTCCCTTCAACGAGTGGTTCGTAATCCCCTACTGCCTGTGGTATCTGTGGATGCCCGGCACCATGCTGTATCTGTTTTTCAAGGACAAAACCGATTACTGCCGCCTGTGCTTCATCATGTTTGTGGGCATGACCCTGGCCATGCTGACCTATCTGGTCTGGCCCAACGGCCTTGACCTGCGTGAGCCCATCCAGCGGCAGAACGTTCTGTGCCAGCTGGTGGAGCTGCTGCGCAGCATCGACACGCCCACCAACGTCTGCCCCTCCATCCACATTTCCAGCACTGCTTCCATTGCC
This sequence comes from Allofournierella massiliensis, assembly GCF_004345265.1. GTDB lineage: Bacteria > Bacillota > Clostridia > Oscillospirales > Ruminococcaceae > Allofournierella > Allofournierella massiliensis. The sequence goes on from NZ_SLUM01000002.1 coordinate 31,195, forward strand.
ATTGTGGGGCTGCGCTGCAAACAGTTCCGGGGCAATCTGCCGGTGAAGGCGCTGATCTGGACCATGACCATTCTGATCACCCTGTCCACCCTGTTTTTGCGCCAGCATTCGGTGATCGATGTGGTGGCCGGTGCGGCGCTGAGTCTGGTACTGATGATTCCCGCCTACCGGATCAACTGGGAAAAGCTCTTCCCGGAAATTGCTCCGTCTGCAAACAGTGCAGCCTGAAAGCCGGTGCGGTACAACACAATTTTTTGAAAGCGAGGGGGCTTCCCCTCGCTTTTTCTTTGCACACAGCGCTGTATTCTGGCGAATTGCGTGCATTTTTGTGTAAATTGCCCCTTGTTTCCTGTTTGTTCTGTGAATATGATAATAATAGAACAGGGTGCGAAGTATTTTCGCCGCCCATCAGAAAGGAGCGTGTTTCCAATGCACCAAACCATCGAATCGCTGCTGCTGGCCCACGGGCGTGCCATTTTGAATTCCCCGGGAATGCAGATGGAGCAGCAGTTCATTCAGCACGGCTCTGTGACCTGCTTCGACCATTCGCTTGCCGTGGCGTATCTGAGCCTGTGGATCGTTCTGCGGCTGGGCCTTCGTCTGGATCTGCGCAGCCTGGTGCGCGGCGCTTTGCTGCACGACTACTTTTTGTACGACTGGCACGAAAAGGACGCCAGCCACCGCTGGCATGGTTTCCATCACGCCCGCCGTGCGTTGGAAAACGCCAGCCGGGATTTTGAGCTGAACTGCATTGAGCAGGATATCATTGAAAAACACATGTTCCCGCTGAACTTCACACCACCCCGCTTTGCGGAAAGTGTTGTGGTCACCTGCGCAGACAAAATCTGCGCCTGCTTTGAGGTGTTTTCCATCCTGCTCTACCGCCCGGACTTTTCCCGTCTGGGTCTTGCCAGCGCAAACAGCAACTGAAAACAGCTGCCCCGGAGCAAAAAAGCTCCGGGGCAGCTGTTTTTCTTAATTCCTTGCAATCTTCTGTGAATTGTTTTCAAATTATTCACAATTACCCCATTGACAGAAGATGTCAAAAGGGTTACAATTTAGTTGCAAGAAAGTTACACCCCCTTTTTCATGTGTTGTGAGACGTCTCCGGTTCATCTCCTCCTTCCGCCCCCCTAGCGGTTCTTTGATCCGGCTGCGCAGGGCGTCTCGAAATTCCTGTGGCAAGCTCCACCGCTTTTCCTGTGGCGGTGGAGTTTGTTTTTTGTGTGTTTTTCTCTTGTGCTGCCGCATGGCAAACGGTATGATAAAGCCAAGGGGGCTTTTTGCCCGCAAAACACAAAAGGAGCGTTTGCCATGTCTGCTGCACTTTCCCGGCTGGCCCCGCTGCGGGTCGCAAAATTTGCCTTGGGCGGCCTGCTTGCCAGCCTTCTGGCGTCGCTGTTCGGGCTTTCTTACAACACATCCGCAGGGGTAATTGCCATTTTAAGCATTCAGACCACCCGCAAGCAGACCTTTGCACTGGTGGCCCGGCGCTTTGCCGCTTTTTTTGCCGCCATGCTTCTGGCCTTTGGCTGCTTTTCCCTTCTGGGGTATCATCTGGCCGCCTTCGGGCTGTTCCTTCTTCTGTTTGCGGCCTTCTGCCAGTGGTTTGGCCTGCAGGAAGCTCTGGTAATGAACACCGTGCTGGTGCTGCACCTGTATGCGGAACGTACCATCAACCTGTTCTGGCTGCGCAATGAGCTGCTTCTGCTGCTGACCGGTGCCGGAGTCGGCATTCTGGTAAACCTGTACATGCCCGGTGCGGCAAAAGCCATTCGCCGGAACCAGGCTCAGGTGGAACAGGCTTTCCGGGATATTCTTCAGCGAATGGCAGACCGGCTGCTGACCCGCAGCAAACAGGACTATTCCGACAGCTGCTTTGCCCCGCTGGAACAGCAGCTGGAAGGGCTGGCCCTGCGTGCCCGGGAAAATCAGGGCAATGCGCTGCTCAGCGACCAGTGGTATTTCGTAAACTATGTGACCATGCGCCAGCATCAGCTGACGGTGCTGCGCCGCATTTACGACAACATCCACCGGCTGGATCAGGTGCCGGAGCAGGCGCTGAGCATTGCTGCTCTGCTGGAGAACATCAGCCGCTCGTTCCACGAGCACAACAACGCCGCCGCCCTTCTGGAACAGCTGCACGGTATGCAGACTGCCATGCGCGACGAACCGCTTCCCCAGAGCCGTGCCGAGTTTGAAAACCGGGCGCTGCTTTATCGGATTCTCTATGATCTTGAAGATTTTCTGCAGCTGAAGGCGAACTTTTCCGCCTCTCTCACCGATCAGGAACGCAGCCGTTTCTGGAGCAATTGAATCGATTTTTTCATGGAATTTGGTGCAATTCCACCAAGATAAGTCATACTTCGCCCCGTTCTTTGACAAATTGCCAATTTTCCTGCCCTGCGGTTTGAAAAAGTTTGGCGGCGGTGCATTTTGTATTTTACGGCCAAATGTGATACACTTTTAAAAACCACCCGGCACGCAGGGCCAATGGCGCAAAGCTTTGTGCAAATTTGTGCCGCAAAAGCCCGCGTTGTTCTTGTTAGAAAGGCGATTCTGCCTTATAATAGAAGGAACGAAGCGTTTTGCTGGAGAATTGTAATTGCAAAGGAGACAAGGAATATGGCTTATTATTTTGAGGAACCTTCCCGCACGTTTGGCGAGTACCTGCTGGTACCCGGTTACTCTTCCTCCGCCTGTGTACCGGACGCTGTGAACCTGAAAACACCTCTGGTTAAGTATCGCAAAGGCGAGGAGGAATGCCCCCTCACCATGAACATCCCCATGGTAAGCGCCATCATGCAGTCGGTTTCCGGCGATCGCCTGGCCATTGCGCTGGCAAAGCAGGGCGGCGTATCCTTTATTTACGGTTCTCAGTCTGTGGAAGACGAGGCAGCCATGGTTGCCCGCGTTAAGAGCTACAAGAAGGGTTTTGTAACCAGCGACTCTAATCTGAAGCCCGCCGCTACCCTGGCGGACGTTCTGGAGCTGAAGGAAAAGACCGGCCACTCCACCGTTGCCATCACCGAGGATGGCACCCCCAACGGCAAGCTGCTGGGCATCGTGGCCAGCCGTGACTACCGTGTCAGCCGTATGTCCATGGATGAGCCCGTGGCCAACTTCATGACTCCTATGGAAAAGCTGGTCTACGCACCGGAGACCACCACCCTGAAGGAAGCCAACGACATCATCTGGGACAACAAGATCAATTCCCTGCCTCTGGTGGACGCTGAAGGCCATCTGAAGTACATGGTCTTCCGCAAGGACTACGACAGCCACAAGGAAAACGTGAACGAGCTGCTGGACGCCAACAAGAGCTATGTGGTGGGCGCCGGTATCAATACCCGTGACTACGCCGAGCGTGTTCCCGCTCTGATCGAGGCCGGTGTGGACGTGCTGTGCATCGACTCCTCCGAGGGCTTCTCCGAGTGGCAGAGCCGCACCATCGCCTGGATCCGTGAGCGCTACGGCGACAAGGTGAAGGTTGGCGCCGGCAACGTGGTTGACCGCGAAGGCTTCCGTTTCCTGGCTCAGGCCGGCGCGGACTTCATCAAGGTCGGCATCGGCGGCGGTTCCATCTGCATCACCCGCGAGACCAAGGGCATCGGCCGTGGTCAGGCCACTGCCGTAATCGAGGTTGCTGCGGCTCGCGACGAGTACTACAAGGAGACCGGCATCTACATTCCCATCTGCTCCGACGGCGGCATCGTGCACGACTATCACATGACCCTGGCTCTGGCCATGGGCGCCGACTTCGTGATGCTGGGCCGTTACTTCGCCCGCTTCGACGAGAGCCCCACCAACAAGCTGCGCATCAACGGCAGCTATGTGAAGGAGTACTGGGGCGAGGGTTCCAACCGCGCCCGCAACTGGCAGCGTTACGATCTGGGCGGTGCCACCAAGCTGAGCTTTGAGGAAGGCGTGGACAGCTACGTTCCCTACGCCGGCAGCCTGGCCGACGGTGTGGGCACTACCCTGTACAAGATCCGCAGCACCATGTGCAACTGCGGCGCTCTGACCATTCCCGAGCTGCAGGAGAAGGCCCGCCTGACTGTGGTTTCCTCCACCAGCATTGTGGAGGGCGGCAGCCACGACGTTATCCTGAAGAACAACCCCAACAACTAAGCTGAACAAACGAACAGGGCACCCGCCATGGCGGGTGCCCTGTTTTTCGTTTCTCACTTATTCCACATTCCCTTATGAATTACGCGGCTCAAAAATCCGAGCGGCGCGTTTCGCCGATCACGGCATAATACGGCGGGCCTCCATATAATAACGCTTGTCCTGCGCACGGCCCATGGAAAAAGTTTTTCGGGGCAGAACGCCATCCAGCACCACGCCCCGGAACAGATCCTCCTTGCGGAACTCCGGCAGCACGAAGCCGATGCTCTGGGCGCCGGCGCAAAGGTTGCACAGCGTCTCTTCCCCGTGGATGTAATCCGGTTTTGCTCCCTGCCAGTGAGGCAGGCAATCATCCAGAAAGGCCTGTAACGCCGCCACCGGCAGCGCCCAGCGTCCATTGGGCTTAATGCAAAGCCAGCCGGTTTTCTCCCCGGCCACCCAGCGGACGGCCCAGGGATCTTCCTTTGCCGGTACCTGCTCCAGAAGCTGTGCCTGTGCTCCCTGTGCGGTAAAATAATTTACCGCATCCTGCAGAACCGTTTGCGGATTTACCCCCGCCACAAGACGGTGAATGGGTTCAATCTCCAAGCTTTCATCCTGAAGATTCACCACCTCGGCCAGCGCCCAGCGGGCCGGATGCTCCAGCCGCTGTTGCGGGGTAAGGGTCTCGCGAATCTGCTCCCACCGGGCCCGGGCGGCTGCCATGGAATGGTTGCCGTCGCCGGTGGCAAACTGCAGAGCCGGGGCATCCGCCGGAGCGCCATAACGTTTGCTCGAATGTTCCGGTGCAGCCAGCGCCTCCAGCGCCTGTTGGATTTTCTCGGTGAGCGCCCCCTCCGGGATAAACCAACCGGTCAGCTGACCGCCTCCCAGCATGAGCGGTGTATCGTAGACTTGTTCCAGTTCATTGCAAACGGCCGCCACCGGCTCAATCACCGACTGCTGCGGGTCATCAATCAGAAGCAGGATGTGGGGCAACTCCAGCGTGGCCGCCTCCCGCACCGCCAGCCGGGCGGGAATACGCTGGGGCACCGTGCGCTCAGTGGGGCGAATCGGAGAGTTGGAGCCCTCCCGGTAATCGTAGGCTTCCAGATCCACCGCCATCATCAGACCCCAGCGGGGAGCGGTCACGCCTTCCATCTGGCGGCGTACCAGCATCATCCCGGGTGCGGTGGGCCGGAGCAGGCCGTTTGTCTGATATTCCTCCATGGTTCGGCCGATTGCTTTGATTCGCTCGGGTGCATCCGTCTCTTCCAGCCAGATCTCCGGCAGGGTCAGCCGCAAAGTGGAAGGGGCATCCCCTACCAGCTCCTGAACCTTGCACCAGTAATCCGGCTGAGAGGTGTATTGATCGCAGGCCACCACTGCCCATTTTTCCAGATCAATCTCCGGGGCGGGCAACAGCATGGCCGCAGGTTTTGTGCATCGCTGCATGGTCGTGTTCTCCTTTCCCCACCCGTCAAATCAGGCGTACTCGCAGAACACCGGGCTGTGCGGCAAGCTGCTCCAGCTGCTGGGGGGTGGGTTCGGTTTCCAGATCAGCCAGCAGGCAGCACCGTTCTCCCTTTTGGGCGGCGGCGCGGGCCAGCACCTTCCAGGGTGCCAGCAGCTGCTCTTCCTCCAGATTTTCGCCCAGCACGCAAAGACGGGGACCTGCAGTTTTTGCGCCCAGCGTGCAATCCGGGTAATTCACCGCATTGCGAAGGGTGCCTTCCTCCAGAAAAGCCTTCAGCTGATCCACTGCCATGCAGGCGCAATTGTCCTCCGATTCCTCGGTGGAAGCCCCCAGATGGGGAATCACCAGTGCGCCGGGCAGGTGGACCACTGCCGGGTTGGGGAAATCCGAAACATAGCGGCGCACAATCCCCTGCTCCATGGCTTGAGCCAGCGCCTCGTCGTCCACCAGTTTATCCCGGGAGAAGTTCAGCAGCACCGTACCGGGCTTCATTTTTGCGAACACCGCCCCATTGATCATCTGACGGGTGGCATCGTTCAACGGCAGGTGCAGCGTAATGTAATCGCAGGTTTCATAAATCTCGTCGGGGCCTTCCAGCAGGTGAACCTCCTGGGCCAAGCCGGGGATGGTGCCGTCGCCCTCCGGCAGGGTGTAGGCCCAGACCTCCATGCCCAGAGCAAGAGCGGCGTTCGCCACCTTTACTCCGATGTGGCCCAGACCGATGATTCCCAGACGCTTGCCCTGAATCTCACCACCGGCAAACTGCTTTTTGGCTTTTTCGGTGTCCTTGGCGATGTCCGGGTCGGCCTGATTGGCGCGAACCCACTCCACGCCGCCCACCACGTCACGGGCGGCCAGCAGCATTCCTGCCAGCACCAGTTCTTTCACGCCGTTGGCATTGGCGCCGGGGGTATTGAACACCACGGTGCCCTGTTTTGCCAGCGCGTCCAACGGAATGTTATTCACACCGGCTCCCGCCCGGGCCACGGCCAGTAACCCGGCAGGTGCTGTCATGGCGTGCATGTCGGCGCTGCGCACCAGCGCCAGCTGAGCTTCCTCCAGCGGGGCATCCAGCTGATATCCCGCGCCGAATCGTTCCAGTCCCACCTTGGCAATGGGGTTCAGGCATGTTACCTTTGTCATCGTTTCCGCCCCCCCTTAGCCGTTCTCGGTCTCAAACTGCTTCATGAAGTCCACCAGCGTCTGCACGCCTGCCAGCGGCATGGCGTTGTAGATGGAGGCGCGCATACCGCCCACGGTGCGGTGACCCTTCAGATTCACCAGGCCCTTGGCGGCCGCTTCCTTCACAAATTTTGCATCCAGATCCTTGTCGCCGGTCACAAAGGGAACGTTCATCAACGAACGATCCTTTTTGTCCACCGTGCCCCGGAACAGGCGGCTCTCATCCAGGAAATCATACAGCAGCTTTGCCTTTTCCAGGTTGCGCTGCTGCATCCCCTCCAGGCCACCCTGGGCTTTAATCCACTGGAACACCTTTCCGCAGATATAGATGCCGTAGCAGGGAGGTGTATTGTACAAAGAATTGTTGTCCGCATGGATTTTGTACTGCAGCATGGTGGGCACAAAAGCCGGAACCTCCTCCGGGATCAGATCCTCCCGGATGATAACCACCACCACGCCCGCCGGGCCGATGTTCTTCTGCGCTCCGGCGAAGATCAGCCCATAACGGCTCACATCCACCGGTTCGGACAAGAAGCAGGAGGACTGGTCCGCCACCAGCGGCTTGCCCTTGGTGTTGGGCAGGGTCTTGTATTTGGTGCCGTAGATGGTGTTGTTCTCGCAGATATATACGTAATCCGCATCCGGCGAAACCGGCAGATCGGTGCAATCCGGGATATAGGCGAAGGTGCGATCCTCACTGGTGGCCAGCTTGTTGGCCTTGCCGTATTTTCCGCCCTCCGCAAAAGCTTTCTTCGCCCACTGGCCGGTGACGATGTAATCCGCCACGCCGTTTTTCATCAGGTTCATGGGCACCATGGCAAACTGCTGGGATGCGCCGCCCTGCAAAAACAACACCTTGTAATTGCCCGGCAATGCCAGCAGATCCATCAGATCCTGCTGGGCCTGATCCAGAATGTTCTGAAAGGAACTGGATCGATGGCTCATCTCCATTACGCTCATGCCGCAGCCCTGATAGTCCAGCATTTCCGCAGAAGACTGGCGCAGCACCTCCTCGGGAAGCATCGCCGGTCCGGCGGAAAAGTTGTACACTCTGCTCATTCTCGATCCACTCCTTTTGTTTCAGATTTGCCAGCAACGGGCAGCATTCTTTGTCGCCGCATCAATTCATTGCTTTAGCTTACTAAATACATTATCACATCGGAATGGAAATAACAACTGCCGTTTTTCACAACTTTAACGGTCGATCCTTTGGAACTGTCCGTCATATAGCCAATTGTGTGTGCTGTACAAATACACTCTTGTGTTTTTCGCCCTGGAATAAACAAGGCGCCCTCATGCAGCATCACTACAAAGCCAGTGGGCTCTGAAAAAGCATCCTGCACAAAAGCGCCTTATCGTAACATTTATTGTATCGTGGAATGCGTGGCTTAGAGAATCAACTCTGCCTCAAAGCAACATTTTCCCTCACGGGTGCCGGATACATACCAGCCTTTTTCCGTGCTGCCCCGCTGGACCTGAAAGTGCTCGCCCGCCGGGACCTCATTGTGGTAGCTGATGCTGATGCGGCGAACCGGCCGCTGCTGCAGCTGTTCCAGCGGCAGTGCATCGCAGGCGATGTCTGCGTAGCGGGTATTGTTCAGGTGGCCGTTGATGTCGCAGAAGGTATAGTAGGCAGCAGCCTGGCCCACCTGCTCCACCTCCCGGGGCCGTTCGATGGTCATGTCCAGCTGCTCTTCCACATCGGCTCCAAAGGGAAGATTCTGAAAGGCTTCAGGCGGGCGGCGGATGATACGGCGGGCCTGCGGGTCCACCAGAACCCATCGGCTGTCGGTCAGACCCAGCGTGTTGCCCTGCTCATCCTTTGCCACAGTCACACGCTTATAGGTAGCCCGTTTGCAGTTTTCCGGCCTGGTGGTCAGGGTGATAACCTCGCCGCAGCGGGGAACCCGCTCCCACTGAAGGGCCATTTTCGCCATGAGAAAAATCGCATTGTTCTTTTCGTAAAATTCCTGATTCAGCCCGATTGCCTCGCAGTGATCGGTGGAAAGCTGCTGCACCATACGCAGAAATGCGCCGGGCATCAGGTATCCATTCAGATCGCAATCGGTGTCCTTCACCCGAAAGGTCTGGGTGTAGGTAGTCAGCTCCTGCATTTTCTTTTTCGCCTTCTTTTGCATTGAAATTTCCTTTTTATTATAGCACAAATTTCCGCCAGATAGGCCGCTGTTTTTACTCGGCGGCTTGCCGTTGCTTTCCCCGCGTGCTATACTAAAGAAGACCTGTTCTGACAAACATTCGGACCCGGTTTCCGGGCCGATAAAAGGAGGCATATGCAATGGTGCAAAAGCCCTGGGGGGCCGGTTCCCTGTCGGTTCCCCTCTGTCTTTTGGGTGTCCTGTTTTCCTGCAATCTTCCCGGCGGCTTCTGCCTGGGCGATGCGATCTTTTCTCTGGCGGGCCTTTCCGCCTGGTCTGCCGGCAGCAGCGGCCTGCACTATCCCCCCTACGCGGCGATTCTTCTGTTTGTACCTGCCGCGGTGCTGGGCTGGCGTTTTTCCAGCCATCGGCTGGCCGGTTGGGGCAAATGGGTCTCGACCCTGATTCTCGCCTTCCTTGCGCTCAGCCTGCTGTTCTGGGTTCTTTGAGCCCGGTTTTGTGACATGATAAAAAAGCCTGTTCCCCTTCCGGAAATCCGGAATCGGGAACAGGCTTTTTAATTTTGATTAATACATCTGACGGCGCTTTTTGCGGGCACGACGGCGCCACACGTTGAACACCGTCATGGCGATGGCCACCAGCAGGAACACCGGAACCAGCCACTGGTTGCCGGTATCGTCGAAGCTCTTCATCTGGCTCCAGGCCATATCCATGGCGCTGTTCAGCTCATCCGAGATAACGCTGGGATACTCGCTGCGCTCGATCAGCTCCGGATCGGGATACATCAGCTCACTGTCCCGCAGTTCGGCGGGCAGCAGCTCACGCACTGCCTCCACCGGGGAGGTATACTGGACGAACAGCGTGTTCTGCAGCGCCACATCCACCTCGCACATGTAGTTGATGAACATCTCCGCCGCTTCCTGGTTCTGGCTGGAAGCAGGAATGCACATGGCGTCCACGCACTGCAGAGTGCCCTCCTCGGGAATGAACATGCCCAGGCTGGGGTTCTCGGCAATCATGGTCAGGCCGTCGCCGGTGTAGTAGGGGGCCAGCGCAGCCTCGCCGCCCTCCATCTTGTCGAACACCTCATCCATCACATAGGCCTGCACCAGAGGCTTCTGCTCCTGCAGCTTGACCAGAGCATCGTCGATGTCCTGAGTGCTGGTGGGATTCATGCTGCGGCCAAGGGTCTTGAGGGCCATGGCAAAGCAGTCGCGGCTGTTGTTGAACTGCAGAATCTGGCCGGTGTAGCGGGGATCCCACAGCAGGTTCCAGCCCTGCTCCAGATCCGCTTCATCCACCATATCCTTGTTGTAGGTGATGCCCACCATACACCACATGTAAGGCACGCTGTACACATTGCCCGGGTCGTATTCCTTATCCAGATACAGCTCGGAAATGCCTGCCAGATTGGGAATGTTCTCCTTGTTCAGGGGCAGCAGCATCCCTTCGTTGGCCATCTTGCCCAGCATGTAGTCGCTGGGGAAGATCACATCGTAGCTGGCGCCGCCGCTTTTCAGCTTGGCGTACATGCTTTCGTTGGTGTCGAAGGTGGTGTAATTGACCTTGATGCCGGTCAGCTCTTCAAAGGCGGAGATTACATCCACGCTTTCATCCGAGCCGTCCGAGATATAAAGGCCCCAGTTGTAAACATTCAGGGAGACGTTCTGCCCCTTGAACCGGGTCCAGTCGTAGTCAGCGCTGACCGAGATATCCTCGGTGACCTGAATCTTGTCCTCCGCCGCAAAGGTGGGAAGGGCAAGACTTCCGGCCGCCAGCACCAGGGTCAGCAGCAGGCTGATTACTTTTTTCATCGCTCGCATCCTCCCCTTATTCTTTGATCCGCTTTTTGCGGTAGCTGCGGCTTTCCAGTGCGTTGCTCACCAGGATGATGCACAGAATGGCCACGAACATGATGGTGGACAGAGCGTTGATCTCCGGGCTGACCTTTTTGCGGGTCATGCTGTAGATGGCAATGGGCAGCGTCTGCAGCGTGCCGCAGCTGAAGTAAGAGATGATGAAATCATCGATGGAGTAGGTCAGGCTGATCAGGAAGGCGGAGAGGATGGCGGGCATCAGCTCCGGCAGGACCACCTTGAAGAAAGCCTGACGGGGATTGCAGCCCAGATCCAGCGCCGCCTCATACATGCGCACGTCCATGCGGCGCAGCTTGGGCGCCACATTGAAAATCACGTAGGGCACGCAGAAGGTGATGTGGGCGATGAGCAGGGTGCCGAAGCCGAAGATGTTCTCCGGCAGGAATTTCAGAAAGCCGGGCACCGACGGATTGGAGTTCAGCCAATGGGCGATGTTCACATACACCACGAACAGCATCATCAGCGAAACACCGGTGATGATCTCCGGGTTGACCACCGGCAGGTAGCTCACGGTATTGATCACACCCTGGGTGCGTTTTTTCATACCGCTGATACCAATGGAGGCCATCACGCCCAGAATAGTGGCCACGGTGGCGGCCAGGAAAGCCACCACCAGGCTGAGCCACAGGGCTTCCAGAATCATTTCGTTGTGCAGCAGGCTCTGGTACCACTTCAGGGTGAAGCCGGTGAACAGGGTGCGGCTTTTGCTCTCGTTGAAGCTGAACACCATCATCACCGCGATGGGCACATACAGGAACGAGAAAATCAGGCACAGATAAACCTTTTGCAGGGCGGCCAAATGTTGCTTTTTCATTACACCACGCCCTCCATATCCTCGTCGTCAAAGCCGTTGGTGAAGCTCATGCACAGCAGCACGATCACCATCAGCACCAGACTGAGCGCACTGCCCAGGTTGTAGTTGTAGCTGTTGCCCAGGAACTGCAGCTCAATCAGGTCACCGATGAGCATGTTGGAGCCACCGCCCAGCATCCGGCTGATGATAAAGGTGGAAACGCTGGGTACGAACACCATGGTGATGCCGGTGGCGATACCGGGGGCGGACAGAGGAATCAGCACCTTGGTCAGGGTCTTGAACATACCTGCGCCCAGATCCTGTGCGGCCTCGATGACGCTGTTGTCGATCTTGGTCATGGCGGTGTACAGCGGCAGAATCATGTAGGGCAAGAAGTTATACACCATGCCCAGCACAACCGCGCCGCTGGTGTAGATCATCTGGAAGGGTCCGATGCCGAAGAAGCCCAGAATCCGGTTGATGATGCCGTTGTTCTCCAGAAGGCTCATCCAGGCGTAGGTGCGCAGCAGAAAGTTCATCCACATGGGCAGCATGACCAGCATAAGGAAAATCTTCTGCTTGGCCGCACGCTGGCGGGAGAGAAAATAGCTGACCGGGAAGCTGAGCACCAGGCAGATCACGGTGGCTTCCGCCGCCAGCAGCAGACTGCGCACGAATACCGTGCTGTACTGCCCGATGATCATCAGGTTTTCCAGGGTAAAGTTGCCTGCCTTGTCGGTAAAGGCGAAATAAGTGACGATGGCCAGCGGCACCAGGATGAACACAACCATCCACACCAGGTAAGGCGCGGCCAGTTTACGGTTCTTGATCATGGCCTTAACCCTCCGTGCGGGTCATAATGTGGATCTCATCCGGCCCGATGCACATGCCGATCAGCTCGCCGGGAGCGCTGGCCTGGGTGGAATGGATAATCCACTCATAGCCGGCCTGCTCCACCCGCATCTCGTAGTGAACGCCCTTGAAGATCACTTCCTTGACCACGCCGGTGAGCTGGCCTTGAATGGCGGGCACCACCTGGATGTCCTCCGGGCGGATGACCACCTGCACCAGCTCGTTGTGGGCAAAGCCCTTGTCCACGCAGGCAAACTCATTGCCGGCAAATTCCACACAGAAGTCCCGCAGCATAATGCCGTCGATGATATTGCTCTCGCCGATGAAGGAGGCTACAAAGGCGTTCTCCGGCTCGTTGTAGATATCGATGGGGCTGCCGATCTGCTGGATGTTGCCGTCCTTCATGACCACCACCGTATCGGACATGGTGAGGGCCTCTTCCTGGTCGTGGGTAACATAAATGAAGGTGATGTTCATGGCCTGCTGCAGCCGCTTGAGCTCCAGCTGCATCTCCTTGCGCAGCTTCAGGTCCAGCGCGCCGAGAGGCTCGTCCAGCAAAAGCACCCGGGGATGATTCACCAAGCCGCGAGCGATGGCCACACGCTGCTGCTGACCGCCGGACAGGTTGGTGGTGTCGCGGCGCTCGAAGCCCTTCAGGCCCACCACTTCCAGCATTTCCAGCACGCGGCTGCGGATTTCCTTCTCGTCCATCTTCTTCAGCCGCAGGCCGAAGGCCACGTTCTCGTACACATTCAGGTGCGGGAACAGGGCGTATTTCTGGAACACGGTGTTCACCTGGCGCTTGTAGGGCGGCAGATTGGTGATGTCCTGCCCGTCAAAAAAAACATTGCCGGAGCTCGGCTGGACAAATCCGCCAATGACTCGGAGGGTCGTTGTCTTGCCGCAGCCGGAAGGGCCCAGGAAGGTAACGAACTCCTTGTCGTGAATGTCCAGCGAGAGACCGTTGAGCACGTTCTCCCCGTCGAAGCCAACAACAATGTTCTGCAGTGATACGATCTTACTCATTGTTTTATGATTCCCCCTTTGCGGAATTTCGCCGTGGTTTGCATACACAGGCGGCGCACATGGTACCACCCCGCAAAAGGTTTGTTACACCAGCCAAAACCCTGTTGGTTTTGGCGGTTGCAGCGGTACGTCCAGCGCCTATATGCCCGGCAAAAGAGCGCACTTCCCCCTTATAGAGTGCCGGGCACAACTGCTACTATACAAGCTGGACCTGGCAATGTCAAGCAGTTTTTCAAAAAATGCAGAAAAACGCTGGATTTCCTTGCCTGCAAGCGGAAATCCAGCGTTTTACCCGTTTATTTTTGGTTTACTCTTTCATCCTTGCGTTTTCTTTTATTCACAAGGATTTTTCTCAGGTTTTACACAGGGTTCAGCCCTGCTTTTTGAAGGCCTTGCGGGCGGCGCGCTCCACCTTGGCAAGCTCCACCCCGGCCTGTGCGGCGGCGGCAGCCATATCGACGTATTCCACCTTGCACTTTTTTACCCCGTAGCCGGTCCCCTGCTTGACGCGGACGACCCCGTACTTGGTCTTCACCGGCACCATGCGGGTGGTGAGCACGCTGCGATCCATCACGCTGGCGCGAACGCCCCAGGTGGTGGTGTGGCGCAGCATCAGCTGGGTGAGTTTATCCCGCTGGGGCGCATGACACAGGCAGCAGAGCATCACCGCCGGGCGGCTCTTTTTCATCTGGATGGGCACCGTGTACACATCCAGCGCGCCCTCTTCCAGCAGCAGCTCCGAAGCGTAGCCAATGGCCTCGCCGGTCATATCGTCCAGATTGCAGCGCAGTTCCACAATCTGGTCGCTCTCCTGCTGTGCCTGGCTGGCATCGCTGCCCCAGAACACCCGCAGCACGTTGGCGGCTTCAAAATCCTTGTTGCCCACACCGATGCCCACCTTTTCGGTGACCATGACCGGCATGGAGCCAAAGGACTGAGCAAAGGTCTTGAGCAATGCCGCGCCGGTGGGGGTGCACAGCTCCCCACGAATGGAACCGGTGTAGGCGGGAACTCCCTGCAGAATATAGGCTGTGGCAGGCGCAGGCACCGGCAGAATACCGTGGGCGCAGCGCACCTGACAGCTGCCCAGATGTACCGGGCTGACAACAATCTTTTCCGGCGCCAGCATGTGCATCAGCAGGCAGACAGCGGTCACATCCGCCACAGCATCCAGCGCACCTACTTCGTGGAAATGAACCTGGTCCACCGGGCAGCCGTGGGCAGCGCTTTCTGCCTGCGCAATGGCGTAGTAAACCTGCAGCGCCTGCTCCTTTACCTCCGGGGGCAAAGCAGTTTCCTGAATGGTATGTTCCACCCAGGCCATGGTGGCGTGATGATGGTGCTCATGGCCATGGTCGTGTTCATGGGGATGGTCGTGGCCGTGCTCGTGCATATGGTCATGACTATGCTCATGATGATCGTGGTCATGCTCATGTTCATGTTCGTGATCATGCTCATGAGGATGCTCGTGTACGTGATCATGGGGATGCTCATGGTCATGATGGTGGTCGTGTTCATGCGCATGCTCGTGGGGATGGTCATGAACGGCCGGAGCTGCATGCACCTCCGGATGAACCGGGCCATGATCGTGGCTGTGCTCCTCTTCCCCGTTCACCAGAACCTGCACATGCAGGCCCTGCACACCGCACTTCTGCGCCGGGGTTGCCTTGACCTGTACCCCGGGCAGCAACCGGTTCATCTGCTCCAGAAATGCCTGCTGCTCCTCCGGGCTCAGCAAATCCAGCAGCGCAGCGGTGAGCATATCCCCCGCCGCACCCATGGCACATTCGATGTATAAGGTTTTCATCACGCATTTCCTCCCATGTGATTGATCATGCTGGCCAGATAGCCTGCACCGAATCCGTTGTCGATGTTCACCACGCTCACCCCGCTGGCGCAGGAGTTAAGCATGGACAGCAGCGCCGACAGGCCGCCAAAGTTGGCCCCATAGCCTACGCTGGTGGGCACTGCGATCACCGGGCAGTCCACGAGACCGCCCACCACGCTGGCCAGTGCGCCCTCCATGCCTGCCACGGCAATCACCACACGGGCCTGCATCAGCACATCCAGCTTGGACAGCAGCCGGTGCAGCCCGGCCACGCCCACATCATACAGCCGCTCCACCTTATTGCCCATGGCGATGGCGGTGCGGGCAGCCTCCTCGCAGACCGCCATATCACTGGTACCTCCGGAGACCACGGCAATGTAGCCGGGTGCGGTGATTTTTCCGGTGGGGTGCACGATACCCAACCGGGACATGGGGTCGTAGTCCATCGGATGGCGCTGCGCCACATAATCCGCCGACTGCTGATTCATGCGGGTCACGATGATGTCGGTGGCATCCCGGCTTTCCATGGCTGTGAGGATGCCGTCGATCTGCTCGGCGGTCTTGCCCGCGCCGTAGATTACTTCCTGCGCGCCCTGACGCAGGCCCCGGTGGTGGTCCACCTTGGCATAGCCCAGGTCCTGAAAAGGTTGCAGCTTCATCTGAAGCAGCGCCTGCTCGGGCGTGAGCGCTCCCTGCTGCACCTGTTCCAGCAGGGCCAGCATTTCCTGTTTTTCCATTGTTATTCCTCCCCTCGGGGTTCCAGATCCAATACGACCGCCGCAAACTGCGGCTTCAATGCCTTCACAAGCTCTTTCCGCTGCTCCAGCGCCTTGCTGAACTGGGCGTCGGGCAGCTGCAGCTTGGCTGTGTCGCCTACGCAGCGCACCCGAAAATCGGAAAAGCCCAGCCGGAACAGCTCGTTTTCCGCCGCTTCCACCCGCTGCAACGCCTCGGTGGTAATGGCAGTACCGGTGGGAATGCGGGTGGCAAGGCAGGCATAGGCGGGCTTGTTCCAGGTGAACAGGCCCAGTTCCCGGGATGCCTGCCGCACCTGGGCCTTGGTCACGCCGCACAGCCGCAGCGGACTGTAGACCCGCATCTCTTCCAGAGCCCGCATGCCGGGGCGGTCGGATGCATCATCCGAGGCATTGGTTCCGTCGATAATCTCTTCGAAGCCGTCCGCTTTGGCAGCGGCCAGAATCGCTCCGAACACCTGCTTTTTGCAGTAATAGCAACGCAGCGGACCGTTCTGCCGCACGTTTTCGTCCGCCAGTGGCTGGGCGGGCAGTACCTTCAGTTCCACCCCCTGTTCTTCGCACAGGCGGCGGGCATGCTCCAGCTCAAAGCGGGGCTGAAAGGGGCTGTCCACAAAATAGGGCTGAATCCGGCAGCCACAGCGCACGGCCTCGGCCAGCAGATAGGCGGAATCCACGCCGCCGGAAAAGCCTAAAGCCAGACGGGGATGCCGGGTAAAGAACTCCTGCAGTGTCATGTGGGTGGTTTCTCCTTATTCTTTATTATACATCGTTTGAAACGGGTTTCACAGCTCGATCCGGCGGGTACACACCCGGTCCAGCAGGGGGGCGGAGTGGCTTACGGCCACCAGTCCAATGCCGCGGCGTGTGGTTTCCTCCACCAGAAAGCTCCACAGCTGTGCCTGGGTTGCCAGATCCAGCATGGCGCTGAGTTCATCCGCCAGCACAAATCGGGTGGCAGGACCCAGTGCCCGGGCGATGCAGAACCGCTGCAGTTCACCGCCGGACAGCTCTGCCGGATAACGGCTGAGCCATTCCGGCTGGATGCCCAGCGCCTGAACCAGCCGTTCTTCCGGCTCCCCTGCCTCCCGCAGGGTTTTCCCTAACGTCAGGCGGGGGTCCACCACCTGCTCCGGATGCTGCCAGATCAGCTGCACCGGGCAGTAGCCCCGATAGCTGGCAAGAGACTTGCCGTCCAGCAACACCTGGCCGGACTGGGGCTTCTCGTAGCCCGCCAGCAGCTTGCACAGGGTGGTCTTACCCCGTCCACTGGGGGCGAAAATACCCACTCGCTCGCCGCCTTCCACCCGCAGGGACAGGTTCTGCAGCACGCTTCTCCCGCAAGGATAGGTAAAGCAGAGATTCTTTGCTTCCAGCGTCATAGCTGTTCTCCTTCCGGGTGCAGGCAGCGCACATAGCCTGCACCCCGTTTTTCATAGGCGACCGCACCCTCATGACATTCCGGCCCCGCCTTGGGGCAGCGTGGTGCGAAAGCACAACCTGCCGGCAGCTGGCCCACCGGCTGAGTACCAGGCAGCGGAACAAAGCCATGGTTGGGGCTGGCCTGCCAGAGGGCCTGCGTATACGGGTGCTGCAGCAACTCCTTTGCTGCAAAGCTGGCCGCCGGAGCCTCCTCTACCGCTGCGCCCGCATAGAGCACGATCACCCGGTCCGCCACTTCCAGTGCGGCCTCCAGATCGTGGGTAATCAGCAGCACGCCCGCGCCTGCCTGGGCCAGCTCCTTAAAGTGGCCCAGCACCCGCCGGGCCGCTTCGGGATGCAGGCCGGGGGTGGGCTCGTCCGCCACCACCAGCTTCGGGGTGTGCTGTACCGCGGTGGCGATCAGCACCCGCCGGGCCATGCCGCCGGACAGCTGAAAGGGATACATTTTTTCCACCTCAGAACCAAGCCCGTAACGCCGCAGCGCCGCCGAAGCCTTTTGTGCATCGCCTTTTTCTCCCTTTACCTGCTCCCCCACCTGCATCAGCGGGTCCAGGTAGGACACATTCTGGGGAACCAGTACAATTTCATGTCCCCGCAGTTTCCCGGCCAGCCGGTCGTCCAGCGGCTGGTCCCGGTAGAGTACCTGCCCGCCCACCTGGGCATTGTGAGGCAGGATACCCAGCAGCCGATGGGCCAGCAGGCTCTTTCCGCTTCCGGAAGCACCGACCACCGCCACCAGCTCGCCTTCATCCAGCGAAAAGCTCAGATCCCGCACGCCGGGCAGCGTCACCCGCCGGAAGCCCTTTGCATACCGGGAAAAGGAAACGGTGAGCCCCTGCACCTGCAGCAGCGGGGCTTTTTGTCTGTTTTCTTCCATTATGCCGCCTCCTGTTCCGCGTTCACTGACCAAAGCGCGGCCAGGCTTTTGCCCGCCAGCTCAAACAGCAGCACCACCGCCACCAGACAGATGCCGGGCAACAGCGCCAGCCACCAGCGGCCGGTGGCTAGATACTGCATACTTTCCGAAAGAATCACGCCCACCGCGGGCTGTTCGCTGGTCAGACCGAAGCCCAGGAAGGTCACACTGGCCTCGTGGAGGATAGCGTGGGGAAACAGCAGCACCAGCCCGGTGAAGAACTGGGGCAGCACGCCGGGCAGAATGTGCCGGACCGCGATGGCTGCCGGGGATGCTCCCAGCTTGCGGGCCACTTGCACATAGCCGCTCTGCCGCAGCTGCATCACCTCACCCCGGATCAGCCGTGCAAGGCTCATCCAGTGGATGGCCACGATGCCGATGGTCACACCCCAGAACCCACGTCCGCAGGCGCAGGAAATAAGCACCAGCAGCAGAATGTGAGGAATTCCCATAAACAGATCAATCAGCCAGGTGAGGGCGCTGTCTGCCCAGCGGCCCAGCAATGCGGCGCTCACGCCCGCCGCCAGCGCCACCACTGCGCTCACCGCTGCGGTAACCACACCGATGCGGATGCTCAAAGAAAGTCCGCTCAGGGTGCGGGTAAGCATATCCCGGCCCATCCAGTCCGTACCGAACAGATATTCGGCACAGGGCGCCAGATTCTTGCGCGTGAAATCTGTGGCAAGGGCCTGCTCCCGGCATGCCATGCCGGCGATCATAACCGCCAGCAGAATTGCAGCGGCAAAAACCAGCCGGATCAGCGCAGCGGTTCGGGGCTGGCGTAAATTGTTCAAAATCCGCTTCATGTCCTGCCCGCCCCCTTTCGGATGCGGGGGTCCACCAGACCATACAGGCAGTCCGCCGCGAAGTTTGCACCGAAGACCATGGCGCTGCAGATTACCGTGATGCCCAGCAACAGCGGAAGATCTCCGCCAAGGCCTGCCGTCACTGTAGCCTGACCAAGGCCCGGATAGGAGAACACCTCTTCCACCAGCACCGAGCTGCCCAACAGCTCACCCAGGCTGGCAAACTGCAGGGTGATGGCAGGCAGCAGCACATGCCGCAGCACATGGCGCAGCAGAATGCCCTTCCCGCTCTCACCTCTGGCCCGGGCGAACAGCACAAAATCCGACTCCAGCGCCTGAATGGTCTTCTGCCGGGTGTGCAGGCAGACCGATGCGGTGCCGGTGATGCTGAGAGCCAGCGCCGGAAGGATTGCATGCCGCAGCCTGTCCGCCAGGGTAACGGCGGTGGCTTCCAGTCCGATGGGTACACTGAGGCCCACCGGCAAAAGTTTGAGCCAGACGCCGAAAATCATCAACAAGAGCAGTGCCACCCAGAAGGCGGGCGTGCTGGCAATGATCATGGACCAGCCCCGAATCAGCTTGTCCGGCCAGCGGCCCTGCGTCGCTCCGGCCAGTACGCCCAGGCCGAAGCCCAGCAGACCGGAAATCACCCAGGCCAACACCAGCAGCCAGAGGGAATTTGCCAGCTTTGCGCCAATCACCGTAAGCACTGGCTGGCGGTAAAGCAGCGAGACACCGAAATCTCCCTGCAGCATTCCGCTCACCCAGGCTGCGAACCGTTCCAGGGACGGGGTATCCACACCCCAGTAGGCCTGAAGGCGCTCGATTTGCTCCGCGCTCATGCTGCCCATCGCCGCCTGGCCCACATTCTGCTGCAGCGGGTCGATGGGAGACAGGCTCAGCAGCACAAAGGCTGCCAGACTGGCGCAGAAGATCAGCAGCAGCATCCGGATCAGCTGCCTGACCGCCATGCGGGCCATTCGTTTTGCCATAAAAACTTCTTCTCCTTTTTCCTAACGGGCAGCCGCACTGCTCCGTTCAAAGCAATGCGGCCGCTTTGTCTTCGGTCAGGCCTGGTTCCAGGTCCACTGGTCCACGTTGTTCACCAGCGACCAGCCGTGGCCATGGGGATGCAGCTTCTGCTGCGCCACTTCCAGATTCTGATTCACCCAGTACAGATGATCCACATTCACCATCCAGACCCAGGGCACGTCGTTCACGATCTCCTCCGACTGGGCCTGCTGCCACAGCGCGTAGGACTCTTCCAGATCGCTGCAGGCCAATGCCTGGTCCATCAGCTCATCCACCCGAGCATTGGCATAGGGAGAATACCGGGCCAGATCGCCCACCGTGTGGTAGATATTGTACATCTCCATGGGGCTGTGAGTTCCCCAGCCCCAGACCAGCGGAGTATTCTGAGCCCGGTCATAGGCGGTATCCCAGCCCACACCCTCGGTGCTGGTCTGGATGCCCAGCTCAGCCAGCTGGTTGGCCATGTCGGCCGCAAGTGCCTGGCGGGTGGAATCGCCCATGGGGTACAGCAGGTTCAGACTGGCGGTCTGGCCGTCCTTCTCCCGCACGCCGTCACTGTCCCGCACGCCGTCGCTGTTTAGAACCCAGCCCGCTTCCTCCAGCAGAGCGGCGGCCTTCTGAGGATCGTAGGTCACCTCGTCCGCCTCAGAGTACCAGGGCATGCCGTCACACACACTGTAAGCCGGGGTGCCGTAGCCGTTCAGCACATTGTCGATCATTTCCTGCCGGTCAAAGCCGATATTGATGGCCTGACGCACCCGCACATCGGCGGTGAAATCATTGCCGATGCCGTTTTCCTCTGCTACCGCGGGCAGGTTGATACCCCGGTTATCCACGGTTTTCACCGCCAGCAGATCAAAGCCATCAATGGTCTGGTCGGTGTAGGAGGCGGCAGTGTAGGCCACATCCACCTGACCGGCCTTGGCGGCGGCAAAGGCAGCATCCTCGCTCATGAAGAGGATCACCACCTTTTTCATCTTCACTTCCTCGCCGTAATAGTCCGGGTTGGCTTCCAGAATCACCTGCTGGCCCTTGTCCCACTGCTTGAGGATGTAGCGGCCGGAACCGATGGGATTCTGGCCGTAGTCCGGGCCGTAGGCATGCTCCGGCACGATGCCCACCACGGCCATGGAATAGGGCCAGGTGGAATAGGGCCGGTTCATGTGAAATACCACGGTGGTATCATCCACCGCCTCGGCACTGTCCAGCATGGTGAAATCGTTCACGGTGCTCTCTGCCTTCACCGTATTATAAGTAAAGGCCACATCCGACGCAGTGAGGGGCTCGCCGTCGGTGAACTTCACGTCATCCCGGATGATGACCGTCCAGGTCAGGCCATCCTCGCTGACCTGCATGTCGGTGGCAAGGTCATAGCCGATGCTCATATCCGCATTGGTAACCACCAGTGTGCTCTGGATCAGCGGCTCGTGCACATGCTCGCCCGCTCCCCAGCCATAGGCCGGGTCAAAGCCGGATGCCGGTTCGGATTCCACATTCATCGCCACCACCACGGTATCGGTCTGCTGCTGGCTGGCAGTGCTGGCCGAAGCTGTGGACTGGCTTACCTGACCGCAGCCCGCCGCGCCAATTGCCAGACACAGGGCCATGATCGCCGCAAGGATCTTGGTTTTCTTCATCGTCATTTCCTTTCTTTTGCTGAGCTTGCCGCGCAGACGCACCCCGGGCGGGCACAAAAAAACCACGCAGGCAAAGGGCCCCGGCCGAAAACCGCCGAAGCCTCATGCCTTCGTGGCATTGGTTCACTGTTGCAGAATCATACGCTTCTCCTTCGTGAAGAAGCAACAAAATGATATTAGCACAAATTCATTCTTCTGTAAAGGAGGGGAGGAAATGGAAGGCCTGGTTTCATCGGCTTCCGATTATGAAACCTTGATAAAGCGTCAACTCTCATCTAACACCAAAGGAATTCGGTAATTCATTCCATTCTTCTTTTGATCAAATCGTGCTATGGCTTTATTTATAAAGGTATGCTATGCTTAAAACAGGACGACGAATTCAATGTTGCAGGAGGTGTGACTTTATGAAAAAGGTGGTAACGCTCGTTTTAGCTTTTGTGTTTGCTGTGTCCATGACTGGCTGCGCCCAAACCGTACACGTCGACTTTCCGTTTGACCCCGCCGATCTTGATTTCATTGAGATGTTCTACTTTTATACCCCGGCAGAAGCAGAGAAAAAAGTCATCACAGAGCAAGCAGACATGAAAGACCTTTATGACCGGCTGGAAGGCATCTCTCTGAAGGACAAGAAAACCGAGCCCGTTGCCGGAGGATCTGTGACCAGCTTCCGGTTCCATTGCGCAGACGGTACAACTTATGAAGTAATCTATTCTTCAATTGCCGTAAAATCCGGAAGAATCAAAATGACCGGTGACGAAACAGATTATTTTACATCTGCTGATCTGGCTGCCTGCTGGAGCAACTATGACTATGAAGCAGTGACTGCCAGAGAAAACGAGCTTCCTGCATTATACGGCAAATGAGGTCGCAGATAACGTTCAGCCTTCGTGCAAAACCTCAGGAATGGCACGCTGTTTGACTGGTCTCCTCGTCACGTTGGGATTAAAACACAAAACAAATACAGAAAGGGCGTGCCGGAAGGCGCGCCCTTTTCTGGTTCTATTCTGATTTTGTCCTGCGCAAAATCACTGGGTTTCCTGCTCAAACTGGAGATTATCGAAGCTGGTCAGCTCCTGGGCCTGGCTGGTGCGGGGGTAATATTCCACCTTCACCTGATCTCCCGGCTGAGTAATGGCCAGCTCGGCGGAAAGGCTGCCCTGCACGCTGAACAGCAGCTCAGGATGCTCGTTCAGCACCAGATAATAGGTAGAGCCGCTGCTGTTGTACTCGCTGCCGATGCGCTGAACGGTACCGGTCAGGCTGGTAAGCTCGCTGTTCACATTGCCCACCATGGTGCTGCCGCCTGCACGCAGTGCCTTTTCATAGCTCAGGCGAGCCTCGTCGATGGTGTCGCCCACGCCCACGGTCTGATAGTCCTCCACCGATACATAGGCGTATTTCTTGATCAGACCTTCGTTGTCCTTCAGGGTCATGAAGTAGGTGGGCCGGCTGTTCAGATTGACAATCAGCGGGAAGGCCGCCTGGTAGCCGTACTGCTGCACCTCGCCCTGAGCCGACTGCTGAGCCGCCGTCTCGGTGGCGCCGCTGATGCGGTACAGATGCGGCTCCTTGGTGACCATGTCCACCATTACAAAACCGATGGCGCTCTCGTCGCCGCCCACACTGGTCAGGCCGGTGAACAGATAGCAGCTGCCGTCGTTGTAAATCAGGGTTTCGCCGGGGCTGGTACGGTACTTGTCCTTATCACTGAAGTTCAGGTAGCCATGCACGTACTCGCCCTTGTTGTTCAGCTGGGTTACAATGAAATCCTCCGGCTGAACGCGATCTACCCAGTCGGGAAGCTCGTCAATGTTGTAACGCTGGCTTTCGCCGGTGGAGCAGTTGAGTACCACCGCGCCGGTGGCCTCCGGCAGCGAGAAGCCCCGCAGATACTTATAGGTAGTGATGACCCAGTAGGGCTGGCCGGAATCGTCCAGCTCAAAGCTGTAATCGGTCAGGCCGGTGAAGGGTGCGGCCGTGAAGCGGGCATAGAACATCAGGTTCTGCCACAGATAGGCGCACGGCTGGTATTTGATGGTGTAGCCGTCCACATACTGCACGTCCTGAGGATTGATGGCGGATACCACCACATAACCGGGAGTGCCTTCCAGATTGGTAAGCCATTTGAATACACCGGAATGGTAGGTGGGTACCGCCCAGACCAGCTTTCCGTTCACCTGCTGCAGGGTGGGCTCGCCCAGCACCACCTGGCTGCCCAGGCTGGGACGCTCGCCCAGTTTTTTGTCCGCCAGCTTCTGAGCCATGGCCTTATCCACAATGGGCAGCTGGCTGGTATCGGTGGTGTCGAAGTCCTCAGCGAAGTCCATCTGAACCAGCTCCGGCATCTGATCCCGGAAGGCGTTCACCTGGAACAGAACGCTGGATCCGGCCCATACAATAAAGTACGCGCCCCAGAGCACTGCCACCAGAATCAGCGGCCAGCGGCTTCCGTTCTGGAAGCGTTCAAAACGCACACTGCCCGGCACGCCCTGTACCGGCCCCGGCTGTGCCACCACCCGGCCAATGCGGTCCAGAGTAAAGATGGCCACCAGCACCGTGATCAGCACACAATACATAAATGCCGATTCCGGATAAAGAGGATTCAGGTTAGGGTGCTGAAACACCACATACAGTGCGAATACCAGCAACGTGGCCAGCACTGCCTTCAATTTCCAATGTTTCATGGTTTCGGTTCCTTTCTCTCCTGTGCGGCTGCATGCCGCTGTTTACTGGTATTCTATCACTGATCCTGCCTGCTGCCAAGAAAGAAACGGTTAAAATTCCCCTGCACATAAAAACAGCCGGGAGAATCGCTTCGCCCGGATGTTTTCACGCCTTATTATTCACAGGGTTCCGGTTCGCAGCCGCCGCCCCGCTGATCCGGTGCGGGCTGGACCGCCTGCACCGAATCATCCTGAATCTTCTGTACCCCGCCGGGCAGGAGCATGGGATCCACCCAGGGCAGATACGCCCCAAACCCTTCGTCCGGGTCGGTCTGATGCTTTTTCCCGCCTTGTTTGCCGGGCTCGTTGCCCTGATCCACCTGCCCCACTGCGTTTTGTCCCTGATGATGAAAATTCATACCGCTTTCCATAGTTGATTTTATATCCTCCTTTTCAAGATTTGGCGCACGGAATGATCTTGGAATCCTGTTTTTTCTCTCCGCTTTTCGCCTTTTGCAGATAGTATGACCAATCAACTGTAAAATATTTGGAAAACTTTTGTAAAAAGGAGAAAACCGAAAATTCTCCGTTGACAAAACAGGTTGCATGGGCTATAATAAACAACGTCGCCGGTGAGAACACCGGGCCAGACGTCCGGGTGTAGCGCAGTTTGGTAGCGCGCTTGAATGGGGTTCAAGAGGCCGTGAGTTCGACTCTCGCCACTCGGACCAAAAGCCATCAGCTGAAAAGCTGGTGGCTTTTTTGTTGCTGTAATGCGGATTTGCGGGCGGTTCCGAGCTTCGGAACCGCCCGCAAACCCTTTCTTTTTTCCTGGCCGTTTTGCTCCTGTCCTGGGGGACATAATGAATGGATTCATTGCGCTGTGCTGGTCTTGCGATCAAAAATCCATAAAATGCGCCGCATCGCCAATACCACTGCCGATAGCACACACTTACATCGTAAAAGATGTCGCTGTCATGCTCAACATTATGCGTACACCGGCATACGTGCTGGTAAAGGAAGGTCCTCCAAAACCTCATGTACTGATACGCCAATTCATATTTTTCAAAAGTCGTTTGATGACTGGCTGGAGAAGTTGCAGTTGTAGCGTAGGGCGTTAAATATTCAAAGAGCCGCCGTAGGCTCAAAGCTACGACGGCCTTCTCATATCGGTTACTTTCCAAACAAATCACTATGAGTCCCTGTACGGGTCAAAGTCAATACCAGAACATCGTCCTCAACTCGCTAGACCAAGAGCCAATCAGGCAAAATGTGACATTCTCGATGGCCGACCCAGTTGCCGGTAAGTGCGTGATCTTTATTCTTTTCTGGTAGAGATTGTCCTGCAGCCAAAAGAGCAACGATCTGTTCCAGCAATTCGATTTTCAAGCCACGCTTGATTGCCAGCTTGTAGTCCTTTCGGAATTGCGTGGTGAACTTGACCATATATTTTGTCTGGCTCATTTTTTCAAATCCGCAAACAACTCATCCATATCGGTGTATCCCTTTACAGACGGATCCTTTGCGATCCTTTCCGCCTCCAGCATGGCTGCAATCGTTTCCTTGTTGGGCTGATTTAAACTAATCTCAAAAGGAATCCCGCCCTCTCGAAGAGACTGCCGGACAAAGATGTTGAATGCGGTGGACAGGTTCATGCCGAGTTCAGCAAACAGCGCATCAGCCTGTGCTTTCAGTTCGGAATCCATACGAATACTAATATTGGTGGTAGAACCGGCCATAGAATCATCTCCTTCCTATTGGCACTTTTATTATATGCCATTTGCACGAAGAAAGCAATGCAATGCACGAAAATCTACAAACATTCCATACTGTTGCAGGAGATGCAGAAAAAGCCCTCACATCACACCTTGCGGCAAGGCAAGCAGACATTGCATCAGCACAAACAGCAGACCAAAACACAGCGTCTCCTGCGCAAAAGGTCAAAAGCAAGGACCGGAAAATGGCGCGGTGACAGAAACTCTGAATAAGCAGCTCTTCCTCAATCTCCCGTATGTGCTGAACAACTCAGAAAACACACCTGAACTTTCTATGAACAGCAAGGGAACGCAACGAAGTCAGGCGTTTGTGCTTCACTCAATCTTCTGCACTCCTCGACATATCTCACCTGCTGAAAGCACCGATAGGCGCATAAGATAAGGGACAGGCAATCTTGATGCCTGTCCCTTTTCTTTACTCGATACCAATATACCGATTTTGCCGGACTTTACGCAAACAGCTTCTTCTTTTCTCGAATTGTATAGACCGATGGATCTGCCAGCAGTGCATACCCATCGGATCTGCATCGAATATCTTCCTGCCACTTTTGACTCACACTCACATTATCCCCCTGGCAGCTGGTATGAGCCATGGGCTCTGTTTCAGCAACGATTAACTGCCACCGGCTGTTAGCTGGCAAAGTCAGTTCGATGGCACATGCCGGCACCTCCGTCTCGCTGAACTCTTCGCCAGCCTGATACCGCAGCGGATGTGGATCATGATACAGCGTACGGCTGACATGCTTCTGGAGACACATGTGATAGATTTCGCCGGGTGTGGCACCAATGGCCCCCGACCGCCGCATCTCCGACTTCTTCGCATGGCCCATCTGCTGATACGCCTGTTTGGTATCCATGCCGCTCTCACAATATATCCAGGTACAGAAATTACGACGCAATGCATGACATGTAAGCATACTCAGCAAATAATTATCCTGGCACACCTCATCAAAACGATAAGGTCGGCTCTTCTTCAAGGCCTCCAAAATCCGCGGATCACGCAGAAGCTCAGGAATTTGCTCCGTAATATTGTTCATCGTACCGGACACCGTTTTTGCGTCCGTACAGTACTCCCCCGCCTGCACACTTCCACACATGAGCATCAAGGGAACGTTGCCATAATCCCTTTCCAGCTCCTGCTGACGCTGCATCAGGATTTCTCCCAGTTCAACCGACAGCGGCACCACTCGATAGGACGACGTCGTTTTGGGAA
Organism: Allofournierella massiliensis; assembly: GCF_004345265.1. Lineage (GTDB taxonomy): Bacteria > Bacillota > Clostridia > Oscillospirales > Ruminococcaceae > Allofournierella > Allofournierella massiliensis. The sequence goes on from NZ_SLUM01000002.1 coordinate 58,691, forward strand.
TTTCTGTTCGTGTGTTCGAACTGACGCCGAGCTGACCTGTAACACGCAAGTAATACATGGCGCCCTGCGAACCCTCCAGCCTGGCAATCGAACAAAACAGCAAACCTCCATATTCACTGATCCGCAGCCCCGTGTCCGCCAATATACCGACCTGTCCCGACAGGATAGTCTCATCGCACACCTGCTTCAGTAAATTTCGCGGAATACTGCGGGCACTGTCAATATAAGACAGCAGCAGATCCTGCCGGGAAGGCTTACCCGCATAGCGCGTGGGCACGAGCGGTATATTATAGCCTTCCGTCGTCTTCAAATCCCAGATCAGCAGATACAAGAGATTCAAGCGTTTTGCGCCCGATGGGGGAGCTTCTGTACCCGCCACCCAGTCAGATTTTTTGCGCGCAGTCCCCGCTGCGTTGCGGCAGATACGCTCCTGCAATGCACGATAAATTTCCGGCGTAAGAGATTCTGCCGTCGTTCCGCGCAATTCAGTGACCAAAATATCATACTGACGCCGATAGTCATCGATTGTACGTTCGGCCCACTGCTGTTGATGAATCGAGAAGAACATCTCTTTATAGGACTCCGCCGCATCTCCCAGGTCATGGGTAGGCTCATAACGATTGCCGGCCGCCAACAATCCGGCCTGATACATCGCCTGAATCAACTCATTGGCAATGGCCGGAAAATGGTGCTCCTCAATGTCTGCCGGGTTTACTCCGTAAACAGGTTTATCCACCGGGCAATCGCTCTCACTGGCAAAAAGCTGGCGCTTGGTAATCACTTCACCGGTTTCGGGGTTGATGGGGCTTATCAAGGCGCGGCACGGCGCCTTGGATGCTTTGCGACCCCTGGGGTAGGCCGTCCGTACACGGAAGCTGACCCCGCCATAATCAACTGTTTTTGTCATTTGATTTCCCTCCATTCCGCCTTTACGGCATAATCCGATATGATTTTCACCGTCTGTGGTCCTCCTGTGTCATTCTTAACCGCAAAGATATAGCGATTTGCTTTGCCGACCGCATCTTCAAAAGATGGACACCGCCGCAACCGCAGATAACGCGCCACAGCATACTCATCACTGAGGATATCCAGATAGGCTTCTTCATCTGTTTCACTTCGAGCGAGCCCGAACATGGCATGCAGCATCGGCAGGTCAGCACCACAGGTCTGGGCAAGGTACTGTGCATCCCGATAGAGCAGCTTGACACCAGCAACCTCTGCCTGCAGGTATACTGCTCCATTCTTCCGGGTACGCGGAATCGGACTTTCGGAAATTCCCGCCTTCGCCAAAAAATCACCGATCATCTCATCCAGGTCTGCGGGGCCTACAATCGCACCATCCGGCGCCGGATCAGACAACCTCATCTGAGCAATCTGATGATTGCTATAACCTTGATTCCGCAGGTAATCGATGTACTCCAGCAAAATGGTGGCCGCCCACGGATAGAGGACCACCTTGCGCAGCCGCCTCAGCGGAAAGTCATTATTTGTGGGTCCGATCTGAGAATACCGTTTATGCAATCTGCGCATAACGCTGGTGATTGTGATGACATAGCAGCTTTCGCCTCCTTCCAGAATCAGCTGCACGATGTCGCCAAAACGCTGGGCGCTGATTTCACAGGTTTCCATGCCGCAATAGATCATCGCCAGCACAAACATCAGATACTCGCGCCGCTCCACATTCTCAACTGCAAACAGTGCCGCCCTCTGATCATCGTCCAGATGTGCACTGCGTACGCTGTTTACCAATGCGCTATTTTTGCCTTTGATCTTGGCAATCATATCCGCCAACTGAATGCCAGTCGCGCAATCACCGTATCCGCTGCTCTCGATTGCAGCAAACAGCCCTTTATAGGCCCGTTTTGCATATCCGCGGTAGGATGCACTGGCCTTCTTCCGGGACAGAAGGTGGTTGACTTTGCAAATGAGCTGCGTCTGTGTGGTGCTATCCATATCACGCAAACGCATCTCCCCGATCACCGGCAGTACAAACGTACGGAGCGCCGACATCATATGATTCCGGGCATCCGCCGTTTCGCCCAAAAACAATGCGTCTCCCGCATAATGTACATACTGCTCAATTGTCACATTGCCATACTCGATGTTGGCCTTCCAATAATGTGCAAACAGCAGCGCCGCCATGCGTTCGATCCGCGGCAGCAATTCCTTCTTCGCCCGCCTGGTTGCCTCCTGTGCAGTTTTGCCGCGGCAGCGCATCTCGTACTTGGCGTCGGGGTTTTCTTTTGCTTTCCGTTCGATTGCAGCAATGTCTGCCGCAATCATCTCTGCCAGGGCCGGCTGTTCCGCCGCGCGCTCTTTAAGCGCTGCCACAATCGTCGCATTTGTGTACGGGGCTCCCGTCTTCGGGTCGATCAACTGATAGATCGCATCCTGCTGCCCCTTCTGGTCGCGTGCTGGGCGGACATAAAACCGCTTTGTCCCACCCATGCAATCCGTGTCATTTTTTGATTTGGACATCCTCTCATCCCTTCTTTCGTTTTGTCTGTTGTGTGTAATTTAAGGTAGTAGTGATTAACGTCCCTCTTCAAGGACTATGCAGACCGCACCTGCATCCGCCTGTATTCCGCAAAAACAAACAGCCATCCTGTATGCTCCTTTCCGGCATTGCACCGGTCGGATCACAGAATGACTGTTTATCTCACAATATTTATATTAATAGCGCCAAAAGATCCCACTTCGAGTGGGCAATTACGATTCGCCAAATTAGCACTCAGGTTGTGCTTTCTATGTCCCTATATTAACACACAGCATTTATTTTTGCAACACTTTTTTATCAAATTTTTTTATTTATTTTGCATTAAAAAAGTTCTTAGGTTTAAATTAAAAAACACAGAAATTTTCATTTTACAACATTCTTAGCTTCAAACAAAAAAAGAAACAATTCATTTAATAAACCTTCAAATCAATACATCACAAAGAGAAAACCGCATGCTTCGATCTATAAAATTTTATAACAGAAAATTGTGAGTTATTTCTCACATTGAACAAAAAGCCATCCCGCAACAGTCCGGCAATGCCGGCGCAATCACAGAATGGCTTTTTATCAGAAATAATCTTGTAAGCTCCAGAGGACGCACTTGGAGTGGGTAGTTTCGTTGCTCAAAATTCGCGTTGGATTCCTGTTTCCCTTTATGATATGAATTGCATCTGCAGATATCAATCAATCTTCTGAAAATTTTCAGAAGATGTCATGTGCGGCTGCATCAATCCGCTTGCGGAGAATTTCCTGAACCTCCTGCATCAGCAGCAGTCCGGTGGAAAACCCGTATTGAAATGCATCGCTGCTTTCTGTATCGCAGACAATCAGTGTCTGTTCCAGCATCTGGTCCACCAGCGCCATATCCTCCTCGCTCAGATTGTTCCGCAGGTCTTTCAGGAGCTGTTCAATCTCCTTACCCGCCTGTTTGTGCCGACCGTTTCCTTCCATGTTGTTTTCACAGGGAAGCAACTCTCCCCGGTAGATTGCATCCAATACCATGCGGATTCCCTCCTTTATCACAGAAGCTGCTTTTCTTTGTGGGTAGCAAGAGAGAAGTTGTAGGGCGCACTGGGCCGTCCGTCCGGGAAGTTGGGCGCGGGCAGGGTATTCAGAATGCGCACCATCTCCTGCAGTCTGTCAGAATAGCCGTTTGTCAGCAGGATTCCCCGGGTGGGCTGAATTCCCTCCAGAACCAGACCGTCCCAGTACATCCGCAGCTGGTACAGATCCTTCGGTTCCGCCTTTCGAGTCTTCAGCTCATAGATATCGCATTTTCCATTTTCTCCTTTGTCCACCACATCCACGCGGGTACCGGTGGGCCAAACACAAATTTCGCTGGTTACCTCATCCTCCGGGTTTGCTGCCTTGAGAATTTTCATCCACTTCTTTTTCAGTTCATCCTCGCTGAATGTGGCGGCGTTTTTCTGCGGCGGGAACTCTGCCAGCGCTTCAAAGACCTTGTCCCAGTCCGGGTCGTTGCGGTCGATACCGGTCTTGTTATTCAGGGTGGCAAGAACACCACGGGGCAGCTCCGGCAGGATCAGCTCGCCCACAAAATCGTTGTAGCTGTTGTGCCGGGAAATGGGCGTGCCGTCTTCTTTGTGCCAGATTTCCCCCAGCTGAGCGGTGGCAATCACCCGCTTGCCCAACCGGATATCGATGCCCTGCGTGGGCTGGGTTCCCTGATAGTAATACCGGGCCTTGCCGCCCAGTACCAGATGATCCCGCTTGGATTTATCGAGGGTACCGTGGACGTAAATCACCGGTACAATCTGGCCATCCAGTTCCACTTCCAGCTTTTCGGTGCGGGCCATCATCATGGGAACCTGGATAGGCGGAACCAGCATGCTGCTCTGGCCTACCGTTACCGCGATCTTGGCGCTGGGCTCCAGCGTGACCGGATCCAGTTCCAGATAGCCCCGGTACGCAACGCCCAGATGCTCGATCAGCCACAGCCGCAGAGTTGCCAGATCGCTGAGCTTCCGGTTGCCCTGCCGCTGCAGAGTGCGGGCAATGGCCATCGGCACCCGCACATAGATGACCGTGGAGGGATCGAGCCACTGAAGATTCAGGCCTTCGGGCAGCTGAAGATGGGTTTCCTCGGTTACAGTCATCTTCAGGTCAAAGGGGCCGCTTACTTTGTAATAAGGGCCGGGCTGGCTGCGGGTGTAGATGCACCAGTCACCGGTGCCGCCGGACAGACAGGCCAGTGCATTGTTGAGACCATATCCGTGCTCATTCAGGCGGCTGTTGGTCAGCGGAGCACTGCCCAGCTGAAGCGCATTGGTGAGTGCGGCAAGATCCATGCCACAGCCCCAGTCGGCCACTGCCAGATGAATATAGTTCTTGTCCGCATCAGGTGCCAGCGCCACACAGATCCGGGCCTTTTCGCCCGCCAGTGCGGCGGCAAGAGCATCATCGCACCCCTCGAGGATACCCTGATGGAAGAGCATTCCCTGACGGGCCAGCCCGACAAAAGCCTTGCGGGTGATGTTGATGGCGATTTCGTGGCTTTCGTTGGTGCAAGCGGTGATGTTGTTCATGTTCTGGTTGTTCATATTGAATCCTCTCTTTCTTATTTATAAGGAATGTGGTTGGTTTACTGCCCTTTCCCGGCTTGTTTTGTTGCGGCCGGCATGTTATGATGAGAGGGCAGATTGGATTGTTTTAACGTACGGTTCATTTTGCGTTTGCCGTGTCTGAGTTGCCGCTCAGATACGGCTTTTTTCGTGTGGGGAAAGCAATCTTTATCACGGCCAGCAGGCAGGGACAATGACCGAACTGCCTGCTTCGGTGATCCGGGATGTTGTCCGCTTCGTAGATGAAGTGGGCGCGGATGTGTTTCATATTGATACCTCCTATCCAAGATATATAGGGTGTAGTGGTTTCCCTGTGCTTATATTATAATATACTGTCGTCAGTATAGCAAGTAGCAGCTCGCCAAAAATACTGACGATAGTATAGGTCATGTATTGTGCATATTGACAGTAGAGCCGAAAACAGCTTTCCTATATAATTAAAATACTTATAATGTTAAAGAAACGGGGGTGCCTATAATGCCATATACTGATGCCCAAAAAAGAGCGACGGCCAAATATAATGCTAAGGCATATGATCGTATTGAAATCAAAGTAAAAAAAGGACAGAAAGAAATCATTCAGAAGCGGGCGGAGCAGCTGAATAAGAGTGTGAATGGCTATATTACAGATTTGATTGAAGAGGATCTGGCCGGCAGCGATTTGGCGGAATATGCAGAAGCCAATTCTGAATCAATTTAAATCCGACCTACAGGAAGATGGCGGTCCCTCCCTGAGCACAAATCGACATGTTCAACTATAGGAAAGATGATGCTTGGGAAATCCAATGCCTCAAGAGACCACCGCACCAGCCATAAACCAAGCCTGCTTACATAACTTTGTGAAATGAAGAACCTTACATAAAGCAGAGGAACCTACCCAGAGCCTTGATTGGTACCGGGTAGGTTCCTCTTTATAATTTATTAAATCAACTGCCGTATCTATCCATTGTCCTCTCGGCTCAGCTTCTTCAGACGATTATCTTCCACCAGGATTTGCAGATGCTCCCGGGACGCAAGATCATACAGATTTTTCAAGTCTCTGTGCGTATCACCTGTCATCAGAGCTCTCAGGGACGACAGTGTCCACTTCCAGCGTGAAGTCAGACGGGGAACCTAACGTTCTGTATGATCCATCCGATCAGCATCCAAAACAGACCGCACACCGAAGCCCACTGGGTGCCGATCCACATTCAGGATCATGGCGCTCTATTCCACTTCCACAAATTTTGCTGTATTGGCGTTCAATAAGTAGAAAGACCAGAGTGAATTTACGGAGAACAACGCTTTATATACTCCTGTTTTAGATTTGCTTTTGCAACTGCTTCTGGAAGAACTGCGTGTTGTATAGCTTCCGTGCAACAGGTACATTCAGCCGGCTCTTCTTGTAGCCCAACACAATCTGACAATTGTTGGCCATATCCCCGATCAACAGTTGACCAGAAACGAATCGGGCCATCGGAGAATTTAAAAACAACAAAGGTTCTGCCATCTCGACAGGGGTAGCCAAACGACCGGCTGTGCCATTTTCTTTTAGCAGCGCCTCTATGCCTTCTTTTGTTCCAGTGCAATCCCAATCAACCGATCGGTCTGATCTGCCATAAACAGTGGGACATTCAGCACATCATCATCCAACTTCAAATTACTCAGTGAAAATCGGACACGGAGCTTAACCTGGTCTGGAAATAGTTCTTTGAATTTCTTGAGACTTCTGCTGGTGGTATTGGCTTCGGACTTGACCTCCACAGGAAAAATATCGTTTTCACGCTGAATCAGGAAATCCACCTCATAAGGAGGATTTGTCTGCGTCCAGTACCGAGGAGTCACTTCAAACTGTGTAATCAAAGTCTGAAGCACAAAATTTTCAGTTAATGCGCCCTTGAACTCGGTAAATAACCGATTACCCTCACCAAAGGCAGTCGGTGCCAGTTGCGCCAGTCGGCGGAGCAGCCCCACATCCACCAGATAAATCTTGAAAGCAGCGAGGTCATCATAAGCAGACACAGGCAAACCCGGAGCCGTACTGCGGTAGACCTTATGCACCAGTCTGGCATCCACCAGCCACTGCAAGGCATCCTCGTATTCACGGGCCCGTGCCCCTTCTTTGACTACCTTGTAGATAAACTTTTTGTTTTCCCTCGCCAACTGGGACGGTATGGACTTCCAGATCATTGAAATCTTGGGAAACTCGCTGATGTTAGGGTGCTTGGCAAAGTCACGTTCATAAGCACCAATAATCCCAGACAGAGCTTCCTGCATGGCTTCCACATCCCTTGCTTCTGTCCACATCTTGACGGGTTCTGGCATACCACCGGTCACATAGTACATTTTCAGCTTTTCATACAAAGGATTAAAGAAGGCATCGGGAATTGGCTCAATGGTGTTTACTGTCTCCAGATAATTTGCAAAGTTCGCATCTCCATTGGCCAATAGAAATTCTGTAAAGGTCATGGGATCAATCTGCATAAAATTGACCTTGCCTACCGGGAAAGAAGATGGCTTTGCTAAGGCAATACCCAGGAGAGAACCAGCGCAGGCAATATGATACTGCGGCGCATTCTCACAGAAATACTTCATGGAATTGATGACCTTAGGGCAATCCTGTACTTCGTCAAAAATAATAAGGGTCTTCTCTGGCCGAATCTTCTGACCACTTGCCAGCATCAAATTCTGCAAAATTCGGTCTACATCTTTCGTGGTTTCAAAAAACTGCTTGTACTCTTCGTTTTCATCAAAGTTGAAATAAGCAGTATTTTCGTAGTAGCGTTTGCCGAATTCTTTCAGAATCCAGGTCTTGCCGACCTGGCGCACACCTTTTAAAATTAAAGGTTTGCGATAGGGAGAATTCTTCCACTTCAGCAGTTTCTTCAGAATCAATCGTTCCATATATACGCCCCATCACACTTTTATGATATATTTAGTGCCTATTAATCACACTTTTATTATATGTCAAAACGTCAAAAAATACAAGCTGAATCACAAAATTATATGTATTTTAAGGCGATACAATCACACTATTATTAAAAATCCCAATTGAATTTTCTGGAAAAGCAGAAGGCCTGGATTTTATATCACAAGTAGCATCCAGGCCTTTGGGGAGTAACTATGGAGCTATACAGGAGCCGATCAATCTGACTACCGTAGATGCAGATTACCGGTATAATCTGGCCGCCCACTTCCAGCACTTGGCATAGTATCCGTCGGTGGCAAATTCCGGTGGGTGGAGAAAAGGCTCTGCTCACTGAAGGAGCCGTTCAGCTCGGCTTCGGCAATGCTCTCATCAAAGTCATTCTGATACAGGGAGACATTTCGCCAGCACAACTGGGAATCCGCCTGTTTTACCCAAAAGATATCGTTGAGAGAAGGCGCATGGCTGACCTGCAGAAAGCCGTCCAATGTGCAGCAGCCATATTTCTCCAGAAGCTGCTCGATGTGCTTTCGGTGCTTGGGGGCACGCCGCCCTTCCAAAAAGCTCAGAAGAGATTTATCGCCAATAGGGCGCAAGGACGAGAGCTAGATTCCTTCCAAAGCCACCACATCGCAGAATTTATCCTCTTGGGTAGAGAACTCCAGAAACGGTGTGTCTTGGTTCAGCAAAATCCAGTCCATCTTGGCCCCCTCCTTCCTGTTTTTCATCATACCTTAGAACCGGTGCTATTCTTGCCTTTCTCTGTCTGTAAAAGAGAGCACTCCCCCTTTTCTGCTCCCGCTGGTGTTGAAACTATTGATTTATTGGTGTCCAACAAGTATTCTCTTCGAGAAGAAGTACGGAAAGCCTATTCTTTTTGGAAATGCAGTCCTTAATATCCCTGAATGTCAAATCTGCTCTATTCATAGGCCTTCTCATATAATCATCGGCCATCTCCCGATGCGCATTTATTGTGGCATCTTTCCAACACCCAACGTATCGAAGGGGGCATATATTCCGTTAGTCTGTACCGCTACTTTTTTTCCTTCAAAATATCAATAAGTTCTAAGGTGCGCTCGTAGGATTTGGCGGCCTCTGGCACCCCCACCAAAGCATTACGGATTTTTTCCAAAGCCTCAATATTGCCCAAACGATCTTCCTCTGTCTCGTTGCTTTCGCAGCTGATCAGCGATCCAAATATAAAATTCCGCATGATTTCTGTCTCGGAGTTGTCATCTCGAAACAAATCTATAATCTGATCTTTATAGCTTGTGGTTTTCTAGTTAAAAAAGGGCGCCAAGTCTTTACGACTTGACGCCTGAAGTACCGAATTCAGCGTATCTGCGCACGCATCATATTGATTTCTTGAATAAAAAGAGATGTGGCCGGGGAAAAGAGCTGGTTTTTCTTCCATGCCAACACGCTTCGTGTTGTTTTCTCCGGATAAATGGGGATAAATTTGAGGTTCCGACCGCCGTGTACAGCAATCGCTCCGTCCAGGCAGAACGCACACCCCAAGCCCTCTTCCACCAGCAATACAGCATTGGAAAGGAGTGTATAGCTCAACGGGATATGAAGATCCTTTTCTTCTTTTCCGATCCAGTTGATGATATCCTCCCGCACCTTTTCGCGCAGAGGCAGAATAAGCGAACAGTCCGCAATGTCCTCCGGTGTAATCACTTCATGACCGGCCAAAGGATGATCGTCCCGCAAAAGAATCCCCCAGGTCTCCTTTTGTGCCAAACGAAGATACTCGTATTTATGAACATCAATGGGTTCCAACAGCAGACCAATGTCTGCAAGCCCTTTATCCAGCCGATCCTTCACACTGTCTGCCATTTCGTTATACAAGTGAAATTGCACAAGGGGATATTTTTCAGAAAAATTCCGAATCAATCTGGCCATCATACGGCTGCCGATCGCCTCCGAAGCGCCAATATTGATGATTCCGCTCACAATATCGCTTTTTTCAGCAAAACGCTGTTCCAGAAGATCGGCCAGTTCCACAATCTCCTCTGCACGCTGCCGGAAAAACAGACCGTCATCCGTAAGGGTCAGCCCTTTTTTCCCGCGTAAAACCAGCGTGGTACCAAGTTCTTTTTCCAGATCCATCAACTGACGGCTGAGCGTAGGCTGCGTTACATGGAGAACATCTGCAGCGCGGGTAATATTCCCTTCTGCCGCTGTTGTTAAAAAGTAACGCAGTGAGCGAAGCTCCATCGCAAATCACCTCGCAGGTCTATTTGAGCTTCAGTCTATACATTCATTCCAAATTCGCAACATTCTGCTTTTCCGATACATTATTCAAATGTTTGTTCACAATTGAACGACATCTCCAGCCACAAACAGCCGACTGTTCCGTTCACCATCATCCGATAATTTATAATTTTCTGATATGCTCACATCCCTGCGCAATCATCCACCTGACATGATCGTCTTTTAAAATGTAGTAAATTGTTTTTCCTTTTCTGCGCCTGTGAACCATACCATTCATTCGTAAAATATGGAGGTGATGAGAAACCGCAGATTCCGACATATTCAATCTGCCTGCAATTTCACTGACACATGCTTCCGAGGAACCGATCTGAAATAAAATTTTCATGCGGGAAGGGTCGCCCAACGCCTTAAACAGCTGTATGAAATCTTCCAGTTCCCGCCCTTGCGGCTCCCTGGGCCAAGACCGATTCATAAAGTCCCCTCCATTTCTTGTGCGCCTTCCAAATCCTTAAATCTTTTTCACAAACAGCGCTCGAATGGCATTGAGAACGGCGATAATCATTACGCCCACATCGGCAAATACCGCGAGCCACATGTTGGCCAGGCCCAGGGCAACCAGGACAAGACAGATCAGCTTGATGCCAATGGCAAAAACGATGTTCTGGTAGACAATGCCCAGACACTTGCGGCTGATCCGAATCGCTTTGGAGATCTGCATGGGGTCATCATCCATTAGGACCACATCGGCAGCCTCAATGGCGGCGTCAGAACCCATGGCTCCCATGGCAATACCGATGTCTGCCCGGCGGAGTACCGGAGCGTCATTGATGCCATCTCCTACGAAAGCCAGCTTTTCCTTTTCCGATTTGATCTGAATTAGCTCTTCTACTTTCTCTACCTTATCAGCAGGCAGCAACTCGCTGTAGACCTCATCCAAGCCAAGAGCGGATGCTACACTGTCAGCCACCTTTTTTGCATCACCTGTGAGCATTACAGTCTTGCGAACTCCAGCCGACTTTAATGCCTGAATGGCTTCCTTGGAGTGAGGCTTCACGATGTCGGAAATAACAATGTGTCCGGCATATTTTCCGTCAATCGCCATGTGAATGATGGTGCCTACGCTGTGGCACGGAATAGATTGAACGCCCAGACGATTCATGAGCTTGTCATTACCAGCTGCCACCTGATGACCGTCCACCGTAGCGATGACACCGTTGCCGCTGAGTTCCTGGATGTCAGTCACCCGGTTACGGTCGATTTCCATACCGTAGGCTTTTTGCAAACTCTTGCTGATGGGGTGGCTAGAGGCACTTTCCGCCAGAGCAGCATATTCCACCAGCTTGCGCTCATCCATCTCGTTGTGATGAATCGCATTCACCTCAAATACACCCTGAGTCAGTGTGCCGGTCTTGTCAAAGACTACAATCTTAGCCTGTGACAGAGTCTCAAGGTAGTTGGAACCTTTGACCAGCACACCTGCCTTACTGGCTCCGCCAATCCCTGCAAAGAAGGACAGAGGGATAGAGATGACCAGTGCACAGGGACAGCTGGCAACAAGAAATGTCAGTGCCCGGTATACCCAGGTTTCCCAGCCAGCAGGAATACCCAAGGCGAACATCCGCACCAGTGGCGGCAACACAGCCAGCGCCAGCGCTGCATAGCAAACAGCCGGGGTGTAAATTTTCGCAAAACGGGAGATAAAATCTTCCGACTTCGATTTTCGAGAAGAGGCATTTTCCACCAGGTCCAAGATTTTTGAAACCGTAGACTCACCAAATTCTTTGGTCGTCTGGATATGAAGCAGTCCGGTCATGTTAATGCATCCAGAGATAATCTCATCACCGGTCTTCACCTCACGGGGCAAACTTTCGCCGGTGAGGGCGGCAGTGTTCAGAGTGGATTCACCCTGAACCACGGTACCGTCAATGGGAACTTTCTCGCCAGGCTGAACCACGATGATCGTACCGATTCCCACCTCATCCGGATCTACCTGTTCGAGCTTGCCATCCCGTTCAATATTGGCGTAGTCTGGACGGATGTCCATGAGTTCGCTAATGTTACGGCGAGATTTGCCAACAGCATAGGACTGGAACCATTCGCCTACCTGATAGAACAGCATCACTGCAATGGACTCCAGATAATCACCGTTTTCGTAGACAGCCAGAGCCAAAGCGCCAATGGTGGCAACTGCCATCAAGAAGTTCTCGTCAAAGACCTGGCCATTACAGATACCTCTATATGCTTTTCTCAGAATATCATAACCAATAATGAGATAGTCTACCAAATATAGCGCCAATCGTACCCAGCGCCCGGCTACACCCAACTGGTCAAAAACGTTGGACCCCAACGTTTGTAACGCCAGCAGTAATACCGTGGCAGTCAGGATTCTTCCCAACATGATTTTCTGTTTCTTTGTCATGCCGCTGCTGGGCCGCCGGCCAATCAAGAGAAGGATAATTGATAATACGGCTACCACGATCAGCAAGCCGCTTTCAATCATTTCTTGCATACCACTCGTTCCTTTCTATAATTTGCTTATTTGTTAAAAAAGTGCCCCTTTCGCCCGTAGCGTCTGGGGCACCTGTGTGAAATAGACCTTACAGGAAGATCTCGCAGTCAGGCTCCACCTTTTTGCAAGCCTTCTGCACAGCAGCCATCACGCTGGCCGGCTCCTGACCTTCCGCAAATTCCACAATCATCTTCTGGGTCATGAAGTTCACAGTAGCGTTCTGCACACCGCTGGTCTTGCGGGCGGCATCTTCCATCAGGTTGGCACAGTTGGCGCAGTCTACTTCGATCTTATAAGTTTTTTTCATTTTGGAAAACTCCTCTCTTAATTTGCTCCTGTTACCCGAACAATTAAACCATCGTTTAATTGTGTTTTCATCATACTTGGATAAGCCGGCCTCGTCAATGCTTTGAATGCACATCCTGCCGTTTGGGCAAAAGGTTCTTCTACTTGGGAAAATGCGACTTTATAAACACATTTCAACGTATTAACAAGGCAACAACATCACCGCGCAAAAAAGGTTCTGACACGGAAGCGCTTCCATGTCAGAACCTTTTTCTGTTTCACAAATTATTTTTTGTGGTTACGTCGCCCGGTATTTTCCGAGCCGCGCACTTCCTCATGGTAAAAGTAATCCACAATTACGGGGTGCCAGGCTCTGCTCGTTCGTAGGGCAGCTCGTTGTCCACAAAGGGACAGTTGTATTCTTTTGCCAGCCACTCCGCTTGATCCTCCAAACCACGAAAATAGCTTCTGTCGCCCTTGTTGTAGATAACGTCGTACAACGGAACTAATTCAGGATATTTTTTACGAATATAGTCTAAGATGTCTTTTTTGAATCCGCCACGCAGATTCAGATTTTCCAGCCATACCAGGTCGCACTGCTTTCTGACCCGGTGGAAGATTGCCTCAAAATCTGTGATGCCTGGAAAGACAGGGGCAATAAAGCATACTGTGCGAATGCCCGCATCATAGAGCCGCTTCATGGCATCCAGCCGTCGCTTGATGCTGACGGCATTGTCCATATCATTTTTAAAGCCTTCATCCAATGTATTAATCGACCAGGAAACCGTGACCTTTCCCAGTTCTTTCAGAAGGTCGATGTCACGGATTACCAAGTCTGACTTGGTACAGATGAGAATTTCTGCCTCGCTGCCTCGGAGCTGCTCAAGAAGCTTTCGGGTGTTCTGGAACTGAGCCTCCTGGGGCAGATAGCCATCGGTCACAGAACCGATAACTACGCGCTGCCCTTTGTACTTTTGTGGATTTTTGATTACTGACCAATGCTTCACATCCAGGAATGTGCCCCATGGTTCGGTGTGCCCGGTAAATCGCTTCATAAACGAGGCGTAGCAGTATTTACAGCCATGGGTACAGCCCACATAAGGATTGACGGAATAGCCGCCCACCGGCAGGGTGGATTTTGTCATAATATTTTTGGTTTCGACACCCTGAATCAGAATGCTACTATCGTTCATTTCTGCCATGTTTTCTGTTCCTCCAACACCCGGTAAAAGGCCGGGGGAAATTCCTGTACCATCTGTGTCTCTCCCATGATAGGAAGCAGATCTTCTTTCATGAATACCGGGATACCACGCGCATGGGCCTGATGTGTCAGATTCCACACCCATTCCGGTTTCGATACGGATTTGCCCTTCCTATGTCCGGTCTCAGTTCCAATGACGATCCACTCAATTCCGGTAAAATCCACCACGCCAATATCATCAAACATAGGTTCAAAGGTCACATGATAGTGTCCGCCATGGATATGCTCCTGCAAAGTCTGGATACGTTTTTTCTCTTTGCTGGAGGTAACAGTCACACCAAACCAAGCATTTCCCAGGGCAGTGGAAAATACAATCGTTTCCGGTTGCTTGGTCAAAAACAGATATTGGTGCTGCGGATTTTCAGTCATCTTGGCAAATATCTGTTCCCGCCAATCCGGCTCCCAGCGGGAAAAATCGCTCATCCCGGTGAGCAGGAAATTCTGTGGGCGCTTTTTCTCCATCAGCCGTAGCTTATTGGGGAAAAATACCGGCTTTTCAAAGTCGTCAATCATGTGAAACCGTCGGACATTGTTTCTGGCATAGCAGTAGCTGCAACCAATCGTACATCCGATCACCAGATTCATATTCTGAATGCAGTCTTTAATACAGACAGCCACCGCTGACGCCTCCTTACCGTTTTAGAATTCAGCCTTCTGCCGCAGGTGCGACTTTCCCGAACCCATTCCAGGCATACAGGCCTTTTCTGTCCTCATCACCCAGGAACTTGTCTACCTGGCAGATGTGCAGGATATGGTCGCCAACATCTACAGACTGCTGTAAGGTTGCTACGATAGCCAGTCGGGTGTCCACGGGAATCCGGATGTCGCTACCGTCCACCGCCTTCATTTCAATGTGGTTTTCGACAACCTTGTTGGTGGTCGCACCGGTGGAACTGCCACAGGCCATCACTGTGTCAGCCAAGCTTTTGCCGGGAACCGTGACGATAACTTTTCCAGTCTCACGCACGCGCTTACCGGTGTGGGATTGTTTTCCGGCGGCAAAGCCGATCATCGGCGGATTGAAGGAGAGATAGGAAACGAAGCAAATGGGGGCCAGATTGGTGGTCCCATTTTCATTCAGCGAGCAAATCAGGGTCAGAGGATTGGGCGAGGTATAGGCCGTTGCCTCCATAATGTTCAGTTCTTTCATAAGAATCGGACCTTTCTGATAAATTTCATGCATTGACCCTACGGCCAACTTATGATACATTTATTATACCTAATAGCAATATTTGTTCAAGTACGCAAATTATTTGTACCTGGTATCAAAAAATATACTGCAAAAGACGAGGAACGATCCAATTATGACTTATGAAGAATTCAAAGAAAAGGTTGGCAGTATCATTCTAACCGGCAAGGGCAACTGCCCGGTTACACCGGTGGTTCAAATGCTGCAGGGCAAATGGAAACTCCAAATTCTCTATGAACTATGCATCAAGTGTCCCATGCGGTTTGGCGAACTGAAAAAAGTTCTCAAGCCCATCACCAACACAGCTCTGACCAACGCCCTGAAGGAACTGGAAGCGGATGAATTGGTTCAGCGTATCCAATACAATGAAATGCCCCTGCGCGTGGAGTACTCCCTCACCGAGAAAGGGCAAGATCTGCTGCCTGTTTTTTATGCCATCTCCCAGTGGGGTATGAAGTATATACCATAATTCTGAATATAATAGTGCCTTTTTAGAAGATAGAAGCCGGGAAGTATTGGTGTTAGCCCAACTCCCCGGCTTTATTTTTTTCATTTACTAACGTGGTTCGATTGTCAAGGGTATTACGAACAATATTTTATAGCTTTGCCAAGTAAGGGAGTAAAATGTGTTTTAAAACGACAAAGTTTCACCGTCAGCAGGGATCTTCACTTTAGAAAGAAGATTCTGTGATTCCAACTTTTCACGTAAAGAGGTGCGAGAAAGAGAAGCATGTGCCACATTATCCATATGACTGATAATAATATCTGCTTCTGGAGCGTGTGCGATTACTTCCGCCACATCTGCGGCATCCATGATCAGTCTGCCAAAATCAACAAGTTCCGCAGCGCAGGCATTTAATATGATAACGCCAGGCTGAAAGCGTCTCAAGCTTTTCTCTACCTGTTCATACCAAATGGTGTCCCCAGCGAGATAAAGAGTTTTTTCCTCTCCTTCCATCATAAAGCCCATAGCTGAACCACAGGGAATCGTCACGCCATGTCGTGCCGGTACATTTGTCACGGTTACTTCTCCAATAGAGAGACCAGACTGCGGTAAAATTCTTACATCCTTAAATCCCGACCGAACAAAAATCTGCGCGTCTTCATCATTTTGTACCAGTACAGGTGTTTCCTTGTTTAATACATTCCCAACTGTTCCGTCCATCTCCATATCAATATGATCCGGATGGATATGAGTAACAATATAATAGTCCACATCAGAAAGAATTTCATCAACAGTTGTGGGCAGCGGACAGATGGGCATGGAAATAAATGTTTTCTGCGAATCTGGCGTTTTAAATGGAATAGATTCCGGAAGTCCGGCAAAACAACCAAAACCGTCCTTGGGAGCGAGCCACGGATCAACTAAAAACACCTTCCCACCATAGTGAATCTTAATGGTTGCATTTCGTATCTGTTGAATGAGCATAATGTATTCTCCTGCTTGATTTTAAATATTAAAAACTAACTATAATAATTTCTACCATCTGCAAATAGGCATCGTCGATTATGATCCCCTTAAACTTTATGCTGCTCTCTTTCCAATCTTTTGAGATCGCATTTGACAACAGTGGACCGCAATCAACTTCTTCTTGGACAAGCTTTTCATTCGTCCCAGTGTATTCTCTACTCCACCTCTAAGAGAAAAATAACCGGCCGGATGCCATCCGGACAAGCGAATACGCCAATCGTATCATTATTTAGCCAAGTACCAGAAGGCTGGACCAACTCTCCCATGGATAGCTGATGTACCATGGGAGCAATCACCTGCCAGGCAACTCCACACATCTCTTCTGGCGGATGGACACCGTCGCTGTATAGCACTTGACCTTTTTGATGAAAAGGACACATTCCTGAATTAGGAATCGCATACCGTTCTGCCAATTCCTGATCGTACTCCGTCCGCAACACGGTGATTTTAACCTTTTTATTCACTATCAACCCTCCTTTCAAATTGTTTGGTGTCGTGCGTTTTTGTGCGTCTATCAGTATCAGATGTCAAAGCCTGTACGTTCTGTTCGAGAAAATAATGCCATCACTTATGGCCATTTTGAACTTACTCTGGAACTCTCACACCTCGCATGCCGCCCGGAGAGCAGGCAGCAGCTCATCCAGCCGTCCGTCCAGTCCGAAGGACTTCTCCTGGATATTGTCCGCAATGTAGATCTCTCCCAGATTGATAGTCACATAAGTCGCGTTTGGCTCGCCAGCCACCAGGCGCATCATTGGGGCCTTAATTAGCTGATTGCGCCAACCAATGCCCAGCTCCAGAACCATCAGCTTTTCCCCGTGATAGGTATTCAGAAAGTTCTGGAACCGTACCTGGGCAGCAACATCTGAAATCATTCTCTGACCCGCCCCCATGTGGATGTCCATGGGACCCCCGCACTTGGGACAGCGCGGCACCAACTCTGTAGGCACATGGCCGCCCTGTTCCACATCTGATAATTTTTCGGCCAACTCCAGACTGGGATAGCGGGTGTCGTGGCAAGGGCGAGCACACTGCATAGTAATCCAGTTGCCCTCAATCTCATAGATTTTCGACGGATCGAAGCCACACAGTTCAAAGTGGCCTTCTCCGTTTGACGTGACGACAAAGTAATCTTTCTCTCCCACAATGGCCTTCAAATCCTTCATCACCGGCGTGGGCCGGTATTGTCCACAATAATGATGGATGAGCCGGCCCCAGAAAGCCCATTTTTCCTCCTCTCTGGGCCATCCAGCCATCATTCCCTGCAAAATGCACCCTATGCCGTATTTCCGTTTGAAATCCCCAAACAGTCTTTCAAAGGCTGCATTGTCCGCAAACAAGTTCAGTCCTTCCGTGATGGACAGGCCGTTACTGGCCCCGATCAGGATAGCGTCCGCATCTTTAAATTTTTCTGCGATTGGTTTCCAATCAATCATGCTCTTTCTCCCCTATTTTACTTTTGTTGCGCTGGATCGCTTCGGACGAAGAGCAGCCAGCGTTTCCGCCAAATCTCCTTGCAGATACAGACTGCGTCCCCTCAGATGCTCTGGCACATGCGATGCCTCTCGATTGAGACAAGCATAGAAGACGTTTTCGTTTTTGGCCGTAAGCTCCCAGAAGGGCAGTTTGATAATACTGGGTGTCATCTCACCCACCCCAAGTTCCAACAGCAGAAGTTTCTGGTCGGACTTTTCCATGATCCAGTGCCGCAGGAATCTATGGTAGCGGTTCAGATTGTCCTGCCAGAAGGGTCCCTCCAGGAAGGTATCGTCTCGCACCCAAGGAACCAGCACTCGCCCGCAATCCGGGCAACGTGGAACAGCCTCTTCCGGCAGGCGAACCCCTATCAAGCGATCGGTCAGTTCCTTCACCAGCTCGCGGTTTTCCCAAATGTCGTCCCGGCAGGGCTGACTGCACTGACAGTAGCTGAAGTCTCCCTGAAAAGCGCAAATTTGTTGCTGAGGAAATACCCGAAAAAACTGCTGATCCACATTAGTGGTCAGCACAAAGACGGGTTTATCCGCAACAAGTGCTTGCAGGTCCAGATAGGGCTGCCCTGTAGGGGCTTCCCACATGAAGCGCATATATTGGCTGTAATACCCCCACTGTTCCCCATAGCTGGAAAAGCAGTGGTAGAAACCAGCCAGTGGCGAGGTAAACGCATACTGTTCTCGAAAGGGAGCCAATGTCTCCGAAAGCTCCGGTGACCAGTGATAGTGGTTGTATCCGGCCGCGCTTGACAGGCCGGAGCCACCACCGATCACGATGGCATCTGCTTGATCGATGCGCTCGGCAAGTTCCCGAAGCGCTGCCTGGTTTCCACCGCTCATTGATTGTTATCTCCGCTTTCCATGGTGTCCCGTGCATCCCGTAGCACTTGGGCAATGTCGGCCACAATGGCCATGCCCCTGTCCTCCAACTGCTTGGGCAGGAAGTTGTACTTGTCGTTGATGGCAATATATCGAGCATGAGGAAAGCTGAGAGTCAGATTCCAGAAGGGCTCCTGGATGAACATGGGAGTCAGTCGGCCAACGCCCAGCTCCAGGAACAGAATCTTACTGTCTTTGTGTTCCAGCACATAGCGAGAAATTTTTTCGTACTGTTCTTCGTATTTCGCTCCTTGGAGAAAATTTCCATATCCTCGCACCCAAGGGAATGCCTCACCGCCGCAGTGGGGGCATCGGGGAATGAGCTCCGTGGGAATCTTCGTGCCATCCCCCATAGCGTCCATCATCTCAGCCACCGGCTTTACCGCATCCCATGTGTCATCTGTGCAGCAGGCGGCGCACTGGAAGAACCGGTGATCGCCCTGAATTTCCGCAACCTTGTTCTCCGGGTAGAGCTTGACAAACTGGGTATCCTGGTTGGTGGTAAGGACGAAGAAGTCCTTGCCTTTCAGCAAAACGTCTAAATCCAGATAGGGATCACGCAAAGGGGCAGTCTGGGTAGTGTGAAGGAAGGTGGCAAGATACCCCCAATACTCTTCCCGGGTCTCCCAGGGGTGCATCATCCCTGCAAAAGCGCCTTTGAAGTGATACTTTTCAGCAAAAGGTCGGAAATATTTCCGGTAGGAGTCGTTGTCCTCATAGTAAAAATCTCCGCCACCAGCAGCGGACAAACCGGAGGCTCCGCCCACTACCACACAGTCGGCTTCCTTTACCTCCTGTACCAATCGATCAATCTGTTCGCCATACGGCAGCGGCTTTTTGTCAGTCAGCTGATAAGGCGTACTGCCGGAAGCATAGACAGGATAGTACCTGGAGTAATTCATCTGGGTCTGCGTAACCAACTCTTCATAGAAGCTCATTTTCATCATTCCTTTTTGCTGGGTGTTATTTTTATTTTTACTTCCAACTTATCTTAGCATCCGCTTGCGCCGCTGTCAATATGTTGTTATAATAAAAATAACATCAATTTCAAAAAGGAGATCCGGCTATGAAATACCCCACCCGCCTTAGCGATGCTGTTCATATCCTGGCCTTTATCGCTCTGTACCCAGACTGCGACCTGACCAGCAATAAGCTGGCCGAGAGCGTTCAGACGAACCCTGCCTATGTGCGCCAGCTCATGTCTGCCTTGCGAAAGGGAGGGTTACTGGTCAGCGTGAAGGGACATCCTCGCCCTTCTCTTGCCCGTGAGCCGGAAAAAATCACACTGCTGGATGCCTATCGGGCAGTAGAGGGCAACAAGCCCCTGCTCCATCAGGACATCCACACCAACCCCGCTTGTGGCGTGGGCGTAAACATCCAACTGGCACTGCGTGATTTTTACCTTGACATCCAGAACACAGCGGAAAAACGAATGCAGGAAATTACACTGAAAGATGTGCTGGAACAATATCGCATGAAGTTAGAAGGGATTCACACATGAAAATCGGATTGGTTGTGGAAGGCGGCGGGATGAAATGCGCCTATAATGCAGCAATCCTGGACGCTTTTCTGGATCACAACATCACATTTGCTTACTGCATCGGTGCGTCTGGCGGATCCGGAAATCTGGCCAGCTATCTGGCCGGACAACGGGGCCGAAATTTGCGCTTTTTTACGGAGCATATTCACAGCCCCAGCTATTTTGGACTAAGGAGCTTCTTGAAAACTGGCGACTTGTTTGGGCTTCAATACATTTATGGGACCCTGACCAATTCCATGGGGAAGGACCCCTTGGATTTTCCCGCCCTGAAAAACAACCCGGCAGAGTATGAGGTAGTGGTAACAAACGCCTTAACAGGAAAGGCAGAATATTTCGGGAAAGAAGCGATGGCGCAGGACGACTATCGACTCATTATGGCATCCAGCGCCATTCCCGCCGCCTGCCGCCCGGTGGAATTAAACGACATTCCCTACTTTGACGGTGGTCTTTCGGATGCCATCCCGGTATCGCGGGCGTTGGAAAAAGGCTGCGACCGTCTGGTGGTCATTCTGTCTAAAATGAGAGATTACGTCCGTAAGCCGCAGGGGATGCGGCTCTTCTACACCATGCGCTGCCACCGATACCCGCAGATCATATCCCTGATCGATCACCGGCATACCGCCTACAACCAAAATTTGCAGGAGGTCTTTGCTCTGGAACGTGAGGGCAAAGCTTTTGTTTTTGCTCCCAGCCATCCCATCCATGCAGGGACCTATTCCATGAATGAACAGGCGGAACGGGATCTGTACGCCCTTGGCATGGAAGATTTCAACAAGCAGAAGGATGCTCTTGCCGCGTTTATGACTACATATTTGTGAACGCTGGCACAGAAAGCGGCAGCGATGATGTCTGGTCTCTTAGATTGCATCCGCAACGCCGGGCTTGCAGCATTTCGGAAGCAACATTTCTTTTTCCTCCGGCCTATGGTAAGATAGACTTCAAGGAGGAGTGCCAAATGGTTCAGAACCACTTACCCCACGACCACGGACAGACCATCGAGCAGGAACTGGAATATATGCCCAGTGCAGAAAACTTTCAGACCGCAGCTGATATGTTCAAGCAGCTGGGAGATGGCAGCCGTATCCGCATTTTCTGGTTGCTGTGTCACTGTGAGGAATGCGTCGTCAATCTTTCCGCCATGGTGGACATGAGCAGTCCAGCGGTTTCGCATCATCTCAAACAGTTAAAATCCGCAGGTCTGATTGTCAGCCGCCGGGACGGAAAAGAGGTCTACTACAAAGCTGCCGATACCGTACAGGCCCGAAATTTCCACCGTATAATTGAATGGGTTGTAAAGATCGCCTGTCCGTCGCAGGAAGAACAACAGAAAGGGACCTCATGAAAAAGGAAGAATCCACAGCTATCGCTCAAAAACTCCAAACGATTCCAAACGGCACTCTTGTTGTGAAGCGGTGCGGGGCTGGTGAAACAGGCACCACACTCTTTGGCGAACAGTTTCGGGCGGTTACCACTGGAAAAGGATATGTGGAAGCATATGAACCTTTTCCCGGAATAGCAGTATCCTTCAATCTTTTTCTTGCTTCCGAGGCCAGGTTTCGGCACCATGCTTCAGATTCTGTTTTGGAAATATACTATTGCCACAGTGGTCGAGTCGGTTGGAATATGCAAAGCGGTATTGCCGTCTATTTAGGGATTGGGGATGTGACTGCGCACAGTATGACCTGCTGCGCGGATTCGGCTATGATGTTTCCCCTGGGATATTCGGAAGGAATTTCCATTTCCGTGGATCTGAAACAGCTCTCTTCCATTTGCCCCGAAGTTTTAAAGGATACTGGTGCAGAAGCTGATCGGTTACGGGAGCGATTTTGCTCCGGAAAGCCCTCCGCAATTCCATCCTGTTCCGATTTGGAGCATATTTTCGCCCCGCTCTTTTCTGCTCCCATATCTGTTCGGAGTTCCCTCTTGAAATTGAAGGTACTGGAAATTTTGATTTATTTGAGCAACATGAAACCGGAGCAGAAAGAACTAACGCAATACTTCTCCCGGCAAACCGAATTGATAAAGGAAATACATCAACAGTTGACGGAGCACTTGGATCAACGATTTACAATTGCAGAACTTTCCAAACAGTATTTGATCAATACCTCCACCCTGAAGGAGATATTCAAGGCTGTCTACGGCCAGCCGATAGCCACCTATATGAAGGAATTCCGGGTGCGTCAGGCCATGAAATTATTACGGGAAACAGATGCCACTATCGCGGATATTGCTGCCCGGGTAGGTTATCAAACCCAGGGAAAGTTTTCAAGCGCTTTTCATGCCATAGCCAAAATGTCACCCAGAGAATACAGAAAAGTCCAGGGTATCGCTTCATCTGATTCATTCAGCAAAACACTGTAAAAAAAAATTCTGGCAGGCTACTGCCAGAAAAGACTATCATAAACATAAAAAGCAGAACATTGCTAATGTCGCAATGTTCTGCTTTTTATGTTCCCTTTTTCTTGACATTGGCTGCCCTAATGGTCTCGATTCCAGCTGTTTCCATCCGAAGGATAGCAAGCCGTGAAACAAACCATTCGTCGTTTTTAATCCAGTTGAGAGAACTGTTCACCTCATAGGAGCCGGCAAGCATATAACGAAAAAAACGCTCTGCCTCAGTTTGAGAGATACAGCAGTACTCCATAAGCTCTGGAATGACACTGGGCTTCATCATACGGAAAAGCTTATTTTTGATGTACTCCGAGAGGGTCCGGTCCTGAAAAAGAATCCGATATTTGGGCATGTCGGCAATCCGCTGACAGGTTGGCAGGTCGCTGTTATGCTCTCGGAGGGCCTCTACTGTATCGAACTGAAGTAAATAGTGCAGCCGTTGAGGCAGAGACATGGACAGGGTGGTCGATGAATACTCTGCCACCTCAAATGCCTCATCAATAAGTTCATCCAGCACCTGATTCAGCGTGTCATAATGACTATAAAATGTAGTCCGCGTAATTTGGGCTGCTTCACATACCTTGCTGATGCTCAACTTTTCAAAGTTTCTCTCTTTCATCAGCTCCAGCAGGGCATCCTTGATTGCACTCTTCGTATAAGTGACCCGGCGATCTTCCCGTCCGGCACGCATTTTCGCCATCTTCTCACCCCCGTTTATTATCCCACAAAACTATACACACTGTCAAGGAAAGTACAGTCCTGTCATTTTTGTCCAGCCTCTATACTATTTTTAAAATTCTGTTTAATATAGTACAGTTTTATCCAATTTGTTCTTATCATCGAGAGTAAAATTTATATAATTTTTCTTAGAGAAAGTCCTCAATCTTCCATATGGGACTGTCGTAAAACTGGTTAAGGAGGCATTTACATGATTACTTTTGAAATGGAAGATGTCATCAGTGTTCTGCAAAACTGCGCCCCTTACCTCATCGCTCTGGGCATTGCCCTGCTGGTGGGGATTGGCGTACTTATTGCAGTCCGTAGGCGGCCGCGACCGCAGAAGTTCTTGATCCGAGCTCAAGCCGGACTGGCTATGGTGCTGGCTCTTGTCTTGGCCGTCAACGGTGTCATGCTGGGCGGTGTATCTGCACTGCTGGACCTGTCCCTGGCTGAGCAGGCGAAAATCAGTGAAGGAACCATGGACACTGCAGAACAAACTGCCCTTCAGATTGCGGAGGAAGGGTTTGTTTTGCTGCAAAATGATGACAATACCCTGCCCCTAACTGATGTAACCAACCTAAACCTGTTTGGCTGGGCCAGTGCTGTCCCTATCTATGGTGGTACCGGCTCCGGTGGTATCAATGCTCTGTACGACATCGTCAGCATTCAGCAGGGACTGGAGCAGGACGGTTTTTCTGTGAACCAGGAACTGTTGGATTTCTACACTGCCTACTCTGCCCAGCGTCCCGACATGACCATAACCACTCAATCCTGGACGTTGTACGAGCCCCCAGTGGATACTTATTCCCAGGACATGATGGACAACGCCAAAGAATTTTCTGATGTAGCCGTCATCACCCTGGGTCGTCTGGCTGGGGAGGGGCACAACGATATGCCCATGGCTATGGGTGAGGCTGGATACGACAACAATTCCGATCAATATGACGATTTCCAGCCCGATGACCACTACCTTCAGCTCTCCCAGACCGAAAAGGATTTGGTGGAGATGGTATGCGATAACTTCGACACTGTAATTCTCCTGGTCAACAGCGGAAATCCCATGGAGCTGGGCTTTGTGGATGACTATGAACAGATCAAGTCGGTACTCTGGTGCCCTGGCCCCGGCAATGTGGGCTTTACCGCACTGGGCGAAATCCTGCGTGGTACGGTAAATCCCTCCGGCAAAAGTACGGACACCTTCGCCTATCATCTGAAAAACGCCCCCTGGTGGAATAACTACGAGGACTACCACTACTCCAACCTGGAACACCTGGCGGTGGAAGGTATGAACAACGGTGTGTCTCAGACCTATTACCCCTCCTTCACCAACTATGTAGAGGGCATCTATGTGGGCTACAAATTCTATGAAACTGCTGCCGCGGAGGGGCTCATCAACTACGACGCTGAGGTTCAGTACCCCTTTGGCCACGGCCTAAGCTACACCACTTTCACCCAGAACATGAGTGAGCTGTCGCTCAGCGACACCACTTTCTCTTTCGATGTCACCGTCACCAACACCGGTTCTGTGGCCGGTAAGGACGTGGTAGAGATTTTCTATAACCCGCCCTATTTAAACGGCGGAGTGGAGAAGTCCGTAGCCAACCTGCTGGACTTTGAAAAGACCGATCTTCTCCAGCCTGGTCAGAGCCAGACCCTCTCCTTTACCTTTGACCTGGAGGACATGGCCTCCTACGACTACCAGAATGCTAAGGCCTATATCCTGGACGCGGGGGACTATGTGATCTCCATCAACAGCGATTCCCATACCATCCTGGACCAACGTATTCTTACCTTAGAGGATAAAGTGGTCTATGACGGGGAGGAAGGGCGTGCCAGTGATGACCTCACTGCCACTAACCAATTTGATGACTGCGCCGGGGATGTGGAGTATCTTTCCCGCGCCGACCACTTTGCAAACTATGACCAGGCTACCGCCGCCCCCACCTCTACGGTGATGCCTCAGGAACTGGTGGAGCAGTACCATTTGAACAGCAACTTCGATCCCAACACCTATGTGGACCCGGATGCGGTCATGCCCACCACCGGAGCAGATAACGGCCTAACCCTGGCGGACATGCGGGGACTGGACTACGATGATCCCCAGTGGGACCTGTTGCTGGATCAGCTTACCGTAGATGAGATGGCCAATATGATTGCTCTGTGTGGCTACCAGACCCCTGCTATGGAGTCGGTGGGCAAGCTCCAAACGCTGGACATGGACGGTCCTGCCGCCATCAATAATAACTTCACTGGCTACGGCTCCCTGGGATTTCCCATTGAAATTGTAATTGCTAACACTTGGAGCAAGGACCTGGCCACCCAGTGGGGTGAAGCCATGGGACAGATGTGCGTGGAAATGGGCATTCAGGGCTGGTACGCTCCCGCCATGAACACCCACCGCAGCCCCTTCGGCGGACGAAACTACGAGTACTTCTCTGAGGACGGTGTGCTGGCTGGACGTATTGCCGCCAGTGCGGTAACTGGCGCCATGAACAAGGGGGTCTACTCCTACATGAAGCACTTTGCCGCCTATGATTTCAATGGCAAGATGGTCTGCGTCTGGACCAATGAGCAGGCTCTGCGGGAAATTTATCTGAAACCCTTTGAAATCTGTGTCAAGGAAGGAAACGCCAATGCGGTTATGGTCTCCTGGAGCTTCCTTGGCATCAAGTGGACCGGAGAAAACAGCAGCCTGATGAATACGGTCCTCCGGGACGAGTGGGGCTTCCGAGGCATGGCTATCACCGACTTCTTCCGCAACAACGGCCACGGCTTTATGAATGCCGATGCCGCTCTGGCCAATGGGGTGGATGGCATGCTGGCCACGGTGGAGGGCGGTCCCAACTTTGTCTCCGACCGCACCAATCCTTCCTCGGTCACCGATATGCGCCGAGCCTGCAAAAACGTACTGTACACTGTAGTGCAAAGCTACCTCTATGATGACACCTATCAGCGCCAGCAAGTTATTGATTGGCGGATTTATCTTTACATCGCCGATGCGGCGGCAACTATTGTCCTCATCGGTCTGGAAGTTATAGTGCTGCGGAGCTATCGTAGGCGCAAAGCAAACGCCGCTCCCGGGGCGCACGATTAATCAAAACACATCCGGCCGCTGGAACAGACCTTTCCAGCGGCCGGATTTTCATTAGAAGGTGATGCTATTTGAAACTGACGCAAATTCGCAATGCCACCGTCCTGTTGGAATATGCCGGAGTTCACTTCCTTATTGACCCCATGCTTTCTCCCAAAGGCACCCTGCCCCCTTGTCATAGCCGGGTACGTCCTGAGGCCCGTAATCCCCTATGTGAACTGCCCTGTCCGGTTGAGGTACTCTTGGAGGCAGACGCAGTCATTGTCACCCACCTCCATCCCGGACATTTTGACCAAGCGGCAGCTCAGTTACTTTCCAAAACAAAACCGATCTTTGTGCAGAATTCCCGGGATGGAGAGGTACTCCGGTATTATGGTTTTCAACAGGTCACAGTTTTGAATGCTGATACGATTTTCTCCAACATTACTCTAACCAAAATTCCCGGACGATATGGAAATTGGGATGAGGAAATGCTGGACCACGCGGGCAGTGTGTGTGGGGTGATTTTCCAAGCATCCGATGAGCCTTGCCTATACGCCACAGGGGACACCGTCTGGTATCCTGGTGTGGAGCAGGCCGTCCGAACATTTCATCCCCAAGTGGTTTTGGCCAACGCCGGAGGAAATATGGGGTGGCAATATCAGAGCAATATGGGAACAGAAGATGTATTGGCTCTGCACCGGGCAGTTCCTTCTGCCCTCATCGTAGCCACCCACATGGAAGACCTGAATCACTGGACCCTGTCCCGTCAGCAACTGCGAGACTTCGCCCAAAAAAAAGGGTTTCTTTCTAAACTTCGTACACCCGCAAATGGTGAAAGTATTTGCATTTTCAAATCTAAGATACGTAATTCACCCTGAAATCTTGGAAAAAGAGAAATACGAACTTAACCTTTTCAAGAAATTGGGTAAAACACTCACCAATTATAGCAGCTTGGCCATTGCTTTTTGCCCAAGATCCAACTCGCCACGGGCTTAGTCGGCGTTTTTTGAATCCCCAGCGGAACGAGACTGGTTGTTCTCCACTGTTGAACGCGGGGTGTGCAGAACACACCTTCCAACAGCATTGCAAGATACATACAAGCAACGCCAACCGCATTTGGCATTGCTTTTTCGTTTCTTCTATTGTAACCTTTTTCGCCCTTCATCGTAAACGATCATCTAAAAACCTGCATCGACGGTACACACATTCTTTAGCTGTTTACTGCCGCTCTAGCTATTTGATGGTTTTGCTCGCTTTCTTACCTGTCTGATATTTTTCTGTTTAACGCTCGTGCTCAATCGGAATTTCAGCAGAAGATTTTGAGATTACACAAATCACATACCTCCTGGTGCATTTTTACAATTAATAAACCCCAGACTTCCGCAGGGTCGGAAATCTGGGGTTTAAAAGAGGAAACGATCGCACTTTGTGTGCGAATTATCTCAACGCCAATGCTATCGGCAAGAGATCAGATTATCAATTTATTTTTAACACATTTAGCTCAATGCGCACCCATAACTTAACCATCGCACAAATTTGCCTTCTTAAAGTGCAGTATGCCGTTATAATCAAACTAGAAGTTTACTTCATGCGATTCCGGTAACGGCGAATGGTAATCCATTCGCAGACTGCCAGCACCAGGATCACTCCGGCCAGGCACAGATAGAACACGGTCTCCCAGGAGAGTCCGGCCACATCGCCGTCGGTCATGTAGGCGTTGCTATTGGCCACCGCATACAGGATACCATGGGCGGAATCCCGCATAGCCAGTACCGAGGTGGCGCTGGTCTGGTCGTGGACCGAGGTCTCCTCCACCAGATCCGGATTCAAGATGGCATTGGTGCCGTTGCGGATGGCCTGGTCGCCGTTAATGTAGTTGTAGCCGTCCAGCGCAGCGTCGGTGAGCACCATGCCGTTGAAGCCCCATTCCTCCCGCAGAACGGTCTTCATCAGAGCGGAGGAGCCGCCCACCCACTGGGGCCCCAGATAGTTGAAGGCCGCCATAGCAGCGGTGGCGTGGCCTTCCTTCACCGGCAGCTCAAAGGCCTTCAGGTAAATTTCTCGGATAGCCTGCTCGTTGGCCCACACGCACAGCTGGTTGTTCCGGTTCAGCTCCTGATCGTTCAGAGCGAAATGCTTGAGGAAGCAGTACACGCCCTTTTTCTGGGCGGCGGCCACCGACTGGGCAGCCATCTCACCGCTGAGCACCGCGTCCTCGGAATAGTATTCGAAGTTGCGGCCAGAGAAAGCAGAACGATGGATATTCATAGCGGGGCCGTACCAGCCGTTTACGCCCACCTCACTGGCCTCCTGACCGATCATCTCGCCCAGGCGGCGGGCCAGCTCCTTGTTCCAGGTGCAGGCCAGGGTGGTAGGCGCCGGGTAGGAGTAGCCCTTCATGCTGGGCTTGAAGAAGGAGTGCAGGCCGGAGGGGCCGTCGATCTCGTTGGTGGCAATCTTGCCGATGGAAGGAATTTCGATGGTGGAGAAGCCGGCCTTGGCGATCAGAGTAGACATTTCCTCCACAGTCAGCTCGTCCAGCAGCTGATCCCACAGGGGATCGTCATAATCCTTGCCCGCCAGGTCTTCCAGCATCACGCCATTGTCGGCGCCGGTGGTGGGCATCACGTCGTCGGGGTTGTTGTAGTCCTCGGGGTTATAGTTGTCGTTGTTCAGGAAGACCGCCTTCACCTCGTCCGGCATACTGTAGCTGGTGGGAGCTGCAGTAGCCTGGGCATAGTTTGCAAAATGATTGGCGCGGCTCAGATAGGTCACGTCGCCGCGAACGTCGTCAAACACATTGGTGGCGGCAATCCCGTCGGTGGAGCGGGCGTTCCCCTCGCCGTAAACCAGTGTTTCGGCCCTGTCATAGGTGCGGGAATCCAGCACAGTGTGGGAGTCGCTGCGAATGCTGATCACGTAACTTCCGGCCTCCAGCACATAGGCCCGGTTCACCTGATCGTCGTAGGAGGCCATATCCTCCTCATTGAAGGTAAAGGTAATGGTTTCGGAGGCACCAGGCTCCAGCAGACTGGTTTTGGCGAAGTCCAGCAGGTTGACCTCGGCCTTCTCAATGCCGCCGTTGGTATAGGGCGGGGTAAAGTAAAGCTCCACCACATCCTTACCGGCCACATCGCCGGTGTTGGTTACGGTTACATCCACCGTGATGGTTCCGTCGCCGTTTTCCTTCAGATCGCCCATGGTCTGGGTAAAGGTGGTGTAGCTCAGGCCATAGCCGAAGGGATACTGCACCGTGGTCTCGTAATCGATCAGGCCCTCCACCGCAGCGGTCTCGTAGAACTTATAGCCCACATAGATCCCCTCGGTGTAGTTCACGAAGGAAACCAGGTTGTACAGGTCGGTGTCCTTATCGGCAAATTCCTGGGTATTGTCGTACAAAAAGCTGCCGATGTTGTTGAAGTTGTAGCTCTGGGTCAGGTCATAGACAAAGGTGTCCGCCAGACGACCGGAGGGATTTACCTCGCCGCTGAGCACCCGACCCAGCGAACCGAAGCCGTCCTGCCCGGGGCCGGCCACAGTGAGCACGCCGTTGATGTTCTCGTACTCGTCCACCCAGCCCATCTCGAAGGCGTTGGCGCCGTTGTACAGCACAATCACGTTTTCAAAGTTGGCGGTGACCATCTCCACCAGACTGCGCTCGGTGGCGCTCAGCTCCAGATAAGTCTGGCCGGCCACAAAGTCACCCTCATGGGCCATTCCCGGCTCGTCGGTGATGTATTTTACCGTACTCATGTCGGTGGGCAGGTCGTCGCCCTCGCCGCCGATGCGGGCGATCACGATAAGAGCGGTGTCGGAAAAGCTGCGGGCATTCTCCAGCATTGCATCTGGGTAGCTGTCCACCGCAGGCTCCGGCAGAGTCCAGTTGGTGTTGCCATCCAGACTGCCAGTCTCTCGCACTGTGTTGTAGCTGGTGTAAAAGTCGCTCAGCTCGTCGTTCAGCTCAAAACCGGCGTTCTTCAGGCCCGCCAGCAGCGAAATAGCGGTGGAGCTGTCCACACCGCCGGAGCCGGTGCCGCCGTAGCAGGGATTAGTGGAAGCCCAGCCAAACACATTCAGCTTTTTCTGCGCAAGGGGCAGTGCGCCGTTCTGGTTTTTCAGCAGCACAACGCCCTCATCACCGATGTCGCTGCTCAGCTGCGCACCGGCAGCGACGGTCTCGTCGCTCAGCACCTTGGCCGGCTGCATGACCAGGCTCAGAGATGAATACATGGGTCCCATGCAGATACCGGTGACCCCCAGCGCAAAAGCCAGGATCACCGCAATCACTGATTCACTGCGGATCAGCTTGCGGCTCGGTTCGGGCTTTTGTTTGGTCACGAACAGCAGCACGCACGCGATCACCAGCAAAAACAGAAACGGAATCAGGTACGGCAGGCATTTTGACCCATAGTTGATAATGTCCTCCATGCGGAGCATATCCAATGCCATGATGTTTCCTCCTCAATATGATTTCACGGGCAGGCGGCGGTCTGCTTCGGCGGGTTTTACGGCCGCTGACCAGCCAAAGATAACGCCCGGCACCTGCTGAATCTGGGTGCATTGTAACACAGCGCCGCCCGGGAGAGGGTGAATTTTCGTATCCTGTCGAACCGGACCCGTATCCTGTAAAAAACACTCCCGGTGAGGGATACGGCCCAATGACCGCTCCCCCGCCGGGAGTGTTGTTATTAAACTGCAGATTCCGCGGCGCCCTCCTGCCGGGGTGGCTGGACCGGCAGCACAACGCACAACACAAACACATGGTCCTCCACCTGCACCGACAGCGAGCCGCCGTATTTTTCGGCGGTCTGCCGCATGCTTTTCATTCCGAAGCCATGGACCGCGCGGTCCTGCTTGGTGGTCACCGGCAGGCCATCACGGAACAGGGGTGGCGTTTCGCAGTAATTTTCCACCCGCAGGACGGACAGCCCATCCCGCCGGAACAGCGTCACCCCAATCACCCGCTTGGCCGGGTCCTGCAGCTGCTGCACAGATTCAATGGCATTGTCCAGCGCATTGCCCACCAACGCATACAGATCCACCGGGTTCATACCGGCCAGTCCCCGTCCATCGGCCATGCAGGTCCACTGGATGTTCCGGTGCTCACACACCAGGCTTTTTTCGGTGAGCACCGTGTTCAGAACCTCATTGCCGGTCTGTACCACCGCGTCGTAAATCAGTGCCGCCTGCTCGATCTCCCGCAGGGATTCCTCCCGCTGAGGCTCGCTGCAATGGCGCAGTGCAGCCAGCTGGTGCTTCAGATCATGACATTTGCGGTTGATTACCTCAATGGTAGCCCGGGAAAGCTGATACTGCTCCTTCTCCTTTTCCCACAATGCCTGCTGCACCTTCAGCTCGGCTTGCAGCTGCACCTCCCGGCTCTGGCTCACCTGCACCCACAGCACATAAGCGCTGCACAGCATGGCGTACACCTGACACACCAGAAAGGCTACGCCGCTCCCGCCCGAAAGCTTTGCCACCAGGCTCAGGAACAGCGCCACCGGAAGCACCAGCACCGTGATCCCACCGGCCCGGAACAGGCTGGCCCGGTAGCTGCCGCCCCGGCCCAGAGGCCGGGCACACAGCCGATAGATGAGAAAATAGGGTGGCACGTAGGCCAGCAGATAATAGCCCAGGGTCGCGGGGTCCAGCAGCCGCCAGATGTCGTGACCGGCCCCGGTGCCCAGGCAAAGCAGGATATAAAGCGAGGAGGAAAAATGCTGCATGGCATAGGCACAGATGGTACCGTAGACCGCATCCTCCACCGAAACGTCGCAGCTCAGCCAGATGGGCAGAACCACCACGATCAGCTGGGCCAGATAGGCTACACCCGCCTCGGCCACACCTGTGGAGGAAACACCTCCCACCGTCATGCTCACCACCAATGCCGCAAGCGCCCCCGCCCCAAAACGCAGCCAGGGGCGATGCCGTTTTTTCAGTGGCAGGGCAAACAGCAGACAGGCGGCCACCATTTCCAGGATATAATTGCACTGCTGCAAACGATCTAACAGTCCACTCATTCTCCCCCACCCCCGTAATAGGCCGAAAGGGCCTGCATGAAGGCCTTGCGTCGGGGTCGGCTGATCTTTAGTTCAGTCTCGCCCACCACCACCTGCTCCTGATTTACCGCCCTCACATGCATCAGATTCACAAGGTAGCAGTTGTTGCAGCGGGCAAAACCCTGAGGTTCCAGCTCCTGCTCCAGCTTTTTCATGCTTCCGGTAGCGGAGAATTCCCCTTCGCCAGTGTAGTAATACAAGCTGTGATCTCGCACTTCCACATATAAAATAGAACGTACCGGAATGCGGCGGAGCTCCCCCTTACTGCTCAGCACCACGCTGTTACCCTGCCGCTCGGCCAGAATTCGGCGCACCTTTTTCATCTTCATTTCAAAGGAATAATAGCTCACCGGTTTGAGCACATAATCCAATGCATCCACCTCATAGCCCCGAATAGCGTACTGGGCCATATTGGTGATAAAAATAAGGATTACGGTCCGGTCCAGCATACGCAGCTCCCTTGCGGTCTCCAGCCCGTCCAGGCCCGACATCTCCACATCCATGAGAACCAGATCGTAATTCGGTTGATATCCTTCCAAGAACTCTGCTCCGCTGCCAAACACCGTCGCGATACAGCATTCCCCGCAGGTCTCAGAAAACCGGTCAATCATCTCCTGAAGATGTCGGCGGTCACCCAAATCATCCTCTACAATTGCTATTCGAAGCATGTCGACCTCCTTTTTATCGCTCATCTTATTATAGCTGTCTCACACCACATTGACAACGACACTTCGTTGTCAATAATGTCATAAAAGCAATAAAATCATCAGGCACCACCCTCACATTCATTTACCTTGTGAATAAACATTTTTCAATCGGCGTGTTGAGGAGAAGGTCGTTCCCATGGAATTGGCATACTCCCCTGTGTATGCTATACTTTAAACAGTCTGAAAGTGTGGAAGTGGCATCCATGAATCGTACGGAATTGAAACGGTTTATTTTCGAAAATTATAATACGGAATCGGATTTTCCCTGGATGAAGCATCCCAATTATGAAGTATTTCGCCATAGCAACAATCAAAAGTGGTTTGCCCTGATTATGGATATCCCCAAAGGCAAACTCGGATTGCCGGGTTCCGATCTTTTGGATGTAGTTAATCTCAAGTGCGACACAATCCTGATCGGCTCTTTGAGGTGCGAACCAGGCTTTTTCCCAGCATATCACATGAACAAGGACAGTTGGATTACGGTTGCTCTGGATGGCAGCGTTTCAGATGACAAAATCAAAATGCTACTCGATGCAAGTTATGATGCAACCGCACCAAAGGCAAGGCCCAAGAAACACTAAAGAACATTTGCGCTCAGCAACAAATAAACGGCGCAGGCATCACTGATGCGGTGATACCTGCGCCGTTTATTTCAGGTTGCAGATTCGATGGTCATTCATCCTTGAATTTCAGATCTTCCCTGTTCATGGGCCCTCCCATATTATAGATGCACATTTATTCTGTCTTTCCCAAAGCCCAACATATCCCAAGGAAGCATATATTTCCGTCAGTCCGCACCGCTATTTTTTTCTTCCTTCAAAATATCAATAAGTTCCAGGACCTGCTCATAGGATTTGGCTGCCTCCGGCACACCCACCAAAGCATTCCTGATTTTTTCCAAAGCCCCAATATTGCCCAAACGATCTTCTTCCGTCTCGTTGTTTTCGCAGCTGATCAGCGATCCCAATATAAAATTCCGCATGGTTTCCGTCTCGGCGTTGTCATCTCGAAACAAATTTATAATTTGATCTTTATTGTCGGTCATTTCCTTCCCCCTTCTCTGTACTCGTCATTTAATCATTCTGGACTCCGGTTTTTATCCAGTAAGTTCTCCGACTCTGCCCTGATTCTTTGCCAAGTCAGAAGTTCTGCTGATGTAAAATTGCTCTGAATCATGACAGAAAAATCTTGCTTTTGAACTTTCCAGAACAGTACATCTACCATGCTGGAAATGAAATAAAGTTACTGTTGTCCTGCACAGCATCACAGCTTCGCTGTTTGCAGTTATACGCATTCAACTTGGCCGCCATGGTATCAATTATATCTTTCCACCAGCAGTCCCTCATGCCGAATATAATTCAAGAGAATACGTCCAGGCAGTTCTACAACTCCATATCTGGGTGTTGCGTAATTGATAGCACACCTGCTTCGGGCCTGTATTCCCAGACATTCGAACCCAATACGCTGGATCAAGCACTGACAGGCAGGGTTAAAGAGCATTGAAAAGCAGCGGTTTTTCTCTGCCCTTTTCCTCCATTTCTTATAATCCCAAATACGGAAACATCTCGAAGACGACCCCTACATAGAAACATCTTCCATGACAAGTTGTTCGCTTTCTGCATGACCGCAAAGTGCCAGAAATTCACCGGCAATATCCGAATTTGTGAACCGGAGTACATCCGTATCTTTTCTGCCAAACGCAAGAAAATCCACTCCTCCATACCACACAACGCTTTCATCAACGACGGCATACCGCTGATTGAGCGCCTTGTGCGTATGAACCACAATGTCCGCCAGTTCCAGCATCTTGATCGTTTCACGCACGCTTTCCTGATTTGAGAGTTCTCTGTCATCTAACGTTCTGGTATGGATTACAATTTCGACACCGGAAGCGACCGCCTTCTGCAAAGAGGGAAGCAATTTCACGATTCTTTCTTTTTGCAGATAAGGACTGACGATAACCACGCTGCGGATGGCATCATCCAAGTCCTGCTCAAAAGGAAGCATAGATGAGTGTCCATCATAAATCACACTGACAGACTGATCCGCTGCACCGAATTTGACCTGATATCCAAGTTCCGCATAACCTTTCAGGCGTTTATGATACATCCGCTCCAGAGTCGGAACATGGATATCCACATAATCGTAGATACGAACTTCCTGCTTTCCTTCATAATTTCTGTGGAGACGTCCGGCATACTGTGCCAATGTACCTTTCCACGATATGGGCATAGCCAGGAGCAGGGTGTCCAGCCGCGGGGCGTCAAAGCCTTCTCCAATATATTTTCCGGTAGCAACGACTACCACGTCCTCACCGTCAGGCACATTCTGCAATGCCGTCAGCTTTTCACGCTTATCCTTTTGCTTGTCACTGCCAATGAGCAGGAAAACATGTTTTACCTTGCCTGACAGATGACCGGCAAGCAGTACAGCGTGGTCTTTCCGTTCCGTCAGAAGAATTGGGGTGCGCCCCTCCTGAATCAACTTTAACGTGTCTGACACCAACAGTGCATTCCGGTTGTGATTTTCAATCACACCGGCGTACATATCCTGAATCCCGTTGGCATTCGGCAGTCTTAGACGTGTGAATCTGGGAATGACCATATGGGAGAATCTTCGCTTTTCCGCCTGACTTTTGGCATCCACCAAATACCGGACGGGGCCGCACTGCATAAAGATGATGGGATGATGACCGTCCTTGCGGACAGGGGTGGCAGACAATCCGTAAACATATTTGGCTTCCACTGCTTTCAGCACGGTTTCGAAGGTGAATGCGGCCACATGATGGCACTCATCCACAATGACCATTCCGTACTCTGTCACAAAAGACTTTACGGACTTTTCTCCTCCCTCAAGCAGAGACTGCATGGTGGCAATATCGACGATCCCACTGCGGGTATTCTTTCCGCTGCCAATTTGGCCAATGAGGTGCTGTTTTTTCTTCCTGCCCCGCTTTTTGGGCGGTTCCGGCAGAACTTCATGGATATTCAGAAATTGTTCCAGCGAGGATTTCCACTGTTCCAACAATGCACTGGACTGCACTAATACCAGGGTATTGACTTTGCGCTGTCCAATCAAATAGGCGCCAATTACGGTTTTCCCAAACGCAGTCGTTGCAGACAGAACACCCATGTCTGCATCCAGCAACGCTCTGGCGGCAGGTTCCTGTTCTGGGCGCAGCACTCCATTAAATTCCACATCAATGGAATGTCCCAGTGATCTGTGATCTTCCAGAACAACAGGGACTTCATATTGATTCAATGACCCCAGAAGTTCATCTATACAACCACGGGGAAGAGCGATGTATTCCTCGTCCTCATAGCCGCAGTCCAGAACACGAGGAATGCCATAAACGGAAATACGCATGGCTTGTTTGGAGCGAAATTCCGGATTTGGAAACGCCGCAAGCCGTTTGAGCGTATTCAACGCTCCTTGAGAGAAGCCCTTTTTCTCAATGTAAATCAAATTAGAACGATGCAGGTTTACCTGCAACGGAAAATCTCTGCGCGTCAGTTTTGTCTGGGTTCGCTTGCGTTTCCAGGGCACTTGCTTCTCCTCAGCATCCGCCAATTCTCCCATGTCCCCATGATAACACAGTTTCCTTAAAACTTCTTCCAACTGTTCCGGCGTGATTTTCGGCAAGGAGGACAGAAATGCCCACTGATCAGGATAAGGCTCAAAGCGGTCATCCACAAACAGAGAATTTCCGTCTTTCTGCGCCTGTCCTTGAAATGGCAAGGCAATCAAATTCCCGAAACCGCCCTTCGGAACAAGATCCTGAGACGGGAACAAACGATCATAGGATGAAAAGGATAGTTCATGCCGGCACGACATTGTCCGAGTCAGCAAACCGCTCCCCAAGCGCCTGGCATCGGCGGCGGAAACAGGCTCCGAAAAGAAAAACCAGACATGGGCGCCATTTCCGGAACGAGAGCGTTCCACTGCCGGTACAAGTCCCGCATCATTGCAGGATTTACAAAATGCAGTCACATCAAGTTTCCAGTTTTCTTCATCAAAATCCGCAGCCAACAGCCAGGTTTTGTTGTCCTCCAGCATTGGATAGATCGCCGCCACATCTCTGCACAAAGCATCACGGCCCATCAAATGCGCCTTGACTACATCGGCCGTGAGCGGCCGAAACTCGCGATTGGGACATTCTGCGCACCTGTATTTCTTCTTATCACACAGGCCATGCACCCATTCGTTTTTACAGACAGGGGTGTAACCGGTTTTTCCGGTGGTCGTGCTGTGATACCGGCGTGCATATACATCTTCCCGCCCTTTGAAAACAGAGAGGAAATACTGAATTTTTTCTCGTGAGGAGCTATGTGCGTGAACTGGGGCAGACTGTACATCCGTTCGCGCACAGCTGCGCCACAACGGCTCGGAGCAAACCGCCCTTTTGCCGTTTTCATCTTCACAGAGAAGCAGCGCCTGCTCTCCATCCAGAGACGGGACAATTTCAAGAAGTGTATACTCCCGTCCACTGATAATCGCTTTTCGATTCATACACAGCCCCTTTCTACACCAGCAGTTACTTCCGTCTATA
This sequence comes from Allofournierella massiliensis, assembly GCF_004345265.1. Lineage (GTDB taxonomy): Bacteria > Bacillota > Clostridia > Oscillospirales > Ruminococcaceae > Allofournierella > Allofournierella massiliensis. The sequence continues at coordinate 97,014 of NZ_SLUM01000002.1, forward strand.
CTTTGTTTTCCTGCCGTTTCCGATCTGATAAATGAGCCCCTCCGCCACCATTCGTTTCAGAATCCGGTTGGCTGTAGCCTGGCTTACCTCCAGCAGCTGATCCACATCACTGCGCACGATATGACCATGTGAACCAATGAAATCCAGAATCTGTTGCTCTTCGCTTTTGAGCGTACCAACCAGTGTCACTGTATGATTTGCGCTGGCGTTCCTGTTTGGCAGCGTGATTTTGAATGCGTTGCTCGACACCTCGATTTTGGGCTTCAACTCCTTCTCCGTGTAGGCGTTTATGATTTTAGGCATACCTGTGCCGTATGCCTCAATCAGCTGCAGACGATAAAATACGGCTGCCAGTTTGGGATTTCGGCAAACAGAGAGTCCCAGCATAATGTCGTCAAGTGCAATGCCAGTTGGCAGCCCACCCACAGAGACAAATTCAATTCTGTCCGCATATACACTGACAAGGGTGCTTGCACGGAAAGAATAGTCTCTGTGAACCAGTGAGTTTAACATCGCTTCCCTCAGTGCATCTTCCGGATAATCCCGTGTATCGATTCGGTATAGCCCATCAAACGTTGCCTTTGTCTGGTTACGCAGATCGAGATAGCTGTATAGCTCCTCCATTTGCTGAAACAGCGAACCGTCAAATTCTCTTCTATCCTGAAAACTTCCTTTATCTTCCCCCGAGAAAGTCGCCGCCTTGATGGTGCCGGGACACTGATCGGACAGGAGGAGTGCTACATTGGAGTAAATACCATCTGCAGAAATCATCCCAAGGGTCTGCATTTTTGCAGCATCAAATGGGATATTCTGCTTTTCAAATTGCTTCTTTGCCGCGTCAAAGCTGAGGTTTTGTTCCAGTGAACGCATGGATTCGAAGCTGTCGCCATCAGTTTCTTTAATCATTCTTCGGATCGCAGTATCTGTAGCTGGGTCAGAAGAAGTACCGTTCCTGACATAGACCCCACTGGGTTTCAATCCCTTACTGCCCAGATAATAGGGCCGGTCGGTTCCTTTTTGAATGGTCACGGCAATGATATCTTTGTCGCCGACATGCTGGGTCTCATAGCCCACAAACATTGTCACATCAGGCTTAATAGAATCTCGAATCATATTGTTTAGCTGCAACATGACTTGGTCGGTGTTTTTGATCCCCAAGACAGTTCCGTCATTACTGACGCCAATATATAGCGTGCCACCTTTTGTGTTGGCAAAGGCAACGACTTCTTTGCAGATATCTCCCACAACCTCTGCTTTTAGTTCAACAACTTCACTCTCAACAAATACCATACATCGTGCCTCCTTTTCTTAGTTTTCATTATATTCATACTTGTCATTCTTGTCAAAATATATTCATCTGCCAAGAGCATCGTTCCGTGTTGTCAAAACCCACAGTCCAGAGGATTATTGGGTTTATACGGCGCAGTTTCTGCTCCTCTGTTCTGAGGTGATTGGCCTATCATCGCCCCCTAAAACCGGGCGGAACGTCTTTATAATACACCGAATCCAATCCCATACAAATCCCAAAAAGGCGAAAGGATTCCTTGCACCAAGCAGGGCGAAAAGTGGGAACTGCCGGAGCAGCGAAAAGGTTCAAAGAAGGCGGTAGAAAAATCAGCAAACAATTTTTTAATTCAGCTATGAACCTTATCCAACACATACATCCGCTCTGCCACTTTCTTCTAAACCAGCCCCTTTTCCTCGCGCAGCCGTGCCACAAAGGCCCCGAATTTTTCCTTATCAATTGCAAACACTCCGCTCACCTCGAGAAAATCATACCAGTGATCCGGCTGAGTGGCAACCGAACAACAGTAGAGTCCCCTTTTTTCGCCCGCCTGACAGAAGATTCCCTCCCCATTTCCGGAAAATGCGGAGCAGTTTTCCCTTCTATTGACACCCTGTCTGAATTCCTGTATCGTTTTTATAAAGATAGTTCCAAAATTCCGCGCATTTCGTCATCCGGAAGGTACAAAATGCAGTCAGGCAGGAAGGGATGTTTGCTCATGAAATGCTATGATGAACAGCTGCGTCAATTACAGGCCCAGTGCACCCGCAAGAAAAAACTGGAAGCTTCCATGGATGAACTGCGCATCCAGCGCAAAGCCTATGCCGACCGTGCGGATGAGCTTCGAAAGGTCCTCTCCAAAGAACAGGCAGATGTGGAACGGCTGGAGGAACGCAGTCTGGCTGCTTTCTTTTATCAGATGGTTGGCAAAATGGACGAAAAGCTGACCAAAGAGCAGCAGGAAGCCTACGCCGCTCAGGTAAAATACGATGCCGCTGCCAGGGAGCTGGAAGGCATTGAGCGGGATTTGAAACAATGCGAAGACGAGCGGAATTCGCTCTGGGGCTGTGAGGCTCGCTACGATTCCCTTTTGCAGGAAAAAACACTTGCCGTAAAAGCAGCCGGCGGGCCCACTGCGGAAAAGATTCTACAGCTGGAAGAACGGAACGGCTATCTGGACAGCCAAAAGCGGGAATTGCAGGAAGCTCTGATCGCTGGTAATGCCGCACTGTCCTGTGCGGATCAAATTCTGTCCGAACTGAACAGTGCAGAAGGCTGGGGAACCTGGGATCTGGTCGGCGGCGGACTGCTCTCGGATCTGGCAAAGCACAGCCATCTGGACCAGGCACAGGCTTCTGTGGAAACCCTGCAGTCGCAGCTGCGTCGCTTCAAAACCGAGCTGGCCGATGTGACGATTAATGCTGACATTCAGGTCAGCATTGATGGTTTCCTGCGCGTGGCCGATTACTTCTTTGATGGGATCTTTGCCGACTGGGCCGTACTGGATCAGATTCGCCAGTCCCAGCAGCAGGTGCAGCTCATCCGGAATCAGATTGAAATTGTTCTGAACCATTTACACACATTGATAAACCAGACGGACGCAGAGCTGTCCCGCATTTCTCGGGAAATAGAGCAGCTGGTCGCGGGTATCTCCATGTAAGATTCGTGAGTCGCACCTTTGCCGAGTGAAACTTTCTTCACCGCTCCACTTCGGATCCCGTTCGAGATAAATCCAAAACGGTCTGCATACCAGTGCTCCATGGGCTTTCCGGTACAGTTCTTCCCTGTTCCGCACCGGAAAGCTCCAACCAGGATTATCCGGTTCCAGAATCACAGGAAGGTCGGTTTTCAGTTCTTCCACATAAATAAGAGGGATCCGCTGACAAACAGCAGATCCCTCTTGTTCAATTAACGCATAATTACTTCATTCCCGCATATTCGTTACCGGCAAATTCAATTCCACTTTTGCTCCCTGCGAGGTATTTGAAAGATGAAGAGAACCACCATGCTGTTTTGCAGTCTGTGCGGCGCCAAACAGGCCCATCCCCAGATGCCCCTCCTGAGGGCGGCTGGCATCACTGGTGAAAAAGGGCTGGCCGCCCTTGGCGAGGGCCGCAGCTGAAAACCCGGGGCCAGTATCCTCCACCGAAAGTTTCACCTGTTTCTCTTCCAGTAGTATATTCAGAACCACTTTGCCACCCGCCGGGGTATAACGCACCGCATTATCCAGAAGATTCGTCACTGCCCGATCCAAAGCAGCAGGATATACCCAAAGAGAAATAGGCGGAACCGAAGAACAGATGAATTCGACCTGTTTGGCTCCGCAAAGGCTTTGCCCTGTTCGCTTCCAGCCTTCTGCCAGGTGTTCCAGAGAGACCTGTTCTTTCTGTTGTTCCATCAATCCTTCCGGGCTGGTCATGGCTCGAAGTTGTACCAGATACTCCTGCACTCGAACCGCACTGCGAAGGATAGTCTCTACCATTTCCTTCTGGAAACCGATTTGTCAAGGGGAGATTACCCTGGAGTTATACATTTTTCTTTTTTGAGCTTCTGAGCCGTCGCCTTTCACCGCGGCCCTAAAATTTTGCATAAACACGACACAAGATCAGCAGCGTGTAAGCAATCAGAAAAAACTAAACCGCCTGTCCCTATGGCCGAGATAAGGGTCACTAGGACAAGCGGTTTTCTTTGCCTTAAATGATGACTGGTAAGATGTACATATTCCATGACGTTAGTCAGAACGGAAATAAGCCTGGTGGTGTACCATAACATCGTCTAGAATGCCTGAATCATCAAAACCAAGCTTCCAAGAGGCCGGGTCAAGAGGGTCATCAATTTCGTATTTCAAGCTATATCCACCATAGGTTGCCTCAAAGCTATCGTTCGGTTGGCCATACAGTTTTAAGACATCTTCTCTGGTAGACCATCCCAGCATCAACCCACCGGGAAGGCGTAGTTCTGTACCGGAAAAGTCGTAGTTGCCATATATTACATGAATACCTCCCACCGTGCTCTCGGCGACGGGGATCGTGCTTTCGGTGGTGTTGAAGACACAGACGCTGATATCCTGCTCGTGGTCATTGGTCAACGAGACCCATTCCCATTCATAGGACGCATACGGGCCTTCCGCGCCAGCCAGAGAAAGCCCGGCATCCTCCTCGGAAATCACCCACCCATCGTCAAGGAAAGCCGCAAGGGGAACTGGTAATGTATAAACCGTATCATTGATCTGGATTGAAAAACTTTCCCAATCATTCGGGAGTTCAGGGGATGGTGGGTACAATTCTGCCCCTGACGCGTCGAGTTCTGTCATAAATTCGAGCGACATCAAGGTGGAGGTGTGCGGCAGGTAGGTGACTTTCGCAAACAGATTGTAGTCGTTCCCGCCCCACAGCGCGCGCCCTTCCTCGTACCTCTTTTCACTGATTTCAAAGGAATGCCGCTCGCCGGTCATATCTACGCCGCGCAGATAATAGTCGTCCGAACCATAGTCCCCGATCCCTCGCGAATATTCAAATTCCAGCCGCTCCAAATAGGCGGCTTCCGGGCGCTTGAGATAGGGAATGTCCAAAACGAGCGGCCGGACAAGGAAGAAAGCGGCGGCGACGCATAGCAGAATGCCTGCGGTTCTGCCGACCTTTTGCAGGAACGTTGCGTCCGGCCGAATCAGCAGTACGAATAAGACAAGGGCGATGATCACCGCTACCAGCCCTAAACCGCCATGGACAATGACGGCTTGCATAAACCCCGTGATTCCGATGGCAAAGGCATCGGCGCTTGTAAACCATTCCATCACCGCGAGGATGGTGATCGGCAGAAAAAAGATGACGGCAAGGAACAAAATAAACCATTTTAACTCCGCCTTGTTTTTTTCGCCGCCGGGTGTTCTTTCGTCTGTTCGGTTCTCATTTATATTGTTCATTTTCTCTCTTGCTTTTATGAAAATCAGTGTTTCAAACGCTCCAGTACCTCGCAAATCGCGAGCATCCCCTGTTTTTGATCTTTGATTTTGGCGGTGATGCTGTTGTTGACCAGCGACAATTTTATTTTGGTTTTCCCGCTTTTCGCTTTGATGATCCGCTGGGAAGGCAGTAAACCTTTTTGTACTTTCAGTTCGTCAAACTGGTCAAACGGAATGCAGATTTTACCGTAAATATGCGAGATATCAAAAGTTTCCAACACTGCGATAACCAATGTTTTTTCTGTCACGCCAACATAACAATATACATTACTCAAAGCTCCCAGTGCCAACATTTCAGCCGTCCCAGACATCAAGGTCCCCCATGCTTTTCCCTGGTACGTTTCCCCGTCCGGGCAAATACTGGCTAACATTTCATTCATATCTTTCTCATTCATGAACAAAGTCATATAGTTCACCTCGTTGTTTTGTTCATGGGTCAGTGGATCCGATTCCATCTTAGTTATAGCACTTATCTTATTTTACGATGTGAAATCAGGGTAAAATACCCGTAAATATTAGGCGAGAAAGGCACAAGGTTACCCAATAATTTGGCTACGACGAGATTCTGGAAGATGTGATGCTCGCTGAGGAGTGGGAAGGAAGTCCATGAAAATGTCAGAAAGGCTTGTTCCTGATAATGATAGCATTTAATGAAATCTTTTGAATCAGTTCCGGGATCATGCCATAATTTTACGCAATCTTAGCCTGCTCATGATAGATGTCAAACACGAATCACGATATAATTATACTGAATTGTTGTATCTAATGGATGAGGCGTTTTTTATGGGGGCTTTCTTTGACTGGCTGCTGTCAAATTCGAACGGAATCATTACAGTGATCGTCATCCTGGCGGTTGCGATTCCGTCTTTAACCGTAGTCCGCAGGCTGACGAAAGGGCATGTCAGCAAAAATTCCTGCACCGTACAGACCGTGGGATTTATCCGCTCCACCCGGCAGACCGGCCTGTATGTCAACGAAAACCCGCAGCTGCTTTTTGAACTGGACGCCCTGGCGGAGGACGGAACGGTGTTCCAGACCAGCGTGCGGAAAATCATCCCCATAACGGCGATGGCCGGTATGGTTCCCGGCAGGGCGATCCCCATCCGCTATAACCCGGACGACAGAATCCGGGCAGTGTGGGACTACCATCCGGATGAATCGCTGGCGCAGGAACGCGCCGCCCGCTATCTGTGCCAAAAGCACCCGGGCGATCTTTCCTATGAACAGCGGATGGAGCTGTTAAAAAACGGCGTGATGAAAAAGGCGTTGCTGAAAAGCTTCCGGCTGACCGGGAAAGAAGAGGCCGGGGACTATGAGGCAGAAGCGGCCATCCAGCTTGCCGGCGAGGAGCAGAGCGGCCATACATTCGAGCGAACGCTGTATGTACCCAATACGGCTTTGGAATACCTGATTCCCGGGCGGTATGTGGACGTGCGCGTCATCCCGGGCAGGGAAAATCTCTTTGTTTTTGTACTGGATACCTCCGTGGCATCCGGCATCAGTTAAGAGGAATACGGCGTCCGTTTGATACAGAGAAAGGGGTTGACCGTTTCGTGGAAAACGTATGGAGTCTTTTTTTCAACTGGATGGCTGAAAATCCGATTCGGGCCACCGTGATCATATCTGCGGTGGTCATTGCGCTGTGTATCCTGCTGGGATTTGTGCTCCCGGCCAGATCCGAAAGGCGGAAAAGGGAGAAGGAGCAGCGCTGGAGGGATGCCCGCACAGTGAAGGCCTTGGGTTTTATCCGTTCCGCAAAGCATACGGGACGATGCGTCAATGACAATCCCGAGTTTCGCTTCGTGGTGGACGCACTGGCCGAGGACGGGACTTTTTTTGATACCACCGTGACGGAAATCATCCCGAGGGCGCAGCTTCCCATGTGCTCCGTCGAAGCGCCGCTCTCCATCCGGTATGACCCGGCAGACCGCTCCCATGCCATCGGGGATGATAATCCGGATGCCGATGTGCTGAATGAGCGCATCGCCCGCTACCAGTGCCGAAAACATCCGGGCGAGCTGACCTATGAACAGCGCATGGAGCTTAGCAGAAACAGCGTGGTCAAAAAAGCGCTGCTGGAAAACCTGCGGCTGACCGGGAAAGAGGAAGCCGGGGACTGGGAAGCGGAAGCGACGGTTCGGATCACGGACAATGCGGCGGGAGACACGGTCATGAACCGCACCCTTTATCTAAACGACAAGATGCTTAAGCATATGGTTCCAGGCAAATATATCGACATCAGCGTTGTGCCGGGCAGGAAGGACTTTTTCGGTATCGTAACGGATATCGCTACGAAGGTTGTCCCTGAGAAAAGCGGGTCTTGAACGTCAAGCGGGCGCTCTTTCCTGTCCGGGATAACGTCAAAAAAGAAAGGATTGCGTTTTGAAAACGATCATTCATGATCTTAATAAAGCAGACTTCTCTGCTTTTGAACTTCCAGATGAAAATGTCGTGGTTTTCACTGCGGACGGCCAGTATGCTCCGTGCAGTGGCTGCTTTGCATGCTGGCTGAAAAATACCGGATTCTGTGTGATGGACGACTCCTTGAAACATGCGGGCGCATTGATCGGGCAAAGCGACCCGCTGATCATTATCAGCCGTTTGTGCTACGGCGGCTACAGCCCCGGCGTCAAGGCTGTTTTGGACCGCGCTATTGGAGTATCCCTCCCCTTCTTTACCTGGCGGGGCGGCCAAACCCATCATATAGGGCGCTACCCGCAGCGAAAACTGCTGCGGGTTCTCTTTTACGGAGATTCTACGGAATCGGAACGGCAGACTGCCACAGAGCTTGCCGAGCGTAACCGGCTCAACCTTGGATACAAAACAGCGGAAACGCTGTTTTTCCAAAATCCTGCACAGATCAGGGGAGCAATATCATGAAGCTGCTGATCTTCAATGCAAGCCCCAAAAAGAGAGGCGGCGCTTCTCAATTTTTCTCCGGTATCCTCCGGCTGTTTCTTCCCGGCCTTGTCAAAAAAACGGTTCCTCTGCGGAGCCGGAAAGACTTTGACCATGCGCTTTCCCAGTTGGGCAGCGCGGACGCCGTGTGTATCTCTTTCCCGCTTTATGTGGATGGATTGCCCTCTCATTTAGCAGAGTTCCTATCGCTGGCAGAAGAATATTGTAAAGCCCGTTCTCTTCGGTTCCGCCTGTACGCCATTGCCAACAACGGCTTTATAGAGGGACAGCAAAACCGTACTGCACTGCGGATACTGGAATCCTGGTGCCTGCATTCCGGCGCTATCTGGAGCGGCGGGATCGGGATTGGCGGAGGCGTCATGCTGCGGGTGCTGGGAATCGTCTATCCTGTTTTGATCGCGCTATCTATCGTACAGATCGCCGTTTCGTTTCTTACGGCAGGAAGCGTACCGCCGGACATGCTTTATACCCTCGCCATTCAGGCGGGAAGCTGGCTGTTTTTCAATTTCGGTGTATTGTTTTGCCTGGCCCGGTTGTCTGAGGCCGTTTACAAGCGCAAAACCGTAAAGAGCCGCTACACCCGTGTGCTGCTTCCATCCTTCCTGTTTGTTCCGATTGCCGATCTGTTTATGATTCTATCCTCTCTGTCTTGCGGCCGGTTCCTGTTCGCACTTTTAAAACAGGACGATTGTTCTCGTAATAAGGGGTAAGGTGATTGCATGAAGTCTGTCATTTTATACGGAAGCAGGTACGGAAGCGCCCGCCGGTATGCGCAGGAGCTGTCAAAGCAAACAGATATCCCTGCTGTCAGCTATCAAGAAGCACCGCCGCTTTCCAAACTGGAAACGATCGTGTATATCGGCGCGCTGTATGCCGGAGGCGTTCTGGGATTGACAAAGACGCTGCGAAGGCAGTCATTCGGAGAGCATCAAAGGCTGGTGATCGTTACGGTCGGGCTGGCTGATCCGGATATACCGCAAAATCGGGAGAATATCCGGAACTCCCTGCAAAAACAGATTCCCGCCCAGCTATATGGCAGAGCAGCGGTTTTCCATCTGCGAGGCGCCATTGATTATCAGGCGCTATCTCTGGGACACCGAACCATGATGGCGCTACTGCACCGATCTCTGCAAAAGAAACCGGCGGAAGAATGGAGCGAAGAAGACAAGGCGTTAATGGAAACCTACGGCAAGCAGGCAGATTTTGTCGATTTCGCTTCCCTGCGGCCGATTATCAATGAGATGCAGAGGGAAAGCAGGTAAGAAAAATTATTTGAATGCATAGCTTAGCCAGTTTGGCTTTCTCTGCTGCGAGGGATTCTATGTAGGTGCCACGAGCGCATTATTTTACGCTCTCTTATCAATCGGGTGCTTTCACGCGTATCGGAAAGGAAATGGTTTATGGCTGAAAAGCGAACTGTCCGCTTTGTAAAATGGCTGATTAAGGTTGTGATATCCTACGCAGTGTTTATCGGGACCGGCTGGCTTCTCGGGCGGATCCCCGCTCAAAAAATTGGCCTTTCCGAGGATATGTTTTTCGATCTGCGGATGTTTTTCATGCTGTTCGGCCCCATTTATCTCTCTCTGATCGTAAAAATTGTTTTGACAATTCTGGCCGCAATAAAGCATAAAGAAAAAGATACCGCCGAACAAAACAGGGGCGTTCTGCTTGCCGTCACTGCCATATTGATGCTTGCAAATCTGTCCAATGCCCAGACCGCAGCGGATCTGAGCAGCGGACTCATCGAAAGCAAAGGGCTGAAAAGCCTGAACAGGAGCAAACGGTACAATCTGAAAGGCAAGCGGTTTTTAAATATTTTCCTTCCCATCGCCTTTTATATGCTGATCCTGGAGATATTGACGCTGCTGGTCTGCATCGTCACCTTCGCACCGTTATCCAACGCGGCAAGCAACGCTTTTATTTTTACCATCGCCCTGACCGCTTTGCTCCTGCTGTTGATTCCACTCATTCTCACTTTTATCTCCGGGTTTAAGGGACAAGGCGGAACATGAAAGAAAGCGGGACAAGGAGCGGCAGGCCGCAGTTGTGTCCGGCAGCCTGGTCCTAGAAACCGATCTCATTCGCCGCAAACAGTATCTGCGGCTGCCGAAGCTGCTTGTGCTGGCGGTTTGCCCGGGCGCGTTCCTGCTTTCTTTTCTCGTGCTGTATTTCACCAAGAACCATCAGGACCAGTTGGCGGTCTTGATGCTGCGTCAGCCGTTTATGGCTCTGGCGGCCGCCTCGATCTTCGCTGTGATCCCGCTTCTGATGTACTGGGCAAACTGCTCAGGGACGTCTTTGGTTCAGCGCGTATATCTCTCGGAAAACCGGCTGTGCTATACCGGTCATAGCGGCAGCATGGACGAGCGGGTGGAATTTGCCTTTGTGCTGCTCCGGCTGAAAGAGTATTCTGTGGGAAGACGATCCATCTGTATCCGGGGAATATTTACCCGGAAGACAAAGGACGCCTACGGTACGCATCAGAAAAATGCCTTTTCCAAGACGCTCTGGATTCCCCGCACCTTTCCAGTGGAGCAGGAACGGATCCTGCTGGATTTTTTAAGAAAATCGTAGCCGTAAAATAATTTGCGCTCACACACTCCAAAAAAGATAACAAGGAGGCTTCAGAATGTATAAGACGATTGTTGTAAAATACTCTCCTAAAGCAAAGGAAATGGCGGCAAGAATCGAAGATGTAGCCAATCAAATGGAACAGGAAGGATTTGAACTGGTTTCTTGTTCTATTACACCTTCTTCCAAGGGGATTCTGGTTTTTAGACAGATAAAGACTCCCCAACCGACCGAAGTTTGTGAGCACGAAAAAGGATAAAATAAAAATTCCACCCAATTTACGCTGCTTATCTGTGAATAAGCTTATCCTGCTACACACAGCAAAAACATAAAATCCCTTTTCAGGTTGTGCTGAGCAGTCAGTTTTGCAACCTGAAAGGGATTTTGCCATTTTGTCTATTACTGCTGCGCAGCTTCAAGTAGCGCCTTTTTAAGCTGCCGCTCGATCCTCAGGAGGTCCGCTTCCGCACTCTGGCGGGCAGCGCGGCCCTCCTGCCGGTGCAGTCCCAGAGCGATCTTGATCTGGCTTTCCCACAGTGGAACGGTGCTGAGAGCCGCCATTTGGATTTTATCTGCCGGCATTTTATCGTTGCTCTGGATCAACCGGATCTGCGGCGCAGTCTGGATGGCGACGTTTTTGCTCAGCTTTAGGTCGTGAATTTTCTTTTCAAAGCGGTTCACGGCGTCTACAAAACCTCATACCACCTGGGCGCTCATAGGATCGTCCTCGTCCGACGCCTCGGCATGAAGCTTCGGCAGGTTGGAAGCTTTATCCAGTATATCATCGCCTCCGGATGAAGGACAGCAGGACTGCAAGAATCCCAACAAGAAGGATGCCGGCCGAGAGACCCATGAGGATACCGGAGGTGAAATCCTGGGACGGAGATCCGCCCGCCGCCCTGGAAACAATCCCCAAAACAATACCGAGCAGGATCAGCAGTACGCCGATACATCGTTTCCGGCTGCTCCTGAGCTTTTGCCTTATCCGTGCGATGGCCTCCTGAAAAGAACGATTTCCCTTCATATCGCTAACAACCTGTGCTATACTTGGTGCAAAGCCATTACCATTTTGCTCTTTCATCGCTTTTCCTTTCCGCTGGGTTGTTGGCACTTTCCAGTGTACAGGATTTAAAAGAGCATCGGTAGTAGCTTTATCTTTTCCGACTAGGTGTGGCTGCGAACTCCCGACACTTGAAGGTTAGTTTCGCCCGACCCGAATAATGGTAAACACATCCGCTAAGACTTCTCCCTCAGAGCTGAGAATGAAGCAATCGTGTTTATCCTTTGAGACATCAACACCAACAGAAACGACCATACCAGGCCGGCCAGATAGCCGGCCGGTGTATCCTTGGGAAGACGAATGCTGATATTGCCCGTTCGGATCTCGATGCTTTCTTCGCAAACCACCGGCGCGGCCTTTTCCAGAGCCGTCTCTGTGCTCCGATGGGAAGATTGTTCCGGCAGTTCCACCTGCACCGGCACGATCTCCTGCGGCGCCAAAAGTTCTCCGGCCAATTCATCCCGAAGCCGTTTTTGCCACCGCATGAAGGTGGAATAGCCAATGCCGTTCTCTGCGCACCACTCCCGCTTGCTTTTTCCGCTGTGCGTACACTCCTGCACAAGCTGCAGGCACCGCTGCTTTTTCAGATTTACATATTCCTTGCCCATTTTATTGCTCCTTTGTGAGACTTTTGAGACTTCTGAGATTTTTGCGACTTCTTAGACTTTTGAGACCTCTTTTCTCATTTGTCCCATTTCCTCCTATTGTCCCACATCCTTTCAGCCTTCGGTAGCCGGGGGATTATGGAGCGGTTACGTTTTCTCCACCCAAGGCTAAAAATTGGCATAAAAAATACCCCGTCAGATTTCTCTGACGAGGTAAGATAGGTTCAGACTATTGAATCATGCCCAGCAAGGACTTTGTGCTCTCCATGATGTCCTCGTAGCTGATTGTGGCAGCGTATGGATATTTATTCTGGTAGGACTTCCACAACGCATGCAGTTGCTCATCGTTCTCAACGGCTGCAATAATCTGCGGTGCGTCCGTTCTCAAATTTTCTGTACTCCGCTTTTTGCAAGTGGCATCAAACGCTCTTCCTAAAACTTCTGCATTGATTTCCTGTTCATAGATAGCAAGCAGCGTTCTGATATCGTAGAAATCCCTCATGCGTGTGTTCAGGAGACCTCTTGCAAGAACCGTCTGAAGCTTTTCCGCAAGGATGGTTTCGAGGTTGTATGACCATAGACTGATTGACCGGTCATCCAGCAGCAACTTATATTGATACTCAACTGCCCTAGGCGTAATCACGTCGCCAGTCGAAATATCAATTTTCATTGGAGTAATGAGCTTCCCCATTACGGCGTTCATAGTGAACCGAATACCCGGATACTCCATTTCGTCCATAATGTTGGAAACTTCTTTGATCTCGAATGTCACACCGTCTCCGAGGTCAATATTCTTGATTTCATTTACAATTCGAAGTGCATCCTCCACAGAAAGATTTTGATTCTTGAGACTGGTATCAATGTCCATCGTAGATCGGAGTGCTACGCCGACCATCGCAGTCACAAGCATTCCACCCTTGATGATGAAATTGTCCTTGTACTGCGAAACCGCAACTCGTTCCAAGAATCGTTCCATCATGTAGATTCGCATCAGTGTTCTTGCATCGGCTTTGTTCTTTTGGGCGACACTTTTAATTCGCCCCTTTACCTGATCTGGTGTAAGCTGCATTTTACAATAGTACTCCCATATATCTTCGGATCACATTATCAACACGAAACAACTTCGCATATTTCATCAATCGGTTCAGATCTTTATCTTTTCTCGACACATACGCTTTAAGAACCGAATTGAACTCCTGTGCCTCAATGGAATTACGGCTTCGCATCAAATCGCAGATTGTTCTTTCCAAATCGTACATCGGGATTTCATTACCACAATTGTCTTTGACCATGATTTTTCCGACATCCAAAAGTTCCTTCTTCACCGTGTAAGCTTTACAACTTCCATCGGCTGTCAATCTGTGCGAATTGTAGCCACTATAAATGGTAAACGTATGCACAAGTGGCTCTCTGTCCGTCAGATCATAATAGTAAAATGCTTCGTCATGCGAAAAAACAGCATTGGGGCATCTCTGATGCAGCACATACAATTCGTCCGGCCAGTTTTCACTCGCGGAATAGATTCCACGGCCGACCTGCTCTAATCCATTTTCACGAACATATTTATAGAATTTGAATTTTGATACTCCAGATTTTCCTGCAATGCGCGGCGTCAAGTAGTCATGGCTTTGAATCAGTCTTGTCATCTCATTCATAGAACCACCAACCTTTCGTGCTTATATTGTAAGTGAAATAAGCACGAAAGTCAAGTAAAATTCAACGACCGTGCTTATTTCGTTTTTAATATATGCACGGTCGTTGAGTGCGATGCTGTTAAAATTTGTCAAAGTCAGCCTGCGAAGCCAGTTCTCGATAGGGATACTCGTCGTTCTGCCGCTCTGTGAACATGTCGTTGACCAACCCGATGGTCAGCAAGTCGAGGTCGGCGATGCTGATACCGAGCTGCACACAGCGCAGCATGAAGAGCGGGGTGGTCATTACCCGCTCACTTTTGCGAGGTTTTTTCTTGCCTCTACCTCCGTCTGCACGTTCAGGCCCCACAGTTCGATCAACTGGGGCAAAATCTGGTAGATGGAGAAGGTTGCAAAAATCGCCACCCCAGCCCCATCTGCACGCAGTTTTAGCACCACCTTGCCGGAGTTTTAGCCCCACTTTCACGCACTGAAGCCCCAAAGCCTTATAATTGGTTTAGCACAGCCAAGCTGTGACTAAATCAATTGGAGGTTTCGTAATGACAAATTATCGGGAGATCTTGCGGTTAAGCAGTCTTCAGTACAGCCAGCGAACCATTGAATCAATGGCACACTGTTCCAGACATACGGTGCGAGATGTACTGCAGGCAGCAAAGAAACAAGGCATATCCTGGCCCCTCTCCGACGATGTCGCCAATGCCGATCTGGAACAGCTTCTCTTTCCGAACAGGCACAAAGCATCCAGTCAATATGCTGAGCCCGACTATCCGTACATCCACCGCGAACTGGCACGGTCGGGCGTGACCCTGACGCTGCTATGGGAAGAATACTGCGCGAAGTGTCAGGAGGCGGGCCAAAGGCCGTACATGAGTACTCAGTTTGGCGAACGGTACCGCCGCAGTGCCTATCTGGAAGAAGAGAAGCCCTATATGCTGCCGCTGCCGGTCAGTGCGTTTGAACCGGCCGTCTGGTCGGTTTCCAAGGTCGCCAACGACTATCTTGTTACGGATGGCAGGAACAAGTATTCTGTTCCCTATAACTTGATTGGCGAGCGCGTGGACATCCGCGTGACTAAAACAACGGTAGAGGTATTCTACCACGGCAGCCGTGTAGCCAGCCACCGCCGGCTGCAGACCCGGCAGCGTGATCCGCTGGTGAAGCGCGAGCATATGCCGCCGGAGCACCAGAAATATCTCACCTACAACGCTGACGAGTTCAGCCGCTGGGCGATGTCGGTCGGTCCTATGACCGAGAAGGTAGCCGAACACTTCCTGAAGTCCGGTAAAGCCGCCGAGCAGGGCTACAAGGCCTGCGCTGGTCTGACCAAACTGGAACAGCGGTACGGCAAACAGCGGCTGGAGGTAGCCTGCGGCAAAACTCTGGCGTACAGCACCACGCCCTCGCTGCGCACCATTGCCAGCATTCTGAAAAATGACCTGGACAAGCCGGACAAGGCCGAGAGCCAACTGTCGCAGTCCAAAGCCAATAGCTACGGCATTACCCGCGGCGCGGCCTACTTCCGGAAGGGAGGCGACCGCTGATGCTGAACCAGGCAACGATGGATATGCTCACGGCAATGAAGATGACCGCTATGGCAGCGGAGTTCGCCAACCAGTTGAAAGACCCCACGTTCAATGAACTGGGCTTCGAGGAGCGCCTGGGCTTGCTGGTAAATGCGGAATGGAACCGCCGACAGAGCAACAAACTGAACCGGTTTATCCGCAACGCGCGCTTCGCCGTGCCGTCTGCCACTGTAGAAGGCATTGAATACCACGAGGACCGAAAGCTGGACAAGGCACAGATGCTGCGGTTTGCCACCTGCCAGTACATTGACGAAGGCCACCACATTATCCTCAAGGGAGCCTCTGGCAACGGCAAGACTTACATCGCCTGTGCCCTGGGCAATGCGGCCTGCCGCCGTTTCAAGAAGGTGCAGTACATCCGTATGCCGGAACTACTGGATGAACTGAGCATTGCCCGCAGCGGCGGTACGCTGAAAAAGGTGCTTGAAGCCTACAAGAAGAAAGATTTGCTGATCCTGGACGAGTGGCTGATTCGTCCGCTGTCCCCGCAAGAATCCTATGATATGCTGGAGATCGTGGAGGCGCGGTGCCACAAGTCTACGATCTTTTGCACGCAGTACGAATCTGAGGGTTGGTACACCAGGATCGATCCCAACCCGGAATCTGACAGCCCCGTTTCAGAAGCCATTATGGACCGCATTATCCACAACGCTTATGAGGTTCTGGTGGATGGCCGAGTCTCGATGCGGGAACGCAAGGGCTTGAAGGCCACTCGGGAAGGCGATGGCCAGGATGTGTGACCGCCCATATCTTTGCGATGAGGAAAAATGTATGGTTTTAGAACTGGAACGGGCCTGCTACTACGAGATGGAGCGTGAGTCGATGGAATACTTTTACGCAGCTGAGAAAGAACTCCAACGACAGCGCGAGCGGATTCGACAGTTGGAGAACATCTTGACAGAGAACGGCATTCCTGTTCCTGAAGAAAGTTGACCTGAGCTCTGCTGGCTGGCTTAGCTGGCAGAGCTTTTGCATGTGCCACAGGGGGTGTCGTTTTAGAGCGATGAGGTGTCGCTGGTTCTCCGGAAGGGTGTCACTAAAACTCCGGCGATGCAGGTGGGGCTTTAGTGCGTGAAAGTGGTGCTCAAATCGCGTGCAGATGGGGCTGGGGTGGCGATTTTTGCACTCATACGGCACGGAGTAGTTCATGCGCTCCACACTGATGTGGTAGTTATACTGGACGGTTGCCACTTTCCAGACTGCCAGCTCGAAAGGAGCTGCCGGCAGCGGCTGCAGAAAGAGCTGCTCCTCGGCAAAACAGGATGCCCGGCTGCCTTCTCGTTTCTGAAATGGCTTGTGGTTGAAGGTTTCCAGCTTCTCACGGATTGCTTGATTCAGTTCCACAAGGGACAGAAACTGGCGGTTGCGCAGAGCAGCCAGGATCCAGGTAGAGACCACGCCGACGGAGCCCTCCACAAAGGCCTTGTCCTTGGGACTGCGGGGCCGGGCGGGGAGAATGGCGGTGCCGTAGTGCTCCGCCATCTCCTGGTAGGACTTGTTGAGCACAGTCTCTGTACGGGAGTTCTTGACAATACCGGTCTTGAGGTTGTCCGGCGTGAGGATGCGGGTGACGCCGCCGAAATACCGGTAGGCGTTGACATGGCCGGTAATCCAGGATTCCTGCTTCATGCCCAGGAAAGCCTCTGTGTAGGCGTAGCCGCTGTATGGCAGCACCGCCACAAACAGGTAGGTCTCCAGCCGTTCCCCGGAGTCTGTGTCCACCAGAGCCACTGTCTGGCCCGCCCAGTCTACCTGCATGGTCTCGCCGGGCTTGTGTTCCAGGTGCATGGTGGCTTTAGTTTTGTGGACATAGTCCGCGTAATACTTGTTGAACTGAGTGGACTTGTAGGGCAGCTCGCCGTTCTGACGGCACTGCTCGCAGTATTCCACCCACAGCAGGCTCAGGGTGACACCGCTCTTCTGCATTTCACGGTGTACCCATTCGTAGTCCGGCATTTTGTAAACAGGCCCCTTTGACTCGGTTGGAAATAGCCACTGGGAAACTTCCTGCTGCGACATGGACTGCGCTTGCTGCCAGCCAAGCTGCTGTTCCCGAGCCCGGGCTAATGTGCGTGTGACCGTGTTGCGGCCGCAGCCAACGGCATCCGCAATTTCTTGGTGTGTGAGTCCCAGCCTTTTCAGCCGGAGGATCTCTTTGTGATTAACCATGGTAAGGCCTCCTAAATTGAATTTGCATCTGACGATGCTAAACTCATTTTAGTGGCCATCCTGTCAATGCACCATGGATGCGGTGACCACGCACCATTTCAGCGGTCTGGGTGCACCATTCGTGCGGTCTAAGGGCACCGTTTCAGGCGGCGTATTCACCGGGACGGCACGATTTGCATTCTCGATAATTATCGGGCAAAACACAATCTGCCTCCCATCACATTGCCCATGCAGACAAATCTTTTCTGCGCCAGCTTTAAGCACAAAGCTTGGAGTCAACTGAAGCTGGCGGCTTATCTTGACGGGAACACGATTACGGAGAAATAAAACAACTGCAAAAGCCGAGGAGGATCTGCTGTATACAGCAGATCCTCCCCACTTTAAATACAGCAGTCTCCTGATGTAGGAAGCCGGATATTATTCTTCATACTCTGCATGAGAGATCATATCGAGCGACCTGCATCAGGGGGGTGTACTTAATGGCAGTCGGGGTTACTTTGAAAACCTCATTCCAACTGTTTTCTTCACTTAAATATCTATCTACGCAGAAGAAAAAGCATTATTTATACACTGCTGCAGATAAACAACAGCCTTCATTAATGGCTGACACTTTGGAAAGCAAGATTTCCCGTCAGTGACCGCAACCTTACATTCAATAGCCCTAGCTCATGTCGTTCGCTTTAATTAATCTCTACGGAAAATGTCTCGGGTATAAACCTTGCTCTGTACATCATCCAAGCAACTGTCATATCGGTTGGCAATGATTGCCTGAGCCTGATTTTTAAACTGCTCCAGATCATTTACGACTCGGCTGCCAAAGAAGGTTTCGCCGTCTTTCAAAGTGGGTTCATAAATGATTACTGTAGCGCCTTTTGCCTTAATGCGTTTCATGACGCCCTGAATGGAGCTCTGGCGGAAGTTATCAGAATTGGACTTCATGGTCAAACGGTATACACCTACCACAACTTCTTTTTCCTTACTCTCATCCCAGCTGTCATTGGCTTCGTAAGCGCCAGCGATTTCCAACACCCGATCCGCAATGAAGTCTTTGCGGGTTCGGTTGGACTCTACAATCGCCTCAATCAAATTTTCTGGTACATCCTGATAATTGGCCAGCAGCTGCTTGGTATCCTTCGGCAGACAGTACCCACCATAACCAAAACTGGGGTTGTTGTAATGGCTGCCAATGCGAGGATCAAGGCACACACCATTGATAATCTGCTTGGTATCCAAGCCCTTCATCTCCGCGTATGTATCCAGCTCATTGAAATAGCTGACGCGCAGAGCCAAATAGGTGTTAGCAAACAGCTTAACCGCTTCCGCTTCAGTGAAGCCCATGAACAAGGTTTCGATATCCGCTTTCAGAGCACCTTCCTGCAACAAACCAGCAAAAGTATGCGCCGCCTGAACTAGGCGATTATCATTCAAGTCCGTACCCACAATAATGCGGCTGGGATAAAGGTTATCGTAGAGAGCCTTGCTCTCGCGAAGAAATTCAGGGCTGAACAGGATATTTGCGCTGCCGGTCTTTTTACGAATAGACTCGGTGTAACCCACGGGAATGGTGGATTTGATCACCATAATGGCGTTGGGGTTATACTCCATCACCAGTTGGATCACATTCTCCACCGCAGAGGTATCGAAGTAGTTCTTCTTGCTGTCGTAATTGGTAGGAGCCGCAATGACCACAAAATCTGCATCGCTATATGCCGATTTTGCATCCAATGTGGCAGTCAGATTCAGCTGCTTTTCTGCCAGATATTTTTCAATGTACTCATCCTGAATGGGTGATTTCCGGCTGTTGATCAGGTCTACTTTTTCCGGGATGATATCTACTGCCGTAACCGTGTGATGCTGCGCCAGCAATACTGCAATGGACAAGCCAACATAGCCGGTTCCGGCTACTGCGATTTTCATTTTTATTCCTCTTTTCCCATATAGAATTCTTTGTACCATTCAGCAAATTTGCGAAGTCCCTCACGCAGCGGAGTGGCCGGTTTGAAACCAAAGTCTCGTTCCAGCGCACTGGTATCCGCGTAGGTTACCGGAACATCACCAGGCTGCATCGGGACCAGCTCTTTGTGCGCTTCAAAATCATAATCCTCGGGCAGCACACCTGCACGAATCAGTTCCTGCTGCAGAATGTCCACGAAATCCAGCAGGTTTTCCGGCTGATTGTTACCGATGTTGTAGACTGCATAAGGAGGAATCGGCAGACCATCCTCACCGGTCTGGCGCTGGGGCGGGCGCTTCATGACACGCTCAACGCCTTCCACGATATCGTCGATATAAGTAAAATCTCGCTTGCAGTTTCCGTAATTGAAGATCTGAATCTTCTGACCTGCCCGCAGCTTGTTGGTAAATCCGAAATAAGCCATATCAGGCCGACCAGCCGGACCGTATACCGTAAAGAACCGCAAACCGGTGGACGGAATATTATAAAGTTTGGAATAAGCATGCGCCATCAGCTCGTTGCTCTTTTTAGTCGCCGCATACAGGCTGACGGGGTTGTCCACTTTATCTTCCGTGGAGTACGGAACTTTTTTGTTGGTTCCGTACACGCTGGAAGAACTGGCATAGACCAAATGCTGTACACCCGGACGCCCGTTATCATAAGAATGGCGGCAGGCTTCCAGAATGTTGTAAAAACCAACCAGGTTGCTTTCAACGTACGCATCCGGATTTGTGATCGAGTAGCGGACACCAGCCTGGGCCGCCAGATTCACAACCACCTGGGGTTGATACTGGTCAAAAATGAAATTAATCAGATCTTTATTGGTCAAATCACCTTTTACGAAAGTGAAACCGGAATACTTCCTCAATTCTTCCAGACGCGATTCCTTGATACGCACATCGTAGTAGTCGTTCAGATTATCCAGACCAATTATCCGGATGGAGTCATTATGCTCCAGTAAACGTTTCGCCAGATTGGAACCGATAAATCCGGCCGCACCGGTGATAAAAACAGTTTGATTTTTCATAATTCTCCTCGTCCGTTTCGGTTCAGGCACGTCGCACCACGCGCAATGCCATATTCGCCACAAACGCTACATCCTTACGTTTCATAAACAGATAGATTAAATATGCCACAGCATAGATAGACAAGCCTGCAATTCCGCCTACAAACCAGCTGGCAACAATGAAAATGACCGTCAATGCAAGTTCCAGAGCCATATCCATTTTCACATTTACATCTAGCACCGTGGAAAGAAACAATTCTGCAAATACACACCGGAACGCCAGCAGGAATACAATCGATGCAACTGCCAGATCCAGATTGTGCAGCCAGTAAGTGGTGATCAGTGTAGTAATTACACTGAGAGAAACAGTAACAATATTGATCATCAACAGCCATTTCTCTTTGTGCAACGCTTTTAGATACGGTTCGATAATCATGCTGGTTTTACTAGAAAATACGCACATAGGGAAAAGTATTGCCATGTACCTCAAGCTCTCACTATATTCTGGTAACCATATAGACAACAAGGTGTTCATCGGTAAATAAAATACTAATGCTCCTAAAAGCACAACCATTATGCAGCATCGCGAAACAGTATATACCGTACCAAGTTGTTCTGATTCAGATCTTCGAAGTGTAGGAAGCATAATAGTTGCCACAGCATTTATAAAAACCATCAGTAAATTTGCAACAGAAATTGTTAGCGATACTTTTCCAAACACTTCCACACTCCATTGCTTTTCAATTCCAATTCGGACTATTCCAACAATCAGATTTCCAGCTAATGTGGCAAATAAAATTTTTACCCCTATGTTAATATTCTCCGCACTTTCCAATAGAACTGCTTTCTCGAATATTTTCTCGTTCCGAAAGCGAATCAAATTTAAATCTTTTAGAGAAACCACACAATAAATAGACGAGCATATGTATCCTAAAACAATTGATAATATATACCAATAAAACCTTTGAACTCCAATAACCAGAAGACAAATTGAGCCAAAAAGATAAACGCTCTTCTCTATAACAATGCATGTCGCAAAATCTTTAAATCTGCTGGTTGCTTGAAGTATGTCCAACATCATCAATCTAGGAATAATCGGAATTAGTGAAACTGAGCACAAGATCATAACTAGTTTTTTTTCAGTATCGTTAATAAAGCAAACTGAAAGTCCACCAAGAACACCAGTTAAAAAACATTCCAATATTGCACAAATTTTAATCTGTTTCCTCAAACTTTCTTTGTCAATTTCGGAATAATCCTTTCCCGCATAATTCACTAATATTCCTTCTGGCCAACCAAAAGCTGCTATTCCAATATATGTACTATAAAAAACGTATAATTGTACCAGACTATACTCTCTTACACTAATCGCCTTCGGTAAAACAAGAGTAACAACCATCGACACTAATAAGGTAATTACATTAGAACCAAATGCATACACGAAGTTCAAAATGTTATTTCTATTCATATATCATTATTCCCTATACTTCACCACTCGTCCCGGATTGCCCACAACAATTGCATATGGAGGAACATCTTTTGTAACCACTGCACCTGCTCCAACAATACACCCTGTCCCCAGTGTTACTCCTGGTAATATAGTCACTCTTGCCCCAATCCACACATTATCTTCAATGTGGATCGGCTTACGTTCAGAAAATCCCTGTTCTATCATTGGGATATTCACATCTTTAAACTCATGATTTTGCGTATAACAAAGTAAAAATGGACCTATCATCACATCATTTCCAATACTAACCCCATAGTTAATAATAGAATCTCGACCTATCCCTGATCTTTCTCCAATCAACGTATCATCAGATAATGCCACATTTCTTTCAATATTTACACTTTCTGGGATAAATCTTCCCGTCCATCTTTGGTAAGTAAATCTTCTAAATTTCCGTGCATAGTTTCCAAATTCAATTCCTAAAAACGAACATCCCGATTCTGGAAGCTTCATAGCAATTACTTTGTAAAGCATTTTAAACACTATGTTCATTGCAGAAACTCCTTATACCAACTAAAAAGTTTTTTACAATTAGAATATAAATCCAATCCAGATTCCCTCAAATCATGTGCATAATAATTTCTTCCATCATTATATGCTTTTTGAATTGCTCGCTTCCACTCATTCAGCGGAGCGTCATTTTCTACCGTATATATATTTTTAGCAATTTTAGCCTCATCTTGTATATTACTTGAAACCACGCAAGGCAAACCATTTGCCTGTGCTTCTAATAAAGCAATGCCAAACCCCTCACTTATTGATGGGAATATAAATACATCCATTGCTTGCAAATACGCTGACACATCCAGCCTCTTTCCAAGCAAAAGCAATCGATCTCGTAAATCATGGTCATTAGCATAAGACACTAAAGTTTTTTTCAAAGGCCCAGATCCTATAATTACTCCAACAACATTATCCTCTTGCTTAAACTCATTAAGAATTCTTAATAACTGCATATGATTTTTAGCCGGCACTAAAGCTCCTATCGTTCCTATTACCAGCTTATCCTCCACGCCGAGCTTCTTTCTTACAACGTCACGCTTATTTTCATCAAAAGCAAACTTCAGAAAATCAATGCCATTCAAAAAAACTTTACCTTTCTCTCTAAATGCTTCGCACCCAAATAAATAGTCGCCTGCACTTTTACTACACGCGAGCAAACCATCAGAGTACTTTGACATAAATTTTCTCATCACAACTTCATACGGCTTTCTTATAAAAGCATTTTTTGTTGGCAGCATAACGCCATGTGAATGCGAAATTATATATTTAACACCAGAACGTTTTGCTGCCAATGCAATAAGACCATTCGTAAAAGCCATATGAATATGAACAATATCATAATTTTGCCTTTGGTTTCTAAAAAACTTGTATAGATCTATGTAAAATTTAATTTTAGTTTTATTAGGCGCCGAAAGTTTAAACACATTTATTCCAGCCGTTCGTAGTTCTTCTTCATAATCAGACTCTTTTTCATCACAGATTAAACAATCGCAAATAACACTTTCTCTATCTGCTGATAGGAGTATACTTTTCACGATGTTTTCTAATCCACCAATATTCATACTACGGACAACATGGAGCACTCTGATCAATTATCTTCATCTCCTATCTAAGTTATGACAAAAATTCTGTATACGAAAATATTGTCTGGTAATTCTCATAACTAAATTTTCCGTCATTGTTATAGTAAGTATTCCAAAATATAAAAACACTTACCAAAATAACACCCAATACCGACACAACTCGAAGTGCTCTTTTCCGTATAACAGAAATCAGCAAAGGAATAACGATTATTACTGTCGGCATGAAATAATAAACGATTCTAAAAGTTTGAATTAGGGCCGGGGAGTTAATCATTAGCACAAAATAGCAAAATGTCATATTGACCCAGAAACAATTCATTTCGTCAAATTCCAATATTCTTTCATAAAACACAATCAACAAAACAAGTAACACAAAGGAAAACACCATGTGTGTAAGCGATCCTTGATTCTCTCCATACTGTGTCCCTATAAACTCTCTACCATACTCTGTTTTCTCAATTATTTTAGAAAGTCCAAATATCGTAAACGGGCACAGTACTACTGTTCCAATTGTGATTTTGATAAGGAACGCCTTAGAAAGCCTCACCAACGAAAAGCAAAAGCAAATAACACATAACAGAGCAGATGAATGTGCCATAAACGATAGTATAAACATCAAAACTATTCGCCAATTTATTCGCCGTTCTCTTTTATTTAACAGTTCACAATATGCTATCAATAAAAAACTGATTGCCAATGCCTGTTTCAAAGCTCCAAACGCAAAGAAAAACAAATCTGTTGTCAGGAACAAAAACACACTTATAGGAGTATTTGATGAGCATCTATAAACCAAATTAAAAAAAGCAACTATATAAATTAGGCCAAGAAAAAAAACCCACCAAAAATATGGAATTTTCAAATAGCAAAACAATTTTGTTAGGAGCGAAAACAAAGGATCTGTCTCATAAGGTTGTGTCGGATCATTTAAAAGCAATCTATATATTTGAGGATATGTACCAACATACCAATTGGCATCTATTCCAACTCCCCATCTTAACAAAAAAACAAGTGCAATCGGTAAGCTGGCAATCGCAAAGCTTGACGCTTTCCTCACTTTCACAGTACAAAACCCTTTCTGAACACTTCGTACAGAAAACAGGCATGTTAACGCAATAGCGACAAAAAATGCAAAATAGTAATTCAGCATCTTATATTTTTATCAACCTCTTAGTTTTTCTAACCATCCCAAAGAAATAACAAATAAAAAACAGTTTTATCTTATGCTCATTTCTAATCTCTTTAGCAAAAAAGCAATCATATGTAGTGTTTTCCAAATCAGACGCAGCTTTTTTAATCAGTTGGCCATCAAAAACAATTTCACAGTCCAATCTTGCTTCTTTAATTGATTCTGAAGAACAAATTCTAATAAAGTATTTTACAGTTGATTCAACAATTTTCTTATCTAGAGCTCTTTCGTCTAATTTCCAGTTCAAAAAAAGATCTCTCCATATTTTTAGAGACATTTCAGGCGTCCATTCTTTTTTAAACGAACGTTTAGTTACAGATTCTGCTCTCACATTATAAAGATACTTCACATCATTAGTTACTTCGAATTTTTTTATAAATCTTATATAGCTTAAAACAAACAGCAAATCCTCCCCCATAGATTTTCCAACCGGGAACTCTAGCTTTGCTTCCTTTATTATTTTGCTTCGAAAACATTTATTTCCACATGAATTAAACAGCATTGGATTCTCACTCATTTGGAAAAGTGTCATTGCATCTTTCGCAATAGTATATGGGCCTTTAAACTTCCACTTTTTAGTAAGTCCTCCATATACCATAGCTGTTATAAAAAGATCAGTCTCTTTTGATCCCATGGCATTTACAGCACTTTCTAGATAGTTAGCTGAAAACTCATCATCCGCATCCAAAAAAGTTATATATTCTCCAACCGCTTTTCTTAAACCTTGGTTCCTTGCCGCGCTCACTCCTTTGTTATTCTGATTAATCACAAGAATTCTCTCATCATTTTCCGATAAGTTTCTCAATATATCTTCTGTTTTATCACTTGATCCATCATTTACTATCACTAGTTGCCAATTTATATATGTCTGTTTTTTTACGGATTCAACCGTTTTTGTAATTGTTTTTTCAGCATTATAAGCTGGAACAATAATAGAAACTATCGGTTCTGTTCGCCTTTCACTTGAATTCATATATCAAACCTCACTTCAAATTGAAAACTTCTCTCCAAAGAGATAATCTACGCTGTCTGGATCATACTTCATATATCCGCTTCCATCAAAAAAAGTAATTTCCCCAAAAAGAATAGTTTCATCTTGACAATAGAAATCAATTCGGGCATGTGGAAAAGGCGTGGCTAAAATCTCTGCGTATTCGATCATTTTCTCATAAGGTTTCGGCTGACCAATTTCTCGCTTCAATGGTCTCTCATCAACTCGTTCAAAGGGCAACCGATTGAACTGCATATCATAAATCCCCAATCCTGCCCCCTTGCCAAAATCTCGGTCTGCAATTACATATAAAAATTTTGCTTTTCCTGAAAAACAAAAGAACTTATAGTCAATTAATCCTCCGTCCTGCGGACTAGAAGGGATATATTTTTCAATCAAAATTCGATGCTTTGCATTGTCATACACCCATTCTCTGCCTGGATGTTTCCCCTTTACTGGCTGAGTCCAACGTGCAAGAAGTTCATAAAATTCTGTTTTGTTCAGCTTGCTCTTATCCTTGCAAATCAAAACATCATTTCCACCGCCGCCCAGTGTGTCTTTCGCAACAAATTGATCCGGAAGTTGATTCCAATCTACTTCCTCCGGGCTATTGTACACACCATAGATCGGATTCAGAATATTCTCCAATCCAACCTGCTTCACATATTCCCGAACTTCGTATTTATCTACACACTTCGCCATCAGTGGATCGCGGTAATTGAGTTTGTACCACTGAAGTTTTTCTGTATAACGCTGCGGATTTTTCAAATTCAACTTGCGTCCGGTCTTCAATCGGTACTGGAGCTTTACCATCCAAGCATCCGGCACAAAGCTCAAAATCCGCATCAACTTAATGCGGACTGTTCTGCTTTTAATCAGCTTTTTATAATCCATTTTCAAATTTCCTCAGATATAAATCATTTACTTTTCAGTCTGATTCAGCTCGCTCAAATACGCATCCACCACAATCTGGCGGTCAAATTCCCGTTCAATCTTAGCTCGACCTGCAAGGCCCATATCTCGCCGCTGTTCCCAGTTCAATGCAAGAAATTTTTCAATCTGCTTTACCAGATCCTGCGTATCTTTTTGTTTGCAAATAAATCCATTTACACCATCATCAATGATTTCCCGGCATCCACTGCGGTCCGTTGTGATTAGTGGGCGGCCACAGGCTGCACTTTCCAGCAAAACATTGCTCATTCCTTCCGGGTAATAAGTGGGGTGGATCGTACAACTGCTCTGCATCTGATACGGCAGCAAGTCCTTTTGCTGTCCGTGATACTGGATCACACCCTCACGAGTCAGTTCATCCAGTTTTTTCTGATACTCCGCATCATCACAAACTCCCAGCACATGAAACACTGCCTCCGGATGGTTCTGCCGAATGATTCGTGCTGCCTCGGTATACTGATCAATCCCTTTCTCTTTCAAAATCCGGGCCATAAACAGGAAGTTGACCTGCTCATCGTGAGGATACGGCAACACATGATACTGACTCGTATTTACACCTGAGCCAGGCAGCAGTCCTTGTTTATCCAGCGCAATTCCATGCTTACGGAAAAACTCCTGATTTTCGGTATTCTGAAAAAACACCTTTTGTGCTTTACGCGTCGCCAACCGATATAACATAAGCGTTACAAACTGAAGCGGACCGGGATTTTCCACCGCTGTGCCCAATCCGGATACATTCATTACGCACGGAACCCCGCAACTGGCTGCAGCCATACCTCCGTAAATGTTCGGTTTGATTGTGTAAGTAAACATCATATCCGGACGAATCTGCCGCAGAATTTTTTTGTAATTCTGCATCAGCTTTAAATCCGTCAGAGGATTGGTTCCATGACTGGAAATCGGCGTATCAATATAATGGCATCCCATCTTTTCAGCAGTGGTGTAACCATCGCCAAACTGACTTTGAGGGAAAGAAACATACACCTCATGGCCCTCTTCAACGAGTTGCTCCACTAGCTCTTTGCGGAAGCGAAAAATCACCATTTCACTATTGCCGGCCAAAAGCACTTTTTTCTTATTCACGATATTTCCCCTCTTACATCGCCCGGCGCTGCTGACGCAACACCTGAGTTTCTTCCTGGAACTGTGTAAATTCACACTGCTCTTTTTCCTTCTGAATCAGCTGTTCCTGTTGGTGACGCACCTCATCCCGATGATGGTGTGCAGTTACACCTTCTTTGATGTCCTGGCGGCCCAGCACCTTCAGTACACTGTCGAAAAATACTTTCGCATCGAAGGCCATGCTCACATTCCTTAAGTACTCCCGATCGTAGAATACTTTGTCGTAGTCGTTCAGCAGATCGCGTCCATTGATCTGTGCCCAACCGGTGATGCCCGGCTTCAACTGATCCACCCCGTAGTACCGGCGCAGGAAGTGCACACTGCGCTCTTGGCGAATCAACGGGCGGGGGCCGATCAGGCTCATGTCTCCCACCAGCACATTGAATAGCTGCGGAAGTTCATCGATGCTAGTATCCCGCAGGAATCGGCCCAGTTTGGAAATATAGCTATCTGCATTCTGCAAATTTCCAGTGGAAGAGTACTTCGGCGCAGTGCTTTTCATTGTTCGGAATTTTACGATATAAAACACATGACTGTTCTGCCCCACTCGCTTCTGCCGAAAAAATACCGGTTCATTGGGACTGCTCAGTTTCTGCAATGCTGCCACAAACAGAAACGGGATTGCCAGTACTACAAGTGCCATGCCAGAAACAACCATATCGAATATCCGCTTCATTTTCAGATATCTCCGCTGTTCCGAAGTCAGCGGAATACGATGTTCCCGCATGATTCCTCTCATGGTTTTTGTTCTCAACTCTGTCTCCATCCTTCTGCTCCCCTTATGCGTATTTCAAATTCCCAATCGCTGTAATTTTTCCCGTTTCTCTGTGGGCAAAGGTTTTTTCGCTCCCAGCTGGAGGGCTCTCCTCTGCTCATAAATCCAGCGCCCCAGCCAGATGCCGTCGCTAGTTTTGTATTTCGCAGGGATATTCAGATTTCCATGCTCTTCCAGATATTCCTGAGCCAGCTCATATCGATGCTGCCAAGAATCCTCTTTTCGCCAAACCATTCCAATGCTTTCCAGCATCTTTACACGGTCCGCATCCAGATGCTTTCCGCTTTCCGGCGGCTGTAAGTATGCGTACCGCTGGCGGGCAACCCATTTGCCCAGAGCCAGTCCCTCACTGTTCTGGTAGGTGGGCGGCACGTTCAGATCCCCATGGATTTTGAAGTACTGCTCTGCTGCCAGATACCCCTGCATCCACTGGTTATCCTTACAATTGCCCCAGTACATTCCAATGGAATCCAGCCGGGCAATCTGCTCCTGGCTCAATGGCTTTCGATTGAATTTTCCTTCCCGGGCCTGACGCAAGGCTCGAATCCAGTTTCCCAGTGCAAAGCCGTCCGGCGATTTGTAATCTACCGGTACGATCAAATTGCCATGCTCGTTGTAATATTCCATCGCTCTGCAGTAGTTCTTCTCCCACTGCAGGCTAGGGGCATCCCAGACCATACCAATGGCATCCAGCCGAGCAATCCGCTCCCTGTTCAGGATGCTTGCATGTTCTCCATTCGCTCGGCGCTGGCGCAGGTTGTAAATCCAGTTGCCCAGCGCAAAGCCATCCGGTGCTTTATACCGGGCCGGAACGAGCAGATCGCCGAACTCCTCGTAATAGGCTTTGGCGTGCTCAAACCCGTTTTCCCAGGCACTTTCCAGCTGGTTTTCCCACACCATTCCGATGCTGTTCAGCCGTTCGATCTGTCCGGGAGTGAGTGTTCCGCTGCGGTTGCCTGCATACACAGACCGCTGTACGCCGATCCAGTATCCCAGCGAAAGCCCGCCCGGCGTTTTATACCGTTTGGGAACCTTCAGGTTCCCATATTCCGCTGCGTACTCTCTGGCCGCTGCAAAGTACTGTTCCCAGGTTCCGCTCAGGCTGTTGCGCAGCGTCTCAAACAGCACACGACAGTCCTGTACCTGCTCCACTACCTGGAAGCGTTCAGTGACGATTTTGTCGCCTTCGCCCACCGCATACATATGCTGCACGGCGGTGGCCATCTCTTCCTTGAGAGTATCAATGCTGCACAGTCCCTCGAAGTTATTCACCACGTCCAGAATCAGAGGTACCGCACTGTCGCCCGCGGTCAGGGCCCGGCCGATCTGCTGTTTGTAGATAATCGGGCTTATCGTGGGGCGGAACAAAATCACGCCCGAGATTCCATCCACATGCACGCCCTCGTTGAGCATGTCAATGCAGAAGAGCAGCTTCAGGGCGCTGCTGGAATCCGCCTTGAATTCCGCAAATGCCTTGCTGGTGCCCGGATCCTCGGAATAGGCCATGTAGAAATGGATGTCCGGATTCACTCCGGCAAACCATGTGCGGGACTGCTCCATCATTTCGCGCATGTGATCCATGCCGGAGCAGAACACGATGTATTTGCCGCTTTTACTCGTCATGTGGCGGGCAAACACCTGCTCCAGACCATCCGCCTGCTCCAGCGCCCGGCGTAGGGCATCCAGATATTTCTGGTTCACATCCCGCAGCGCAGCCGGCCGCATGGTGCGCACCTGTTTCTGGTATCGTTCCAGCTCATTCTGGTATTTGAACACGGTGGTCACATACTTTGGGGCAGGCAAAATTCCCCGGACGATCGCCTCACCCAGGGATAGTTCACTTGCGATATGGCCTTCGAACAGCTCTTCTGCCATATCGCGCATATTATCCAGATATCTCACGTTGGTTGCGGAAAGTCCAAGCAGCTTTGCGTCGGGGTTGGCTGCAATGGTACGTTGTACCGCATTGCCCCACTGTTCCGCACCGCACCGGTGGAACTCGTCCAGAATGATGTAATCCGCATGCACGGCCAATTCTTCCTCGCTGAGGAGCAGCAGCTTGGCGTAGGTGCGGAAGGTTACATTGGACAGCTTGTCCGGCCCGCCGCAGCGTGCCAGACTTTCCAGCTGAGTGGCATAAATATACTCGCTGGGACCAAGCCAGAGAATTCTCTTTTCCACCTGATCCAGAGCGAGTTGAAATGCAATAAAGCTTTTTCCGGTTCCGGTGGGGTGGACGATGGCTGCTTTGCCTGCCTGTTCCAGCATGGCAATGGCGGAAAGATATGCCTTCTGGTTGTGCTCAAACAATTTCACCGCCACATGCATCGCCTCCCTCCCGCGGTTTACAACGTAAGAAGCAATATGTTTTGTCTTTTGGGACAGAAATTCGGGCAAATGACTGAATTCTTTCGAGAAGCAGCGAATATCATTGAAAAAAGCTGCAAAATAGGTTATGATTAAAATAATCTTGTGTACCTTGTTCTAAATGCATTAATCTTTTATCTAAAAACTTTATATCTGATTTTTGATTATCCCTATAAATATTACACTTTCAAGCTTTTCGAAGTATAGAAAAACACTCATTTTACCACGAATATACCACGATTAAACGAGCCTTGATATGACGATAAAATAGCACTAAAAAGACACCATTGACACATTGAAGTGGTGTCTTTTATTAATAAGCAGTCAATCCTAAGACTAACTGCTTTTGCAAAATAAAGGTAATCACTATTTTGTTTGTTTCTTTAGAATAATATAGCTTGCAATCACAACTACAAAGAATACTAACACGAAAACTAAAGTATGAAATATTCCTATCGGATAAGGTGCAATCCACCCTTCTAGTTTGAAAACCAATCCTGAAATATATCCTGTAATCATAGAAATAGGCATAAAAGCAACTCCGATTATATTAAGCCAATTTACATAAAAGGGGGATTTTTCTTCCGATAGTATTCTCGCTATAAAATATCCAACAATCCCTATAGCTTGAATAATCATTGAACCCCAAACTGCTTCCATTGTTTGTTCTGCATACCAATTACCAAATGCACAAAACAGCCCAATAGCAACAAAAGCTGTTGATGATATATAAAGTACCTTACTCGTAAGCTCTTTATTTTTTTGTTCTTTGTCTGCTACTGGTTCAATTCCCTTTAGGATATAGTCAGTTGTTACTCCAAAAAAATCACTCATTATAATTATTTTTTCTAAGTCAGGCGTACTTTGTTCACTTTCCCATTTGGAAACAGCCTGCCTTGAAACTCCAACTTTATCCGCAAGTTCCTCTTGTGATATTCCTTTTGATTTCCTTAAATATTGTATTCTGTCTGCCATATTCATTAGCTAACACTCCTTTCTTTCATGGTGTAATTTTAGCAATATTATCAGTTGCATAGCCACCATTTAGATATGGAAATATGTCAACTGGCAGTTGCAATGATGTTTTTTGACAAATCAGCAGAATATTCTTGCTTATAACGTAATTTAAACATATCCATATTATAACAGTTCCATATATCCGCCACAACAAAAATCAGCACACCCCCCTTGACATTTTTCTGTCTTGAAAAATACACACTTTTTCTTTCTTCCTCTTGATTACCAACCACAGAAAAGAAAAAGCCCTGTCAAGAGCCTTGCCACCATTGGTGGTGCTTTGCACTCTTTACTGGGCTTTTTGTTTGCTGTATCTTTCATTCAAGAGGAAAATTAAAGACCTCTGTTCCATTTCTCTTTCAGATAATCTTCATAGTCCGTTTCATCAAAATCTAACTGTGGCGAAGTGTCGGGAATGTTATTTCTGCTGTCTATGTCCGCAAGTTGACGGAATATCCAGTCATCATAAGGGTCATGGTATTTATACTCTTTGGGCTGTTCTCTGTATCGGTCTAACCCTCGCATTTCCTTATGTACTTTCATCATGCGTTCTATTTTTTGACGTTGTATCAACTGCTTGATTTCCATAAGTTCTTCTAACTCCGTAACCTCATTGGTAATGTAGTTATGGATATACTGTATGAGTTTGGTTTCCATGTAAAATCTGCATTCTTTTTCATCATTGAAAAATTCATTTTCAGACAGATAATCTAAGGAAACATTGAAGTCCTGTTCCCGTTTGATAATATCCATGATATATGGTTCGGTGTGGTCAATATACTTCCATTCTCCTGATAATAATTCATTGGGCGTTACTCCCAGCACGTCCATTATCTTTTCTAATGTGTCAAAGGTAGGATAATTCACACCCCGTTCAATCTTGGAAAGGCTCTGCATATTGATACCGATTTTATCCGCAAGTTCCTGTTGTTTCATTCCTCTGTGTTTTCTTATGGTCTGTATATTCTCTCCTAAGAAACTGATTTTCTTTTCATAATGTTCCATAACTTAGTATAACCGCTCCTTTCGTTGCTTTTCTCGGTGTTTATAAGCATATCATACTTAATATTTATTAAAAAGTCAATCAAAACTTCTTGACAAGTAATTCTAATGGCGTTATTATCGTATTAGATAGGGTGATTAAGCACGCTAGGGTCAATCACACGCTTGAGTAAGCATAGAAAAGATGTATTTTCATTTTGATAGCATGAATAAGCATGGACTATCAGACCGAAAATAAGGTTTCTGACTGGGGCTGTTCCGTTTAGCCACGAGTCTTACAAGGCTCGTGAGCGTTAAGAACGGATCAGACACAGGAAGAAAGGGAACGCCTTTAGGCGTTCATAAAGGGCGTATATGTAACACCGCCCTGCGCATACATGTCATAGTACCTAGAAACTGTGATAAATAAAGGAAAAAACACGATTTTTACCCCGCAAAAAACGGGAAGTACGAAAGGAGTAATGCACTATAACTACACACAAAAATTTATCCGTTAAGATTGATTACATCAGCATTATATTTGATACTGCAACCGCCGAAGATGTAATCATGCACATTTTAGATTTACCGACTGACATTTTCAATGTTTATCCAGCAACGATAAAATTCAAGACTTATCAAGCACGCTGGCAGATTGGAGATATTTATGTATCGGGGGACGCAAGAAAGACAGAGGACAACCCACAGGGACTAGGCTGTTATCTTGTTATGACTGGCAGAGGTTGTGATGATATTTTCCGTATTCTCGACAGTAGGAATTATACCTTTGGGGATATGTTCCGACGCTGTGAGCGAAGATACGGACTGGATAATTTCCATTTCACAAGACTTGATATTGCCATTGATGATAAGAACGAAAAGCCATTCTTTACCATAGAGCAGATAAAGAAGAAATGCGAAAAAGAGGAATTTATCTCGAATAGTGAGGGCTACCACTTTGACGAAAGCAAGTTTGATGATTTCGACACCGCAAAGACTGTTTATATCGGTGCTGGTAAATCGGGATTGTCCTACCGCTTTTATGACAAGGATAAGGAAGTCTGTTCAAAACATAATAAGACACTTGATGAAGTCGGCAGTTGGAAACGGACAGAAATGCAACTGCGTGATGATAAGGCTCATGCTTTTGCCATGACATTCAAAGACAGACCGCTGGAACTTGGGGAACTGGCTTTCGGGCTATTGGCAAACAACCTACGCTTTGTCGTGCCAAACAGAAATGAAAGTAATAAGAGCAGATGGAAAACGTGTCGGTTTTGGGAACGCTTTTTAGGGGCTGTGGAAGTCTTGAAACTGCAAGTACCGAAACTACATAATTCTCTTGAAGAAACACAGCAATGGCTCACAGAGGGTGGTGTGATTTCCGCTGTCAAAAGTTTTTACTTCTTGGAAGAACATGACGCATTAGGTGGACTGGAAAAAGTGGGAACTATGCTTGATAAGGCAAGATACAGCAATTCCCTTTCCAGTAAACTAACCGCCCACTTACAGAGGATAGACCGCACCGACCTTATCCCCTATATCCAGTATGACACGAAACATGGGAAAGGGGGTATCTGATGAATAACAACGATATTCCTGTATGGGAAAAATACACCCTTACCATTGAAGAAGCGTCAAAGTATTTCCGTATCGGAGAAAACAAGTTAAGACGATTGGCAGAGGAAAACAAAGACGCTGGCTGGCTCATTATGAATGGCAACCGCATACAGATTAAACGCCGACAGTTTGAAAAGGTCATTGACAAATTGGACGCAATCTAATGCAAATGAGCCTTGTATGTGTTATGATGAACACAAGTCATATCAAGGCTCTTTCCAACAAGGAAAGGAGCAGACACCATGAAAGAAAAAAGACGGGATAGCAAAGGACGTATCCTGCATACTGGAGAGAGCCAACGAACAGACGGGAAATACTTATATAAATATGTGGACGCATTTGGAAACACAAAATATGTGTATGCCTGGAGATTGACACCCACAGACCCGACACCAAAGGGAAAACGGGAAAAACCCTCACTTCGTGAGCTGGAACAGCAGATAAGACGGGATATTGAGGACGCTATTGACAGCACAGGCAAGAAAATGACGCTTTGTCAACTCTACGCCAAACAGAACGCACAGAGGGCAAACGTGAAGAAAAGCACACAGAAACAACGGGAACAGCTCATGCGGTTATTGAAAGAGGACAAGTTAGGTGCTAGGAGCATTGATACGATAAAACCCTCTGACGCTAAGGAATGGGCGTTACGCATGAAAGACAAAGGCTTTTCCTATAACACCATTAACAACCATAAACGGTCGTTAAAAGCGTCGTTCTATATCGCCATACAAGACGATTGTGTAAGGAAAAACCCTTTTGATTTCAAGTTAAGTGAAGTCATAGAAAATGATACCAAAGAGAAAGTCGCATTGACAGAGGAACAGGAACAAGCCCTACTCTCATTCATCAAGACGGACAATGTGTATCACAAGTATTATGATGATGTGCTGATACTGTTAAAGACAGGACTTCGTATCTCGGAACTGTGCGGACTGACAATCATGGACGTTGATTTTATCCATGAGGTTGTAGTTATCGACCACCAGTTACTAAAGAGCAAGGAACAGGGTTATTATATTGAAACGCCTAAGACCAAAAGCGGAACAAGACAAGTGCCATTAAGCAGAGAAACGATACAAGCATTTCAACGGGTTATAAAGAAACGCCCAAAGGCAGAACCATTTGTGATAGACGGACGAGGCAGCTTTCTATTTGTCAATCATAAAAGCAAGCCCAAAGTTGCGATTGATTACAATATGCTTTTTGTCCGTATAGTAAAGAAATACAACAAGCACCATAAGGATAACCCTTTGCCACATATCACACCACATACGCTACGCCATACATTCTGCACAAGATTGGCAAGCAAGAACATGAACCCAAAAGATTTACAGTATATCATGGGACATTCAAATATCAGTATCACAATGAACTGGTATGCTCATGCGTCCATAGATACCGCAAAATCAGAGGTTCAGCGTCTAATCGCATAAGAAGTATTTACCACGATTTTAACCACGCTTGATAGCGAAAATATAAGAAGATAGACCTAGATATGTGAGGTTTACCACAAAAGCAAAATGCCCGTAGAGCCGATAAAATAAGGCTTTGCGGACATTTAAGAAGATATAAAAAGATAGTCAAAAAGACATATATAATTTATATTTAATTGATTGTATATGATCGTAATTTCACGTCGCCAACTGGCATGAAAAAAGCATCCTGGGTGTTCTCCCAGGATGCTTTCTCATTTTTTATCCCTGTCTGATTTACACATCATCGCAGGCAGCGTATGCTCCCTCTACAGATGCAGCAATCTTTGATCGGTCTTCGAGCGCCTTTGCCCGTCTCGATCATTTTCGTGACCTCACGAAAATGATCCGATACCTCTACCCCACTGGTTTCACAGGACTCCATCGCCCGGGCAATTGCTTTGTCAAAGTTTTCCCAACGGCCATATCCAAGCAGTAACATCAGTTCACGTGCATACCAGAACTCAACACGAGCAGTTTCATCGCTATGAATAACGAGATCAAACTGTTCTTTAATTTGAGCAATTCTTTTTTTGTCCATTATTTTCCCTCCATATTATCAGGTCAAAATTTCAGAATATCGTCTACACCAGTGTTAAGAACTTTACAGTTTTTTCTATACTGTTCAATGAAACGTAGTGTTTTTTTCAGTCTGGTAATAATATTTGCACTAAATCCACCTTTCCCATCAGCTTAGCGTTAGTCATTCCAATCAATCATAAGGCGGAATAGTTTCTTATAGCTTACTGCCAGTATTCACCTCTCTCAACTTAAGTATAATTAAATCACGAAAGTATGAATAATTCAACGCATTTAAAAGAATGCCTTGGCGATTTATTCGCTATGAAAAGAACCTATGTTATTGTTAAGTACACGCCATTCGATGTTGAATTAGTTATCAATCATTTAACTCATGTCACATTTTTCGGCATGGTTACGAATGCTGCTCATAACTCTTATCCACATCAGTTGATCCACTTCTATGTATCTCCTGTCACACTTTTGATGGAGTGATTTCTTCGATAATAACTTCCCGACAGTTTTATTCTCACTCGTTCAAATTAACCAGATATATTCACAGCGTACTGTCAAGGCACAGGCTATCGAAGCAAATAAGATTATACTTTCGAATACTTTCTGTGCACCTTTTCCAATGACCAATATGCCTATTTTCCTTTGGCAAGCGAATATTGAGAATATGCTAGTCACCACAAGGAATATAGTTCAGTTCTCGCATCACATGTTTCTCTGATCATATGTTCAAAATAGTGTTGATGACGAAAAAAGACGATACATGGTTGCAAAAACCATGTATCGCCAATATCTTCTTATTACAACTCCCCTATATCAGTAATGCTTTCATACTGCCTTATTGGAAGCTATCTCACAGCGTTTTCTTTATTTCCACCGAATCTTAATGCCAGAAGCGCGCTTTTCCGGGCCAATGGAATGCCGGAAAAGCGATTCATGGAGTTATTTCAGCTTTGCGCCATCCTGAAAAGCGTGGCCCACAGCCTGCCCCAGCGTGCGGTAAACATTGTGGATGGGGTCAAAGGTGATGGGCTGGAGCTTGTCCGGGTCGATTTTCCCGTCTGCATCCAGAACGGATTCGTCCGCGCTCACGTTGACGATCTCGCCCACCAGACGGCAGCTTTCCGGGTCGTAGCTCACCAGGCGGCACTCCACCGCCATGGGCAGCTCTTCCACAAGGGGTGCATCCACAAACTCCGACCGGGTCAGATGCCAGCCGGTCTTTTCCAGCTTGTCCGGCACCCGCTTGCCGGATTCAATGCCCACATAATCGCAGGCCACCACCTGCTCTGCCGTGGCCATGCTGACGGTAAATGCCTTGCGGGCCAGAATGTTTGCGGTGGTTTTGTGGCTGGCGCTGATGCACATGGTCAGCTCCTTGTCATCGCTGATGCCGCCCCAGGCTGCATTCATGGCATCCGGGATGCCGTTCTCGTCATAAGTGGCCAGAATGAAAACCGGCTGCGGATAGGTCCAGGGTTTGGCTCCAAAATTCTTGCGCATTCAGATACCTCCTTATCGTATGCAGTGCTTCTGCTTTCATCATAACGTGACGGACATCTTTTTGCAATACGGGGGATCTTCCCTGCTTCTGCCCGCAGGGTTCAACGGGCAAACGCAGGCAGGTCAGTCCGGATTTTCCGGGTAGAATTTCTTTTTGTAATATCCCTTTGCGCAGTAGATGGCCGCCAGCGGATTGTGGCCGGTGACCCGGTCCTTGACGGCCAGAACGGTAACGGGCGCTTCGGAATATTTGAAGAACAGGGTATCATGCCCCACACAAAGCCCCAACAGGATATTGAATTCGGTTTTGGCTTCGTTCAGAGCCATGGCCTGCGCCACGGGATTGCACATGACCTCCCGATCCGCATGGCCGGAGGGGGTGTTTTCATCCTCAACGCCAATGTGTGCCTTGGGCACAGCGCCGTTCTTGCAGATTACGGAAACCACCTCGAATCCGTGATATTCCAGAATCTGTGCAACCTCCCGGGCTTCCCGATGGAGCCCCCGGCAAAAGGCGAAGCCGATCTTTTTATAGTTGCAGCGTTTCAGCAGATTGATGATCTCCACCATGCGGGTATCGTTGCAATAGCCTTCCGCTTCCACACAGGCGGACTGATAGGCAATGCGGTGGATTTCTTCCTTTTCATACTCCTTGAGGGCTTTGCTCTGCAGCTCGCTGTTTTTACTGGGGCAATCGGGCAGGGTTTTCTGCAGATCCTGCTGGGCGCACCCAACAAGGCCGCACTTGGCGCAATTGTACATGACAAATTCTCCTTTCCGGATCGGGGGGATCTGTTGAGCGATTCAGTTGTTTAATATCTAAACCATATATCTGTATTGTATCCTTTGGTCGGCGGTTTGTCAAACGGGGCAATCCATAAAAACAGCGGCCGTGCTCCCTTCTGGCTCCCCTTGCTTTCAAAGAAAACCGGTACAGCGCCACCCCCTTACAAAAGCGTACCGGCAAGCCATTTTCGGAAGCGTCTGTTTTCGCATTGGGGATACAAACAGTCCCTCTTCCGCCGGGCACATTTCACTGGCTGGATGGACAGATTTCTTTAAGAATTCCGGTACGGATTCTGCAGCCGGATGCGGTATGGAAAACCACACAAAAGCCCTTTTCTCACAAGGTTTTTTCAGATTCCCGGACACAAAGCCGGTGGGCATTTGTGAGAGAGAACGCCGCAAAAACAGAGGGTATTTGTGAGAAACTCGCCAGACCGTTGCAGCCTGGATCCGGCGGCCCGGCAGATTGTAAAACCGATGGGTAATTGTGCAGTGTTTTCGTATATTGCCGCTTTTTGAAAAACGGCAGCGGAACCGTTCCAAATTGGTGGGTGCTTGTGGCATGTTCCGTCCTTTCGGTTTGCGCTGTTTCACGGGATGAATGCACACGGAAATTCCGACTCAGAATCAGCATAAGCGGAAAAGGGAAAGAACACGGAAACCCATGGATCCGTTCCCAACCCGCAAAAAGCCCGCCCGGGTTCCATCAGAATCCGGGCGGGCTTTTCTTACCTGAAAATATACAGTTCTATTGAATCATGGTCTCAGTCCCTGGGGCGACGGGCCAGCGACGCTGCCATGCGGCGGTAGGTGTGGCGGATGCCACGGATGGCCACGCTGTATGCCATGATGTTTTCCGGCAGAGCCATGCCCACATAGCCGGAATCACCGATGTGATGGATATCGGTTCCGGTCATCTTGCAGGCCAGCGCAATCTGGCGGATGGTGGCGGTATCCGCCCCTTCCTGCGAAGTGCCGATGGCCGTAATGGTCAGGCAGCCCAGACTGTGGGCATAGCTGACCAGCCCGCGCACATATTCAGTGGTAATGCCGGGCACGGTGCCGGGGGCAGGCAGCAGGATGATGTCCGCACCTGCAGCGGCAAAGGCGGCCACATCCTCTTTGGTGATGATGTTCTCGCCGCCCTCACCCACAACACCGGAGGCGTGCATCTTGCCCGCTGCCAGCACGATTCCCTCGCCCACCTGAGCGCGGATGCTTTCCAGCGAATGCACAATGGCCTCATTGCTCACCCCGTTGCCCGGGTTTCCGGTGAGCACAATCAGATCCACGCCCATTTCCATGGCACGCTGGGCGTTTTCCGCTGTGGCATAGCGGCCCCGGCTCATGGCCCAGATGGTTTCCTCGTTCTGAGCGCAGACAGCCGGATTCACCGGCTCCAGATTGATGCCGATCATTCGCCCGGTGAGTTCCTTCACCCGGCGCACCGCGTCCTCGGGGCGGGTCTCGGGCAGGCCCACAATGCGGGGCTCCCACACGTCGAACATATTCAAAAGCAGCAGATCCGCGCCCATGGAGGCGGCAAACTCCGCGTTGGTCACATCGCTGAGCAGCGGCGGGGTGATACCGATGGTCTCGGCGGCAAGCACCCGGCCCTCGCTGCCGGCCACCGCCTGCAGCAGTTCTTTCGCTGACAGCGAAGCCAGTTCTGCCGGAAGCAGATCCAGTACTCGTTTTGTCATGATGATACGCTCCATTCCTCCGCCATTTTCCGGCGGCTGATGATTTACCGGGAAATCCGCCCGGTTCGGTTGCTTTAAGTATGCCCCATGGGTTCGCAGCTGTCAACCGGTCTGCGCCGGGGCTTGCGACAAGACACAGTGTTTTCCTTTCTCTTACATTCTTTTTGCACAACGGGTCGCTTTTTGAAGTTTCTGCGGCATTTTTTCCATTCATATCCAACACTTTAACAAGATAAACAACTTTTCAACACTTGACGTAACAATTGTTACGTTATAGAATAGACAGGCAGGGCAGACCGCCGGGTTTGCCCCCATTCTTTGATTCTGGAGGCCCGTTATGCCCAATACCCGCAACAGCGAACTCTGCCAGCAAACCAAGGACTCCATCGCCAATGCGGCAGTGGACCTGCTTCTGGCCGAACCCGAAGCAGAGCTCTCGGTCACCCGGCTGTGCCGTCAGGCCGGCGTATCCCGCAATGCCTTTTATCGAAATTTCGATGCCGTTGAAGAGGTGGTTGGATATTACCTGCGCTCCCGCTGGATCCGCTATGCTTCCTCGCTGCCGGATCGGCGGGATCTGCTGGAATCGCCGGGGCGGTATCTGATCATCTATATTTACGGCCAGCGCCCTCTGCTGCGCAGTTTACGGGAAAAGCAGATGCTGGGTGTGTTGGAAAAGATGTTTCTGGAAGTTCTTGGCCCGGACGAGGGCACTCCGCCCAGCCTGCGTTACCACCGCAACGGAATGGCCTTTCTGATTTACGGTCTGGTACGCACCATGATTGAAAACGACTTCACCGAAACCCCGGAAGAGGTTTTTCTTCTGATGGACTCGGTTTCCGGCAAATAATTCTATCTGCTCATTTCCAGAGGGCGGCTCTTTTTTCGAGCCGCCCTCTTTTCGTTTGCACCGTTGTGTGCACAACCGCTCTTCCGGCGCAAAAGGTTTATGATAACAATAAGCCCCCGGGAGCTGATTCGCCCCGGGGAAGTTTCCCGCATATACTATGGATACCGGCGCTATGCGTGCGGACATCCTGTACCGAAAGGCGGTATTTTTATGAAACAGCGGCTCTCCCGTATTCTTCCCTTCACACTCTTTCCGGCCATTGCGCTGGGAACCGGATGGCTTTCCAGCACGCTTACCCGATACGGGCTGGAAAATGTTTACCCCAACCTGCTCAAGTCTCCCCTCACCCCTCCCGGCTATGTATTTCCCATCGCCTGGACCATCCTTTACCTGCTGATGGGCATTGGTATGGCAATGGTCTGGAACAAAAGTCCACAGGATCGGGTTCCCACCCTGCGGCTTTGGGGCTTTCAGCTGGTGCTGAATTTCTTCTGGAGCATTCTGTTCTTCGGCTGGAACAATCCATTGGGTGCACTGCTCTGCCTGGCTGTGCTGTTCCTGGCAGTCCTTCTCATGACTCTGCGGTTTTACTCCGTAAGCCCCGCGGCTTCCTGGCTTCAGCTGCCCTATCTGCTGTGGCTGCTCTTTGCCGGCTATCTGAACGGCGCGGTATGGCTTCTGAACCGCTGACCGAACAGAAAAATCCCCCTCTGATTTCATCCATCAGAGGGGGATTTTTCTTGGTTTGCCTTACGCTTCCCACGCAAGCAGCTGAGGCCGGATGGATGCATCCAACCCAATCTCAAACATGCGGCGCCAGGGCATCCAGACCTGATGCAATTCCACACGCGGGGCAATGGAGGAAAGCTCCTCGCGGGTGAAGCGCTCCAGCTCCTGACGGACTTTGGCGCTCACCACGCCGTCCTGCTCGCGCACGTCAAAGTAATTCATGCCATACTGGCTCAGGATGCGGGTAATGCGGGCACGAACCATGCCGCAGTAACCGGCATCCTCAATATAGCGTTCCACCAGGAAATTCTGGTGGGACTGGGTAATGCCGAAATGATAGGCATCCACGCCTTCGGCAATGGCCGTGCCCAGCGTATTGGCCGAGGTGTTCCAGCCGGCATAGCCTGCCACCTTGTCCAACAGATGGGCCCGGTTCAGCATCCGGATGAGCAGCATCTCGCCGCCGTTGCCATAGGCGTTATCGGCAATGGTAACAATGCGGCCTTCCCGCACCCGCTCTTCCACAAAATCCACCAGCTCCGGGAGGCTTCGTTCCACACAGTAGCCCCGCGCCTGAGAAGGCTGCTGCACTGCTTCTTCGATGCGCTCTGCCGGGGCGGTAACCGCCAGAATAATATCGGCGTTTTCGTAAGAATCCGTAATCTGGCACCCGGCAGACAAAAGCTGATTGCGAATGGTGGTATCCAGCGAACAGCCCTCGTAGATGGGGAGCACGGATTTGGCACCCTCTGCGGCATATTTCACATACACCTTGGGTTTGCGGCCTGCCATGTGGTTCAGCATGCGGGCCAGTAAAGTCAGGCCCACTTCATCCGCACCGGGATACATGAGCACATCCCGCATCAGACCCTTTCGGGCGATTCTGTCCCGAACCGACTGCTGATCCATTGCCGCGTAACCATAGGC
Organism: Allofournierella massiliensis; assembly: GCF_004345265.1. Lineage (GTDB taxonomy): Bacteria > Bacillota > Clostridia > Oscillospirales > Ruminococcaceae > Allofournierella > Allofournierella massiliensis. The sequence goes on from NZ_SLUM01000002.1 coordinate 140,389, forward strand.
GGCGGAATCGTCCTGCGGGATGACCAGTGCATCCAGCACGCCCTGTTCCACCAGCTCCAGCGCCCGGTAATTCTGCTGCAGATTGCAGGATCTGCGATCCACATAATCCTTCAGCTTATCCTGATCGATCTCTTCCAGCATCACCTTCAGCTCCTGGTCGCCGCAAAGGCCCAGACGGCTGCGGTGCAGCACCTCACCGGCCCGGTGAATCTGTTCGCCGTACTGCTCGTAATAATCCGGTTCCTCGTCGTCGCTGGAATAGTCCGGGCAGCGCATGACCACCTGAAAGCCATAGATCAGAAGGCGGGGATTTTCCTGCTTCAACCGGCGAATGATATCCATTCGCGGCTCCAGCTCCTCCGGTGTTTTGTGGTGGATACGGGAGGGAACCAGGCCGCCATAAAGCAGCGTATCCAGCGAAAGCACCAGCCCGTCCGCATCGCGGCAGGCGTTCAGCAGGAATTGGTCCACCTTCTCCAGGTCGGCAGGCTGCTTTTTATCGCCCAGTGTTTCGGGCACCACCAGCTCCACCCCGTCATGCTGGAACAAATGCTGTGGAAACAAGCGGTTACAAGGCCGTTCATCCAGCGGCAGCAATACCAGCTTCAGCTTTCTGTTCAACATGTTTTCATTCCTCCTCGGTATGTGCGCTCCGGCAAAAATCCGAACTTGCCGTAATACTCCTTCAGGATTGTCCAGTCAATGCACACTGTATGCGCACCCAGTGCACGCAGCTGCAGCAGAGAACGCTGCAAAAGCAACTCGCCCAGCCGGCGGCCGCGCACTCCGGCCGCGATGCCGATGGGGCCAAGACCGGACCGTCCCCCCGGCTGCACAGCAATTTTGCAGAAGCCACATACCGCACCACCGCGCGGTCGCAGCACCATAAGTTCCGACGGATTCCCGCCTGAACCCAGAAAATCTTTTATCTCTTCCAGCCATCGGCCCGGGAATTCCGCCTGCAAAAAGTCCAGCAGCTGCTGTTCCTGGCCGTGCATCAGCGGTTCCACCGAATAGGGCTCGAAACCGGTCGAATCAAAGGAATCGATCAGGGGATCGTCCGTCACATCGGCTTCCAGATCATAGTGTTCATCCACACACATCTGATAGCCCCGCTTAACGAAAAAGGCAAGTTTTTCCGGCGAAGGCTCCGGCACGCCGGAAAAGAGATTGCACACGTCCTGCCCCAGGAAAATCCGTTCGATCCCACGGTTTCTCATGGTCTGCTCAGCCGCCTTCAGCAGGCAGCTGCCCCAGCCACGGTTCTGAATCTCCGGATCCACCAGAAGCATGCTCACACAGCCCGCACCGCCATAGGGGGGATCCCCCGGTGCAAACTGCTTGGAAACCACTGCCCCCAGCAGACGGCCATCGCCTGTTTTCAGGCAGAGCGTTCCTTCTGGCAGCAGGGCCGGATCCCGAACTGCAACCTGCTCCAAGCGGGCCTTTCCCCAATCGTATTGGGCGGGCAGTGTGCGCTGCAGCAGCCGGTGCAGCGCCGGCAGTTCCTCCTCTGTCAGGGGGCACAGCGCCGCAGACCGCTGTGCATGGGGCCACCAGCCATCCTGTTCCAGATAGCTCAGGTCAAACAGCATGCACCGCCCGGTTTGTGCAAAGCACATCCGGATCGCCTGCTCAATCCGCCGAGGCTGAGGCCGATACTGATTCAGAAACAGGCTGGCCGTAACCGGCGCATCTTCCAGGATCACCTGCTTCGCAAGCCGGGCCGCTCCTTCCACACTGTACCAGAAGGCGGGCCTGTGCGCCGCCTCCTGCTCCGTAATTTCCGGATAATAGCAGCCGGAGAGCAGATTGTCCACCAGATGGGCGTACCCTGCATGCTGGTATTTCTCTGTGCTGGCAAGGCCGTATTCCTCCGGCACATGGCGCACAGACGCCCAGTTCGCACCTACCTGGTCATACAGCGGATACCAGGAACCGGTATAGTCCAGCAGCACCCGGCCCGGGAACCGATGTACAAGAGCGCTCATCCGTTCCATAAAATCATGGATGCACTCGGCACGGCTGGTACGGAACGCGTCAAACAGGGGGCCGGGAACGGCCCTGCCCTCCTCGATCCGGTAGACCGATTCGGGCCACCCTTCCGTATCGCCTGCAAGCCGCTGCACCGCTGCGCGGGTGCGGGGGCCAAAGTCTGAACAAAGGCCCACATACCGTACCCGATCCAGCACCAGCCCCGCCACCGGATACCGTTCCAGAAGCTCATCGGCCAGATCCAGCAGGTACTGCTGAACCTCCGGATCCATGGGATCCAGAAAGAGCTCACCGAAATCGTCAATGGAGCTCACCGTCTGCAACCCCTGCGCATCCATCACCGGGCGGATACAGGGCGCACCCTGTGCATCCAGACCATAAACCTGTGCCTGCCATTCCGGATGCAGGAGCGCGGGCATCCCGGGCTGCGGGTGATTCCGGTTTCCGCCCACAAAAACATCCAGCGCGGCAAACAGGGCCAGGCCCTCTTCCCGGCAGATTTCCACACATTGTTTCAAATAGTCCACACCGGGCGCAAAGGCCGGGTCATACTGGCTGTAATGGGGAGCCAGCTTGCTGGGATACAGTGCAAATCCGCTGGTATCCCGCACACTGAGCAGAACCGCATCCATTCCCGCCTGAGCGCAGCGCCGCATGGCTGCCCGGAATTGATGCGCATCCGCAATGGTCGCCTTGTTTGCCTGGATCTCGATCCAGACGGAATATACAGGAAGCATCCTTTCCTCCCCCGATCAGCCCTTCACCGCGCCGCTGACCGCTTCGATGTAGTTTTTCTGGCACAGGATGAACACAACAATGACCGGAATCACCGAGATGATCGCTCCTGCGGCAATGTAACCGAACTTGTAGTTGAACGAGCCGTTCAGATACTGCAGCGCGGCCGCCAGCGGATATTTCGCAGGATCCTGCAGCACAATGATGGGCCACAGGAATTCGTTCCAGCGGCTGATGAAGTCGAAGATGATCACGGTGGATACTGTGGGCATGATGCCGGGCAGCATGATCTGCCACCAGATCCGCAGTTCTCCCGCACCATCGATGCGGGCCGCCTCGATCAGGTCCTTGGGAACGCCCATATAGCCCTGCCGCAGCAGAATAATGCTGAACACCTTAACCGAACCCACAAGCACAACGCCCGCCAGCGTGTTAAGCAGGTGCATGGCGGAGATGGTGAGGTAGTTGATGATCATACCTGCCGCGGCGGGAATGATCATGGAGGCCAGCAGCACACCCAGGATGAAGTTTTTGCCCTTAAAACGCATGCAGGCCAGCGGATAGGCGCACAGTGCCGAAAGGATCACGTCCATGGCGATGCTGGCCACCGTGATGATGATGGTGTTCAGCAAATATCGGGGCACCGAAAGAAACTCCCACACGCCGATATAGTTTTCCAGCGTGGGATTCTGGGGAATCAGGCTGATGTCATAGATATTCTGGCCGGAACGGAACGAGGCGGCCAGCAGCCAGATAAAGGGGCCGGCACACACAATGGCGATGAGAACCAGCATCACATAGGTGAGTACCGTATTGATTGCCTTGCGGCGTTTTTTTGCCTGAATCATGCCAGACCACCCTCCTCTCCTTTTCTGCCATAGAGGAATACCACAATACTGATCACACCGGTGATCAGGGCCTGCACGAAGCCGATGGTGGCCGCATAGCCGAATTCAAAGCTGTTGAAGGCTTTATAATAGGAGTAGTAGGCAATGACCATGGTGGCGGTATCCGGCCCGCCCTGGGTCAGCACAAACACCGCGTCAAACACGCCTACTGCCGAAATGACAGAGTTAAGGCTGCAGAACCAGATATACGGCTTCAGCATGGGCAGCTTGATGTGCCAGAAGGCTTTGGCCGGCGTTGCGCCGTCCACATAGGCTGCCTCCACGATTTCCTGCGGGATGGACTGGAGCCCCGCCAGGTACATCATCATGTAATAACCAAGGCCCTGCCATACCGTGATGAACATAATGCACAGCATGGCGGTTCTGCTGTCGGTCAAAAAGCCGAGGGAGCTGGAGATAAGCCCCCATTTTTTCAAAAGAGAGTTGATCAGTCCGCTGGGGTCAAACAGGAAGCCCCACATGATGGAAATCGCCACCATGGAGGTGACCACCGGGATGTAGTACAGCGTGCGGAACACCGTAATGCCCCGCAATTTGCGGTTTACCAGCACCGCAAGCATGATGGACAGAATCTGGATTACGGGAACCACCACCACAAACAGGATGGTGTTCACAATGGCCGCCTGGAAGTTGCGGTCATGAAATGCGGTGACAAAGTTTTTCAGTCCCACAAATTTGGTGGTGCCAAGCACCGAGTAATCAAAGAACATCAAGGGCAGACTGCCCAGGATGGGCGCGAATACAAACACGACCAGCAAAATCAGTGCCGGCGCCATGAACAGGTACGCCAGCAGCGTTTGCCGGGTCTGCAAACGCATGGGCCGCCGCTTTTTACCGGAAACGGCTGCAGTTGATGTAGGCATTTTCATTATAGCTTTTTCCCCCTTGTTCCGCAAACCGAAAAGCCCGTTGGGCCCTTCCGACGGGCTTTTTTCACCCTTCAAAGGATCTGCTGAGATGATGGGGCGGCCAGCCCCTTTTAAAAGGGCCGCCAGGGGCCCGGCACTACCCATGAGCTCCCTGGCGGCATTCATTGTATTTTTCGATCTTTGGCCGAATGGTTTAGCCGGCGGACTGCGCCAGAATATCATTCACGGCCTTTTCGCCGTTGTCCAGCGCGGTCTGCGTATCGGTACCGTTCTGGATCACGGCCTCCTGGATCTGGTTCACAGCATCCTGGATCTCACTCTGACCTGCAGTGCCCAGAGAGTAGTCCTTGGAGGTCTCGCTCACTTCCACAGACATGATGCGGGCCTGACCTTCCAGAGTCTCACTGTCAGACAGGAAGTATTCGTCCTGGCTGGCCTTGATGGTGGAGGGGAAGATCGCGGTCTGCTTGCAGAACTCCAGCTGGCATTCGTCGCCGGTGATGTAGGCGGCAAACTTGATAGCCTCTTCATGGTGCTTGCTGGCCTCAGGCACAACCAGATTCATCAATGCATTGCGGGAGAAGCCTTCACTGCCGGTGAGCGGAGCTGCCACACCGATGTTCTCGTACACATCAGGGGCCTCATCCTTGATACGGCTCAGGGAAGAACCGGAGGAGCTTACGATGGCCAGCTGGCCGGTCTCAAACAGTTTCAGCTCGGTATCCCAGTCGCCCCACTTGCTGTTCTTGGGCAGGATGTCCTGATCGGTGAGCTCCTTGAAGCTGTTCAGCAGATCCACGGTATCCTGGGTGTTGAACGCTGCAGCGGTGTTGTCCTCGTTCAGAATGGAAACGCCCTCTTCGAACATCAGGTTGAAGAACTCCGGCGGATTGTACAGGTAAGCGCCGGTCTTTTCCTTCATGGTCTTGGCCGCGTCAAAGGCCTCGCGGTACTGGGTGGGCAGGGTCTCGATGTCCAGACCGGCCTGCTCAAACAGCGCCTTGTTGTAGAACATGATGTTGGGAGAAGCGTACCAGGGGAAAGCGTAAACGGAATCGCCGATGCGGGCAGAATCGTACAGGCTGGGGATATAAACGCTCTTCTGCTCCTCGGTGGCTTCCTTTTCCAGATCCACCAGTGCGCCCTTGCCCGCAAGGGTCAGGGTCATCTGGGTGTTCAGGTTGACCACATCCGGCGAAGTGCCGCCCGCAGTGGCGGTAACCAGCTTCTGCTGGATGGAATCATAGGGCAGGTCCACCCAGTTGATGGTAACGTTCGGGTTTTCCTGCTCGTATTTGTCGATCAGGCCGTTCAAAAAGTCGGTAAACGTGGGCTGCAGAGCAATGGTCCAGAACTCCAGCGTAACCGGTTCCGCTTCAGATCCGGACGCTGTGGAACCGGATGCCGCCCCGGACGCTGCCGTGCTGGTTTCCTGTCCGCCGCCGCAGCCGGTCAAAGCCGTGGCTGCAAGTGCTGCCGCGCACAAGCCGGCTGCCGCTCGTTTCCAAAACTTTTTCATTTGTGTGTCCTCCTTTGTTGCTGTTGATATCCTTAAACGCTTCCGTTCGATAATGCCTGTACCTTTTTTATCCGTCGCGGAACCGCCTAATTCATAAAACTGCCGGGGTCGCATTCACGGCCCACAGATTGTAGTTCAGTGTTTCAATGCTGCTGTTGTCGAAATATGCGAAGGGTAGCCGCTCCCCTTCCAGCTCTTCAATCCGCTCGGTCGCACCGTTCAGATAATCGCGCAGCCGTTTTTCCGTTTGCTGAACGCGTCGGCGCAGCCCTCCCAGACGAAGATCCTGTACCTCAAAGCCAAAGGCTTTGTTTTCCGCCATCCACTGCTCTTCCAGTGCATCTGCGAAGGTGTCCAGCCGTTCCAGCAGTTGCGGGATTTCATACTCCGTGATTTGGCGCAGCTGCTCACGATCCCCGCAGTCGTATGCCCGTTTGATGTTCCGCCCAAGGGCTGCCTTCTTTTCCAGCAGCATGCTCAGTGTTTTCTGGGTGCGGAACAGTCCGGCATATTCCCCGGCGATGGATTCCACCCGCGCCAGCTCCCGGGCCGCTTGTGCATAGAAGGCTTCCACGTCCTCCGGAACCAGTGAATCATAGGTGCCCAGCAGCGGGTCATTGTACAAAAGGAATTTGCTTGCATTGCCATGCACTGCCGGATCCGGGGAGAACCTGCTGGGGCGATCCAGCTCCAGAAAGTCCGAAAAGCGGACTCCGGTCAGAATTTCAAAGCCTTCCCGCTCGCCCGGCTGGCCCCAGGCCAGCGCAGCGTCGGCATAAAGCACCGGAAGGATGGAAAACATACTTGCCTCCGCTCCGTTATCGCCCCAGGCCGTGATTACCACCGATTCCACCTGCTCCTTAATGCAGGCATTCAGGGCATCCCGACCGGCTTCGATGCTGAACGCGTTGCTGGGGGTAAATCCGCTCCATTTCCAGGCTCCGCCGGCGAAGGCAACCCTGCCGGCCATCTGCCTGTGTTTTTGCAGCATGGTTTCGTAGCGGGCCTGCCCCACATGGAAGTAGTCCCAGAACGCCAGCTCCACCTGGGGTGGAATCTCCGGCTGACATTGCGCGCTGGCGCCTTCGGCAGCTTTGTCGTAACTGCCATAGGCCAGGTTGAAGAACATATCGCTCCACATCTGAGCCTTCAAGCCGTATTTTTCGCAGAGCCCCAGCACCCTTGTCAGATGCTCCTGAAGGATCTCAATCCGGGGACGGTATCCGTTCTGATCCAGATACTTTCCCGCACCCACCAGCGCCGCTTCATCCATGCCGATGTTCACCTTACGGGTTGTAAAGCAGTCGGATACGGTTTTTAAAAGCCGATCCAGCAGATGATAGGTTCTTTCATCCCCTGCCAGAAGAATGTCGCCGGTGTCGTTGATGGCATCGTATCGCTGGTAGCGCATGATCTGGTTCAGGTGAGCCAGCGTTTGCAGATACGGCCGAAGCTCCACGCCCAAGCTTGCCGCATACCGATCCAGTTCCTGCAGCTCCTTCTTGGTCATGGCTCCCCGCTGGTAGCCGAAATACGGTTCCCCGTCCAGCTGAATGGTATCCTCCATATACAGGCCCACAAAGCTGTAACCCATCAGGGCGCTCAGGCGAATCAGGCGGCGGATGGCCTCCGGCTTCATCACCGCATTGCGGGACAGGTCTGCCATCACGCCGAATTCCTGAAATGCACAGTGCCGCTGCAGCGTGAAGCAGTCCTCCGTGTGGCTGCAGGCATCCAGAACTCCGCGGGCCAGATCCGTAAGGGTATGGTAGCCGATGTGGATTCTGTCCCCTTCCGCCTTTATGGAATATCCCGGTTGACTTTGCTCTTTCGCATACACCTGCCGGTGCCTTTCCCCGCGCTCCACCAGCGGCAAAAGCTCGTTCAGAGCCCGGGCCGCCCGTGCACAGGTATCCGGATGAATGCTCCAGCTCATAATGGCAAGACTTCCTTTCCGCAGGGTTTTGCGCCGTGTATCTTGCGTCCCCTCTTTGCCCCAATTATACCCACCGCACCAATGGGATTCAATAGATTTCACCGATTCTGAAAGAAGTTACACGCCTTTGAAAGTAGTTTCTGTTTTCGGGTGCTTTCGCAAAACCAGGAATTCATCCGGCACCATCATTTCGACCATCAACCCCCTCTATCTATTCCAGTTTTACGTCAATATGCACACTTTTTCTTTGAGTTCTGTGCATTTTATTATTTTCAAAGCAATAATTTGCTTGTATTTTCGGCTCTGTCATTTGTATTTTTTGTCGATTTTCGCGCATTGTTTTTTCTGTCTTTCGGTTTTATAATTAAGTCCATGTTTTGAATGTTTTCTCACAGGCGCCCCCGCCGTTCCCCCGCACAAAGGAAGTGACCCCCATGCAATATCGCAGAACCATTCAGCAAATCATGGACTCTTACAATCAGATGACCCAGGTGGAGCGCACTGTGGCCGATTTCTTTCTGAACAACACAAAGCCTGTGGATCTGGCGTCCAAAAACCTGGCCAAGCTGTTGTATGTATCGGAAGCAACGCTCTCCCGTTTCGCCAAAAAATGCGGCTATAAGGGTTACCGGGAATTCAGCTATGAATATGAACGGGAGCTGAGCGGCGCGGAAAGTGAGCGCCAGCCCGGCGAAGCAAACTCCCAGGTGGAAGGGCTCTATGGCCTTTTAATGGAGAACAGTTTTTCTTCCATCGACAATACCCAGATGCGCCGCATTGCCGCCATGATGGACGAAAGCCGCCGGATTTTCATCTTTGGCATCGGTCATTCCGGGCTTGCCGCCCAGGACTTTCAGCTGCGGTTCATGCGCCTGGGACTCTGGATTCAGGCCGTGAGCGATTCCCAGCTGATTCAGATCACGGCAGCGCTGGTGGCGCCCGGCGATCTGGTAATCGCCTTTACCATGAGCGGCAGAACCTCGGAAATTACAGGCGGCATCCGCATGGCCAAAGCGCGGGGTGCGCGAACCGTCCTGTTTACCGGCGGCCCTGCACCGGATAAATCCGACAATATGCCCGACGAAATTGTCCACCTGATTTCCCTTCGGGAGATGGGGGGCGGACTGCGCATTTCCCCTCAGGTGCCGCTGCTGATGCTGATCGACACCCTTTATGTGACCTGTCTTTCCCGAAACACCTACAAAAAGGCGGAAATCAGCCGCCATGCGGATTCCATGGTGGCCCGGGAAAAGCCCCAGCCCAGCCTTTGGGACCCTGGGGAAGAAAAGGAAATCTGACAAAACAAAAGTCCCCTGCTCAAGATGAGCAGGGGACTTTTGTTTTTGGCTGTTAAGTTGTTGTTTTCTTTTCGCTGTCGTTCTTACTTGTTTTTAATGTATTCGTCGATGGCCTTGGCAGCGTGTTTACCCGCGCCCATGGCCAGAATAACGGTGGCAGCACCGGTCACGGCGTCGCCGCCGGCGTACACGCCCTCACGGCTGGTCAGACCGTCGTCGCCGTTGGTCACGATGCAGCCGTGGCGGTTGGTTTCCAGGCCGGGAGTGGTGGAACGGATCAGCGGGTTCGGGCTGGTACCGATGGACATGATCATGGTGTCCACATCCAGCACGAAATTGCTGTCCTTCTTCTCCACGGGACGGCGGCGGCCGCTGTCATCGGGCTCGCCCAGCTCCATCTCCACGCACTCCATACCGGTCACGCAGCCGTTCTCGTCACCCAAAACGCGCACGGGATTGGTGAGCAGCTTGAAGATGATGCCCTCTTCCTCGGCATGCTCCACTTCTTCCTTACGGGCGGGCAGTTCTTCCATGCCGCGGCGGTACACGATGTACACGTTCTCGGCACCCAGACGCTTGGCGCTGCGGGCAGCGTCCATGGCCACGTTGCCGCCGCCTACAACGGCCACGTTCTTGCTCTTCTTGATGGGGGTCTTGCTTCCTTCCTTGTAAGCCTTCATCAGGTTCACGCGGGTCAGGTACTCGTTGGCGGAGTATACGCCCTTCAGGCTCTCGCCGGGGATGCCCATGAACCGGGGCAGACCGGCGCCGGAAGCCACATACACGGCCTCGTAGCCGTAGTCGTTCATCAGCTCGTCAATGGTCAGTACCTTACCGATGACCATGTTGGTCTCGATGTCCACGCCCATGGCCTGCAGGCCTTCGATCTCGTTCTGCACAATGGCCTTGGGCAGACGGAACTCGGGAATGCCGTACACCAGCACGCCGCCTGCCAGATGCAGGGCTTCGTACACGGTGACCTTGTAGCCCAGCTTGGCCAGGTCGCCGGCGGCGGTCAGACCGCTGGGGCCGGCGCCGATGATGGCCACCTTATGGCCGTTGGATTCGGGAACGGTGGGGGCAGTGTTGTTGTGCTCACGATGCCAGTCAGCAACAAAGCGCTCCAGACGGCCGATGCCCACGCTCTCGCCCTTGATTCCGCGCACGCACTTGCCTTCGCACTGAGTCTCCTGGGGGCAGACGCGGCCGCACACCGCGGGCAGCGCGCTGGAGGCGCTCAGCACCTGATAGGCACCCTCAAAATCCTCTTCCGCCACCTTGGCGATGAAGCTGGGGATGTCGATGCCAACCGGGCAGCCGGTCTGGCAGGGCTTGTTCTTGCAGCCCAGGCAGCGCTTGGCTTCGTTGACTGCCATCTCGGGAGTGTAGCCCAGAGCTACCTCCTTGAAGTTTTTGTTCCGAACGTTGGGATCCTGGCTGGGCATGGGGCAGCGCTTGGGATCCATATTATGCAATGCCATTTTCGGGTTCCTCCCAATTGTTTTTCAATTTCCTGACGATAAAGAGTTTTTCTGTACGCGAAATTACTGCACGTTCTTCTTGAACAGGTTGCAGTGCTCCTCACGGGCGTGAGTCTCGAATTCCTTGTACATGTTGCCGCGCTGCATGGCCTCGTCGAAGTCCACCAGATGGCCGTCGAAGTCAGGGCCGTCCACGCAGGCGAACTTGGTCTCGCCGCCCACGGTCAGGCGGCAGCCGCCGCACATGCCGGTGCCGTCGATCATGATGGGGTTCATGGACACAACGGTTTTCACGTCGTACTTCTTGGTGGTCAGGCAGACGAACTTCATCATGACCAGAGGCCCGATGGCGATCACTTCGTCGTAGTTCTCACCGCTCTTGATCAGCTCTTCCAGAGGAGCGGTAACCACACCCTTCTGGCCGTGGCTGCCGTCGTCGGTCATCATGACCAGCTTGTCGCTGCAGGCGGCAAACTCGTCCTCCAGAATCACCAGATCCTTGTTGCGGAAGCCCACGATGCTGTGCACTTCACAGCCCAGCTCATGCAGCTTCTTGGCGATGGGGTAGGCAATGGCGCAGCCCACGCCGCCGCCCACAACGGCAACCTTCTTCAGGCCGTCCAGATGGCTGGCAACGCCCAGAGGGCCAACGAAGTCGTGTACGCTCTCGCCCTCGCGCAGCTCGTTCAGCTCCATGGTGGAACCGCCCACGATCTGGAAGATGATGGTCACGGTGCCCGCCTCACGGTCATAGTCCGCCACGGTCAGGGGGATACGCTCGGAATCCTCCTTGGCGCGCACGATGATGAACTGGCCGGGCTGGGCCTTCTTTGCCACCAGCGGTGCCTCAATCACCAGCTTGGTGACGGTGGGGTTCAACTCTTTTCGTTCGACAATTTTAAACATTTGGGGTTACTCCTTCGCACAAAAAGGTGCGGCCGCCAGCATCCGGCAGCCGCACCGCGCTGATTAATAAAAAATTTGGCAGGAATTCTTTTTGATCTCTGTTAGATCACAGCTACGCACTCGATCTCTACCAGAGCGTCCTTGGGCAGAGCGCCTACCTGGAAGGCAGCGCGGGCCGGGAAGGGCTGCTGGAAATACTGGGCGTAGATCTCGTTCATGGCACCGAAGTCAGCGATGTTCTTCAGCAGAACGGTGGTCTTGACCACGCTGCTCATGTCTGCGCCGGCGGTGGCCAGGATGGCTTTGATGTTCTCCAGAGACTGACGGGTCTGGCTCTGGATGTCCTCACCGGCAAAAGCGCCGGTGGCGGGGTCCACGGGCAGCTGGCCGGACACATAGATGGTCTTGCCTTCTGCCTGAATGGCCTGAGAGTAGGGGCCGATGGCAGCGGGTGCCTTTTCGGTGGAAATTGCAGTGTTCATTGGTTCATTTCTCCTTTGCTTGGAATCCTGTTACGCCTTGTGGCGGATGACCTGGCCGTTCAGAGCGCCGGTGTGCTTGCCGTGATCCACGGCCACCTGGCCGTTTACAATCACATAGGCGATGCCGTCCGGGAACTGGATGGGGTCGGTGAAGGTGCCCTTGTCAATGACAGTATTGGGGTCGAAGATGGTGATATCGGCCCAGTTGCCCACCTTCAGGGTGCCGCGGTCGGTCAGGCCCAGCACACTGGCAGGTTTGGCGGTCATCTTGTAGATGGCCTGCTCCAGGCTCATCAGCTTCTCTTCCCGCACATACTTGCCCAGAATGCGCACGAAGCTGCCGTACAGGCGGGGATGGGGCTTGCCCGGGCAGAGCAGGCCGTCGGTGCAGGCGTTCATCTCGGGGCGCATCATGAAGCGCTTTACGTGCTCCTCGGTGCCGTAGAAGTCCACCATGCCCACGGCGTTCTCCTCTTCCATCAGCAGGTCGAAGGCGGCGGTGTAGGGGTCTACGCCACGCTTCTCGGCCAGCTCCACGATGGACAGGCCCACCGCGTCGGCGTTCTTCTCGGTCTTGACGCTGGTCACATAGATGTTCTCGAAGCCGGCGAAATCCACGAAGTTATCCCAGCCGGGGATGCCATGCTCCATATCGTAGACCATCTTCTTGCGCAGCTCGGGGTCGGCCAGACGGGCCACCGCCTTGTCGGTGCCGCCGTCGTGTACCCAGGGAGGCAGGATGGCGCCCATCATGGTGCTGCCCGCCACATAGGGGTACTGGTCGAAGCTGACGGTGATGCCTTCCTTCTTGGCCTCCTCCAGCAGCTCCAGAACCGCGTCGATCTTATCCCAGTTTTGCTTGCCGCAGACCTTGAAGTGGCTCCAGTGCACCTTTACGCCGGACTTGCGGCCGATCTCGATGACTTCCTTCATGCTGTCCAGAATGGTGTCGGCCTCGCTGCGCTGGTGAATGACGAACACGCCATCGTACTCGGCAACCACCTTGCACATCTCGATGATCTCCTTGCTCTCGGAGTAAGCGCAGGGAATGTAGATCAGACCGGTGGACAGACCCATGGCGCCCGCCTCCATTTCGCGGCGGGTGATGGCCTTCATCTTCTCGATCTCTTCATCGGTGGGCAGGCGGTTGTCCAGGCCCATGGCCTCCATGCGGATGTTGCCGTGGGGCACCAGGTACATCTCGTTCAGGCCGGGGTGAGCCTTCTCGATCATCTTCAGGTAGTTGTCGGTGGTCTCGTAGGTCCAGTCGATCTCGTCGGTATCGCCGTCCAGACCGGCCAGGTTTTTGCGCCAGGGGCTGATGTACTGGGTGGGCAGCGGAGCCATGGACACGCCGTCCTGGCCCAGCAGCTCGGTGGTGATGCCCTGCATGACCTTGGGCATTACCTGAGGCCGCAGCAGCACATCCAGATCGCTGTGGCTGTGGGTGTCGATAAAGCCGGGAGCCACGGCCAAGCCTGCAGCGTCGATCACCTGATCGGCAGGCTCGGTGATGGTGCCGATGGCGGCAATCTTGCCGTCCTTCACCAGCACATCGGCGTTGATGCTGGCAGCGCCGGTGCCGTCGATCACGCGGCCGTTTTTGATGAGCATAGTAGACATGGGTCAAACGCCTCTCTTTTTCTAATGAGTGATGATTTTGGCTTCACAGCCAGCTGTGGCCCCGCCACCCGGAATGCGGGCAGCGAGGCACACGAAAGGCTTATTACTTCATCAGGGCCTTCAGCACGCCGGTGTAGCAGTCGCATACCTTGACCAGCTGGTCGATCTCGATGTATTCGTTGATGGTATGAGCCAGGTTCTCACGGCTGGGTCCAAGGCCGAAGGTCTTGATGCCGGCCTCACCTGCATAGTGGCTGCCGTTGGTGCAGAAGTTGTACTGGGTGATGGAGGGGTTGTAGCCCATGGCCTTCAGCTCGCCGTACACAGCCTGCACGAAGTCGTCGTTCTCGTCGTACAGCCAGCCGGGGAAGAAGCGCTCGCCTTCGATCACGTTGCCGGTGTGGCACATTTCCTTGCCAACCGCGTAGCTGGCCTTTACCTTCAGCTCGGGATCCTCGGCCATCAGCTTCTCCAGCAGAGCGTTGATGGGAGCCAGCACGCTCTCCTTGGTCTCGCCAACCAGCAGGCGGCGGTCATAGGTGGCACGGCAGTACTCGGGCACAACGGAAGCACCGGGGTACGGAGCGGACTTGATGTCGGTCAGCTCCAGAATGCCGTCGCCCAGAACGGGATGATGGGTGGGCTCCAGAGTGCGAATGGCCTCGATGACCTTGGCCATCTTGTAAACAGCGTTGATGCCCTTTTCGGGGTTGGCGCTGTGGCAGGGCTTGCCGAAGGTCTCGATCACGATCTCGGCACGGCCGCGCTGACCGATCTTCAGGTTCAGCTGGCTGGCCTCACCGATCACCACATAGTCGGGCTTCACATAAGCGCTGATCTCGCGGGCAGCAACACCCTCGAAGCACTCCTCGTGAACCACGCCGGCCACATAGATTTCACCGGCGAAGTCACGGTTGGTAGCCTTGGCGAAGTTGGCGGTGGCGCAGGCCATGGCGGCAACAGCGCCCTTCATGTCGGAAGTGCCGCGGCCGTAGATCTTGCCGTCCACGATCTCGGCGCCGAACGGATCATGCTCCCACTTGGAAGCATCCTCTACGGGCACGGTATCGATGTGGCCGTCGAACTGCAGGCGGGGGCCGGGACGGTTGCCCTTCATGCAGCCGATCACGTTGCCGTATTTGTCCACATGGACGCTGTCGAAGCCGTTGGCCTCGAAGAATTCTTTCAGACGAGCAACAACGCCATCCTCATGGCCGCTGTAGCTGGGAGACTGGATGAGTTTCTGGCACAGGGCCACTACGTTGTTCTGCTGTTCCTGAGTAAGCATAGGTGTATCCTCCTATCCATGGATGAGAATAAGTTATAACGATCGTTCGTATGAGGCGGGCTTTACCGCCGGATACCAATTGGGAAAGAGATGCTCCGCCCGCGCGGTGTCGCCCCCGCGCGGGCGGGCACAGGCTCTAAAAAGCCCGTCCCGGTTGGATTTTGGAAGGGCGCGGCGCTGTGGAGCCGCGTGTGAAAATGAGAGAGTTTGAGAGGACCGGAACGGGCGGAGCTGGTTAAATGGGAACTCAGCCGTCGTAACGGTTGAACTTGCCGCCCCAAACCACGTTGCGGTAGTTCTCCTTGTCGGTGTCGCCCTCGGTGCTGATGAACAGGATGCGGCTGTTCTCGTCCAGGTGCAGCTTCTGCTTGAACTCAGCCAGATCCTCACGCAGCAGGATGTTGGAGATGCAGCCGGTGGTGGCGGCGCCGCTCTCGCCGGAAACAACGGGCTTGTCGCCGCCGGTGGGGGCAGCCAGAATGCGCATACCGTCGGCAGCCACATAGTCGGGGCAGCTGATGAAGGCATCGGCGCAGTTCTTCAGAACTTCCCAACCGATGGTACAGGGCTCGCCGCAGGCCAGACCCGCCATGATGGTGTTCATGTCGCCGGTAACGAAGTGCAGCTTGCCGTCATTGGCTTCGGCGGTGCGGAATACGCAGTTGGCCTTCTCGGGCTCCACAACAGTGATGAAGGGGCGCTCGGTGCCGTAGTAGCTGGAGATGAAACCGGCCATGGCGCCTGCCATGCTGCCTACGCCAGCCTGCAGGAATACGTGGGTGGGCTTTTCAGCACCCTCTTTTTCCAGCTGGTGCACAATTTCGTAACCCATGGTGGTGTAGCCCTGCATGATCCACAGAGGAATGTCGGTGTAGCCTTCCCATGCGGTATCCTGCACCATGACCCAGCCCTTCTCCTCGGCCTGCTTGTTGGCCAGACGAACGGCGTCGTCGTAGTTCAGATCGGTGATGGAGGCGTCCGCACCCTCGGCGCGAATGTTCTCCAGACGCTCCTGAGCGCTGCCCTTGGGCATGTAAACCACAGAGTGCTGACCCAGGCGGTTGGCAGTCCAGGCCACGCCGCGGCCATGGTTGCCGTCGGTGGCGGTAACGAAGGTCACCTCGCCCAGCTTCTGGCGCACTTCATCGGACAGGATGCGGGTGGCGGGCATATCGGCAATATCCTCGCCCAGAGTCTTGGCGATGTAACGGCCCAGAGCGTAGCTGCCGCCCAGAACCTTGAAGGCATTCAGGCCGAAGCGGTAGCTTTCGTCCTTGATGCGAACTTCTTTCACGCCCAGAGCCTTGGCCAGGCCGGGCAGGCTGGTGAGCGGAGTCTCGGCATACACGTCGAAGCTGGCATGGAAGTCATGAGCCTTTTTGGCTTCGGCTTCGCTGAAGGCGTTCAGGTCAGTGGCGGGAACGTCCTGATGGGGATAAGTAACAATCTTGAACTGTTCCATAGAGTATCAATTCTCCTTTTTCTCTTTGGGAAGGATAAGATTCAACAAAATGGCGGTAAGCGCCACGATGATGACCTCGGAGTTGCCGAAGATCTGACCGATCCAGGCGGGGCAGCCTGCGAAGGCGTTGGCAGTCTGGGGAATGCCCACCGCCATGGCCACGCTCAGGCCGGCAATGAACACGCTGCGGGGGCTCAGGCCCTCGCGGGCCAGCATCCGAACACCGGTCATGGCGATGGAGCCGAACACGGTGACGGTGGCGCCGCCCAGCACAGGCTGGG
Source organism: Allofournierella massiliensis (assembly GCF_004345265.1). Lineage (GTDB taxonomy): Bacteria > Bacillota > Clostridia > Oscillospirales > Ruminococcaceae > Allofournierella > Allofournierella massiliensis. Next base: position 157,172 of record NZ_SLUM01000002.1, read on the forward strand.
GAATGGTGATGAGGATGGCGCTCAGCTTGGGCACCAGAGCCGCAACAGCAACCACGCCTCCGGCGATGCCGAATACCACGCGGTTGATCACCTTGGTGGTAACCACGATGCCCACGTTCTGACCGGCAGCAGCCACAGGCACACCGCCGAATACGCCGCCCAGAAGGCTGCACAGGTTGTTGGCGATCACGCCGCCGGTGATTTCGGCGTTGGTAGCCGCACGCTCATAGGCGCCGTTGGCAGTGGCTTCGAACTGACCGATATCCTGCACAGCATTTACCATGAACACAATGCCCAAGCTGATGATGGCGTTCAGGTTGAACTCGGGAGCAAAGTGGAAGGGCGCGGGCAGCTGGACCCATGCGGCGGAACCCACTTCGGTGAAGTGGATCATGCCCATGGCCATGGCTGCCAGATAGCCAACCAGCATACCGATCAGGGTAGCACTGGCTTTGATCATGCCCTTGCAGAACTGGCCGCAGATGATGACAGTGGCCAGGGTGATGAAGGCCAGAATCCAGTTGCGGGCGCTGCCGTAGCTGGGATCGGTAGCCACACCGCCCGCCATGTAGTTGATGGCGGTGTCATACAGAGAAATACCGATGGTCAGCACCACGCTGGCGGTGACGATGGGCGGGAACAAAAAGCGGATCTTGGTGAAGCACAGACCCACCAGCATGCCCACACAGGCGCCGGCAATCTGGGCACCCACCAGGCCGCCCATGCCGGACTGTTCCACGATGGAGCGCAGGGTGGGCAGGAAGGCGAAGCCGCTGCCGACCATAACCGGCAGACCGCTGCTGATGAAGCCCTTCACACCGAAGGCCTGCAGCAGGATGGCAAGCGCCGCTACCAGCAGGCTTCCCTGCACCATGATGATCTGATCCGAAGCGGAAACGCCCGCGGCAGAGGCGACGATCATGGGCATGGTGATGCAGCCGACCACCATGGCTACCACATGCTGCAGCGCAAGGGGGATGGCCTTGGCCAGGGGGGGCATGCCGGTGCGAGTGTAAAGCGCCTGCTCAGAAGGCGCTGCTTTTGCACTAGCCACGCTTATTTGCCCCCTTTCTTATAGAAGGTGTCCTGGATAGGAAGCTTGGTACGGAACACGCCGTCCACACGGTAGGCCGCATGTGCTGCAGCGGGAGCCGCGGGAATGGCGCTGATCTCGCCCACGCCCTTGGCGCCGAAGGTGTTCTGATCGTCGGTGCCCTTCTCCACGAAAATGACCTCGATGGGAGGTACGTCGGTGGCGCGCAGCAGGCCCAAAGTGCCGTACTTGCTCTTCACATAGCCGTTCTCCATCTTGAAGTCCTCGGTGAGGCCATAGCCCAGAGCCATAACCACGCCGCCTTCAATCTGACCGGCGCAGGACTGATAGTTGACCACGCGGCCAACGTCGTGAGCGGCAACCACCTTGACGACCTTCTTGTTCTCGTCCATGATGACCACCTGAGCCGCGTAGCCATAGGCCACATGGCTCACCGGGTTGGGCTTGTCGCTGCCCATGCGGTCGGTCACGCCGCTGTATTCGCCGTAGAAGCTCTGGCCTTCCAGATCCTCCAGGGTGTGGCCTGCCAGCGCGTTGGCCAGCTCACCGGCCGCACGGCGGGTCGCCTCGCCGCAGAACACGGTCTGACGGGACGCGGTGGAGGTACCGGAGTTGGGGGTGATGGCCGTATCGGCACGCTCGTGGAAGATGTGCTGCGGGTCCACACCGGTGACCTCGTTCACGATCTGGGTGCATACAGTGGCAACGCCCTGGCCCATGCAGGCGGCACTGGTGCGGATGTGCACCTTGCCGTCCACCACAGCCAGGCTGCAGCGGCCGATATCCGGCAGGCCTACGCCCACGCCGCTGTTCTTCATGCAGCCGGCAATGCCTGCGTAGGGGCTGCTCTCGTAGGCTTCCTTCACGGCCTCCAGGCACTCGGCATAACCGGTCTCGGGGCCGGCGATCTGGCCATTGGGCAGCACCTGACCGGGACGGATGGCGTTGCGGTAACGGATCTCCCAGGGGCTGATGCCCACCTTCTCGGCCAGAAGATCCAGGTTCAGCTCGGCAGCGAAGCAGCTCTGGGTCACGCCGAAGCCGCGGAACGCGCCGCCGGGTACGTTGTTGGTGTAAACGCAGATGCCGGTGATGTCCACATTCTGGAAGTTGTAGGGGCCGCCGCAGTGGGTGCAGGCACGCTGCAGAACCGGGCCGCCCAGGCTGGCGTAAGCGCCGCAGTCGGAGATCAGGGTGGCCTTCATGGCCAGCAGCTTGCCGTTCTCGTCACATGCGGTGGTCACGTCCATTTCCATGGCATGGCGCTTGGTGTGGATGTTCAGGCTTTCCTGACGGCTGAACTTCACCTTTACGGGGCGGCCGGTGGCCCAGGCCATCAGCGCCGCGTGGTGCTGCACGCTCATATCCTCCTTGCCGCCGAAGCCGCCGCCCACCAGCTTGGTCTGGCAGCGAACCTTCTCGGGAGGAATCTGCAGCATACGGGAGATTTCCTTCTGCTCGTCGTATACCGACTGGCTGGCGGTGTACATCAGCAGGCCACCCTCGCCGTCCGGAATACCGATGGCACACTCAGGCTCCATGAAGGCATGGTCGGTCATGGGAGTGGAGTAATGCTGGGTCACCACATAGGGCGCGCTGGCGATCACCTCTTCGGCGTTGCCGCGCTTGAGCACTTCCTTGGTGAGGATGTTACCCTTTTCATGCAGCTTCGGGGCATCCGGCTGCATGGCCTTGATGGGATCGGTGAGGGGCTCCAGCTCGGTGTAGGTCACGTCCACCAGATCCAGGACCTCGTCCAGGGTCTCCTTGTGGTTGGTGGCCACCAGTACGATGGCGTCGCCAATATAGCGGGTGCAGTCACCCTCGGCGATCAGCACATCCCAGTCCTGGATGATGTGGCCGGTCTTGTTGAAGGGCACATCCTTGGCGGTGAGGATCTTCACCACGTCGGGATGAGCCAGAGCGCGGGTCAGGTCGATCTTTTCCACGCGGGCTCTGGGGTACTTGGAGCGCAGGGCCTTGGCGTAGATCATGCCGGGGACCTTGATATCGTCCACGAACAGGCCGGTGCCCAGCACCTTCTCCTCCACGTCCACGCGGGGGAAGTGTGCTCCGATGCGGGCCTCGCTGTCGTCCTGGGGAACGGGCAGGTTCTCACGGAACATCTTGGCGGCCAGCAGAATGGCCTCCTCGATGCGAACATAACCGGTGCAGCGGCAGATGTTGCCGCGGATGGCCTTCTTCACATCCTCGCGGGTGGGGTTCAGGTTCTCATCCAGCAGACTCTTGGCGCTGATCACCATGCCGGGGATACAGAAGCCGCACTGTACCGCGCCGGTCTGGCCGAAGGCGTACACATAAACCGCACGCTCGCGCTCGGTCAGGCCTTCCACGGTGGTGATGTGCTTGCCGTCCATCTTTTCGGTGGTGAACACACAGGCCTTGGTCTTCTTGCCGTCCACCAGGACGGTGCAGGTGCCGCAGGCGCCCTCGCCGCAGCCGTTCTTCACGCTGGTCAGCCGCAGGTCCTCCCGCAGGTACTCCAGCAGTTTGATGTTTTTATCGGTGTGGTACTCCACGCCGTTTACATATAAAGTGTACATGGAGACGCTCCTTTCAGCGCTTCACGTAGGTGCCGGCCAGCAGACCGGTAGGCTGGCCGTATTCCGCCGCCAGCACGCCGCCCACGAATACTGCTTTGGGCATGCCGGTTACGGCAAAGCCCTCGTAAGGGGTATAGTCCACATTTTGCTGCTGCCGGGCCGCGGTGATTACCGTTTTCGCCTCGGGGTCCCACACGGTCACGTCCGCATCCGACCCAACGGCCAGCACACCCTTGCGGGGATACATGCCGAAGAGCTTTGCGGGGTTTTCGGCCAACAGACGGCAGAAGTCGGTGACGGCCAGCTCACCGGACTGCACCATGCTGGTGTAGACCACCATGGGCCGGTGCTCAATGCCGGGGCCGCCGTTGGGGATCTTGGTGAAATCCTCGATTCCCAGGTCCTTCTGTCCTTTGAAATTGTAGCTGCAATGATCGGTGGCAATGGTGTCGATCTCCCCTGCCGCCACCGCCTTGCGCAGCGCCTGTACATCGGCGGGGGTGCGCAGCGGCGGGCTCATCACATATTTGGCTCCTTCGAAGCCAGGGGCTTTGTAGCGGCTTTCGTCCATGGTCAGGTACTGGGGGCAGGTCTCGGCATAAACCTTCACGCCCTTTTTCCGGGCGGCGCGAACCTCCTCCAGGCCCAGCTCGGTGCTCAGATGCACCACATGGACCGGCGTGCCTGCCAGTTTGCCCAGATAGCACAGCCGGTTCACCGCTTCGGCTTCCACCTCAGCGGGACGGCTGACCGGATGGGCATCCGGGCCGAAATGGCCCAGCTCCTTCTGGCGAGCCTGCAGCTCATTCACCAGCAGACCGTTCTCACAGTGCACGCCCAGGATGCCGCCGAAGGGCTTGAGCGACTGGAGAATCTCCAGCAGCTCCGCGTCGTTCACCTTCAGCGCATCGTAGGCCATGTAAGCCTTGAAACTGGTCACGCCCCGGCGGAACATTTCGGGCAGCTCTGCCTTCACCTGGTCATTCCAGTCGGTGATGGCCATGTGGAAGGCGTAGTTGCAGCTGCACTTGCCGTCCGCCTTTTTGTGCCAGGCGTCCAGTGCATCGTTCAGGGTGCCACCCTTATCCTGGGTGGCGAAATCCACGATGGTGGTGGTACCACCGCAGACCGCGGCGCGGGTGCCGGTGGTGAAATCATCTGCCGTTACCAGCGAGCCGCTTTCCATATCCAGATGAGTGTGGCCGTCGATGAAGCCGGGGAACACATAGCAGCCCGCGGCGTCATGAACGGTGTCCCCCTCACCCGGTTCAATGTGAGGTTCGATGGCGACGATGCGGCCGCCATCCAGAGCCAGGTCGGCCCTGGTCAGCCCCGAGGGGCTGACCAGCTGGCCGTTTTGAATGATAATCAAACGAATCCCTTCTTTACTCGCAGAGCTGGATTACAGGCAGTAGGCGTAATCCTTCAGAATGGTCTCGATCAGGGCCTTGATGGGGCCATAGGTGGTGGTATCCTGCGCCAGAACGGTCTCGTACTCGGCATCGCCCAGACGGATCTTCACCTTACCGGCAGCGGCATCCAGTACGCAGAAGCCGGGGTTCTGGCTGTCGGCCATATCGGCCTCGGAAGCGAACACGGTGAACTTGTCCTTGTAGGGAGAGCTGGCGTAGGGGCAGAACACGGCGCAGTTGCCGCACTCGTTGCACATCTTGTCCACATGGACCACCTGCTCCTTGGCCATGCCGGGCACCTTGATGGCCAGGTTGGCGCGGTTGGGGCAAACGTCCACGCAGTTCTCACACACGGCGCTGCAGCCCAGGCAGCGGTCGCTCTCGGCCTTGGCGTCCACATAGCCGCCCAGCAGGCTGCGCTTTGCCTTCAGCTGAGAAGCCTCGGCGGTGAAGTCGATGGTCTTCACGGCGCTGGCCAGAATGTTCATGGCAGCGGCGGTGGCGTCGGCGATGGCTTCCACAACGGTGGCGGGGCCACGCTTGGCGTCGCCCACAACATAGATGCCGTTCTCAGCCTTGCAGTCGGCGTCGACCTTGGCCTTGCCCTTCTCGTCCACGGCAATGCCGCTGGTCAGGAAGGTGGCGGTGTCAACCTTCTCACCGATGGCAGCGATCACGCAGGAGGCAGGCAGCTCGGTGGTCTCACCGGTGGCCTCGGGGCTGCGGCGGCCGGAAGCATCGGGAGCGCCCAGACGCATCACGTCGCAAACCAGCTTGCCGTCCTTCAGGGCAACGGGAGCCAGCAGCTCGCAGAACTCCACGCCATCGGCCAGAGCCAGCTCCAGCTCTTCCTCATCGGCAGGCATGTAACGCTTGCTGCGGCGGTATACCAGGCGAACGTTGGCGGCGCCGGCGCGCTTGGCGGCACGGGCAGCATCCATGGCGGTGTTGCCGCCGCCGATGACAACCACGTCGTTGCCCAGGTTCAGGGTCTCGGGGGCGTTCTTCTGACGATCCAGGTACTCCAGAACGTTCAGGGCCTCGCCGCCCTCCAGCTTCAGAGCGCCGTGGTTCCAGGCGCCGTTGGCCAGAATCACATGGGTGTAGCCCTGACCCAGCAGCTCAGCGGGATTGGCCACATTGGTATTCAGCTTCACTTCCACGCCCAGCTTCTCCAGCAGAGCAGCGTCCTTGGCGATGGCTTCGTCGCTGATACGGAAACCGGGGATGACGTGCTTTACGATGCCGCCCAGAGCGTTGCGCTTCTCGAAGATGGTGGCCTTTGCGCCAGCCTTGGCCAGGAAGTAGGCCGCAGCCATACCGGCGGGGCCGCCGCCCACGATGGCAACGTTCTCGCTGCGGGGAGCGCCGGCCTTCAGGCCAGCCAGGAAGGCGTCGTAGCCGCCCTCGGCAGCTGCCAGCTTGGCAGCGCGGATCTGCACGCTCTCCTCGTAGAAGTTACGGGTGCACTTGGTCATGCAGCGGTGGCTGCAGATGGTGCCGGTGATGAAAGGCAGGGGGTTCTTCTCGCAGATAACCTGCAGAGCTTCCACCAGCTTGCCCTCGCCCACCAGCTGAATGTAGGTGGGAATGTCCTGATGGATGGGGCAGCCGGCCTCTTCACAGGGAGCCACGAAGCAGTCGATCAGGGGAACGTCCTGCTTCATCTTGCGGCTGGGCAGAGGCTTGATGGGCTTCACATGGTGAGCGTCGGTCTTGACGGAATCCACCAGAGCGCCCAGCTTCTCCATATCCACACCGGCGAAGGGAACGTAGTCCATGGCAACCAGCTTGTCGGCCATGGGACGCAGGCGGTTGTATCCGCCGGGCTTCAGCAGGGTGGTGGCCAGGGTGATGGGCCAGATGCCGGTGTTGAAGATACGGTCGATGTTGAAGTAGTCCGCGCCGCCGGAGTAGGATACCCGCAGCTTGCCGCCGAACTCCTTCTCCACCTTCTGAGCCAGGCTGATGGACAGCGGATACAGGCTCTTGCCGCTCATGTACATCTCCTCACCGGGCAGCTCGCCGGCAGCGATGGTTACGGGGAAGGTGTTGGTCAGCTTGATGCCGAATTCCACGTTGTTGGAAGCGGCCAGATCCAGCAGACGATTGAACATGGGGATGGCGTCCTCAAACTGCAGGTCGCCCTTGAAGTGATGGTCGTCGAATACGATGTAATCGTAGCCCATGTCGTCCAGGGTCTTGCGGGCGAATTCGTAACCCAGCAGAGTGGGGTTGCACTTGATGTAGGTGTTCAGCTTCTTCTCGTTGATGAGGTAGGTGGCAATGCGCTCGATCTCATCCGGGGGGCAGCCGTGCAGGGTGGACAGGGTGATGGAGGTGCAGACATGGGGATTGATGGCGTCGATGTAAGCGGCATCAATGCCGTTCAGGCGGTTCAGGTTGGCCTTGGCCCATTCCACGCACTCAGCCCAGATCTTGCTGGTGGAGGCGTCCTTCATGCCCTCGATGTAGGTGTTCACCTTCTCGCTCTGGATGCCGGCCAGATCGTAGCCAACGCTCATGTTGAATACGAAGCCGTTCTCGCTGCCCAGGCCGTACATGCGGCTGATCAGCTTCAGGGCGAACCAGGCCTTCACATACTCTTCAAAGGCCTGGGGAACGCGCAGCTCGGTGCTCCATTCCACGTTGTAGCACTCGTCCTCTGCCTTGATGCAGGGCTTGGAGACGGGCAGGTCCTCACCGTCGATGATCTGAACGGTCTTGACCTCGAAGAAGCGGCTGCCGCCGGCGTATGCGGCGATCAGGTTCTGAGCCAGCTGGGTGTGAGGGCCGGCAGCGGGGCCGAAGGGGGTCTCGATCTGCTCGGTGAAGATGGGCAGAGTCTTGCCGGCGGTGTGCTTGTAGATGTCACCAACGCCGAAGATGGTGCCCTGCTGGGCGTACTCGGTGAGGACCCAATCCATCAGTTCAGCAAACGGAATGGGGCGCATGATGTCGCTCATAATGATTCTCCTTTTTCTCTCAAATTCATCGCCCGCTTTGAAGGCGGACGCCGGTTCCCGTGCTGTTTTGAGCCCGCACGGAGGCTTTTTTACACAGGTTGGGGCACAAAGAGCCCGCCCGGGTCTGCCGGGTGCAAACCGGGCTCTTTGTGCCTATAGGGGCTTGAATCAGCGGCCCGCGTTGATGCGGTTCCACAGATCGGCGCTCTGCTCGCGGCAGTGGGCCAGAACAGCTTCCTTGTCGATGCCGATCAGCTCGCGGTCCTTCATCTTGACCACGCCGTTGATGATGGTGGTCACCACACTGCGGCCGGTCATGCCGAACAGGATGTGGCTGTTGATGTTGGAGGCGTTCATCGGGGTCAGAGGATCGTAATCGGAAACGATCACGTCGGCGTAGGCGCCTTCCTTCAGGATGCCGATGGGCTTCTCGAAGAAGCGGCCGGCCATGGCGCGGTTGTTCTCGAACAGCATGGTGGGAATCTCGCCCCAGGCCACGTTGGGCTTGCAGGCATTGTGCTTATGCAGCACGTTGGCCACCTTGTAGCTCTCGGTCATGTCGTTGGTGTAGCCGTCGGTGCCCAGGCCCACGGTCAGGCCCTTCTCCATCATCTTCAGGATCGGGGGGCAGCCCACGGCGTTGCCCATGTTGCTTTCGGGGTTATGTACCACCATGGTGTTGGTGGCCTTCAGCAGGTCCATCTCGGCCTCATTGATGTAGATGCAGTGGCCGCAGATGGTCTTGTCGCCCAGGATGTCCATATCGTGCAGGCGGAACACCAGACGCTTGTTGTATTTGGTCAGGCTGTCGTACAGATCGTCGATGCCCTCGGCCACATGGATGTGGTAGCCGGCGCCCTCAGGCTTCTCGGCTGCGCAGTACTCCAGAGTCTTGTTGCTCAGGGTGAAGGGAGCGTGCATGCCCATCATGCCCTTGATCATGTCGGTGGTGTCGGCCTGGGCGTACTTGATGAAGTCCACGTTTTCCTTCACGGAAGCCTTCATCTTGTCCTCGCCGTCGCGATCGCTGATCTCGTAGCACAGGTTGGAGCGAACGCCGAACTCCTTGGCGCTCTCGGCAATGGAAAACAGGCTGCCCTCGATGCCGCCGTAGCTGGCATGGTGGTCAAAGATGGTGGTCACGCCGTTCATGATGCAGTCCAGATAGGTGGCATCGGCGCTGGCCTTGGTGTCCGGCAGGAGCAGATTGCGGTCGATGGTCCACCACTGCTGATCCAGAACCTCCAGGAAGTTGGTGGGATTGTTGCCCTTGATGGTCAGGCCCCGGGCAAAGGCGGAATAGATGTGGTTGTGGGCGTTGATGAAGCCGGGCATGATCACGCCGCCCTTGGCGTCGATGAATTCGGCTTCGGGGTATTTGGCCTTCAGCGCGGCGGTCTCGCCCACCTCTTTGATCAGGTTACCCTCAATGGCAACACAGCCATTTTCCAGATAGGGGGTTGCGTCGTCGCGAGTGACCAGGCGGCCATTTCCCAAAAGATACATAACCATTCTTCTCCTTTTCTGCTCATGCGTTGTTATTCGGCTACAAACGAAAAACGGCTGTAACAGAACACACTGCTCACCATTTTGCCCTTGCATTTTGCCCTTGGCAGATGGATCACAGCCCGTGCGCGAAGCACTCCGTTACAGCCGTTTTATTCACCTTGATTTTTGTCTGATTTTTCCCTTTTTCCCTACGATTCACGACCCAATCATGATCAAAAAACACAAAAAAAGAACAGCCGTACCGTAACTGACGAACAGCACAACGCCTGTTGTGCCTGCCCAACCCGTGCGCGAAGCACTCCGTTACAGTTGGCTGTTAAAAATCAAACTATACCTGTGAGAAAAGTGTCATTCCTCACTGCACGTTCAGTATAGCACCATGATATTTGCCGTGCAAGTGGGTTCGAACGTTTTCTATTTTTTGCCTAAAGCTTCCAATTCATTGTTGTGCAAAACAGCAAAGTATTACTTTTATTTTTTCATCAAAATCACACGTTTCGGCCGTTTCCCCCCTATTTTTCCGACGCTTTCATAGGAAATGACGCTTTTTAAAAGCTTTATATGTATAAAAAAACAACGCCCGGATTGCAAACACAACCCGGGCGCCGAAAAAGCTTTTTTCAGCTGCGGCCCGCTTCACGGCAGGCCGAACATAAACCATAAAGATTCAGCGAAACATGCTCGATGGCCAGGTCCTTGCGGGCCTCAATCATCTGATTGATCGCCGTTTTGTCCAGAAAAACGTCCTCCACCTTTCCGCAGCGGGTGCAATAAAGGTGATCATGCTCGGAAAGGGTACGGTCAAACCGATCCGCCATGCCGGGGATCGACACGCGGCGCACCCGGCCCATTTCCACCAGGCCATTCAGGTTGCGGTACACCGTGCCAAGGCTCAGGCCCGGGCAGTCCTCGCGGATGGCCAGATAAATATCATCCGCCGTGGGATGGTCGCAGCGGTTCTGCACCTGACGCAAAACCAGCTCTCGTTGACGGGAATAGCGCATTTGGGAAACCTCCTTTGCGGTAAATTTTCTCTATGAGGAAGCGGGCCCGGAGCATATAGTCAATATCCATAAATCCGAAAGGCAGTTAAAAATGCCAAAACCCTTTCTAACTCTACACTTTATATACTAAAATAGGAACGATTCCTTGTCAAGCAAGAGCGCAAATTTTTATAGGATTTTTTTCATTTTTGTAGCAACCGCCAAAGCTCCCTCATCTGCCGCCAGAGGGTTTATGCGCAGTGTGAAAACCGCCGTCCGAATCGCTTCGGGCGGCGGTTAATAAGAATAAATCGCAGGCTTTACTTTTTCTTTATTTTATCCCAATAAGCTCTGGCTGCCTGTTCATTTTTATTCTCTCCGTATTCATAATACACCGTTCCGGCCAACGCATCCGGCAGGTACTGCTGTTCCACCCACCGGCCGGGGAAATCGTGGGGATATTTATAATTCTGGCCTTTTACCAGTGCATCCTCGCCGTCAAAATGCTTGTTTTGCAACTGGCGGGGAATGGGGCCGGATCTGCCCCGTTTCAGATCCGCCATGGCCCGGTTGATTCCCATGTAGGCGGTGTTGGATTTTGGGCTGGTTGCCACCAGCACCACCGCGTTTGCCAGCGGGATGCGCGCCTCAGGCAGACCAACCATATTGGCGATGTCCACCGCGGCTTTAACAATGGGCATGATCTGCGGGTAGGCAAGGCCCACATCCTCGCAGGCACAGACCATCAGCCGCCGACAGGCACTCACCAGATCCCCCGCCTCCAGCAGGCGGCCCAGGTAATGCAGCGCTGCATCCGGATCCGAGCCACGCATGGATTTCTGATAGGCAGAAACGATGTCGTAATGGTCATCCCCTGCCCGATCGTAACGCATGGCGGTACGGCGTGCCACCTGTTTGACCATTTCCAGCGTGATCAGCCGGTTTCCTTCCGCATCCGGCGCAGCGGCAGTGGCGGCAAATTCCAGGCAGCCAAGTGCCTTGCGCATGTCGCCCCCGCAGGCGTCCGCCAGATACCGGCAGGCCTCCTCGGGCATTTGAACAGGGCCTCCATCCTCTTCTCCCAACCGGGTCAGCGCATTACGGATTCCCTGCTCGATGTCCGCCGGCTGCAGAGATTTGAATTCAAACACGGTGCACCGGCTGAGCAGCGCATTATAAATATAGAAATAAGGATTTTCCGTGGTGGAGGCAATCAGGGTAACCGAACCGTCCTCAATACACTCCAGCAGGCTCTGCTGCTGCTTTTTGTTCAGATACTGAATCTCGTCCAGATACAAAAGCAGACCATTGGCGCTGTTCAGGGTACCAATCTCAGCCAGCACCGCCTTGATATCGCTGGTGGAAGCGGAAGTGCCGTTGAGCTTATGCAGTCGCATGCCGCTGTTTTCCGCGATGATGCGGGCCACCGTAGTTTTGCCCACACCGGACGGGCCATAAAAGATCATATTGGGAATGCGTCCGCTGTCGATGGTTTTGCGGAACACACATTCCTCCCCAAGCAGATGCTGCTGGCCGCACACCTCGCTCAGTGTGCGCGGGCGCAGCCGCTGGGCCAGAGGTTCACTCATGGCGTTATCCCCTTTCTGTGGTAAAGGCTTCGCTGCTCCAGCCCTTCAGGATCTGATCCGCATAGCCCGGATTCACAAACCGGTCAATGGCATAGACCAGGCTCCGATCCCAGAACGCCCATTCGTGGCCGCCATCCCAGTCCATATAGGTATAATCCACCGGCAGGCTCTGGGCCAGCTGGCGGAACGCCTGATTCTGCTCATAAATATAGTAAGGCTCGTGATCCTGACGGCCGGTGGTGCACAGGATCTTCGGCTGCTGCTCCGCAGGCAGGGCGCTCACCTTCTGCACCAGCCGGAACAGGTCCCGGTTTTCCGGCAGCTCCAGCGCCTGACCGTACACCGGCTCGAACACATAGCGCACCAGAGGGTTGTCTTTCTGGCCCAGCATCAGGTGCATGGCCACCGCGCCGGAGAAGCTGGCGCAGCCCGCATACCGCTCCGGGTGATTGAGAGCCAGCATCAGCGCGCCGTAGCCGCCCATGGAAAGGCCGCAGATGAAATTCTTCTCCCGCTCGTGGGGCAGCTTCACGATCTGATCCAGCAGCACAGGCATCTCCTCGGTGAGCCAGGTATGGTAAGCCTGATTGGAAGCGGTGTCGTGATAGAAGGAATTGCCCGCATCCGGAATTACGAGGGCAATGTTGTTGTCCGCCGCATAGCGCAGCGCAGCCGACATGTTCACCCAGTCGTCGCCATCGTTGGTATAACCGTGCAGCAGGGTGAACACAGCCCGGGGCGGCTGGCCCTTCCAGCGGTCCACCAGATCACAGGGGAAATACAGCCGCACCTGCGTGGTGCTCATCAGGGCCTGGCTTTTCAGTTTGCAGGTAAAAAACGCCATGGTTAAGCTCTCCTTTTTGGCATTGCGCCAGCAAGGCGGCTTCCCCCGCCTTACGGGAAAAGCCGCCCTCTGTTGATGTTACCGATTATTCATACAGCGGGAACCGGGCAGTCAGCTCCGCCACGCGGGCCGCCACCTGATCCTTCTTATTCTCAAAATCGAAGATGCAGTCCGCGATGCAGTCCGCGATGACCTTCATCTCTTCGGGGCCAAAGCCGCGGGTGGTCACCGCCGGTGTGCCGATGCGTACACCGCTGGTCACGAAGGGACTGCGCTTTTCGCCGGGCACCGAGTTCTTGTTGGCGGTGATGTACACCTCGTCCAGATTGTGCTCCAGCTCCTTGCCGGTGCACTCCTCGTCGGACAGGTCGATCAGCATCAGGTGATTGTCCGTGCCGCCGCTCACCAGTTTCACACCCCGGGCGGTCAGTGCATCCGCCAGTACCTGAGCGTTCTCCACGATTTTGCGGGCGTACTCTTTAAATTCCGGGCGCAGCGCCTCTCCGAAGCAGACTGCCTTGGCGGCGATCACATGCTCCAGCGGGCCGCCCTGGGTACCGGGGAATACCGCCTTATTGATCTTCTTGGCCAGATCCTCATTGTTGGTCAGGATCAGGCCACCGCGAGGCCCGCGCAGGGTCTTGTGGGTAGTGGTGGTCACCACGTCCGCGTAGGGCACCGGGCTCTGATGCGTGCCACCCGCCACCAGGCCGGCAATGTGGGCCATATCCACCATCAGGTAAGCCCCCACCTCGTGGGCAATGTCGGACAGCACATCAAATTTAATGGCACGGGGATAAGCAGAAGCGCCCGCCACGATCATTTTGGGCTTGACTTCCCGGGCCAGCTGACGCAGTGCATCGTAATCCAGATATCCTTCCTCATTCACGCCATAGGGGACGAAATGGTAGTTCTTGCCGCTCATGTTCACCGGGCTGCCATGAGTCAGGTGACCGCCTGCAGCCAGATCCATACCCAGAATGGTGTCGCCCACCTCCAGCAGCGCGAAATACACGGCCAGATTGGCCTGAGCACCGGAGTGGGGCTGCACGTTGGCGAACTTTGCACCAAACAGCTTGCATGCGCGGTCGATGGCAATCTGCTCCACCTGATCCACATAGGCACAACCGCCGTAATACCGGTGGGCGGGGTAGCCCTCGGCGTATTTATTGGTGAGCACGGTACCCATTGCAGCCATTACCGCCGGGCTGACGATGTTTTCGCTGGCAATCAGCTCAATGTTCTGCCGCTGGCGAACCAGTTCCCGCTGCATGGCTTCGGCCAGCTCCGGGTCCTGCCCGGCCACAAAGCCGATGGTATCCATCATATCCTGATACATGTTTTTCCACTCCTTTTCCCGTATGGCCCAGCCATTAGTATACTATTGTTCTATTATAGCGCATCTGCCGCCCGGGCACAACCACCCGGCAGTAAGTTTCCAATGGCTTTTTCTGCTGTTTATAAAAAGAATTGCCCAAACTGAGAATTCGTGCTATAATCATTGAAAATTCTTTTATACAAGCCAAAACGGAGGGATTCACCCATGACCACAAAAGCCCTGGCACTGGAAGTGATCCAGCGCCTGAAAGACGCCTACCCCATCGCGGAATGCACTCTGGATTATGACCACGCCTGGCAGCTTCTGGTGGAGGTGCGGCTGGCTGCCCAGTGCACCGACGCCCGGGTAAATGTGGTGTGCAAGGATCTGTTCGCCAAATACCCCAGTGTGGATGCGCTGGCCGCTGCCGAGCCGGAGGAGATCGAAGCCATCGTGAAACCCTGCGGGCTGGGCCGCTCCAAGGCGCGGGACATCAGCCTGTGCATGCGCCGCCTGCGGGACGATTTCGGCGGCAAGGTTCCGGACGATTTCGACGCGGTGCTCAGCCTGCCCGGCGTGGGCCGCAAAAGCGCCAACCTGATCATGGGCGACGTGTTCGGCAAGCCTGCCATCGTCACCGATACCCACTGTATCCGCCTGTGCAACCGGATCGGCCTGGTAAAGAACATCACCGAGCCCAAAAAGGTGGAGATGGCCCTGTGGAAGATCATTCCCCCGGAGGAGGGCAGCGATCTGTGCCACCGGTTCGTGCTGCACGGCCGGGCCGTGTGCGACGCCCGCAAGCCGGACTGCGCCGCCTGCTGCCTGAAGGACATCTGCAAAACCGGCAAGAAGGCCGTTCCCGCCGAGTCATAAGCCCTTTTCTTCCTACCAGAAAAGGAAAACCTTGACAAATTCCTCTATCGTGTTATACTTATGCACGGACATAAAAACAGGGGCGCTGGGGGCCATCCCCGGCTGAGATCAGAGCAAAGTGCAGCTCTGGGTCACCTTGAACCTGATCCGGGTAATGCCGGCGTAGGAAGTTTGAGGATCATAGCGCAATCATTGCGCCCCTGCATGGTTTTTTGCCTGTGCAGGGGCGTTTTTTGCGCCCGTTTTTATGTACTAATCTTTTTTCACACGGCCAAAAAGGCCGGGAAAGGCTGGTACAAACCATGGCAAAATCGACGACCCGCACCCATGCGCTGGTGGAATGCGCGCTGATGATCGCGCTGGCCACCATTCTGAGCTACATTCCCATCTTCAAGCTGCCTCACGGCGGCTCCATCACCCTAGTGAGCATGCTGCCCATCATTCTGGTCAGCTTCCGCCGCGGCCCCGCCTGGAGCCTGCTCACCGCTTTCGTGTTCAGCCTGATCCAGCTGCTGCTGGGTGTCAGCGATCTGACTTACTGCCAGACGCTGGGCGCCGTAGTGGGCAGTGTATTGCTGGACTTTTTGATCGCCTTCACCGTGCTGGGGCTGGCCGGTCTGATTGCAAAGCCCATCCCCAACCGGCTGGCCGGCGTCTGCGTGGGCACTCTGGCGGTTTGCCTGCTGCGCTACCTGTGCAGCTTCCTGTCCGGCTACATCGTCTGGAAGGACTACGACTATGCCTTTGAGTGGATGACCGAGTTCGGCTGGGGCGCTCAGATCGCCAGCATGGGCGAAAACGCTCTGTGCTGGCTGTACAGCGCGGTATACAACGGCACCTATATGCTGCCGGAAGCCATTCTCACCACTGTGGTGGCCATCGTTCTTTATAAAATGCTGCCCAAGCTGTTTGCGCCTCAGGCGTAATTTTTCTTCCAGCCGGGGGTGTTTCCAATCCGGAAGCACCCCCGGTTTTTTCTGTTTCGCCGTGCCTTTACTGTCCTGTCTTTTTTTGATATACTGAAGAAACTCCCGGTAAAAATCTCTCCGGAGTATTTTATTCTTGAAAACGAGGTGTAACCCCTTGAAGCTGCCTTTTTTATGGAAAAGCCTTGCACTGACCGCCTGTGCTGCCCTGATGCTGTGTGGCTGCGGCGCATTCAGCGCGCCGGAACCCACGCCCACCCCCACACCGGCTCCCACTGCAGTGCCCACACCGGAACCCACTCCCAGCCCCACGCCGGAGCCCACACGGGAACCCACTGTGAATCTGGATGATTTCGGTGGTTACCCTTCCGTGGGTGACGAATTGGGCCGCATTGTGATTCCCGGCACCAATGTGGACTGCGCCATGTACTGGGGCGACAGCAAAACCCAGCTGAGCAAGGGTGCGGGCACCTACACCGGCGCGCATATTCCCGGTGAGGGCGGAACCATTCTGGCCGGAGCCCACACCAACAGCTATTTCCGCGACTTTGAAAATGTGGAGCTGGGCGACGAGATCGTGATCACCACCTATTACGGCGAGTATCATTATGAAGTGGTGAATATGCAGGTGGCACTGGATACCGATACCTCTGCCTACGATCTGGAAGCAGACGAGGAGAATGTGATTCTCTATACCTGCTACCCCTTCGGCACTCTGCAGCACACCAGCCAGCGCTATTTCATCTATGGCAAATACATCAGCGGCCCCGAAATCGTGGACAACTGATTCCAGTCAAAAACGCCCTTTCCCACACCATTGGAAAGGGCGTTTTCTTATTGTTCTGCGGAAAGGGCAGTCGGCCCCTCCTGTGCTTTCTGCATGGCCCGCAGCAGCATGCCCTGTCGGCTGGCCGCCTCCTGCAGCGCCACAAGGCAATCCCGTGCAAGGGGTGAAAGGCCGTATTTTGCCTGCCACAGGGCCACATCCCGGTTCATTGCCACACCGGCGCAGCGCTGCTGCACAAGGCCGTGGCGGCGGCATTCCGCCTCCGGAAGCGGATTTGACCAGGCATAGCTGCCCGGTACGCCCCGCAGCAGCTCATACATACTGGCCCGATCCTGCACATGAATACGGCCCGCCGGTTCCTGTGGCGGAGCCGCAAATTCCGTCTGCTCCGCCAGCTGGGCATCCCCCCGCAAAATCTGGGGATACTGCTGCAGCTGATCGTATTGCAATGTTCCCTGCCCGGCCAGCGGATGCCCCGGCGCCATCAGCACACAGGGCGTAAAACGCAGCAGAGTACGGCTGGCAAGACCCGCCTTGGCAAACAGCTCCTTGAAATAATCGTCATACAGCAGCTGATACCGCACCACGGCGATCTGCACCTGGCCCCGGCTCACCGCATCCAGTGCCTGGGCCGTGGCCGATTCCTGATAGCTCACATTCAACGGCCTGCCCTGCTGCTTTGCCAGAAAGGCGGCCAGCGCCCGGGTGATGTAGCCGCTGTGCGGCCCGGCCAGCGCCAGCCGCATGGTCTGTTCATGGGTGCGATAGATGCTTTCCAGCTCGCCCACCTGACGCAGGATGGTCTCGGCATAGCGCAGCAGCTGGGCCGCCTCCACCGTAGGCTCCATGCCCTGTGCTCCCCGCCGGAACAGGCTGACCCCAAGCTCCTTCTCCAGTTCCTTGATGGTTCGACTCAGGTTGGGTTGGCTGATATACAGATTCTGAGCTGCCTTGGTCATACTGCCCACCCGCGCAATTTCCAGTACACAGCGCAGCTGTTGTAAATTCATTCCCTTTTCCTCCTTTGTGTAGTTTGCCAGCGTATTTTCACGAAACATGTGTAAAAACTTTGTAAACAGCCCACTATTATATCACTTTTGATATAGTTTTATTTATATAATACATTACCCACCAGGATATGGCAATGGTATCATAGGGGTGTCAAGAAAATAACATTCAAACGCCTGCCGCCTTGTGCGGTTTCTTTTCGCCCTTTTCGCGTTAAGATTTTAACGTTTAGAACATGTTATTTCATTTTCGGAATTTTTTTGGAGGTAATGAACAATGGCACGTTTTACTCTTCCCCGCGATCTGTATCATGGCAAGGGCTCTTTGGAAGAACTGAAGAACCTGGGTGGCAAGAAGGCTTTCGTCGTTGTTGGCGGCGGCAGCATGAAGCGCTTCGGCTTCCTGGATCGCGCCATCAATGCCCTGAAGGAAGGCGGCATGGAAGTTTATCTGTTTGAGAATGTTGAGCCCGATCCCTCTGTGGAAACCGTTATGCGCGGCGCTGCTGCCATGACCGAGTTCCAGCCTGACTGGATCGTTGCCATGGGCGGTGGTTCCCCCATCGACGCTGCCAAGGCCATGTGGGCTTTCTACGAGTACCCCAATGTGACCTTTGAGGAGCTGTGCATCCCCTTCAACTTCCCCAAGCTGCGCCAGAAGGCTCACTTCTGCGCCATTCCTTCCACCTCCGGTACTGCTACCGAGGTTACCGCGTTCAGCGTAATCACCGACTATACCAAGGGCATTAAGTATCCTCTGGCCGACTTCAACATCACTCCCGATGTTGCCATCGTTGATCCCGAGCTGGCCGAGAAGATGCCCCCGAAGCTGACCGCTCACACCGGTATGGACGCTATGACCCATGCCATTGAGGCCTATGTTTCCACCTGCAACTGCGATTACACCGATCCTCTGGCTCTGCATGCCATCAAGATGATCCACAATGATCTGGTTGCCAGCTACAACGGCGACATGGATGCCCGTGACCGCATGCACAACGCTCAGTGCCTGGCCGGCATGGCCTTCTCCAACGCTCTGCTGGGCATCGTTCACAGCATGGCTCACAAGACCGGTGCTGCTTACTCCGGCGGCCACATCGTACACGGCTGCGCCAACGCCATGTACCTGCCCAAGGTCATCAAGTACAACAGCAAGGTTGAAAGCGCTGCCGAGCGTTACGCTGACATCGCCCGCTTCATCAAGCTGGAAGGCAACACCACCGAGGAGCTGGTGGAAGCCCTGATCGCTGAGATCAAGAAGATGAACGCCGCGCTGAACATCCCCACCTGCATCAAGGAGTACGAGGGCGGCATCATCGACGAGAAGGAATTCATGGATAAGCTGCCTCAGGTTGCCGAACTGGCCATTGGCGATGCCTGCACCGGTTCCAACCCCCGTCAGCCCAGCCAGGAAGAGATGGAGAAGCTGCTGAAGGCTTGCTACTACGACCTGCCCATCGATTTCTAATCGATTTTCCCGCACTGAATGCCCTCGGTGTATTTACACCGGGGGCATTTATACGTTATAATGTAAGAGGACTGTGCATTTTTCGGTCCCAGGCCGGCTTTTGCATTCATCCGCAAATGCCGGTTTCATTTTGTGAGTGAAAAGGAAGCGATTTGCCATGTTTAAGATCGTTGAACGAAAAGAGTTGAACCCCACCGTCACCAAGCTGGTGATTGAGGCACCGCTGGTGGCAAAGAAGGCCCAGCCCGGCCAGTTCATCATCGTGCGCGCCAAGGAGGATTCCGAGCGTATTCCCCTGACTGTGGCGGACTATGACCGTGAGGCGGGCACCGTGACCATCATCTTCCAGATCGTGGGCGGTTCCACCATGGAGCTGAACGAGCTGCGCGAGGGCGAGAGCGTACACGACTTCGTTGGCCCTCTGGGCGTTGCCAGCCATCTGGACGGTCTGAAAAAGGTTGCCGTTGTGGGCGGCGGCGTGGGCTGCGCCATTGCCTACCCCATTGCCAAGAAGCTGCATGAGCTGGGCTGCGAAGTGCACAGCATCGTGGGCTTCCGCAACAAGGATCTGGTGATTCTGGAGGACGAGTTTGCCGCCTGCAGCGACAAGCTGGTCATGATGACCGACGACGGCAGCCACGGCCAGAAGGGCGTGGTTACCGCTCCGCTGGAAGAGCTGATCAAGAGCGGTGAGAACTACGACGAAGTGATCGCCATCGGACCTCTGGTCATGATGAAGTTCGTTTGCCTGACCACCAAGAAGTACGATGTGAAGACCGTTGTGTCCATGAACCCCATCATGATCGACGGCACCGGCATGTGCGGCGGCTGCCGCCTGACCGTGGGCGGCGAGACCAAGTTCGCCTGTGTGGACGGCCCCGATTTTGACGGCCATCTGGTGGACTTCGACGAGGCCATGCAGCGCGGCAACATGTACAAGGAATTCGAGACTCACGCCCGTGAGGAGCACTGCAACCTGTTCAAGAAGAACGTGCAGTAATCGCTTGTACGCAACACTTTTCGTGAGAATTTAAAACAATTGGGAGGAACCCGAAAATGGCATTGCATAATATGGATCCCAAGCGCTGCCCCATGCCCAGCCAGGATCCCAACGTTCGGAACAAAAACTTCAAGGAGGTAGCTCTGGGCTACACTCCCGAGATGGCAGTCAACGAAGCCAAGCGCTGCCTGGGCTGCAAGAACAAGCCCTGCCAGACCGGCTGCCCGGTTGGCATCGACATCCCCAGCTTCATCGCCAAGGTGGCGGAAGAGGATTTTGAGGGCGCCTATCAGGTGCTGAGCGCTTCCAGCGCGCTGCCCGCGGTTTGCGGCCGCGTCTGCCCGCAGGAGACTCAGTGCGAAGGCAAGTGCGTGCGCGGCATCAAGGGCGAGAGCGTGGGCATCGGCCGTCTGGAGCGCTTTGTTGCCGACTGGCACCGTGAGCACAACACCGCCGCCCCCACCGTTCCCGAATCCAACGGTCATAAGGTGGCCATCATCGGTGCCGGCCCCAGCGGCCTGACTGCCGCCGGCGATCTGGCCAAGCTGGGCTACAAGGTCACCGTGTACGAAGCTCTGCATCTGGCAGGCGGCGTGCTGGTGTACGGCATTCCCGAGTTCCGTCTGCCCAAGGCCATTGTGCAGAACGAGATCGAAGGCCTGCAGGCCATGGGCGTGGACATCGAGACCAACATGGTCATCGGTAAGGTACTGACCATTGACGAGCTGATGAACGACTACGGCTACGAGGCCGTGTATGTAGCTTCCGGCGCCGGCCTGCCCCGGTTCATGGGCATCCCCGGCGAGAGCCTGAAGGGCGTGTACTCCGCCAACGAGTACCTGACCCGCGTGAACCTGATGAAGGCTTACAAGGAAGGCAGCAAGACCCCCATCAAGAAGAGCAAGAACGTAGCCGTTGTAGGCGGCGGCAACGTGGCCATGGACGCTGCCCGCAGCGCCAAGCGTCTGGGTGCCGAGAACGTGTACATCGTGTACCGCCGCGGCATGGAAGAACTGCCCGCCCGTAAGGAAGAAGTGGAGCATGCCGAGGAAGAGGGCATCATCTTCAAGCTGCTCACCAATCCCGTGCGCGTTCTGGGCGACGAGAACGGCTGCGTGACCGGTATGGAGTGCGTGGAGATGGAGCTGGGCGAGCCCGATGACAGCGGCCGCCGCCGTCCCGTGGAGAAGAAGGACAGCAATTTCGTGCTGGATGTGGACACCATGATCATGTCCATCGGTACCAGCCCGAACCCGCTGATCCGTTCCACCACTCCCGGCCTGGAAACCAACCGCCACGGCTGCATCGTGACCAACGGCGACGACGGTCTGACCAGCCGTGAGGGCGTGTACGCCGGCGGCGACGCCGTGACCGGTGCTGCCACCGTTATTCTGGCCATGGGCGCTGGTAAGCATGCTGCCAAGGCCATTGACGAGTACATCAAGAGCAAGAACAAGTAAGCAATGCTTCATAAAGGGCGGTGCCGCTTCTGGCACCGCCCCTTTTTACACGTAAAAACGCCCCTGCAGCTGTCCTTACGCACAGCTGCAGGGGCGTTTTGTGATTTTGTTCAGGATTCCGCCGGGCGGCGCACCGCGTTATCCTGGAAGCGGAAACTGCCGGGATAATGCCGGGACTGGGTATACTCAAACATGACGCCTTCGCTGTTGTACACCTGGTTCGCCACCACTGCAAGACAGTTGTACTCGCCCAGCTCCAGCCACTGCCGATCCTGCGGGGTGGCCAGCTCCACCGTAAAGGTTCGCTTGCTGGTAATGATGGACATGCCCAGCTCCTCTTCCAGATAGCGATACAGCGAGCCCTCGGCAATCTGGCGGGTGAGCCCGGGCATGCAGCTGCGCCGCAGATAGCTGATGTTCAGAATGCGGGCCACGCCATCCAGATCGTGAATACGCTGCAAGGAAAACAGTTCCTCCCCCACCGGAAAACCGGTCTGAGCGGCAATGGCTTCATTCGCCACGCAGGTGTCGAAAGCCACCACCCGGGTGGTACTGATCTGGCCGGTACGGCGGGCCGTTTCCCGGAAGGACTCGATCATACCCATGGTGTAGGAGGAATGCTCAATGGGCTGGAAGATGTTGCACACGCCCCAGCCCTGCCGAGTCTGGACATAGCCATCCCGCACCAGCTCCGAGATGGCCCGGCGCACCGTGTTGCGGGAACAGTCAAACTCCCCAATCAGGGTATTTTCCGAAGGGAGCAGCTGGCCCACCGGATATTCCCCGGATTCAATTCGCTGCTTCAGCTGTGAATAGATCTGCAAAAATTTCTGGCGCGGCATAGTCTCCCTCACTTGTTTGAACATTTGAATATAATATTATATCGCCCATTTTTTACCCCGTCAAGCCACCATTCCCTGTTACCGGGCAAATCGTATATCTGCCCAAAAACGGACGCAGAGCTTCGGCCTTTTGCCTTATTTACTTGTTTAAACAAGTGTGTTATTCTGAAGATGCAGAAAGAAACGGGTGCAAAACGCCCGGCAACACAGAACTTTGAGGAGGAACGCACCATGGCGAATTATCAGGCCGACGTGAAAGCTCTTTTGCAGCACATCGGCGGCAAGGAAAACATTCGAGCTGTGTCCCACTGCATGACCCGGATGCGCTTTGTTCTGGTGGATCCGGCCAAGGCCGAAACCGACAAGATCGAGGCGCTGCCCTCGGTGAAGGGCACCTTCACGCAGGCGGGCCAGTTTCAGGTGATCATCGGCAACGATGTGGCGGATTTTTATAATCAGTTCACCGCCTTTGCCGGGATTGAAGGCGTGAGCAAGGATGCGGTGAAGGCAGCGGCAGCCAGCAATCAGTCGCTGGCGCAGCGCATTGTGGGTACTCTGGGTGAGATTTTCGCCCCCATCATTCCGGCTCTGATCTGCGGTGGTTTGATTCTGGGCTTCCGCAACATCATCGGTGAAATCAACTTCTTCGCAAACGGCACCCAGAGCCTGGCTGACATTTCTCAGTTCTGGTCCGGCGTTTACAATTTCCTGTGGCTCATTGGTGAAGCTGTGTTCCACATGCTGCCGGTGGGCATCGTCTGGTCCATCACCAAGAAGATGGGCACCACCCAGATTCTTGGCATCGTGCTGGGCCTTACGCTGGTATCGCCCCAGCTGCTGAACGGCTTCTCGGTGGCCACCGCCACGGAAATTCCCGTCTGGGACTTCGGCTTTGCTCAGGTCTCCATGATCGGCTATCAGGGTCAGGTGATCTCGGCCATGCTGGCGGGCTTTGTTCTGGTTTATCTGGAGCGGTTCTGGCAAAAGCACTGCCCGGAAGTGGTGCGCATGATCGTGGTTCCCTTCTGTTCTCTGGTTCCTGCCGTGGTCATCGCCCACACCATCGTGGGCCCCATCGGCTGGAAGATTGGCGACGCCATTGCGGCCGTGGTCTACATGGGCCTGACCTCTCAGGTAAAATGGCTGTTTGCCGCGGTATTTGGCCTGATCTACGCCCCGATCGTAATGACCGGCCTGCACCACATGACCAACGCCATCGACTCCCAGCTGGTGAATCTGTATCAGGGCACCATCCTGTGGCCCATGATCGCCCTTTCCAACATCGCGCAGGGCTCCGCTGTGCTGGCCATGTCGGTGCTGCAGAAGAAGAACGAGCGGGCCCAGCAGGTGAACATCCCCGCCTGCATCTCCTGCTATCTGGGCGTGACCGAGCCCGCCCTGTTCGGCGTCAACCTGAAAAACGGCTTCCCGCTGGTGTGCGGCATGATCGGCTCCTCGGTGGCGGCGGTGATTGCCACCAGCTTTCAGGTGGAGGCCTACTCCATCGGTGTGGGCGGTCTGCCCGGCATTCTCTCCATCAAGCCCCAGTACTGGCTGGGCTTCCTGATTGCGATGGCCGCTGCCATTGTGATTCCCTTCGGTCTGACCATCGCCGTGGGCAGCCGCCGCCTTTCCCCTGCTGACCGGGGCATTGCCGCCGCGGCTCCCGTGTCTGAAGCCACCCCCGCAGCCGAACCGGAAGCCGCTCCTCAGCAGAATCTGCTGGTGGCTCCCCTCTCCGGTAAGGTAATCCCCCTGACCGAAATTCCCGACCAGGTCTTTTCTCAGGGCATTCTGGGTGAAGGCGTGGGCATTGACCCCACCGGCAACTCCGTGGTGGCTCCCGCCAACGCCACCGTATCCTCTGTGATTGAGGACAGCAAGCACGCCTGTGGCCTGACCCTGGACAACGGCATGGAGCTGCTGATTCATGTGGGCATGGACACTGTGGCCATGAAGGGCGACGGCTTCGAGCTGCATGTGAAGGTGGGCGACCGGGTGAAAACCGGCGACAAGCTCATCTCCTTTGATCTGGACAAAATCCGCGCCGCCGGGCATCCCACCATCACCGCTGTGGTGGTACCGGAAGCCGCCGGGCGCACCCTTTCCTTCGAGACCGGCATGGACGCACAGGCCGGCACCACCCCCATCATCCGCTTTGAGTGAGGCGTTTTTTATGCAGGATTTCAAAAAAAGTGTTGTATATCAGATTTACCCCAAGTCCTTTCTGGACACCAACGGCGACGGCCTGGGCGAGCTGCGGGGCGTAGCCCAAAAGCTGGATTACCTGAAGGAGCTGGGTGTGGACTACATCTGGCTGACACCCTTCTTCGTTTCTCCCCAGAACGACAACGGCTACGACGTGGCGGACTACCGGACCATCGACCCCCGCTACGGCACCATGGAGGATTTTGAAGAACTGGTCGAACAGGCACAGCGGCGGGGCATCCGCCTGATGTTGGACATGGTGTTCAACCACACCTCCACCGAGCACATCTGGTTCCAGAAGGCTCTGGCCGGAGACCCGGTGTATCAGGATTACTACATCTTCCGCCCCGCCCGGCCGGACGGCAGCGCGCCCACCAACTGGCAGAGCAAGTTTGGCGGCAGCGCCTGGGAATACGCGCCCCAGGTGGGCAAATATTACCTGCACCTGTTCGACAAGACCCAGGCGGATCTGAACTGGGAAAACCCGGCCGTGCGCCGCGAGGTACAGCAGATCGTCCGTTTCTGGATGGACAAGGGCGTGAAGGGCTTCCGCTTCGACGTGGTGAACCTGATCAGCAAGGGTGAATACGCCGACGACGAGTTGGGTGACGGCCGCCGCTTCTACACCGACGGCCCCCGCATCCACGAGTTTTTGCAGGAGCTCAACCGGGAAAGCTTCGGCCAGGATCCGGAGATCGTGACCGTGGGCGAGATGTCCTCCACCTCCATGGAGAACTGCTTCCGGTATGCCGGGGCGGACTGCGGCGAGCTTTCCATGGTGTTCTCCTTCCATCATCTGAAGGTGGACTTCATGGGCAATGAGAAATGGGTGATCGTTCCGGCAGACTTCGGCCGGCTGAAGGAGCTGCTGTTCTCCTGGCAGGAGGGCATGGCTGCCCACAACGCCTGGAACGCGGTATTCTGGTGCAATCATGACCAGCCCCGTGTGGTCTCCCGCTTCGGTGACGAAGGCGAATACTGGAAGGAATCCGCCAAGATGCTGGCGGGCGTGATCCATGGTCTGCGGGGTACTCCCTATGTATATCAGGGTGAGGAGCTGGGCATGACCAACGCGGGCTTCACCCGGCTGGATCAGTACCGGGATGTGGAGAGCCTGAATCATTTCCAGATTCTGCGGGACAAAGGCCTTTCCGAGGAGAGCGTTTACAACATTCTGAAAATCCACTCCCGGGACAACAGCCGCACGCCCATGCAGTGGACCGCCGGGGAAAACGGCGGCTTCACCACCGGCACTCCCTGGATTGGGGTAAATCCCAACACCAGCCGCATCAACGCCGCCAGTCAGGTGGATGACCCGGATTCCATCTTCGCCTACTACAAGGCGCTGATCCGCCTGCGCAAAGAATACGATGTGTTTGCCTACGGCGATTTTGCGCCGGTGGACCAGAAGCATCCCTCGGTGCTGGCCTACCGGCGGAAATACAAGGGGCAGAGCCTTTTGTGCGTGAACAACTTCTACCGGGCCGGCTGCCGCTGGCACTGTCCGATGTCGCTGGAAGGCTACCGGGTTCTGCTGTCCAACTACGGCGACAGCGCCCCCAGCACCGACTGGACGCTGCGCCCCTATGAGTCGGTGCTGCTGATTCGGGAATCCGACGGCAACTGAACAGAGGATTTTTGCCCCAAAACAAAACCGGAGGACCCCTGCAACACAGGCGGTCCCTCCGGTTTTTTCTTTTATTTTTGTCTGCCCCCGTCTATTCATAGACTCAAAGCAATGTCCTGGATGAATTTTTTCACGACCTCCAGTTGACGGCCATGGCACTGCTGCAACAGCTCGCCGATCCTCATTCGCAGCTGTTCGTCATTTTCCTCTGCATAATTCAGCTGGATTACACTCTCAATGGGGATACCATAGACCTCACATACCTGCAACAGCTTTACAAGGCTGATGGCCTGTTCCCCACGTTCAATCAGGCCCCAATATTCACTGTTTTCTCCCAACGGCTCACAGAATTTTTCCCGTGTAAGGCCCTTCATTTCCCGAATCTTACGTAACCTCGCGGCCGCATCCCGTACCCTCGGGTCGATGTTCTTGTTCAATTGTTCGTCCTTCTTTAGCTCATTTTGAATCTTCTTTTGTATATTCTAACGGAAAACGCCCGACCAATACAGTGATAGAAATATATGATAATCATTGATTTTTATATGCGTTATATGATACAATCGAAACAACAGATTTCCTTTCCCGTGAATTTTGAAAGACCTGTTTAATTCTGCAAAAGAGGATTTGAGCGCTATGAATCTTTCTCCCTGCGGCAATTCCCTTCCCACTGGCAAACGAGACCGCTTGTTGCGGCTGCTGCAGCTCCCACCGGCTCAGGCCGGTTTTTCCCTCTGTTATCAGCCCATCTGGCAGGCTTCTGCCCGGTGTTTTTCCCGCTGCGAGGCACTGCTCCGGCTGCATGATCCCCTTCTGGGAACAGTCCCACCGGAACACTTTATCCCCTTGGCGGAACAAACTGACCGCATTGCAGCGCTGGGGCAGTTTGCGCTGGAGGAGGGCTGCTGTTTGCTTGCCAAACTGGAGGAGCAGGCAATTCCACTCACCCTGCACGTTAACCTTTCACCGCTTCAGCTGGATCGACCGAAGTTTCTTCGCATGCTGGAGCAGATTCTGCACCATACCGGTGTGCGACCTGAGCGTCTGGAGCTGGAATTGACCGAAAGCGTGGCGGCTGCTTCCGTGGAACAGCTGGCCTGCCGCATGGAGCAGATCCGTGCACTGGGCGTCAGCTTCAGTCTGGATGATTTCGGCTCCGGTTATTCCAGCCTGCGTTATCTGGCCGTTCTTCCCTTTTCCACGATCAAGCTGGACAAAGCGTTTATCCATCCACTGCCCCATTCTCCCTCCTATACGTCACTGGTAAAGAATCTGATTCCTGCGCTCCATGAGCTCGGTTTTACCGTGATAGGCGAAGGCGTGGAAAGCATGGCGCAATACAGTATGCTGGAACGTTTGGGCTGCGACTATATGCAGGGCTTTTTTCTGGCCAGACCCATGCCCAAAAACGAGCTTCACAATTTTCTTAAAGCTACGCACCCGCTTATCCTTTAATCCCGAGTCTTTTCAAACAAAGCGCCGGGCGCTGCCTCCCTTCTGGGAAAGCAGCGCCCGGCGCTTTTATTCATTGTTTTAATTCGGCTTATTTCAGCTCCACCACGGTCACGCCGGCTTCGCCTTCGCCGTACTGGCCCAGACGGAAGCTTTTCACGTTGCGGTGGCCCCGCAGGTGGGCATGGATGGCCTTGCGCAGCGCGCCGGTTCCCTTGCCGTGAATCAGATACACCATGGTCTGGCCGTTCATCACCGCGTGGTCGATGAATTGATCCGTCTCCATCAGGGCCTCTTCCACGGTCATTCCCAGCAGGTTGATTTCCATGCTGGCCTTGCGCTGTACCCGCTGCACGGTGGTGCTGCGGGGCTGGGGCTTGGGTTTGCCGTTGTTCGCCGGCTTTTTCAGCTTGTCCGGCGCTTTCAGGTTACTCAGCGGCACCTTGGTTTTCAAAATGCCTGCCCGCACCTCCACCAGCCCGTTGCGGTCCGGCAGGCTCATCACGGTGGCGGTCTGCTCGATGTCGGCAATGACCACCTCCTGACCCACCTTTACCTGCTTCAGGGGCACGAACTCCTTAACCACGTTGTGCACCACGTCGGTTTTGCCGTACAGACCCTCGGTCTCCTTGCGGGCGATCTCCCGGGCCCGGGCGGCGCGCTGGGCCGCACTGGTCTTTTCGTCCTTCTGCAGCTTGCGAAGCTCGTCGGTGAGCCGGTATGCTTCGTCCTGCACCTGCTGGGCCATCTGCCGAGCCTTCAGGCGTGCAGCTTCCAGCTCGGTCTCGCCCTGCTTGACCAGCGCGTCGTATTTCTTGCGGGCGGATTCCAGCTTGTGCTCGGCTTCGGCTTTCGCCTTTTCCACCTCATCCTGACTGGCTTTCAACTGCAGCTTCAGATCATCCAGCTGGGCCAGCACACTGTCCAGCCGCTTGTCATCGTTGGTCAGATGGGTCTGGGCCCGTTGAATCACCCGAGGCGGCACGCCCAGCTTTTCGCTGATCAGGAAGGCGTTGGATTTGCCCGGCACACCCACGCTCAGCTTATAGGTGGGACGCAGGCTCTCCACGTCGAACTCACAGCTGGCGTTCATCACGCCGGGGGTCTCCAGCGCGAACACCTTCATCTCGGAATAGTGGGTGGTGGCCATGATCAGGGCGCCCTGAATGCGCAGCTGCTCGATGATGCTCACCGCCAGCGCCGCGCCCTCGGCAGGGTCGGTGCCCGCGCCCAGCTCGTCCAGCAGAACCAGCGTGTTTTTATAGGCGTTGTCCAGAATGCCGGTGATCTTTTTCATGTGGCCGGAGAAGGTGGACAGGCTCTGCTCGATGCTCTGCTCGTCGCCGATGTCCACCAGATATTCGCTGAACACGCAGACGGTGCTCTGCTCGTGGGCCGGGATCAGCAGGCCGTGCTGGGCCATTGCGCACAGAAGGCCCGCGGTTTTCAGGGTAACGGTTTTACCGCCGGTATTGGGGCCGGTGATGACCAGCGTGTCGTACTCCTTGCCCAGAGCCACGTCCACCGGAACCACCTTGTCCTTGTCGATCAGGGGGTGGCGGGCCTTTTTCAAATCGAACCACATGCCATCCGCCACCTGGGGCATGTATGCCTGCTGCTCCAGCGCCAGACGGGCCTTGGCCAGCAGCACGTCGATGTTCAGCATGGCCTGATAGCTGAAGTTGAACACCGGCTCGATGGAGGCCACCTGGTCGGTGAATGCGGCCAGAATGCGCTCGATCTCGCTTTTCTCCTGGCTGCGCAGCTGCATGATTTTTGCGTTGGCCTCCACCACTGCCGTGGGCTCCACGAACACGGTGGAACCGCTGGAGGACACATCGTGGATGACGCCGCCCACTTCGCCCCGGTACTCGGCTTTGACCGGCACCACGAAGCGGCCGTTGCGCAGCGAAACCACCGCGTCCTGCAAAAACTTGTTGGTGGTGCTGTTTTTGATGATGGCATCCAGCTTGTCCCGGATGGAATTTTCCATGGCCCGGATCTTGCGCCGGATTTCAAACAGGGTGTTGCTGGCGGTATCCGCCATTTCCTCCGGCGACAGAATGGCGCTGGAGATGTTCTTTTCCAGCGTGGGCTGGGGGGTCAGTGCATAGAACAGGTCATCCACCGGCAGCATATCGTGCTTGGTAATGTGGTACCAGCTGACCAGATTCTGGAAGTTACGCAGCGCACCGGCCACCTCCAGCAGCTCCGCCATCGAGAGGATGCCGCCTTTCAGGGCCCGGTTTACCACCTTGTCCACACCCTGCACCCCGCCAAACCGGGGGCTGCCGTTCTTCAGCAGCAGGCTGTTGATGGCATCGGTCTGGGAGAGGGCGTACCGCACCTCTTCCACGGTCTCGAAGGCATCCTGCTCCAGAAGCAGGGTGCGCGCCTCCGGGCAGACCGCAAGCTGGGCTGCCCGATTTAAAATCTTTTCCAGCTCCAGCGTTTTCAGATAACTTTTTTCCATGGATCGCTCCTCATAAATGTTTAAAAAAAGCGGGCGCGCCGGTCAGCTGAGCATGGTATGCACAAAATCCAGTGTTTTCAGGGGCTTGTCCAGCACCTGAAGGGCATACCGCTCGGTGACCCGGCCCAGCGCCTCCATGCTCTTTTGGGGGATGGAAAAGCTGAAGATCTTTTTATCCTCCACCAGAGCAATGTGGCGCAGCGCCAGCAGGGCGGCGGGGTCCAGATTGGGGGTTTTATTTTGCCTGGCCGCGCAGTCCGCGCACAGCAGCAGCCCGGCCGACCCGTCAAAATAAAAATCGCCGCCGTCGTATTTCTGGCAGCCGCGGCAGCACAGCAGATCCGGCATGAAGCCGGCCTCGCACACCGCGCGCAGCTCGAACACAGCCTTGATCTGAGGCAGGGGCTTTTTGCCCTCGCTGATCAGATACAGGCTGTTCAATGTAAGACGCAGAAGCGCCTCGGCCTCCCCGCCCACCGGCGAGAGGGTGAGCGCCAGCTCGGCCAGATACATGGCCAGCGCCATGGCCTCCACGCTTTCGTGCAGACCGAAGAACACCTTTTTCACCTGGGCGTCGTTCGCCAGATACATGTTCTTGCCCGCGAAAAGGGTGAATTCCGAATAACAAAAAAGCCCGCAGGCGCTGAAGAGCTTGCTTTTCAGCCGCAGGCTGCCCTTGGCGGACACCGAAATGACTCCCAGCTCCGGTGTGAGCACAGTGAGAATCCGATCCGCCTCGCCGATTTTTACCTCCCGCAGCACAAGGCCCGGGGTCACCAGCTGCATTCCCGCTGCCATGGCCGGTCAGTTGGTCTGCTTGAAGCCGAAGTCGTTGAGCAGGAAGTCGGAATCGCGCCAGTCATCCTTCACCTTGACCCAGCACTGCAGGTTCACCTTGGCGCCCAGAAAATCCTCACAGTCCAGACGGGCCTGGCTGGCGATCTTTTTCAGCATCTGGCCGCCCTTGCCGATGACCATGCCCTTATGGCTCTTGCGCTCGCAGTAGATATTCACGTCGATGTCGATGATGTTTTTGTCCGGCCGCTCCTTAAAGCGCTCCACCGTGACGGCGATGCCATGGGGGATCTCGTCCCGCAGGTTCAGCAACATCTTTTCCCGCAGAATCTCGCTCACCAGCGCCTTTTCCGGCATGTCGGTGTAAGCATCATCCGGGAAGAAGTGGGGGCCCTCCACCGCGTAGCGGGCCAGCACATCGAACAGCTCCTCGCAGCCTTTGTCCTCCCGCACACTGGTGGCCAGTACCTGATCGAACACGCCCAGCTCACTCAGCTGGCGGCGACGGATTTCCAGATCGGCCTCATTTTTCAGCGTATCGGTCTTGTTGATCACGGCCAGCGCGGGGCCACAGTTGGCCTTCAGCGCCTTCAGCATGGCCTGCTCGGCCTCGGTAAAGTCGCCGTAGGGCTCGAACAGCATCATGCTCACATCCACATCCGCCACCGAATCGCTGGCGGCCTTGCTCATCCGCTCGCCCAGCTTGGTGCGGGGAATGTGCACGCCGGGGGTATCCAGCAGCACATACTGCACCGGGCCGCGGGTCACAATGCCGGTGATGCGGGTGCGGGTGGTCTGGGGCTTGGAGGTGACAATGGCCACCTTTTCACCCACCAGCCGATTGGTCAGGCTGGATTTGCCCACGTTGGGGCGGCCCACCAGGGCCACGAATACAGAAGAAGTTTGCACGGTTTTGTTACCCTTTCTTTTTTGGTTGCAGCACAAAGCACACAGCGCAGGGCAGCGATGCCGCCAGCAGCGCCAGTGCCAGTGGATGGCCCGCCAGCCAGCCCGGAATGCCTGCCAGCACGGCAGGCTGCCAGAACAGTGCAATGCCCACCGCGGCGGCGGCAATGCTGAACACCAGCACCGCGCCCGCCGCCATATCCTTGGCAAGACCGGCGGCAGCCCAATGTTCGGCGTCCGGCCGATCCACAGCCCGTTCCACCGCACTGTTGGCAAGCTCCAGACTCATCACGCCGCCGATGCAGAGAAACAGCAGTGCATATTCCAGCCGGCCGAAGGAATAAAAGCGGCTGAACAGCAGCACATATACTGCCGCGCACAGATGAAAGCGCAGATTGCGCTCGGCGCGAAGAGCCGCCCAAATCCCGCTGGCCGCGTAGCGAAAGCCCCGCAGAAAGCGGCGCAGCTCAGATTTCATCGGTGGTGTAGGAAACGGTGCGGGGCAGGCCCAGCTGGACAAGCACAGCCTCCTCCTTTTCCCGCATGCGCACCGCCTCCAGACCGCCGGCCTCATGGTCGTAGCCCAGCAGATGCAGCATGGAATGCACCGTCAGGAATGCCACCTCGCGCTGCAGCGCATGGCCGTACAGTTCGGCCTGCTCCATGGCCTTTTCCATCGAGATCACGATGTCGCCCAGCAGGCTGGCGCCGGTGTCCTCGTTTTTGTCATACACGCCGTTTTCGCCCAGAGGGAAGCTGAGCACGTCGGTGGGCATATCCTTGCCCCGGTACTGGGCGTTCAGCTCCTGAATGGCTGCATTGTCCACAAAGGTGACGCTGATCTCGGCGGGACCTTCGAACTTCTCGTATTCCAGCACCGCATTGCAGCTGCGGCGGATCAGGATACGCAGCCCGGAAGGAATTTTGACGGCTTTCTGATGATTGGTGATATAAACTTTGTTCGACATAGCTTCTCTCCTCGCTGTTCTATGGGATCAACCATTCCTGCGGGACCGCGCAGCGGCGGCCCGGTCGTATGCTTTTACGATCTGCTGCACCAGACGGTGGCGGACCACGTCCTTCTCGCTGAAGTACACCCGGCCGATGCCCTCCACGTTTTTCAAAACGCTCAGCGCATCCACCAGACCACTTCGGGCCTTGTCCGGCAGGTCGATCTGGGTCACGTCGCCGGTGACCACCACCTTGCTGCCCACGCCCATACGGGTGAGGAACATCTTCATCTGCTCCGGGCTGGTGTTCTGGGCCTCATCCAGAATGATGAAGGCGTCATCCAGCGTGCGGCCGCGCATGTAAGCCAGCGGGGCCACCTCGATGCTCTGCTTTTCCTGCAGCTTCTGGAAGGTCTCGGGGCCCAGCATGTCATACAGGCCATCGTACAGCGGGCGCAGATAGGGATCCACCTTGTTCTGCAGATCGCCGGGCAGAAAGCCCAGCTTCTCGCCCGCTTCCACCGCCGGGCGGGTCAGGATGATACGGGTGACCTCCTTGCTCTTGAAGGCCTTTACCGCCATGGCAACCGCCAGATAGGTCTTGCCGGTACCGGCGGGGCCCACACCGAAGGTGATGGCGTTTTTTCGGATGGAATTCAGGTATTCCTTCTGGCCCAGAGTCTTGGGGCGAACCGGTCGGCCCTTGGCCGTAATGGCCACAAAGTCCTCGGTGAGCTCCTGCACCCGGCTCTCCTCCCCTGCGCCGGCCAGGCTGATGCAATAGCGCACCGTCTGCTCCTCCAGGGGGGTATGATTTTCCAGCAGTGTGAGCATCGCATCCACTGCACGGCCCGCCGCCGCCACGCCCTCCGGCTCGCCGGTGAACTTGATCTGGGTACCGCGGCACACCGCGGTAATTCCAAATTCGCCCTCCAGCAAACGGATGTTTTCGTCGCAGCTGCCAAAGATGGCGAGCGCCGTGTCCACACTGTTCAGTTCAATCAGTTTTTCGGCCATTGTACACCTGCTCTTTTGTTTGTTTTTGCTGTATTTTTGCCCAAATCCTGCATTTTAACAGAATTGCGCATAGTATTTCATCAGTAATTATATCACAAAATTTTTGCAATGGAACTGTTAAAAATCAACAAAATTTTTCTTGTGTCCTTTCACACCTGCCCGGCCGACGCAATGTTCGCCTCCACCTGAAGAATCACCGTAACCGTTACCCCGTTTTCCGACTTTGCAACCTCCTGCTGCTGACTCAGAAGCTGTGCGTCCGGAAAATCCCGGAACAGCTGGCGCAGGCAGGCAAGGCGGGCTTTGTCCTGCGCCTGCTGATAGTTAAGGTGCACGGTTTCGGTCTGCCGTTCCATCACCAGCTGCTCCTCCACTGTGACCGGCAGCGCAAAGCCCAGCACCGTGAGCGGATGGTGGGTGACGGTGCAGCGGTCCTGCTCGCCGGGCTGGTGGGCGGGCAGCGCAAGCCGGTGGCCCGCCGCCCGCAGGCTGAACCGGCTCCACACTTTGCCGGTGGGCAGATACGCCTGGTATTCCAGCGGCTGGGTGCACTGATAGCTGCGGGTGAATCTGGCCAGCACTGTGCCCTTGGCATGTACCGGAATCAGCGCGCCGTTCCGGTCGGCCTTTGCCGCGGTAACCAGCACCTCTCCTGCCGCCACCGTTTGCCCGGGATGCTTTGCCGCAAAGCCCTCCTGCACATTCATTTCCAGAATCAGTCCGTCGGCACGGGCGATCAGATCCACACTTTCGTTCCCCTCCACCTGCGGCTGGGGCTGGGCGGGTGCGGCCTCCACCACCAGCCGTCCGCTGGTAAGGTTCAGCGAGACCCATGCCAGATCCTCGTTCTGGTTCAGCATCTGTTTTTCCGCCTGACGCAGCCGGGTCTGGTTTAAAAAGGCCCCCTCGTAAATATCCATGGAATAGAGCGCCTGCCGAATCCGGGACTGCTGCTGTGCAGTCAGCGATGGATCGTAACGGATGGCCCATACCATCTGCTGCATCAGAACAAACACCACCGCAAAGACCAGCGGCCCCAACAGAAGACCCCAGCGGCCCCGGTAGCGCCGCAGCCGGAACCAGAGCCCCTGCCGCCGCTCCACCCGAAGCCGGGTGCGGCAGGGACGGGCCTGCGCTGCCGCCTGTTTGTAGTAGCGGGCGGGTATGACCCCGCGCACACCGCCGGGCACCGGCCGCAGCCGGGCCAGCGGAATGCCCGCCTGGGCGCATCGGCTCACAAAACGCTCGTAGCGCCCGCCCAGCGCCACAAACCGCACCCGGGCAAACAGCCCGCTCCACAGCTTTGCCATCGTTACTGACCCTCCTTATAGGAAAATTCCGTGCGCAGCACCCGCCCCCGCAAAAGCAGCTGGCCACGGCTGGCCGCGCAGAGCTCCAACCCGTCGCCGTACACCGTCACATCCCAGCGACCCATATCCAGCCGGATCTGGCTGCTGTCGTACAGCAGGATCTCCCGGCAGTTCTCCACCTGCACCTGCCCCAGGCAGTTGATGTGCAGCATCGGCTGCGCGTAAAAATCCGCCGCCGGCTGACGGAACAGATCCCGCAGAATCCGCCGTACCGGTTCTCTTGTTTGTTTTGGTTTGCGCTTCACTGCAGCCCGCCCCCTTTGTATGCCCGTTACACGCATATATACGACGAAGGAGGAACGTGTTATGAAGAAATATGGCAACAGGGAGCTTTGCCCGGGTGCAGCGGCGCTGGGGATTCTGCTTCTGCTTATCCTCCAGCCCAGCGCCAGCACGAAGGGTGTGCTGGCCGGGCTGGAAAGCTGTGCCTTTCAGGTAATTCCGGCCCTGTTCCCCTTTTTTGTGGTCACCGGGCTGATTCTGGAAAGTCCTCTGGCGGAATGGCTGGGGCTGGCGTTTTATCCAGTGACCCGGCTGGGTCTGGGCATCCGGCAGCGGCGGGCTTCCACCGTTCTGCTGCTGTGCTGGCTGGGCGGGTTTGCGGTGGCTGCATCGGCCATTTCCCGGCTGTACCAGCAGGGCGGGCTTTGCCGCAGGCAGGCCATGCTGCTTCTGGTATGCGGGGTGGGCTCCGGCCCGGCCTTCGTGGTGAACACGGTGGGCCTTCTGATGCTGGGCAGCGCGCCGCTGGGCGTCTGCCTGCTGGGAGCGATGCTGACGGCCAATGTGTGCACCGCACTGATATTCCGGTTTCTGTTTGCCGTTTTGCCTGAAAAACGCGAACCGGCTGCGTCCGTTCTTCACAGCACTGGGGAAACCAACCAGCCCGCCGGGCTTGTGGGCTCGATTCAAAATGCGGTTCATTCCATGCTCACCGTGTGCGGCTTTGTGGTGTTTTTCCGGTTTCTTTGCGAAACCGCTGCACAGGCGCTTTCGCTGGGTGCCCCGGGCTTTTTTGCCCTGTGTGCCGGGCTGGAGGTAACCAGTGGCTGTGCGGCAGGGGCAGCCCTGCCCGGCTGTGCCGCCATGGCCTGCTGCGCTGCGCTGAGCGTGCAGAGCCTTTCGGTCTTTTTGCAGGTGCGGGCGCTGCTGTGCCGGGAGCTGCCCATCTGGCCGCTGGCCGCGGCCCGCCCGCTTCATCTGGGCTTTTCCCTGCTGTTTTTCCGGTTGTTTGTTCGCTGGCTCCCCGGTGCAGCCGAAGCCATCAGCACACTGGCACCCCGGGTCATCTGCCGTACCCACACCGCACCGGATGCGGCACTGGTCCTGTTCGCCTTCTGCTGCCTAGTACTGTTTCGGCTGGAACGGGGCAGCCGCCAGCTGCGCCGGCGCAAACAGGCATAACAAAAGCCCCGGTCGTTTCGCCTGTGTGGCATTGACCGGGGCTTTTCCCAGAACACACAACAAATGTTCCGGCTTACTTTTTACTCAGATTTTTCCAGTGCCTCAAACACTTCACGCCGCAGCTCCAATAGATAGCTTGCATCAGTGGGGTATTTTTTGAAGGTCATCTTCTCCATTCCCGCATTCCGGTCGATCATCTGCAGCACCGCTTCCCGGCCCAGATGTTTCTCCAGCGTCTGGAATGCGCGCAGATCCACAAGGGCCTCGCTCTGTACCTCGGCCCGGATGGACGACAGCGGCTCGCCATCCTTGCCCGGATAGACCAGATACGGATCGCCCGAGGGGAAGGCATAGTCACAGTGCGTCACCGAATAGGGGTCCACCTTTTCCCGGGAGTACTGGTTGAAATAGAAGTTATACCCCCAGTGCAGGAAACCGCAGATGTTGTACCGATACATGAGCACACCCATAATCCGGTTACGGGCGCTGGGCATGGCGTAGAAGCGGTTCGGCACATGCAGGCCCTGGGCGCAGCAGTAATACACCCACAGATCGGGAACCCCCGCATCCAGGAACGGCTGAATGTGGTCGTTGGCCGGAACCGGATGTTCCACCAGCCCCTGCCGGTAAAAATCAAAGCTGCTGAGGGCATCGATCACCGGGCAGCCTTCCAGCAGATCCTGCACCTGCTGCTTTGCCGTGCGATAATTTTCCAGATGGGCTTCGGTGGGCTCGTCCGAGATATGGAAATACACATGCTGCCGGTCGTATCCCAAGCGCTCCAGCTCGGTGCGCAGTGCGGGGATGAACTGCTCCAAAAAGCTGCGGTATGCCGGGCTGTCGGCAGGAACATCCCAGCCGAAAATCCGTTTTTCCGCTCCATCCACCGTGGCCATAATCTTGGGCGTGGCCCGGGCGCCCCACTGGGTGAACAGATGAGCGATTTCCAGATATTCAACACCTGCTTCCCGGCACAGCTTCGCCCAGCGTTCCAGCAAAGAAAAATCAAAGGTATATTTCTCACCCTGCACCGTAATTTTCACCAGCTGCACGGTGGGGCGCTCGCTTCCCACCGCAGTATCCAGCGGCGGAGTGAACACCGGCGTCAGAAGCATATTGATGCCGTGGCGCTGTGCCGCTGCATGGATGAATTTTTCCATGATGCGCCAGTGCTCCTCGCTCAGGGGCGGAACCTGATAGTATTCCGCCAGGCAGTCGCCATGGAACCATTCGGTATGAATCAGCATCTGCGGCGCAAGTTTTGCTTTGCCCACCCGCATCCGGAATGTGAGGGTGCACGGCTGTGCCTCCGGCCCTGCATGCCAGACCTGCCCGTTTGCCATCGCGATTTCCCGATCCGGCTCCAGCCGGATCTCCACATCAAACGTTCCGGGCCGGACATCCTCCGGTATGGGGAAGCTCAGCCACAGGCTGCGGTACTGGCGGGGAATCGGGCGGAAGCGGTCCGATTCCATCGGCATCAAAAGATCCGGGAACAGCCCCGGGACTCTGATCAGATAGTTCTCGTCACCATCCGAATCTTCCCAGCAGGGAAAATCCGAAGGAAGCAGGCGCACTTCACTGATTTCCGGCTGCACCGGCGCACCACTGACGGTTATACGGAAGGTTTGCAGCAGACTGGTCTGGCCGCAGGATGCTCCCCGGTAGACCAGCTGGACGGCAGCGCGGGTGCCCGCCCAGGTGCACACATCCTGCTCCAGCGGGGCCGGCCGCTGCTGCGGGAACACTTTTTCAAGTGAGGACGCAAGGAAGAATTCATATTGATTCACAGAGATACACACTCCTTTATCATTATCCTTTTACACCGGAAAGGGCGATTCCTTCCACAAACTGCTTTTGCAGGAAGATATACAGAATAAAGGGCGGCAGGAAGGCCAGAACAGATCCCGCCATTACCAGACCGTAGTTGGTGGAATAATTCCCCTTCAGCGCCGAGATGGCCAGCGTCAGCGTCTGCATGTTCTGATTGGTGCAGGTTACAAGAGGCCACAGGAAATCGTTCCAGCTTGTGATGAAGGTGAACACCGTAAGGGATATGATGACCGGCTTGATCAGAGGAATCACAATTCGCAAAAACAGCCGGTTTTCGCTGCAGCCGTCGATGCGGGCCGCCTCCAGCAGATCATCCGGAACGTTCATCATGAACTGCCGCATCAGAAAAACGCCGAACGCATTCAGAATCGGCAGCATCAGGGCCAGATGGGTATTCATCAGGCCCAACTGCTTGATGATCAGAAATACCGGGATCAGTGTGACCTGACCGGGAACCATCAGCGTTGCAAGGTAAAGTGCAAACACCTTGTCCCGCCCGGGCCAGCGCTTTTTGGAAAAGCCATAGGCAGCCATGGAGCAGATCACACAGTTCAGAATACATGCACCGCAGGTAACAATTACACTGTTGAGAAAGTTGCGGGCAATGTTCAGATTTTTAAACACCCTCACATAGTTGTTGAAATTGAAATCCACACCGGCAAAATTGAGATCCAGCGTGCTTTTCTGGGTTAGCGAGATGATACACATATACAAAAACGGCGTAAAGGCCAGCAGTGCCAGAAATACCAGCACAAGAGCGATGAGCCCCCGAACCAGATTGCGCTTTATCGCAGTCACTGCCTCACACCTCCTTTTCCCGGAAGAAGATCTTCTGGATTGCATTAATCAGCAGAACAAACAGGAACATCAGCATAGCAACCGCGCTGGCATAGCCCATACTATACTCTTTAAATGCCGCGTTGTAAATGGTGAGCACCAGTGTCTGGGTGGCGGTGCCGGGGCCGCCGCCGGTCATATTGTAAACCAGATCAAACACCTGGAACGACCAGATAGTGCCCAGCGTAACCACCAGATAGGTAACGCTCTTCAAACTTGGAAGCGTGATGCGGAAAAAGCACTGGATGGGGCTCGCGCCGTCCACCTTGGCTGCTTCATACTGACTGCGCGGAATATCCATGATGCCCGCGTAATAAATCACCAGAAAATAGCCCACATTTTTCCACACACTCACAAGGCACACGCTGAACATGGCTGTTGCCTTTCCGCCCAGCCAGTTCACAGCCGGAAGATTGAGTGCCTGCAGAATTAAGTTCACGATGCCGCGGGGATTCAGCAGGAACGACCACAGCGTTCCCACCAGAATTGCCGACGCAATCACCGGTACAAACAGCGCACTTTTTACGAACCCGCCAAAGTGGCCCCGGAACATTTCGGCCAGCACTGCCGCGATGACCAGCGAAAGGAAGGTCTGTACCGGAACGGTGCCAATGGTGAAGATCACAGTATTAACGAGAGATGCCTTAACGTAAGGGTCTTTGGTCATCCGGATATAATTGTCAAGCCCAATCCACTGCGGTGGCTGCATCACATTGTATTGGGTGAAGCTGAAAAATCCGCTCATCAGAATCGGAATCACAGCAAATGTGAGAATGAGCACAAAGCTCGGTAGAACATACAGGATTCCCTGTATGGCCTCCTTTCGACGGTTAATCACGACAGACCGCTCCTTTCTGTTGCTGCAACTGCCACACTACTTAAAGGGGGAAGGCCCCCGGTTCGGCGCGGGCCGGACCGGATTGCCTTCCCCTTTCCATGCGCATCAGCTCATGCTGGATGCATAATCCACAGTTTGCTGGATGGCCTGTTCCGGAGTGAGATCGCCCAGCATCATCAGCTGGAGATTCTTATACAGGGAATCCATCACCTTAAAGGAGTTGGGCGCAACGGGCAGGGTGTGCAGATAGGTATCGTCCGCATACAGATCCTTGAAGCGCTCGTTGTCCAGATATTTCTCTCCTTTGCTGATGGGCGGGAAAGCAGACAGTTCGGAATGGAATTTTTCCATGATGGCCGGGCTGGTAATGTGCTTCATCAAAGAAGCCGCCAGCTCCTTATTCTCACTGGCTGCGTTCATGATCAGGGAGTCCGCCGCGATCCAGGTGGCCTTGGTTTCGTCCTCCAGACTGGGCACGAAGTCCCAGTTGATGCCGGCTTCATCAAAGATCGAAGCCACGTTTGCAGACATGCTGGCAACTGCTACGTTACCGGCGGCAAACTGGTCGCGAATGTCATTGCCGGTCATGGACATGGATTCATCCGGCAGAATTTCGTAGGTGTAGCGCAGATCATACAGGAACTGAGCCGCTTTCACCGCTGCATCATTCTCTGTCAGCGCAACTTCTCCGTTCTCGTTGAAGATATCGCCGCCTGCCTGCCACAGGTAAGGATAGAACAGGTTATTCAGGGCACCGATGGCCGGATCAGCCCATTCCTGTGCAAAGGGGATAACGCCCTCCAGATTGGCTTCCTTCACCTGAGTGCACACATCCACCAGATCCTGCCAGGCGGTGGGCAGCTCGGTAACGCCCGCCTCGTTGAGGATATCCATATTGAAGTAAAGGATGCGGGCATTGCCCACGATGAACGGAAGGGTGTACTGTGCGCCCTTCACATTGCCCAGATCATAATACAAATAATTGGAAATCTCTTCTTCTGTGAAGTATGCATCCAGTGGCTCCAGTGCGCCCATGTCGATGAAGTCGTTGTACATTTCCAGATACATGTATCCCACGTCGGGGCCCTGACCGGAAGAGAACGCCGTCAGATATTTTTCCTCATAATTGCCCCAGGGGGTGATCTCGATGGTAAGATTCACATTGTTTTCCTCGGCCCAGGGAGCCAGAGTCTCTGTCCACCATTCCTGATCCAATGCTTCACCGCCTGTTGCATAGGGCGGCAACCAAAGCAACATGTCTGTTTTTTCTCCAGTCGGCGTACTGCCGCCGGTACCGGAGCCGGCCGTTGTTTCCGTCTTGCCGCAGCCTGTCAGCAGAAGGGTTACCATCGCAATGCTCAACAGAATACTAAGCAGCTTTTTCATTTTCACATCTTCCTTGTATTATAGAGTAGTAGTTATTAGAGCCCCTCTCCAAGGGCTGTGTGCTACACTGTAAGGGATGCTGTGGATTGGTGTAAATCTCCTACCA
>NZ_SLUM01000003.1 GCF_004345265.1 Allofournierella massiliensis
GCAAGTGATCCTGTGGGACCATATTTTCCAAACTTACAAATTCCAGCTGTCCTCGATTTTCTGCGTTCTTTACCAGCATTTTTATCCCCCCACACCATTATACCGCTTTCTTTTCCTCAATACGAGAAAAAGGCCACCTTTCGGTGGCCTTTTTCGACAGGCTGCGGCGGGCGGTATCCATAGGATACCGCCCGCCGGTGTTTTCTGTTTTTGCGTTTTATTGTTTCAGCCGCCAACTGCCCGCTCCGGCAGGTTCCACCGCGCCGATGGCCGCCAGCCGGGCCAGCATCCGGCAGACCTGACGGGAGCTCAGACGCAGCGCTCCCGCCAGCTGGGCCGGGCTGGCGCTCACCTGATCGGTCAGGTATTCCAGCAATGCCTGGCTGCCGCTGGCGGCAGGCCGGGGAGGCAGGGCGGGCCGGGGCGCAAAGGTCAGGCGCAGGCAGGTGGCACCGGGGCGCATATCTTCCCGGATGGAGGGTTCCTCCCAGCCCTGCAGCCGCCACACCGCCTGAATCTGGGGCAGGCCGCTGCCCGCCCGCTGCCCCACACCCACCAGCCGGAACAGCTCGCTCAGGCCCGGGTTACGGGCATCGCTGATGCCGCCAGCCAGTGCGCTGGACGGCTCCACCCGGAAGCAGCCCGGGTTGGTGATGTAGAGCTGGTGGCTCCGCTTTTCAATGGTCAGGCCCCGGGGATCCTGATAATCCGCGTGAATCAGGGCGTTGGCCAGCGCCTCCCGCACCGCCAGCTGCACCGGATGATCTGCCGGGCCGGGCAGGCGGGGATCGGCGCAGATGCGGTGGGCCGCCGCAAAGTAAAAGTCAAACAGTGCGCCGTTCCAGCCGGTGCCGTCCGACCGCAGGCGGCAGGCAAGGCCGGGCTGCAGCTGCTCCCGGTAGGAAAGGCGGAAATGGGGCCACACCGAACGGATGGCCCACGCTTCGCCCAGCAGCAGAAGCCCGGCGGCGGTGGGGTAGAGCGCCCCGTTTTGCGTCCGGGTCAGTGCGCCCAGACGCAGCAAAAGGCCCGCGTCGCTCAGCTCGCCCCACACATGGCCGGGGCGGCAGCGCAGCAGCCGGGCCCGGTAACGGGTCACCGCGGCGGGGCAGAGGGCGTTCTGATCCAGCCCCTCCAGCGGGGCCAGATCCCGGGGCAGGTCTGCCTGATCCCGCATCATGGCCCGCACCTCCTCGGCGGAGCAGTGGTAATCTCCCTCCCCGCCCCGCCGGTAAGCGCCGGAGAAGGGATCCGTGCCCAGATACACCGGCCGGTTGTGGCGGTCGGCACGGGGCACATGGATGATCACAATCCGGTTGCCGCCGCTCTCGTCCACCCACACGTCGGTGGAGCGCAGAATGTTGGCGCTCACCCGGGCCGGGTCGTTGACAATCTGCCAGAACTGGCGTACCAGTTCTTCCGGGTCCCGCAGAGGAACCGAAGCGAGGGTTTTGTTTTCGGTTTCGATCACGCCCAGCAGAATCAGCCCGCCGAAGGAGTTGGCGAAGGCGGAGTAGGTTTCCCAGATGCTGCGGGGCAGCCCGCCCTGGGCGCGTTTTGCCTCCAGGCGGTTGTTCTCCCGGTATTTTTCCAGGTGGGCAAGGTCGATCATAGGCGGTACCTCAACAAGGAGTCATTTTGACCAGTGGCTGGCCAGACGGCGGAACCAGCTGCCCGGAAGCTCCAGCCCCAGCAGGATGGCCAGCACCATGGCGATGGCGGTTTTCAGGGTGGCAAAGCCGATCTGCCCCGCCTCGGCGGTGGCGTTATTCACCATGGCGTAGGCGGTCTGGTAGATGCCCAGACCGGGCACCAGCGGGAAGATGCCCGCAATCAGGAAAATGGTGGCCGGGCAGCGCAGCTGCACCGCCGAAAACCGGGAGATGCACAGCACCGCAAAGGTGGCCAGAAAGATGGCGGGCAGCACCCCCCAGAGGGGCTTGAAGAGCAGATAGACCAGCCAGCCTGCCGCGCCGGTGATGCCGCAGCGCAGATAATACCGGGTGGGCACATGGAAGATCAGGGCAAAGGCCACCGTGCCGATGCCTGCGGCCAGTACCTCACAGAGAAAACGCTGCATGCTCACACCCCCCACGCAGTGTAGGCGGCCATCACCGCGCCCACACCCAGGGCGAGGCAGGCCACCACCAGAATGGCGTCCAGCAGGCGAACGCTGCCGGAGATATAGTCCTCGTCGGCAATGTCCCGGATGCCGTTGGTGAAGGCCACGCCGGGCAGAAGCGGCACCACCGCGCCGGCGGTGACCATTTCCAGATTGGTGCCGATGCCGAAATGAGTCAGAATCAGCGCGCACAGGGTGACCAGCGCCCCGCCGCTGATGTTCATGGCAATTTTGGAAAGCCGCCCCCGTACCAGATACAGAAAGTAAAGATACAGCACCAGCCCGCACAAAAAGGCCGCGGCGGCATCCCAGCCGGTGCCGCCGAACAGGTAGCCGAAGGAGGCGCTGCCCACGCCGGAGGCCAGCACCTGCTGCCAGCGGGGCTTGGAGGGCATGGCTCGGATGGCTTCCAGCCGCTCGTGGGCTTCGGCGGGGGTGTGCAGCCCCAGCTCAATTTCCCGGGAAAGCTGGTTCACCGCGTCGATCCGGTCCAGCCGGCCGCCGCCCAGCGGAATGTGCCGCACCCGGGCCTGATAGCGGCGGGGCCCGCCCCCGGTGGAAAGCAGCACGCCG
This sequence comes from Allofournierella massiliensis, assembly GCF_004345265.1. Taxonomy (GTDB): domain Bacteria; phylum Bacillota; class Clostridia; order Oscillospirales; family Ruminococcaceae; genus Allofournierella; species Allofournierella massiliensis. The sequence continues at coordinate 2,696 of NZ_SLUM01000003.1, forward strand.
TTGCTTAAAATAAAGGTATCCAGCCCGGGGTTGCCGTAAGCCCGGGCGATGCGTTCCATGGTATCGCTCACCCGGGAGATTTCGGCCCCGGAGGCCAGCAGGATCTCGCCCGCGAGGGATACGGTTTCAAAAATAAGATCGCGGTCCTCCATGGCGGGGCCTCCTTTACGGGCGGATTTTGCCCTTTTATTATACGGCGGTTTGCAGCCGGTTACAAGCGAAACCCGGCGGCTGCCCTCTTGCACCGGAGGGCGGATTTCGTTATACTGAAAGTTACACAACGGATGAACGGAATCGGGGAAAGGAGCAGACCATGAGCAGAACACTGACACAGCTTCTGGATGTGCGCCCCGGCGTAACCGCGCTGGTGGGCGCGGGGGGCAAGACCACTGCCATGCTGACGCTGGCCGAAGAGCTGGCCGAAGCGGGCAGGCGGGTGATCGTGACCACCACCACCCATATATTTCCGCCGGATGCCGGGCGGTATGGCCCGGTGTTTTCGCCGGAGGATACAGCAGGCATTGCCGCGGCGCTGGAGCGCACCGGGCTGGCGGTGGCTGCCGGGCCGCTGGACGAGCGGGGCAAGCGGACCGGAGTGAGCGATGCACAGGTGAAGGGGCTGCTGGAGCTGGCAGAGTATGTACTGGTCGAGGCGGACGGTTCCCGCCGCCTGCCCTGCAAAACACCGGGAGACCGGGAGCCCGCCCTGCCCGTCAAAACGGAGCTGGTGGTGGGCGTGCTGGGGCTGAAAAGCCTGAACCACCCGCTGGAAGCGGTGTGCTTCCGGGCCGGGCTGGCCGCCCGGCGGCTGGGGGTGGAACCGGAAAACCCGGTAACGCCGGAGCTGCTGGCCCGGCTGGCTGCCGAGCCCTGGGGCCTTGCCAAAGCCACCGAAGGGCGGCGGTTTGTGATCCTGCTGAACCAGAGCGATGCCTGCGATCCGGCGCAGCTTTGCCGGGTGGTACAGGCCGTGAAAGAAACAAGCGGCGCCCCTGTGGTGAGCGCCGCACTGCAAAAAAGAGAATGGAAAGAGGAATGAGTATGCTGATCGTGATTCGAGGCGCCGGCGACATTGCCACCGGCATCGGCTGGCGGCTGTGGCAGTGTGGCTTTGATGTGGCCATGACCGACCTGCCCCGGCCCACCTGCATCCGCCGCACGGTGGCCTTCTCCACCGCGCTGGAGGAAGGAAGATACACTGTGGAAGGTGTGATCGCGGTGGCCTGCCCGGATCTGGAATCCGCCCGGGCGGCGCTGGCAGAGCGCTGCGTGGCAGTAATCCCGGATCCGGAGGGGAAGTGTATCAAAGCCCTGCAGCCTGCCGCCGTGGTGGACGCGGTGCTGGCCAAGAAAAATCTGGGTACTGTCATCACTGACGCGCCGCTGGTGATCGGGGTGGGGCCCGGCTTCTGCGCCGGGCAGGACTGCCACTATGTGGTGGAAACAAAGCGGGGCCACCGGCTGGGCCGGGTGATCGAAGAGGGCCCTGCCGCCCCAAACTCCGGCCTGCCCGGCAACATCATGGGCTACACCGGCGAGCGGATCATCCGCAGCACCGTCAGCGGCCGGTTCGAGCCACTGTGCGCCATCGGTGATCTGGTCCAGGCCGGTCAGACGGTGGCCCGGGTGGATGGCGTGGAGCTGAAGGTGCAGATTCCCGGCATGATCCGGGGCATGCTGCACGAGGGCATCCAGGTGACGCCGGGCTTCAAGTGCGGCGACGTGGATCCCCGGGGCCGGGAGGCGGACTACACCACCATCTCGGACAAGGCCCGGGCGGTGGCCGGCGGCGTGCTGGAGGCGATTCTGCGCCGCTACGGCAGCCGGATGCAGTGAGGCGTTTTGTACAGGACGCAGAATACCGAAAAAGACGGAAAAACACAGGCCGCCGCGTACCGTAAGGTGCGCGGCGGCCTGTGTTCCCTTGACCGACTCCGAAGAGATCGTGCAATTCCCCGCAGTTCCACCCAAACCGGAACTGCGTACTATTATTATAACATACTTAAGGCAATAAAGAACAAAATATGCACAGAATCAAGGCGATGCGACACAAAATAAGGGTTTTCGCCGGTGGCCGGGTGAGCCGGTTTCAGCTGTTCTGCCAGATAAGAAACTCCCGCCGCAGCTGGGAGAACTGCTTCACGCTTACCGGAATGGTCTGGCCGGTTTTCAGCAGAACGGTGTAGTTGGAAAACCGCTCCACATACCGCAGATTTACCACGAAGCTGCGCTGCACCCGCAGAAAGCCGCGCCCCTCCAGCTGATTTGCAATCTCCTGAATCGACACCCGGAATTTTCGGGTGGTCCAGAGTGCAGAAGAGGAGAAGAAGGCGGTGACCGAATGGCCGGAAGCCTCGAAATAGAGAATCTGCTCCAGCGGCAGAAACACATCCTCCCGATCCGCCCGCAGGCACAGGGTGTTGGTGGGGGAGAACAACGCATTCCACAGGCTGTCCATGCAGGCGGTGAAGCTCTGGGGCAGCTGGGGCTTGAGCAGATAGGCGAAGGCCCGCACCCGGTAGCCGTCCGGCGCGCAGTCCAGTGTGTCGGAGGTCAGAATCACCGGGGTTTCCGGGCTCAGCGCCCGCAGCTGGGCGGCAATTTCCAGATTGGGGCATCCGGCGGAGTGTACCTGCAGAAATACGGCGGTACATGCGCAGGTGCGGCAGAATGCCAGCAACTGTTCCGGGCGGGAGAAACGCTCCACCCGGCAGGGAAGATCATACCGCTCCAGATATTCATGAAGCAGGGCGGAAATGGATTCCGCATCGGCAGGCTGCGTGTCGCAGATGGCAAACAGCATGGCAGGGACACTCCTTTGGGGCTCAGGGTAACGATTGGCTTTGCAGGGCCCGGGCAATGCGCTCCAGGGCTTCGGGGGTATCGGCGTCCCACAGTTCCAGGGGATCCTCTGCCTCGGTGAGGCACACAAGCTGCGGCGCCGCCTTCAGAACGGCGCTGCCGCCGGTTCTGGGCGGCAGACTGGCCAGCGCGGCAAAATGCTCCGCGCCGAACAGCACCGGGCTTGCGCCCACCCCCTGCCAGGCAAGCCGGTGAATGCACCGGGGCTGGCGGCGGAAGGCTTCCTTCAGCCGGGTAAGGCTTTCCGGCCGGCACAGGGGCTGGTCGCCCTGGCAGATCAGGCATCCGTCCATGCCTTCCATGTAACGGATGCCCAGACGAATCACGTCGCTGCGGTCCTCCCGGTCATGCAGCAGGCAGGCAACGCCCTGATCGGCGCACAGCCTTGCCACCTGAGGCCAGCGGGTTACCACCAGCGTTTTAAAGAATACGCCGGCAGGCAGGTGCTTCAGCGTGTGGGTCAGCAGGGTCTGGCCGCACAGATCAGCCAGCAGCTTGTTGGAACCAAAACGTCTGCCCTGGCCGCTGGCCAGGATCATGCAGCCGATCTTCACGGCGATGCGCCCCCTTCGGATGGATTCCGCGCACAGCGCACGGGTGACGGACGTCACTGTTTTGCTTCTTATTGTAATATAATTCAGTCAGGGATGCAAGCGGGGCCTTTGGATGGCTTTTTTGGCACAAAGACCGTATAATAAAGAAAACACCCGCGTGCCGGGCGCAAAAAAGGAGAAGGCGGCATGATCCATTTCAACTATCCCAACTACCCCATGCAGTGGTACAAAAACAAGAATCCGGTATCCGGCAACGCGGGGCAGTTCAATTACAAGGTCCTGCGTGACGGCGATGAGCTGGCCGCCTGGTGCTGGATGGGTGTCTGGTGCATGGAAAAGACAAAGGATGTGAAGGAGCGGCGCTTTGCCTTTGGCGAGGAAGGCGTGGCTCAGGCCATCGCCTGGCTGAAGGAGGAGTTCGACAGCCACAGCCGGGAAGAGATCGAAAGCAAGCTGGGCTTTTTCACCACCGAACCCTACACCCCGCCGAAGGAGGAAAGCGGCGAGGGCTGAGAAAAACAGCAAAAGGGAGCGCCCCGGCCGGGATGCTCCCTTTTGCTGTTTGAAAAGAATCACACGGTTTTGATGTGCCGCCAGCCGCCCCGCTTCCAGCGGATGACAAAGATTACCGCCCGCAGGTTTTCGTCCAGCGCGAAGGCCATCCAGACGCCCACGAGGCCCAGCCCGAAATGGATGCCCAGCAGCCAGGCCACACCCACGCCCACGATCCACTGGCTGGCGATGCCCACCAGCACCGGGAAGCGCACGTCGCCCACCGCCTGCAGGTTGCGCACCATCACAATGTTGAAGCAGCGGCCCAGCTCCAGAATGACCTCCACGATCATCACCTTCTGGCCCAGTGCAATCACCTGAGGGTCGCTGCTGAACAGGCTCAGCAGCGGCTGAGAAAAGACGGCCAGCACCGCCGCGATGATCAGGGTGATGGGGGTGAAGGTTTTCAGCACCTTCCAGTTCTGGCGGTCGGCCTGGTCGAAATCCTTCGCGCCCACGCAGTAGCCCACCACAATGGCCACCGCCTGGCTCACCGCACTGATGAGCATGTAGCACACCTGAGCGAACATCACGCAGTACATGCGGGTGGTTACCGCGAAGGTGCCCATCAGGTTCACGAACACCAGACTGGTGGACTGGGAAAGATTGTAGGAAAGGCCCTCGCCGCCGGCCGGCAGGCCGATGCCCAGAAACCGCTTGAGCAGTCCGGTGGGGAAGGGGCGCAGCACCTTCAGGCTCACCCGGGCGTTCTGCACCGTGTGGAAGAAAGCAAAGATCATCATCAGCATGCCCACCGTGCGGCAGATGCTGGTGGAGATGGCCGCGCCCGCCGCGCCCAGCTGAGGCATGGGGCCGAGGCCGTAGATGAAGGCGGTGTTGCCCACAATGTTGATCAGGTTGATGACGCCGGTGCTCAGCATGATGACCAGCATCTTGGCGTGCGCCCGCAGAAAGGCGCTGAAGGTGAGCATCAGTGCCTGACAGGGCAGGCTGAGGGCGGTGATGAGCAGATAGCTTTTGGCCTCCGGCCGGGCCTCCATGGGCACCTGCATCAGGCTGAACAGCCCGTCCGCACCCAGAAGCAGGCCGGTGGTGATCACAAGACTTACGACCAGATTCAAACAGACGGCCAGGGTGTAGATCTGTTCCACCTTGTCGTATTCCCGTGCGCCCAGATACTGGCTGAGCATGATGGTGGCTGCCAGACTGATCACGTTGAAGGTGAGGATCAGGGTGGTCATGATCTGGTTTGCGTTGCCCACCGCGGCAACGGCGGTGGCGTTGTAGCGGCTGAGCATGATCTGGTCGATGTTGCCCACCAGCATCTGCAGCAGCAGCTCGATAAAGACCGGCCAGGTCATGGCCAGCAGCGAGAACTCGTGCCCCGCAATGGTGATTTTTCGGCTCAAAACGATTCCTCCTCTATGGGCGGCCGGCGGCCGCCTTGTAAAACCAGAAACATTATAGCGCAAACAATTTTCGCTTTACAGTTGGAATTTCGACGATTCTTCCAGAACATGGGCGCTGAATTTATGCACAATTACTCCGCCGGTGGTTTCGGTTTACTTTTGAGGGGGTTTGTGTTACCCTGATAAAGGATTTTTGCATGTGGGCGGCCGATGCCGCCCGCACAGAAAACACGCCGCAAAGGAGGGCGCTTTTTGAACAGGAACATTCCCCGCATCGCCCGGCTGGCCGCCGCCGCACTGGCGGTTCTGGCGCTGGCGGCCGCGTTTGTGCTGCGGTTTTCCTACTCCACCAGCTTTTTGTATCCCGGCTACTGCGGGTTTGACTCCGCTATCTTTCAGACCATCGGCAAGTACTGGGCCGAAGGAGTCACCCCCTATGCCCGGCTGTTCGACCACAAGGGCCCGCTGATCTTTTTTGTGGATGCGGTGGGCTACTGGCTCCACGGCCGGGCGGGCATCCTTGTGGTGCAGACGGTGAGCCTTGCCGTGACCGTATGGGGGCTGTACCGGTTGGGGCGCACCGGGCTTTCCCGCCCCTGGGCGGCGGGGGCCGCGGCGCTGGCGCTGGTGTATCTGGCCCGCACCTTCGACGAGGGCAACATGACCGAGGAATACAGCCTGCCCTTTCTGGCGGTGAGCCTGTATCTGGCGGCGCGCTGGTGCCTTGCCCGCAAAAAGGATCCCGCCGCGCCCCATCCCTGGCAGTGGGCGGCGGTGTACGGCGCGTCCTTCGCGGCCATTCTGATGCTGCGGGTCACCAGTGCGGTGGCGGTGTGCAGCTATGTGCTGGTGATCGCTCTGGCGCTGCTGGCAGGCCGCCAGTGGAAAAACCTTCTGGCCAACATGGGCGGCTTTCTGGGCGGCTTTGCGCTGCTCACCGGGCCCTTTGCGGTGTATTTTGCCTGCAAGGGTTCGCTGGCGGACATGCTCTACGGTACCATCGGGTACAATATTTTTTATGCCACGGAGTTTTCCATCCGGGAGTATTATGCAAACAGCCAGTGGGCGGCGAGTACCCTGAGCCGGGTGCTCACGGATTTCGGCGCGCCCCTGTTTCTGCTGGCGGTGCTCTGCATTGCGGCCCTTGTGCGGCGCAAAAACGATCTGCTGGCCTGGGGCGGGCTGCTGAGCGGGGCGCTGAGCATGTATGTGCTGTTCACCAACCGGCCCTATGTACATTATTTCATGATTGTAACCCCGCTGATCCCGCTGGCCTTTGTGCTGGCGGCGGAGCTTGTGCGCACGGGCAGGGGCAAAAAGCTGGCCCTTGCGGCCCCGGCGCTGTGTGCGCTGTGGGCGGTGAGCCTGCTGATCCGTCTGCCCGGCTGGAGCACGGACAGCTTCATGGCCAAATACCCCTATGAGACGCAACCCTACAACAATGCGGCCCGGGCGGCTGCGGCGGTGATTCCGGAGGAAGAGCGGGATTCGGTGCTGGGCTACAATGTGGACGCCCAGTGGTATCTGGCGGCGGACATCCAGCCCTGCCAGCGGTATTTCATTCATCAGGACTGGCAGGCCGCGGAGGATCCTTCCATGCGCAGCGAGATCAATGAGTTCCTGACGAAGGAGCCATCCAAATGGCTGGTGGTATCCGGCCCGGTGGAGGATACGGTCCAGCAGCTGCTGGACGAGCAGTACACCGCGGTGAGCGGCGAACAGCAGTTTACGGACTACGCAAGTTATGTGCTGTACCGCCGCAACAGCTGAAAGGAGAGAAACGCCCATGGGCATGAAACGATGCGCTTTGCTTCTGGCGGCGGCGCTGCTGCTTCTGGGGTGCGGTTGTGCCGGAAAGCAGGCTGCTTCCCAAAGCACGACACAGCTGCGCGCCCTGAAGCCGGCGGAGGGCACCGCGGTGGTCACCCAGCATCCCGGTCTGTATGATGGGTACGAATATTTCGGCGCGTTCACCGGCGACTGGGCCTTTGTATACAGTCAGGGCCAGGCGGGCTACCGGGCGGCGGGGGGCGAGTACAAGCCCCTGTATGCCGCCGATGCAGACACGGTTTTGCAGCAGGGCCGGAAGGGCGGTTATGAAGGCCCGGCGGATGACACCGGCCTGTGGCAGCGAATGGACTGGCTGGCGGAAAACTATGCCTATCTGTCCGGGGCGGACATGGTCCCCTGGTACGAGGGCGGGCTGTGGGGCTTTTCCGATCTGGACGGCAACACCAAACTGGAATCCCAGTTCGACAATCTTGCCGCCATGTGGGCCTATCAGGAAACGATCGCCCCGCCGCTGCCCACCGCCCAGCCGGTGCAGCCGCCGGAAGGGGCGGAAGTCTGGTGGACGGACCCGGAAGGCGAGGGCGTTTATGTGCTGGTGGGGGAGAAGATCCGCCGCTACAACGCCCAGGGCACCGAGCTGACCACCCCGGCGCTGGCCCGGCTGACGCTGCAAACCGACGAGAAGGGAAAAAGCACCCTGACCATCACCGATCAGGACGGCCGGCAGCTGATTCAGCTGACCAGCACCCAGCCGGACCCGCTGCACACCGAAAGCGAACTGCGCTTTGACGGCGACTGGTTCTACTGGAAAACCGACGAGGGCAGCGTGCTGCCCTGCCGCATCACCGTGGAATGAGCATTTGAGAAAAAGAGGCCCCCGGGGCCTCTTTTTTGTTTGCCTGGGGCTTGACAGAATATATTCTACAACCGTAGAATATAATTAGATACTACAAGTGTAGAAAATAGAGGTGAACCGGATGGACAATAAAATCAAACGCCTGCCGGACGCTGAGCTGGAGGTCATGAAGGCGGTCTGGGCGGCCCGGGAGCCGGTGACCCGCACCCAGCTGGAGCAGCTGCTGGGCAGCAAAAAGCAGTGGGCGCCCACCACCATTCTGGCCATGCTCACCCGGCTGGAGCAGAAGGGCTTTCTGGAGCGGGAAAAGCAGGGCCGGGCCTATCGGATCCGGCCGCTGGTGAGCCGGGAGGAGTATATTCAGGTGGAGAGCCAGAGCGCGCTGGGGCGCATGTTTGGCGGCAGCGCAAAGAATCTGATCGCCGCGCTGCATCAGTGCCATGCGCTGAGCCGGCAGGAGGTGCAGGAGCTGGCAGATTATCTGGAAGAGCTGAAACAGGAGGAAGAGTGAGATGAACGCCCTGTTTTTATCGGTGGCAGCGGTGAGCGTCGGCGGCAGTGCGGCGGGGCTGGTGTGGGCTCTTGTGCAAAAGCGGCTGGAAAAGCGGGTCTGCGCCCGCTGGCGCTGCCGGGTCTGGACCCTGCTGCTGGCGGCATTGCTGATCCTGCCGCTGGCGGGGCTTCTTCCGGCAGGCACAGCGGTGGACAGCCGCCCCGGCGTGGTGCTGGAGGTGCCCGAAGCGGCTGTCCGGCCCATGGCGGCGCCGCCGCGGTCACAGAGGCAGACCGGCCCGGAAACTACGATGTCCGATGAAACAGTCGGCCTGGCCGGGGAGGGGCAGGTACACGCAGGGCTGACGCTGCCCAGCCCACTGACTGCTGCTGCCGTGGTATGGCTGCTGGGTGCGACGGGAATGCTGGCGGTTCAAACAGCGGCGTACCTTCGCTGGCGGCATGCGGTGAAGCGCTGGGAGCGGCCTGCCCCCGCCTGGGTGGAGCCGATGGTTCGCGCCGCCGCCATTGAGGCGGGTCTTTCCAGCCAGCCGAGGGTGCGGCAGAGCCCGCTGGTGGCCAGCCCCATGGTGGCGGGGATGGTTTCGCCCACCCTGCTTTTGCCGAAAAACCTGCCGCCCCGGGAGGAGCTGGCGATGATCTGCGCCCATGAAATGGCCCACTGCCGCCGACGGGACATCCAGCGCAAGCTGCTGATCCTGCTGGCGCGGGCGGTGCACTGGTTCAACCCGCTGGTGCACTGGATGGCCGGGCAGGCCCAGCGGGAGATCGAGCTGGCCTGCGACGAAACGGTGGTGACAAACCGCCCGCCCCAGTGGCGGCAGGCCTACTGCCAGGCGCTGCTCCATGCCATCGGCGCTGCCGGGCAGCCCGCACCGGTGCTGTCCACCCGGTTTGCGCTGGAAAAGGAGCAGATCATGCGCCGCTTTGCCCGGGTGATGCGGCCGGTGAGGGGCAAAAAGGGGGCGGCGGTGTTCGGTCTGATGGCCCTGCTTGCATTGCTGTGCTGCTGCGGGCTGCGGGTGCAGGTTCCCGGCGGGGAAAGCGCCTCGGAGCCGGTTTCCGCTGCGGCCTCCAGCGTAACTTCCGAACCGGCGGCAAGTGAGTTGTCTCCCGGCACATCCGCAGGGGAAAACGAAGAGCCGCCAGAGGATATGGAAGCCACGGCCGCCCGCATCGCAGAGACCGATCCGGTGACTGCACAGGGTTACCGGAACGCCTTCGCATTGGTGGACGCGCTCAAGCACGGCGACCAGCAGGCGGTGAACCGGTGCTTTGCCCTGAGCGGGGAGCCGATGTACGATGCGGGCTTTTACGCTCTTTCGGACATTTCCGGGTTGGAGCTGAACAGCGGTGCGGTGGGGCTGACCGAGCAGGACGGGAGCTACCGGGTGTTCGTGGATCTGGATGTGGAAAAACGGGGGAATACCCCGCTGCCGGAGGGGCAGCATATCTACTGGCTTACCTTCCACGATGGAATGGACAGCTTTTATGACGAGGGCTGCATCTGGAAAATGCAGCCGGAGAGCGACCTTGACCGGCATGGCGCGCCGGGGCTGGATGCGGCACAGCTGGAAGAGCTGCAGGATGAAATAAAGCTGGTGCGGGGCTGGCTGAGCAGAGACGATTTTGCCGGCACGGAGGAGATTGGCGCCGGTGCGCAGCTGGCCTACCTGTTTGTGCGTATGGAGCAGGAGAGGGAACTGGCCGAAGGCCAGCCGGCCACGCTGGAACAGCTGGCAGATGCAGCCGAGCGCTATCTGGGCATTTCGGACTACCAGCCCACGCCGGAGGTGCTGGACGAAATGTGCCATGAGGAGCAGGGAGGCTGGCAGCTGAAAGCAATGGGCGGCCTTTTGGAGGGACCAGAGCCCGCAAGTCGGTTTACTCAGGTCTATCGACAGGGAAGGGACTATGTGGTGGTGCTGTGGCAGTACCGCGACGCCCAGGGTCTGGTGCCGGAATACGGCTACTTCTACCGGATGAACAATATCGAAAACAAAGACGGCAGCTGGCGGGTGGTCAGCTGCGATGTGATGGCCGCATGATGGCGCAAAGCGAACAGGGACGCGGCGGAATATGCCGCGTCCCTGTTTCTGCCCTTGACAGTACCCCGGCCCTGTGCTATACTGAAGCTGTAAAGATATTTAGAAAGTTATATAAATATCAAAAAACAAAAGCAAGCGGCCCGAACAAGGGCGAAAGGAGGCCTGTGAGCATGGGCGATGCGTTCAAGGCGCTGGCGGACCCGACCCGGCGGCACATTCTGGAGCTGCTCAGCGGCGGCGAGATGACCGCGGGCGACATTGCCGCCCAGTTTCAGATGGCGAAGCCTTCGATCAGCCACCATCTGAGCATTTTGAAGGCGGCGGGCCTGGTCACCGACGAGCGGCGGGGGCAGAACATCGTGTACTGCCTGAACCTGACGGTGTTTCAGGAATTGATGAAATGGTTTTACGATATGGGTTTTGCCAGGGGAGGCGAAAACGATGAACAATAAAAAACTTCTGATTGCGCTGGGGGCGGTGTGCCTTGTGAACTTCGTTGCCCACCTGTGCTTTTATCCCTCTTTGCCGGATACCGTGCCCATGCACTGGGGCTTTGACGGCCAGGTGGATGGCTGGGGCCCGAAATACATGGTGCTGGTTACCGCGCTGATTCCAGCGGCGATTCTGCTTTTGATCGCGGTGGTGCCGAAGATCGACCCCCGCAGCGAGAACTTTCAAAAGTTCGGCGGCATCTATCGGGGTTTTCTGGCGGGCATTGTGCTGTTCATGTGCGGCATCAGCTGGCTGAGCGAGCTCACCGTTTACAACGTGCTGCCGGACGGCAGCAGCCTTGTGGGCGTGCTGGTGAGCGGCGGCATCGGCATCCTGTTCATCCTGCTGGGCAACTACATGCCCCGCATCAAGCAGAACTACACCTTCGGCTGCCGCACCCCCTGGGCGCTGGCGGACAAGCACAACTGGAACCGGACCCAGCGCATGGGCGGTATCACCTTTGTGGTGATGGGCGTGGCCCTGCTGTTCCTGGGCCTGTTTGCAAAGGCGCTGGGGGAGGGGCTCGCCCTTGGTGCGCTGCTGGTGGTGGTGCTGGGCGGCACGGCGTGGATCTTCGTTTACTCTTTTCTGGTGTTCAAAAAAATCATGCGATAAATGCAAAAAATCCCCGTGGCAAAAATGCCGGGGTGACATAAGAAAACGACGCCGGAAAAGAGCTGTTTTTGCGGGATTGCAGCGTCAAAGCCCCTTGACAACCACCAAGGGTGCCTGCGGGTCTTTTCCTTGCACTCCCATCAAAATCAGCTCTTTTCCGGTGCTGTGCAGTTCTGCCCCAGGATTTTGGATGCAGAAAGTGCGAAAAGGGGCGGCGCAAGCCTTGATGGCTTGCCCGCCCCTTTGAACATTTTGTGCGCCAAAACCCTACGGCAGAACCGTTGTTTTCTTATGCCACACCGGCTAAGACCACGGGGATTTTTTTGCATTCTGTTGCGATTCGGGAAAGGGGCGAATCAGCGCAGAATGAGCGCGCCGTTCTCCACGTCCACGGTCAGGGTATCGCCGGTGTTGTGCACGCCGCCGATGATCTCTTTGGCGATCAGGGTTTCCACACGGCTCTGGATGAACCGCTTCAGCGGCCGGGCGCCGTAGATGGGGTCGTAGCCTTCCTCGATGATGAAGTCCTTCGCCGCGTCGGTCACCGCCAGATTCAGCTGCTTGTCGGCCAGCCGCTTGCGCAGGTCGTCCAGCTGTAGCTCCACGATGCCGCCGATCTCGGCCTTGGTCAGAGGCTTGTAGAAAACGATCTCGTCCAGCCGGTTCAGGAACTCCGGGCGGAACTGGCTCTTCAGCAGGCCGTCCACTGCTTTGCGGGCGTCCTCGCTGATCTGGCCGTCCTCGCCGATGCCCTCCAGAATATACTGGCTGCCCAGGTTGCTGGTCAGGATGATGATGGTGTTCTTGAAGTCCACCACGCGGCCCTGACTGTCGGTGATGTGGCCGTCGTCCAGCACCTGCAGGAGGATGTTGAACACATCCGGGTGAGCCTTTTCCACTTCGTCGAACAGCACCACGCTGTAGGGATGGCGGCGTACTGCTTCGGTGAGCTGGCCGCCCTCCTCATAGCCCACATAGCCCGGAGGCGCACCGATCAGACGGCTGACGCTGAATTTCTCCATGTATTCGGTCATGTCGATGCGAACCATGTTCTTTTCGTCGTCAAACAATGCCTGCGCCAACGCCTTGGCCAGCTCGGTTTTGCCCACGCCGGTGGGGCCCAGGAAGAGGAAGCTGCCGATGGGGCGGTTGGGGTTCGCGATGCCGGCCCGGCTGCGCAGGATGGCCTCGCTCACCTTGGTCACCGCTTCGGACTGGCCGATCACCCGTTTGTGCAGGATGTCCTCCAGACCCAGCAGCTTCTCCCGCTCGCCTTCCACCAGCTTCTCCACCGGGATGCCGGTCCAGCGGGCCACGATGCGGGCGATCTCCTCGTCGGTCACCCGGTCACGCAGCAGGTTGTCCTGCGTCTGACCGGCGGCCTCGGCCTTCTTTTCCTCTTCGGCCAGCTGCTTCTGCAGTTCGGGCAGCTTGCCGTATTTCAGCTCGGCAGCCCTGTTCAGATCGTACTCCCGCTCGGCCTTTTCGATGGCGGCGTTCGTCTGCTCGATCTGCTCGCGGATGCTCTGCACCTTGCCGATGCTGCTCTTCTCGTTGTCCCACTGGGCCTTCATGGCCTTGAACTGCTCGCGCATCTCGGCCAGCTCCTTTTGCAGGGCGGCCAGACGCTGGGCGCTCAGGGTGTCGGTCTCCTTCTTCAGGGCGGCCTCCTCGATCTCGTGCTGCATGATCTTGCGGCGCAGATCGTCCAGCTCGGCGGGCATGGAATCCATCTCGGTGCGGATCATGGCGCAGGCCTCATCCACCAGGTCGATGGCCTTGTCCGGCAGGAACCGGTCAGAGATATAACGGTTGGACAAGGTAGCCGCGGCGATCAGGGCACTGTCCTGAATTTTTACGCCGTGGAACACCTCGTAGCGTTCCTTCAGGCCACGCAGGATGGAGATGGTGTCCTCCACGGTGGGCTCATCCACCATCACCGGCTGGAACCGGCGTTCCAGAGCCGGATCCTTCTCGATGTACTGGCGGTACTCGTCCAGCGTGGTGGCGCCGATGCAGTGCAGCTCGCCACGGGCCAGCAGAGGCTTCAGCAGGTTGCCCGCATCCATGGCGCCGTCGGTTTTGCCCGCGCCCACAATGGTGTGCAGCTCGTCGATGAACAGGATGATCTGGCCTTCGCTCTTCTTGACCTCCTGCAATACGCTCTTCAAACGCTCCTCAAATTCGCCCCGGTACTTGGCACCGGCCACCAGAGCGCCCATGTCCAGGCTGAATACCTTGCGGTCCTTCAGGTTCTCGGGTACGTCGCCCCGCACGATTCGCTGGGCAAGGCCCTCGGCGATGGCGGTTTTGCCCACGCCGGGCTCACCGATCAGGCAGGGGTTGTTCTTGCGCTTACGGCTCAGGATGCGGATCACGTTCCGGATTTCGGTGTCACGGCCGATCACCGGATCCAGCTTCTGCTGACGGGCCAGCTCAACCAGTTCCTGACCGTACTTTTTCAGTACGTCGTAGGTATCCTCCGGGTGGTCACTGGTCACCCGCTGATTGCCCCGCACGCCGGACAAAACGCTCAGGAATTTGTTCTTGTCGATGGAGAAACGCTTCATCAGCTCGGCCACCGCGCTGTTGGGGTTCTCGATCAGAGCCAGGAACACATGCTCCACGCTCACATATTCGTCCTTCATGGCGGTGGCAGTGCTCTCAGCCGCGTTCAGCACCTTGTCGGTGGCGGCGGAGATGTAAATTTTGTCCGCCTCACGGCCGGAGCCGGTCACATGGGGCAGAAGGGAAATCTTCTGGGCAGCGGCGGAAACAAAGTTGCCGGGCTCCACGCCCATCTTCTGCAGCAGCTGGGGAATCAGGCCCTGTTCCTGATTAGCAATCGCAAAGAGCAAGTGCTCAGGCTCCAGAGTCTGGTTCTGATATTCAATGGCGGTCTGCTGGGCGCTTTGCAGCGCTTCCAGCGTTTTTTGTGTAAATTTGTTGGTGTTCATTGGGCAAGCCCCCTTTTCATTACCGAACAAAGTAAGAATTCTTGTTTGTTTTAGCACTCTCGTGCCTCGACTGCTAACATTGTAAAACCGCTGCTTTTACTTGTCAAGAGGGTTCACAAAAAATTAACATTTTTCCGTGTGGCGGGCACAGAAAAGCCCGCCCACGCCGTTGGAAAACAGCATGGGCGGGCGGCTGACCGCTGAATCCTCAGCGGGTGAGCAACAGAATATTTTCCGGTGCCACGCCCAGTTGGGCGGGCAGAGGGTTCGGGCGCTTGTCCTTGGCCATGCGCCACCAGATGTCCGGCGTGCCGGGGGTCTGGTTCGGGGTGCGCATCTGGATGATCCACTCGAAGGGCTCCTCGATCTGGCCGGTGTATTCCACCTCGAACCGGTTGGCCGGGGCCTTGGGGTGGAAGTAGTGGGCCCGGATGCCGATGGCGCACAGATCCTCCGGCACCGGGCGGGCGGTGGTGAACTGGATGCCCCAGTCCTCCACCCAGACGGTATTGGGGCCGGTGCGCCGGGCCGCCGCGATGTTCTTGCAGCCGGTGAGCCGCGCCGCCGCCCGGCTGCCCGGGTCGGCAAATACCTCCTTGGTGGCCCCGCAGCGCAGCAGCTGGCCCTCGTCCAGAATGGCCAGCCGGCCGCACATGTGGTAGGCTTCGTCCCGGCTGTGGGTCACCAGCAGCACGTCGCCGGAAAAATCCTTCAGCACCCGCAGCATGTCCAGCTGCAGCTGCTCCCGCAAATGGCTGTCCAGCGCGGAGAAGGGTTCGTCTAATAAAAGCACCTGGGGCCGGTTTACCAGAATCCGCCCCAGCGCCACCCGCTGCTGCTGCCCGCCGGATAATTCAGCCGGGCGGCGCTGCTCCAGCCCGGCAAGGCCCAGCAACTCCACCGCCTGCCGGTAAAGAGTCTGCTTCCTGGCCTTGTCCTTTTCCCGGTGCAGCCCGGCCAGCAGGTTCTGGCGCACGGTCATGGTGGGGAAGAGGGCATAGCTCTGGAACAGATACCCCACCCCCCGCTGCTGGGGCGGCAGGTTGATGCGCTGCTCGGAGTCAAAGAGGGTGCGGCCATCCAGCACGATGCGGCCCCGGGCCGGCGTTTCCACCCCGGCGATGCAGCGCAGGGTCATGCTTTTGCCGCAGCCGGAAGCGCCCAGCAGGCCGGTGATGCCGCCGTCGGTTTCCAGCGATACCTTTAAATGAAAGGAACCCAGATCCTTTTCGATGTCCACAAACAGGCTCATGGGGCGCGCCTCCTTTGCTTTTGCTCCAGCAGGTTCACGGTGAGCAGCACCGCCGCGCTGATGGCCAGATTTACCAGCACCCAGGCAAAGGCGGCTGCGTCATCGCCGGTGCGCCAGAGCTGGTATACGGTGGTGGAGATGGTGGCGGTGCGCCCGGGGGTGTAGCCGATGAGCATGCTGGTGGCGCCGTATTCGCCCAGAGCCCGGGCAAAGGCCAGCACCGCGCCCGCCAGAATGCCCTGACGGCAGGCGGGCATGCGCACCCGCCAGAAAATATAGGTGTTGGAAAGCCCCAGTGTGCGGCCTGCGTCCGTCAGACGCTCATCGAAGCTCTCGAACGCGCCGCGGGCGGTGCGGTACATCAGGGGGAAGGCCACCACCGCCGCGGTGAGGATGCCGCCGTACCAGGTCATCACGAATTTGATGCCGAAATTGGCGAGGAAGATGCCCAGCGGCCGTTTGGCCCCGAACACCAGCAGCAGAAAATAGCCCACCACCGTGGGGGGCAGCACCAGCGGCAGGGTGAGCACCACGTCCAGCAGGCCCTTCACCAGCCGGGGCAGCCGGGCCACATAGTAGGCGGCAAAGATGCCGGAAAAGAACACCAGCACACTGCTGATGGCAGCAATGCGCAGCGAGTTCCAGAGGGGATACCAGTCCATGGAAAAAACTCCAATCCGAAAAATGGGGCAAGGCAGCCTGCCTTGCCCCGTTTTGTTTGTTTCAGGCGGCTCCGCATAATTTCAGGTGGTGGAGCGCGCCGGAAAATTTTTTGTGATATGAACCAAAAAGCACAGCCAAGCCTTGGTGGCTTGGCGAGCATTTTTGGAAAATAGCACGGGAAATTTTGGTGCGATACGCCACCTGATCCCTTGGGCGTAAATTGTGCGGAGGTGCCTTTTATATTACAGGGGAGAAGCCCACTTCCTCAAATACCTGCATGGCCGCATCGGTCTGCAGATAGTCCAGGAAGGCCTGCGCCTCCTCGCTGTGCTGAGAAACGTTCAGCACGGCGGCGGGGTAGATCACCTGGCCGCACATCTCTTCAGTGGCGTAGTCCACCGGGGTGATTCCGGCGCTGAAGGCGTCGGTGCAGTAGACCACACCGCAGTCCACGCTGCCCTCGGTGATCTGGGTGGTGACCTCCTTCACGTTGGAGCCGTAGGTGATCTTGCCGGCGTTTGCCAGTTCCTCTTCATTCAGGCCATAATAGGCCAGAATCTGCTGGGTGTACTGGCCCACCGGCACGTCGCTGTTGCCCATGGCCATCAAAATGTCGCTGCCTTCCAGTGCTTTGGCCAGATCGTCAAAGCTGGTGATGGCTGCGTCGCTGCCCTCGGCCACGCACAGGGCAACCTTGTTTTCCAGCAGGTTCACCCGGGTGCCCTCGGCCACGAAGTCCAGCCCTTCGGTGTTCACGCTGGCGTCAGCGGTCTTGTCCAGCTGATCCATCTGCTTCTGCCCGGCGGAGAGGAACACGTCGCAGACTGCGCCCTCCTGAATCTGAGTTTTCAGGGTGCCGGAGGAATCGAAGTTGAAGGTCAGGGTCACATTGGGGGCTACGGTCTTGTAGTCCTCGGCGATCTGGTTCAGGGTCTCGGTCAGGCTGGCGGCGGCAAACACCGTCAGCTCCACCGGTTCGCCCCCGGTCTCGGCCTGAGAAGCGGAAGCGGACGCCGCGCCGGAACCGGCGGACACGGCAGAAGAGGGGGAAGCGGCGGAAGATGCGCCGCCGCAGCCTGCCAGCGAGAACGCCAGCGCGAAGGCTGCGGCCAGTGCGAATGCCTTTTTCATGGATAAAACTCCTTTTCCCGTATTTCAGGGATATTTCTTTTCAATCTTTGTGGATTTACACAGAGCTGAAGCAAAAGGAACAATCGCGGGGGAAAATGCGCGGCTCAGAATACAAAGTCGCCGCTTTTACCACCCTGCTTTTCGCAGAGGTGGATGTCGGAAATGACCATGCGCTTGTCCATGGCCTTGCACATGTCGTATACGGTGAGCAGCGCGGTGGAAACGCCGGTCAGCGCCTCCATCTCCACGCCGGTTTTGCCCTCGCACTGCACGGTGCAGCGGGCGGTGATGGAGTGGCTTTCGTCGTCCAGAGTAAAATCAACGGCGCACTTGGTCAGCGCCAGCACATGGCACAAAGGAATCAGGTCGGAGGTGCGCTTGGTGGCCATGATGCCCGCCACCCGGGCCACGCCCAGCACGTCGCCCTTTTTGGCGCTGCCCTCCTTCACGGCCTGATAGCATTCGGCGCTCATGGAGATGCGCCCGGAGGCGACGGCGGTGCGGTGGGTCACGGCCTTGTCGGTCACGTCCACCATGATGGCTTCGCCCTTTTCATTTAAATGGGTAAACGGCATAAGAATACTCCTTTTATCAAAAGAATGGGTCAGGCCTTGCCGAAGCCGCAGTTGGGGAAGGTGCACACCGGGCAGCTCAGGCACAGCCCGCCGTTGCCGTAAGCGGCCAGCTGATCGGCGCTCACCGGTACGCCTGCCACCAGATAGGGCAGCACCAGATCAAAGATGGTGCGCTTGGCGTACATCACGCAGCCGGGCAGGCCGCACACCGGGCGGTCGCCCTCGGCGTAGGCCAAAAGGAACATGGCTCCCGGCAGCACCGGCGCACCGTAGCTCACAACGCGGGCGCCGGTGTTCCTGATGGCCAGCGGGGTCTTGTCGTCCGGGTCCACGCTCATGCCGCCGGTGCACAGCACCATGTCCGCGCCCTCGCGCAGCATCTGGTTGGCTGCGGCGGTGATCTTCTCGTGGTCGTCGTTCAGAACGGTATGCCAGGCCATCCGGCAGCCGTATTCCGCCAGCTTCTGTTCGATCACCGGGGTGAAGGAATCCTGAATGCGGCCGTAGAACACCTCGTTGCCGGTGGTCACCACGCCCACCTTCAGCTCCCGGAAGGGCACCAGCCGGAACAGGGGCTCGGTTCCCACAGCGGCGCGGGCAGCGTCCATCTTGGCGGTCTCGATCACCAGCGGGATCACCCGCATGCCGGCCAGCTTGTCGCCCTTTTTCACCGCAAAGCCGCCGTGGCGGCAGGCTACCATCACCTCGCCCAGCCGGTTCAGGCGGAACAGCCGCTCGGTGTCCACCAGAAACAGGCCGTCCACCTGGGCGGTCAGCTCGATTTTGCCCTCGCTGGGCTCGCTGGCGCTCATGTATTCGTTCTGGCACAGCTGACGCAGAATCTCGGCCGCGTCGTTCTCGTGCAGGTGGTTTTCGTCGTTCTCCCAGATGTAGATGTGATCCTTGCCCACGCTCAGCAGCACCGGCACGTCCTCAGGAGTAATCACATGACCCTTTTTGAATACGGGGCCCTTCTTGACCCCGGGAATGATCTGGGTGATGTCGTGGCAGAGCACCTGGCCCACCGCGTCCTCGGTTTTCATCAGTTTCATAAACAAGCCCTCCCGTGAATGAATCCGAAATACCGGCGCCCCACCGCCCTGAAGAGACAGGGGGGCACCGGGAAAATGCGTTTTTAAAATCTGAACCCGGCGGCGCAGATCAATGCGTCGAGGCTTACGGCGATTCCGCCGTTTCGCCTGCGGGTGCCACAGGCTGGTTCTTTTCTGATTGTAGCACAGAAGGCGTTGTTTCACAAGAGAAATAACGGGTAAAAAGAATGACTTATTTCCCCGGCCGCAGGGGGCGGCTTTGTCTTGTTCGGGTGTTTATGGTATAGTAAAAAAGACGATAACCATATAAAACAGGCAGGAATCAGGAGAACTTCATGAAAACTGAACGACTGAACGAAACATCCGCCCGTGCGCTTCTGGACGCACAGAAAACATATTTTGCCACCGGAGCCACCCGCCCGCTGGAATTCCGGCTGCGGCAGCTGCAGGCGCTGTACAAGGCGCTGGAGCGGCATGCCCCGGAACTGGAAGCGGCCCTGAAGGAGGATCTGGGCAAGAGCCGGTTCGAGAGCTACACCAGCGAAATCGGCATGGTGCTGGCGGGCATCTCTCACATCCGCCGCCATCTGGCCCGCTGGATGAAGCCCCGCGCAAAATTCGCGCCCGTGCAGCTGTTCCCCGGTCGCAGCATTGTGGAGCCGGTGCCCTACGGCTGCGTGTACATTCTGGGCCCCTACAACTACCCGGTGCAGCTGCTGCTGGAGCCGCTGGCCGAGGCGCTGGCGGCAGGCAACTGCGCGGTGGTCAGCCCCTCCGAGCTTACCCCCCATGTGGCCGAGGCGGTTTCGGCCATGCTGGCCGAGACCTTCCCGCCGGAGTATGTGTGCTGCGTGCCTGCGGGCATCGAGAACAACACCCTGATGCTGCACAGCCGCTTTGATTACATCTTCTTCACCGGCAGCCCCCGGGTGGGCCGCATCGTGATGCAGGCCGCCGCGGAAAATCTGGTGCCGGTGACGCTGGAGCTGGGCGGCAAAAGCCCGGTGATCGTGGCAAGGGATGCCCATCTTGCCACCGCCTGTGAGCGCATCGTGTGGGGCAAGCTGATGAACGCGGGCCAGACCTGTGTGGCGCCGGACTATGTGCTGGTGGACCGGAGCATTCAGGAAGAATTTCTGCAGGGGTTGGAAGCGGCCATCCGGCGCTTCTACGGCCCGGATGCCCAGAAGAGCCCGGACTACGGCCGCATCGTGAACGAGGGCCACATCCGGCGGCTTGGCCGCATTCTGGAAGCGGACAGGGAAGCCATCCGGTTCGGCGGCCGGGTGGACGAAGCCGACCGGTACATCGAGCCCACCATCCTCTGCCCAAACAGCATGGACGCGGCCTGCATGCAGGAGGAGCTGTTCGGCCCGCTGCTGCCGGTGTTCGCTTATGACGACCTGAACGGGGCGCTGGAGATCATTAACAAAGGCGAAAAGCCGCTGGCCTTGTATGTGTTCAGCCGGGACAAGGCGCTGGTGCGCCGGGTGCTGGATTCCACCGCCAGCGGCGGCGTGAGCGTGAACGACACCATCGGCCATATTCTGGACCCGGATCTGCCCTTTGGCGGGGTGGGTCAGTCCGGCATGGGCAATTACCACGGGCAGGCGGGCTTTCTCACCTTTTCCCACCAGCGCAGCGTGCTGCGGCGGGGGCTTTTCCCCATGCGCGTTGCGTTCCCGCCCTTTACCGAAAAAGGCGAGCGCACCGTGCGCCGCCTGATGCGATGAGCGGGAGCAGGTGGGCTGCCTTCTGGAAGGAGTTCACCAGCAGGTGGATGCCGTCCATCCGGGCGAAATGGGCGGCGGCGCTGCCCACCATTCTGGTTTCGCTTACACTGCTGTTCAGCATCTGGGGCATCTTCGGGGTGCGCTATGTGGTGATGACTTCTTTTCTGACGCTGGTGTTCCGCACCCGTCACCGGCAGGATTTCCGCCCCCGGGAGATGGCACGCACCGCGGTGCAGATGGTGCTGGTGTGCCTGGCGGCCTTTGCGGCCGGGCGGGGCCTGTGGTGGGCGCTGGCGCTGAATCTGGTGGTACCCTTTGTGCTGGTGTATCTGCTCAGCTCCAAGTTCAGCCCCAAGGCCTATTTTGCCTACGGTATGGAGTTCGTTTTTCTGCAGCTGGTTCCGGTGGAGCCGGAGCAGCTGCCGGTGCAGCTGGGGGTGCTGGTCTACGGCCTTTCGGTGGTAACGGTTGCGCTGTGGCTCCACGCAAAAATCATCCATCGGCGCAGGCACTTCGGAACCGTGCGAAAAGGTATGGACAATTTGTGCCGCCAGCTGGAAAAGCTGGCCCGGGGCGAGAGCGTGAGCGCCGAGCACGACGCGCTGCCGCCCATGCTGATCCACATGAATCAGGTGATCTATGGCAGCCGGGGCTATACCTATCTGGCCAACGGCTACGGCAAGGTGAATTATCTGTTCATGCTGGTGTTCCAGCGATTCTATTATTTCACCGACCATTTCATCACGCCGGGCCAGGTGCCCGACGCGGCGGACGCGGACTGGCTTCTGCGGCTGGCCGAGCTGTTCCGCCGGGCGGAACGGGAGCTGAACGGGCCGGAAAATTCGGCGCTGCGGGCGCAGCTGGAGCAGCTGCACAATGAGCCGGGCCTGAAGGATGAGCGGCAGAAGGAGGCCATGGGCGAGATTCTGCGGGTGTTCGGTGTGGCGCTTCAGGCGCTGGAGCAGGTGCACCCGACCCGCCCGCAGAAGGACTGGGCGCTGCCCGGTGACCAGAACAAGGTGAAGGCTGTGCGCTATGCCTTCGGGCTGGATCAGTTCACCAACCGGTTTGCGGTGCGCCTGTCCGCCGTGCTGTGCCTGGGCTTCGGCTTTGTGTGGCTCACCGGGCTGGAGCATGCCTACTGGTACCCCATGACCGCCTTCCTGATGCTGATGCCCTACGCGGAGGAGAGCCGGATGAAGATCGGCAACCGTATTCGGGGCACGCTGGGCGGCGCGGTGGTGTCGGTGCTGCTGATGTCGCTGTTCCACACCATGCCGGAATACATCCTCATCATGGCGGTGATGACCTGCTTCATGTACTACGCGCCGGTTACCTCCTGGACCATGACGGTATACAGCACCTGCTACGGCATGACGCTGGCCCAGATGCGGCTGGGGCTGATGGAATCGGTGACGCTGCGGCTGGCCTGTGTGGCGCTGGCAGCCGTTACCGCGGCGCTGGCCAACCGGTTCCTGCTGCCCAACACCGCCGGGCGGGAGTTTTCCAAAAGCGTGGAGGAGCTGTTCGAGCTGGACCTGAGCATGCTGGCTCAGGTGCGGGAATACTGCCGCACCGGCGCCTACGACCCCAACCGGATGCGGGAACGGATGGTGCGCTCTCATCTGGTGGAAAACGAGATCCAGACCGGGCTGAAGGGGATGAACCGCTCCGAACAGGAATTTTACAGCCAGATGCTGCCCATGAACCGGCAGCTGGTCAGTGAGATCGAGCAGATCAACGCCTATCTGCGCAGCCGGCCCCATCTGCTGAACACCGGTTACAGCCGGATGGCCGCCGAGGTGCTGGACAACCTGGAGGACGCAATCCTGCGCATCAAGCTGAGCTACACAAAAAACGAGCTGGTGCCCTTCTTCGATACCGGCCGAAGCCCCCAGGCCTTTGGCCGCCTGGAGGACAGCCTTTACTTCAATACGCTGGCGGTGAACTGCCTGCAGACTCTGCGCCAGATGAACGATCTGATGGAGAGCAAGGCGAACCCGTGAATACAAAAACGAAAAGCAGCCGTGCGGCGTTTTCCGCACGGCTGCTTTTGCCGTTTAGGGGGTTCGTTCCATCAGCCCTGCATGCCCAGGAACATGCCCAGCACATAGGGGATCAGCCAGATCAGCCATACCACGATGCTGAACCGGTGGAAGCTCTGCTGCTTTTCGGCGTTGCCGCGGGCATACACCAGCGTGGCCCACACCGCATGGAACAGCATGAGCACGATGGCCAGCGCGCCGGTAATGCCGTGGGGGCTCAGCAGGCCGGAGCCGTGGGCCATGGTGGACATGATGGTGGTGCCGGTGGTGTCGAACACAAGGCCGCACCAGAACAGAATCACATGGCGCTTCTGCAGGCTGTGGGCCCGGCGCTCGGAAAATACGCCCACGGTGTAAAAGCACAGCGCAAGGGTGATGGTAACAATGGCAGCAATCAGCTGAGTGGTCATGGTTGGTTCTCCTCTCTGAATGAAAGGGGCCAAAGGGCCCGAGATTGATAATGAACGATGTTCATTATAGCCGGATCCCGACGTGCTGTCAATGCAAAAACCGAAAAAAGGCACAAGATACGAACGATTGTGAACATTGTTCAGGAAAATTGGCCGGTTCCTGCAAAAGGTTTTTGCTCCGGCAGGGGGCCGGGCTCTTGCAAGATGTGCTTTAATCCAGTAAAATACTGGATATACGGTCTGTTTTTCGGCGCCGCAACTCCAATGAAAGAAGAGAGGAAAACGATCATGGATCTTCGTTTCAATACCAAATGCGTCCAGGGCGGCTACACCCCCGGCAACGGCGAACCCCGCCAGATTCCCATCATCCAGAGCACCACGTTTAAATACGATACCAGCGAGGACATGGGCAAGCTGTTCGACCTGGAGGCATCCGGCTATTTCTACAGCCGCCTGCAGAACCCCACCTGCGACCATGTGGCGGCCAAGATCTGCGAGCTGGAGGGCGGCACTGCCGCCATGCTCACCGGCAGCGGCCAGGCGGCCAATTTCTACGCCGTGTTCAACATTGCCGGCTGCGGCGACCATGTGGTGAGCAGCGCCAGCATCTATGGCGGCACCTACAACCTGTTTGCGGTGACCATGAAGCGCATGGGCATCGAGGTTACCTTTGTGGACCCGGACTGCACCGAGGAGGAGCTGAACGCCGCCTTCCGGCCCAACACCAAGGCCGTGTTCGGCGAGACCATCGCCAACCCCGCGCTGACCGTGCTGGACATTGAGAAGTTCGCCAAGGCGGCCCACGCCCACGGCGTGCCCCTGATCGTGGACAACACCTTTGCCACCCCGGTGAACTGCCGGCCCTTTGAGTGGGGCGCGGACATCGTGACCCATTCCACCACCAAATACATGGACGGCCACGGCGCTGCCGTGGGCGGCTGCATTGTGGACAGCGGCAAGTTCGACTGGACCGCCTACCCGGAGAAGTTCGCCTGCCTGTGCACCCCGGACGAGAGCTACCACGGCGTGACCTACACCGAGCGGTTTGGTCTGGCCGGCGCCTACATCACCAAGGCCACCGCCCAGCTGATGCGCGATCTGGGCAGCGTACAGAGCCCCCAGAGCGCCTTTATCCTGAACCTGGGCCTGGAGAGCCTGCATGTGCGCATGAAGCGCCACTGCGAGAACGCGCTGGCCGTGGCCACCTATCTGGAGCAGCATCCCAAGATCAGCTGGGTGAACTACTGCAGCTTGCCCGGCAACAAGTATTACGACCTGGCCCAGAAGTATCTGCCGAATGGCAGCTGCGGCGTGGTGAGCTTTGGCATCAAGGGCGGCCGCGCCGCTGCCGAGGTGTTCATGAAGCACCTGAAGGTGGGCGCCATTGAGACCCATGTGGCCGATGCCCGCACCTGCATCCTGCATCCCGCCAGCAGCACCCACCGCCAGATGAACGACGCCGAGCTGGCCGCCGCCGGTGTGGGCGCGGATCTGGTGCGTATGTCCTGCGGTCTGGAGGATGCGCAGGATCTGATCGAGGATATCGCTCAGGCTCTGGAGCAGGTATAAGAATGAACAAGACGCTGCACAAACTGGCAGCGCACTGCGCCCCGCCGGCGCCCGGAGTTCTCCGGGCACTGGTGCCGGGCGTTTTGTGCGGTTGGGGCTGTGCCGGCCTGCTGGCGCTGGGCCATCCCTGGCTGGCCGGGGCGCTGGCTCTGGCAGCTGCGGCGGTGGCCGGGCAATGGTGGAAGCCCTCCTTCTGGGCCGAAAGCTGGAAGGGCCGGGGCTGGCTTCTGCCCACGCTGGCGCTGGGGGCCGTTCTGGCGGCGGTGATGCTGCTGGAGCCCATTGCGGACGCTTACTATGCCGCTTGGTACTGGCCGGTTTACAAGGGCCTTGCCCTCGGCCTTGTGCTGGGGATGCTGATTGGCCCGCCGCTGGTCTGCGCGCTGCGCCGGATGGCCCGGAAGGCCCGTTCGGCCCGTGAAACCACCCGCCCGGCTTTCCCGGGGCTGTGGTTCTTTCTGGCGGTGCTGGTTCCGCTGGCTCTTTACTGGGCGAGGGTATTCCCCTACGAGAGCAGCTTTGATCTGGAATACCAGCTGGAGATGCTGCGGGGCGAGCTGCCCCTGAACGACGTGCACACCCTGGCCCACACGTTGCTGCTGGGCCTTGCGGGCGGGCAGCCGGGGCTGCTGGTAGCGGTGCAGCTGCTGGCGCTGGCCGGGCTGCTCACCGCCTTTGCCGCCTGGTTTTACCGGCGGGGCATGGGGCTGTTCGGCATTGCCGCCTGCCTGTGCGGCGGCTGCCTTGGCCCGGTGGTGGGCCAGGCGGCGGCAAGCCCCATCAAGGATCTGCCCGCCGCCCTCTGTGCCGGTGTGGTGCTCTATTACATCATGCGGCTTCTGGCGGGGGATCTGCGCTTTTCCTGGCCCCATCGGATCGGCTTTGGCGCTGCGCTGGCCTTCACCGGCCTGTTCCGCCACAACGGCTTTGTGCTGGTGCTGGCGGCGGGGCTGTGGCTGCTGGCGCGGGGAATTTACCGCCGGCAGAAAGGTCTGCTGGCCACCGTGGCGGTGTGCGCCGCCTGTATCTTCGCGGTGGACGGCGTGGCCGCGCCCCTTCTGGGGGTGCAGCACCCGGCCAACGGCTTTGCGGTGCAGGTGTATGCCACCGGTATTGTGGCAGTGGATCAGCGGGGCGGCGAGATGAGCGAGGAACAGCGCCGCCGCATGGAAGAGCTTCTGCCCATGGACTATGTGGCCCACTGCCTGGAAAACCCGGACACGGCCCACTTCACCCGTGCCCAGCGCCTTTGCTGGACCCGGGACCTGGGCAGCTATACGCCCAGCGAGCGGGAAGCCCGGTTCGCGCCCCTTCTGGAGGACAGCCAGGGTGTGAACGATGTGTTCAACAACCTGTTCATTCTGGCTGCGGGGCAGAACCCGAAGGAGATTTTGCAGCTGTATCTGGAGCTGTTTTTGCAGAACCCCTGGCTGTGCACCACCGAGATCCTGCGCAACAACACCAATGTGTGGCGGCTGGATCGGGGCCTTGGGCCCTTCAGCCATGTGTTCTGTCTGGCGGCGCTGGCCGTGGCCTTTTTCTGCGGCAGCGGGCGGGGTATGCTGCGCCGCTGGCCCGCGCTGCTGCCGGTGGTGTGCAACATTGCCTCGGTGGTGGTGGCAGCGTCCACCAACGAGATCCGCTATCTGCTGCCCACCTTTCTGCTGGCCATGCCCTCTGCGCTGTTCTTCGCGCTGGAGGGCGGCGTGCCGGACGATCAAACCAAAGGAGTGAGCGAGCCATGCCGCTGATCATCCCGCAAAACCTGCCCGCCTATACGGCGCTGGGGCAGGAAAACGTATTTGTAATGCACTGCCAGCGGGCCGAAAGCCAGCAGATCCGCCCGCTGCGGATTCTGGCGCTGAACCTGATGCCCACCAAAATTGCCACCGAGACACAGCTGGCCCGGCTGCTGGCCAACAGCCCCATTCAGGTGGAGCTGACCCTGCTGCACACCGCCAGCCATGCGGCCACCCATGTGGCGGGCGAGCATCTTTCCGCCTTTTACAAGACCTTCGACGAGGTGAAGGACCAGCGGTTCGACGGCATGATCATCACCGGCGCTCCGGTGGAAAAGCTGCCCTTTGAAGAGGTGGACTACTGGCCGGAGCTGTGCCGCATCATGGAATTTTCCAAAACCAATGTGTATTCCACCCTGCATGTATGCTGGGGCGCGCAGGCGGCGCTGTATTACCACTTTGGGATCCAGAAGGAGCTGCTGCCCCAGAAGATGTTCGGCGTGTTTCCCCATCGGGTGCTGCGGCCCGCGAACCCGCTGGTGCGGGGCTTTGACGAGGTGTTTTACGCCCCACACTCCCGGCACACCGGCGTGCGGCGGGACCAGATCGAGGCCTGCGGTGCGCTGCGCATTCTGGCCGAGAGCGACGAGGCGGGCGTCTACCTGATGAGCACCGAGTCCGGCCGGCAGATTTTCGTGACCGGCCATCCGGAATACGAAAAGTTCACGCTGGATGCGGAGTATCGCCGGGATGTGGACAAGGGGCTGCCCATCCAGCCGCCCAAAAACTACTACCCGGACGACGACCCCGCCAAAGAGCCGCTTTACCGCTGGCGGGCCCACGCCTTCCTGCTTTACACCAACTGGCTGAACTACTATGTGTATCAGGATACCCCCTACGACCTGGCCCAGCTGGCCCGGGTGGAGGAGAACTGAGCCCTTCGCACAAACAACAGCAAAAAGCCGCCCGCCGGAAAATTTCCGGCGGGCGGCTTTGTTATTGCATGGAATCGAGCGGCAATCAGGCCACGGTGGCGTTCTCCATCACGAAGTTGTAGCCGTTGTCGATGCGCAGCTGGTGCATGGGGTAGGCGGTGCCGCCGTAGGTCTCCAGCGCCAGATCGTAGTTGTCGCCGAATACGTCCTTCAGGTCGTCCTCGGTGGGCTGCAGGCCCTCGGCGTCCGCGATGGCCTCGTAGATCATCTGCAGCTTGATCTGATCGGTGTACTGGGTCTTGAAGTCCTCACGGAAGGCATCCAGACTCTCGTAGCCGTACATCATCAGCAGGTATTCCACGGGCAGGCCGTTGGTGGCGGCGGTGTTGGTCAGGTTGGCTTCCTCATGCTCCAGCAGGGTGTTGGTGATCACCTCGGGAACTTCCTTCACCTGGGCGTTCTCCAGCAGGTAGTTCTGCAGGTACTGGGCCTTGTTGTACTCGGTCAGGGTGTTCTTGATCTCCTCGTTGGCCTGATCGGCAGTGGTCCAGCCGTACTGGCTCTGCAGGTTCTCGGTCACGAAGGCATCGTTGAACTCGGGATAGATGGGGTCGCCCTCGATGTAGTTGATGGTGGTCTTGAACACGGCTTCCTTGCCGGCCAGAACGATGGTGTTGCCGTCGGCGTCGGTGGAATCGTTGTAGTCATCGGGGAAGGTAACCACCACGTCGAAGGTCTCGCCGGGCGTATGGCCGATGATCTGGGTCAGGAAATCATCCACATAGGCGGTGGAACCGGCGGTCACGGTGGTGCCGGCGCCATTGGTGTTGCCGCCGGTGAACTCCACACCGTCCACGCTGCCCACGTAGTCGATGTTCACCTGGTCGCCGTCCTCAACGGCACGGTCGGTGATCTCGGTGGGGGTGGCGTACTGCTCCACAAAAGCCTGACGCTGGCTCTCCAGATCCTCCTCGGTGGGGTTGATCTCGTCAGCGGGGATGGTGATGTTCTTGTAGTCCGGCAGGGTCACATAATCGGTCAGATTGATGTCCACCCACTTGCCGTCCTCGGTCAGGTTCTTGGAGTACTCGATCTCCACCTGAGAAGCGGCGCTGGTGGAAGAAGAGTCAGACGCGGCGGAAGAGCTGGCGCTGGTGCTGCCGGAAGCAGCGGAACCGCCGCAGGCGGTGAGACCGGCCGCCATGGAAATGGCCAGGGCCAGAGCGGCCAAACGGATCATTGCATGTTTCAACGGAATTTCCTCCTGATTCTGAAGGGGAGAAACTGCTCCCCCTTTTGGTTTGTTTTTGCAACAGAGCATTTATTATTATACACCACCCGGGGCCTTGGGGCCAGTGGTTGAGCCAAATTTACACATCTGTTTTATTATACAAAATGTAATATTTCCGAAAAGAAACACACAAAATGCTTTTTTGCAGTAAACTGTTAAAATGCTCTTGACAAACCGGGCGGCCTGTGGTTTAATGAGCCTAAACCGATGAGGCGGAGATAAAACTGCACAGCGCACTTCCAGAGAGTCCGGGATGCTGGGAACCGGGCAGAAAGCGGGGCAGGGGGCCGAAAGGCCTGAAATGGGCCGCCGAGGGCAGGGCGAACGAACGCGTTTTCAGTAGCCTGAGCCGGGACCTCCCGTTACAGAGGTAGGGCGTGTTGGCGCCCGGTGAGGTGGCTTCCGTTTTTTGGAAGCAAGCAAGGTGGCACCGCAAGTTTTGAAGAGATTCAGGACCTGTCCTTGCTCATGGCATCGCCATGGGCAAAGAACAGGTCCTTTTGTTTTTGCCCCGGCGGCTACACGACCACGATGCACCAAAGGAGGGCACACGCATGAAACGCTATGCCGAAAACAACCGGTTTTCCACACGATGGCGGGCGGGATGTTGAAAAGAATACGCTCATCCACCTGTGACCAGAAAGAAAGGAACAACCGACCATGAAAAATATGAAATGTAAACTGACCGCCCTGTTTACCGCCGCCGCTCTGGCGCTGAGCTTCGCCGGCTGCGGCGCAGCCGCTTCCGCATCCGCATCCGTTGCCGTGGACAACGGCCAGCAGGCAGACTATACCGTGGGAATTTTACAGTACACCAGCCATTCCAGTCTGGACGAGATCGCCGCCGCCATCCAGTCCGAGCTGGAGCAGCAGGCGCAGGCCGCCGGCGTGACCGTTAACGTGGAGCTGAAAAACGGCCAGGGCGACGCGGCCACCATCAACGACATCTGCAAGATGTTCGTGTCGGATCAAGTTGACCTGATCATCCCCATCGCCACCCCGGCGGCCACTGCGGCGGCCGCGGCGGTGCAGGGCACCGACATTCCGCTGGTGTACAGCGCGGTCACCGATCCGGTGGCGGCCCAGCTGGCCAAGAGCATGGAGGAACCGGGCGAAAACATGACCGGTACCTCCGATTACATCGACACCGCGAAGATTCTGGATCTGGTGCTGGCCAACAACCCGGATACCAAGACCATCGGCCTCATTTATAATCTGGCCGAAACCAACAGCGTCACTACCATCGAGGGCCTGCGCCCGGCGCTGCGGGAAAAGGGCATCGAGGCGGTGGAGAGCACCGTCACCACCCCCGGTGAGGTGCAGATGGCCGCCCAGAATCTGGTGAGCAAGGGCGTGGACGCCATCTTCGTGCCCATCGACAACACGGTGGCCAGCGCCATGAGCGTGCTGGCGGACGAGGCCATCAAGGGCGGCGTGCCGGTATACACCGCGGCGGACAGCATGGTGCGGGACGGCGGCCTTGCCACCACCGGCGTCAACTACACAAAGCTCGGTCAGCTGACCGCCCAGATGGCGGTGCAGGTGCTGCAGGGCGAGGATCCGGCCACCATGCCGGTGCAGGTGATGGACGACGGCATCGTGACCGTGAACACCACCACCGCCAGGGAGCTGGGCATTGACCCCAATGTGTTTGATCTGTCCGGCGAGGGCTATGTGAGCGTGGAGTAAAAACCGGAGCATCCGTGCCCGCCGCCAAAAGCGGCGGGCCATCCGTGTGTTGAAAGGGAGAATCAAGTTATGAGCATCATGCTGCTGCAGGGGGCGGTGGAACAGGGCTTCATCTACGCTCTGGTCGCCCTCGCGCTGTATCTGTCCTACCGGACGCTGGACATTGCCGACCTGACCACCGACGGCACCTTCGTGCTGGGCTGCGCGGTGAGCGCCGCGCTGTGCAGTGTGGGCCAGCCGGTGCTGGGCCTTGTGGGCGGTTTTGCCGCGGGCCTTGCGGCGGGCTTTGTCACCGCATTTCTGCATACCCGGCTTAAAATTCAGGCGATTCTGGCGGGTATCATCACCATGACCGGCCTGTACACCGTGAACCTGTGGGTGATGGGCGGCCGGGCCGACCTGCCCCTGTTGAAGGTGGACACCATCTTCACCTACACCCAGGCTTTGCTGGGCGAAAGCTACGGCAAGCTGATCACCGTGGCCCTCATCACCTGTGTGGTGGGCGTGCTGCTGGCGCTGTTCCTGAAGACCCAGCTGGGCCTTTCCATCCGGGCCACCGGCGACAACCGGGATATGGTCTCCGCTTCTTCCATCGACCCCTCCTTCACCATCACCGTGGGTCTGTGTCTGGCCAACGGTCTCACCGCGCTGGCGGGCGGTGTGCTGGCCCAGTACCAGATGTCCAGCAACCTGAGCCTGGGCACCGGCGTGGTGGTCATCGGCCTTGCCAGCCTGATCATCGGTGAGGTGGTGGTGCGCCGGGGCGGTGTGGGCCGCTGCATCGCCGGGGCCATTGTGGGCTCGGTGATCTACCGGGTGCTGATGGTGTTTGCCCTGCGGGCCAGCGCCAACCCGGCCAATCTGAAGCTGATCAGCGCGGTGATCGTGGCGGTGGCCATCGGCTGGCCCGCACTGGCGGATCGGCTGCGGCTGGAAAAGCGCAAAGCCGCCGCAAAACAGAAAGGGGGCCGTTGAGATGCTGTATCTGGAAAATCTGAGCAAGACCTTCTCGCCCGGTACCGTGAACGAAAAGCACGTGCTGAACGGGCTGAGCCTGCATCTGGAGCCGGGGGACTTTGCCGCCATCGTGGGCTCCAACGGCGCGGGCAAGAGCACCCTGTTCGGCGCCATTGCGGGCAGCTTCTTCACCGACAGCGGCCGCATTGTGCTGGACGGCAGGGACATCACCTTTGAAAAGGAGCACCGGCGCAGCCGCCAGATCGGCCGCCTGTTCCAGGATCCGCTGCGGGGTACCGCACCCCGCATGACCATTGAGGAGAATCTGGCGCTGGCCTATCTGCGGGC
This sequence comes from Allofournierella massiliensis, assembly GCF_004345265.1. Taxonomy (GTDB): domain Bacteria; phylum Bacillota; class Clostridia; order Oscillospirales; family Ruminococcaceae; genus Allofournierella; species Allofournierella massiliensis. The sequence continues at coordinate 34,695 of NZ_SLUM01000003.1, forward strand.
CAGCGGCAAGGGCGCCAGCTTCGGCCGCATCGGCAAGGCCGAGCGGGCGCTGTTCCGGGAAAAGCTGGCCGGTCTGGGCCTTGGCCTTGAGGATCGGATGAGCCAGCCGGTGGGCCTTCTGAGCGGTGGCCAGCGGCAGGCGCTGACCCTGCTCATGGCCACGCTGGTCACCCCCAAGCTACTGCTGCTGGATGAGCACACCGCCGCGCTGGATCCGGCCACCGCCGACAAGGTGCTGGAGCTGACCCGGCGCATCGTGGCGGAAAACCGGATCACCTGCCTGATGATCACCCACAACATGCAAAGTGCGCTGGAGCTGGGCAACCGCACCCTGATGATGGACTCCGGCCGCATCGTGCTGGATCTGAAGGGCGAGCAGCGGGCCGGCCTTTCGGTGGAGGATCTGCTGCGGCTGTTCCGGGAAAACGCGGGCAGGCAGCTGGACGACGACCGGATTCTGCTTTCCGGCGAATAAGCAAAAGAAAAAGAATAAGCAAAAGAAAAATCCCTCTGAAAAAATTTCCAGAGGGATTTTTTTCATGAGATCAGGGCTCGTAGCCCTCCAGCGTGGCCTTGACGGAATCGCCGAAGCCGGAGGAGTAGACCACCGAGCCGTCCTTCAGCATCCACATGGCCTCCACACCGTCCAGGCTTTCCACCAGCGCCTGCCCGTCCTCCAGCGACAGGCAGAACAGGCCGGTGGACAAACAGTCGCCCAGGCCGGAATCCGGCACCAGCACCGCCACGGCGGAGAAGTGGTCCGCAGGCATCAGAGTGTCCGGGTCGATGATGTGGTTGTAGCGTTCGCCGTCCACCTCATAGAAGCGCTGGTAGTCGCCGCTGGTCACCAGCGCCATGTCCTCCATGTAAACGGACACCAGATAGGGCGCATCGTTCACCACCTGACCGGCCAGCTCTGCCGAGGCCCAGGGATCCTGAATGCCGGCAGTCCATCGGCTGCCGTCCGGCTTGTGGCCGATGGTGCGCACGTTGCCGCCCACGCTGAGAATGGCGCTGGCAAGGCCCCGCTCCTCGGCGGCCCGGGCCACCATTTCCACCGCGTAGCCCTTGCCCACGCTGCCCACGTCCAGCTGCAGCTGATCGTCGGCAAAGTAGACGGTACCGGCCTCTTCATCCAGCACCAGATCGTCGATGCTGCAATGCTCGCTGGCGGCGGTCAGCTGCTCCATGGGGGGCAGCTGGGCACTGTCCGGGTCATTCAGGCCCGCTTCCCGATAATCGTGCCAGATGCTCAACACCGCACCGAAGGCCACGTTCATCTGGCCGCTGGTGGTCTTGTACATCTCCCTGGATTCCACCAGAAGATCCATGATCCGCTGATCCACCGCCACAGGCCCCTGCGCGGCGCTGTGGTTCAGATCGTACAGATTGGTCACACCCTCGTAGTGGTTGTAGATATCATACAGCTGGTGGTATTCGGCCAGATCCTGATGCAGGGCGTCCATCTGCCGGTCCCATTCCTCCTCGCTGGATGCGTAGCCGATTACGGTGGTCACGGTGTCGAACACATCGTACCAGCTGGCGGTGTATTTTTCCCAGCCGGCCATGGCCGGGTCGGCGCTGGCCGAAGCGGCCGAAGAGGCGGAAGCGGACGGGGAAGCGGTGCTGCCGCAGCCGGCCAGCGAAGCGGCCAGCAGCACAGCGGCGCATCCCGCGCAGAGAAGGCGTTTTACCATAGCAACAAAAAATCCTCCGTGTGAAGATTCGGGCCCCGCACCGAAGGGCGTGCCCGGATAGAAAAAACAGAAAACGGCCAGACCGCCGGGGCCTGGCCGTTTTTTTATTTTAACAGATCACGCCGTGATGCGCAAGCTGCTGATCAGGCCAGAGCCTTGGCAACAGCGTTGTTGAACTCGCGAACGTCCATGGTGCAGGAAGCAGCGATGTCGGCGTCGGTGGGACCATTGTGGCCCTCAGCGTTGGTCTCAACAGCGGCAACCTCGTCAGCGGTCTTGCCAACCAGCCAAGCAGCGTAGGCGTTGGCCTGCTCGTACCACTCCTTGCCGATCTCGGAAGCGTTGGTCATGCCGTAAGCTTCCTTCTGGGTCTGCTTGGGAACGATGGTCTCGTCCTTAGCGGTTACAACACCCTCTTCGGTGGTGTTGAACTTGGCCTGGGTGCAATCCCAGATGCTGCTGGTGATCTTGCCGTCAGCGTCGGTGGTCACGGCAGCGTAGGTGGTATCGGTCTGAACCAGACCCTCGCCCTCGTTGTCGGCGGGCAGAACAGCGGAAGAGCTGAACTCGGTGGACAGACCCAGAGCTAGGGTGTCGTCAGCGGAAGCGCCCAGAACCTGAGCGTTCTCGGTAGCCTGAGCAATGGCCTCGATGAAGTCGGTCACGTTCATGGTGCAGGAAGCAGCGATGTCAGCGTCGGTGGGGCCGTTGTGGTCGCCGCCAACCTCGATGGCGCGAACTTCCTCAGCGGTCATGCCAACCACGTACTCAGCGAAGGCGTTGGCCTGCTCGTACCACTCTTTGCCGATGCCGGAAGCACCCTTCATGTTGTAGTCTTCCTTCAGCTCCTGCTTGGACTTGAAGGTAGCGGTGGTGTCGAAGGAACCGTCAGCCTTAACGGCAACCTTGTTCTGGGCAACATCCAGCTTGCAGCTGATGATCTTGCCGTCCTCGCCAACCAGAACGGCGGCGGCGGTGCTGTCAACCTGAGCCTTGCCGTCAGCATCGGCGTCAGCGTCGGACACGCTGGTGCTGGAAACGATGGCCATACCGGTCTTCACGCCAGCCTCGGTGGCAGCGGCCTCAGAGGAAGCAGCCTCGGAGGAAGCGGCCTCGGAAGTGGAGGCAGCAGAAGAAGCGGTGGAAGTGGAAGTAGCGGTGCTGGAAGCGCCGCCGCAGGCTACCAGGCCGAAAGCCAGGCAGGCAGCCATGACCAAAGCAATAGCTTTTTTCATGATGTTGTTACTCCTCTCGATAATAAAATCGCACAAACATGACCCGCCTGTATTGCAGCGGGAAACAGCTTTATTATAATTTCCTGATAGATGTTTGTCAATGTAAAAGAGCACTGTAAAAAATGACAGTTTGGTTGCAAAATGAATAAAGGTCGGCGCTTTTTGCATAAAATATGGATTTATTGCGCTTTTTGTGCATGTTCATCGACCGGCACGGGCGGCAAAGGCATCCCGTTCCTGCACAAGCTCGCCCAGCAGAGCGGCCAGAGTCCAGCTCTGGTTGGTGGGGGTGACCATCGCCTTCAGCGGGATGGAAACCCCGCCTGCCCGCAGCCGGGTGAGAAAGCCGTCCAGCCGGGCGCGGTCCAGCCCGTTCATGATGAGGGCGGCGGGCCAGTCTCCGGCAAGGGCGGGGGCGCTGGCGGGGCCGGGGCCCCCGCACAGGCTGCTGATGGTTCGGCCGGTATCGGCGGGGCTTACCGGGATCAGGACCAGCCCCTCGGCCCGGCAGGCGTCGGCCAGGGCGGCAAAGCCGGGTTCGGTTTCGGAATAGTTCCACACCAGCGCACAGGGGGCCAGCGGTCGGATGCGTGCTTTCATGAAAGGCTCCTTTCGCCCGGTCAGGGCACTGCCTGCCGGGGTACATGATCAGTATGGCCCGTCCGGGGCCCTTTTATACCTATTATAGAGGACGTGTAAAGAGGGGGTGCTTTTTCCGGTCAGTTCATCTGCTTGCCGAAGAAGGCAACCTCCCGGCTGATGTCCTGCATCAGGGCATCGAACTGGGGGCAGGTCAGGCTCTGGGCGCCGTCGCACCTGGCCCGGGCCGGGTCGTTGTGCACCTCGATCATCAACCCGTCCGCACCGGCGGCCACCGCGGCTTTGGCCAGCGGCTCCACCATCCACTTGATGCCCGCCGCGTGGCTGGGGTCGATGACCACCGGCAGGTGGCTCATGTGTTTGAGCATGGGCACGGCGGAGATGTCCAGCGTGTTGCGCATGCTGTTTTCAAAGGTGCGGATGCCCCGTTCGCACAGGATCACCTGCTCGCAGCCCTCGGCCATGATGTACTCGGCGCTCATCACGAATTCCTCCAGCGTGGCGGAAAGGCCCCGCTTGAGCAGCACCGGCTTACCCATGCGGCCCACCGCCTTGAGCAGCTCGAAGTTCTGCATGTTCCGCGCGCCCACCTGAACAAGATCCACATCCTCGAACAGGGGGATATGCTCGGTGTTCATGATCTCGGTCACGATGGGCATACCGGTTTTGGCCCGGGCGTGGCGCAGCAGCTCCAGACCTTCGGCCCGCATGCCCTGGAAGGAGTAGGGGGAGGTGCGGGGCTTGAACGCGCCGCCGCGCAGCAGGCTCGCGCCGCTTTTCTGAACCTCGCCGGCCACCAGTGTGATCTGCTCCTCGCTCTCCACGCTGCAGGGGCCCGCGATCACCGCGAAGTGCCCGCCGCCGATTTTGGTGTTGCCCACCTGAACCACGGTATCCTGCGGGTGGAACTTGCGGTTGGCCTTCTTGTAGGGCTCGGAAATGCGGCGCACCTGATCCACCGCCGGATTGGCCAGCACCCAGCTTTCCGCCACGGCCTTGGTGTCGCCCACAAGGCCCAGAATGTGCTCCTGTTCGCCCAGGCTTTCGTGAATGGAAAGGCCCATGGCCTCCAGCTCGGCGCGCAGCGCACGCACCGCCTCTTCGTTTGCGTTCTGCTTCAGAATGATGATCATAATTTCCACAACTCCTCTGTGTTTTTTGTTCAAGGCAGGCCGGTAAACAAAAAGCCGGGGGCCTGCTTGCTGCAAGCCCCCGGCCGGGTCATCTCGGCAAAACCGATGCGCGGTGCGTCACACCGCCCGGGAATGTTCACAGCAAACAAAGACCTTGCCATAAAAAGCAAAGCCGTAATAATAGTTTGCGGTAAACAGTCGAGCCATGAGAAAATATCCTCGCATTCGGTTTGGTTGTCTGGTTAGGGCTAGCATACCACCGGGAAAAGCGGTTGTCAAGAAAAAATTTATCCGGCTAAAGCAGCGCGGGCCGCTTGCGGCGAAAAAGCGAACGCATTATAATAGGGGCAGAAACTTTGCGGGCAAAGGAGGCCGGAGCCATGGCACAAAAGCAGACAAAGACCAACGCCATGCGCATGCTGGAAAAGGAAAAGGTGGCCTACACCTTCCATGAATACGACCACGAGGACGGCGCCATCGACGGCGTTTCGGTGGCCGGCAAGCTGGGGCAGGACCCGGCCCGGGTGTTCAAAACGCTGGTGACCCAGGGCGCCAGCAAAAACTTTTATGTGTTCGTGATCCCGGTGGCGGCGGAGCTGGATCTGAAAAAAGCCGCAAAAGCAGTGGGGGAAAAGAACGTGGCCATGCTGCATGTGGCGGATCTTTTGAAAACCACCGGCTACATCCGGGGCGGCTGCAGCCCGGTGGGCATGAAAAAACAGTTTGTCACCGTAATCGATGCCAGTGCGCAGGACAAGCCCACCGTGATGGTGAGCGCCGGGCGCATCGGCGCACAGGTGGAGCTGGCCCCCGCCGATCTGGCCCGGGTGGCGAAAGCTCGCTTTGAAAGTATTACATTTGCGTGAAAATACAACAGTATAAGTAATACTACAACCGTTGACAATTGGTAAATACGCCAAAAAACAAGGGGGAATATTCAACAACCCGGCGAAACTTCTGAAAATGAAACGGCGGGGGTCAAAGCGGTTGCATTTTGCCGGCCGGGCCTGCTAAACTAGGATTGTAAAATTCTTGTTAGGGGGTGCACCCATGAAGCGCGGATTCATTGAGATGAAGGGTTACGAAGCCGGTTTTGCAGCGCTGTTTGGGGAGAAAAGCACCCATAACGCAATCCTTGCCGAATAAAAGGCCGTAGTGCATGCGCACTGCGGTCTTTTTCGTTGGCGTTTCAACTGGGAGGGTTTCAAAACATGGAACAGAAAAAAGTAGCGATCCTGATGGGAAGCGACAGCGATTGGCCGGTGGTCAAGGCCGCCGCAGCCGAGCTCAAGCGCCTGGGCATCCCCTGCGAGGCGCACATCCTCAGCGCCCACCGCACCCCGGCGCCTGCCGCTGAGTTTGCCAAAAACGCCCGTGCCGCGGGCTTCGGCGCAATCATCTGCGCCGCCGGTATGGCCGCCCATCTGGCGGGCGCCATCGCCGCCAACACCACCCTGCCGGTGATCGGCATTCCCATGAAGGGCGGCGCGATGGACGGTCTGGACGCCCTGCTGGCCACGGTGCAGATGCCCAGCGGCATCCCGGTGGCCACCGTTGCCCTGAACGGCGCCAAGAACGCCGCCATTCTGGCCGCCCAGATGCTGGCCATCACCGATGAGGCTCTGGCTGCAAAGCTGGACGCTGACCGGGCCGCCATGGCCCAGCAGATTGCCGCCAAGGAAGAAAAGCTGCAGGCCGAGCTGGCCGCGCTGTAAGGCGGAGCATTCAAAAAGGTTTATAAAATTTTATTTCACCCAACATCAAAAAGGAGCAGAGAATCATGAACAAGCTGGAGCAGTTGTACGAAGGTAAAGCCAAGAAAGTATTCGCCACCGAGGATCCCAATCTGGTGATCGTGGATTACAAGGATGACGCCACCGCAGGCGACGGCGCCAAGAAGGGCACCATCCGCGGCAAGGGCGTTGTGAACAACAAGCTGTCCAACAACCTGATGAAGATGCTGGCCGAGCAGGGCGTGCCCACTCACTTTGTGGAGGAGCTGAGCGACCGTGAGACCCTGGTGAAGAAGGTTCAGATCGTTCCTCTGGAGGTCATCGTGCGCAACGTGGCCGCGGGCAGCTTCTCCAAGCGCTACGGCGTTGCCGAGGGCACTGTATTCAAGGCCCCCACTCTGGAGTTCAGCTACAAGAACGATGATCTGCACGATCCCCTGATCAACCACTACCATGCTCTGGCTCTGGAGCTGGCCACCCAGGAGGAGATCGACACCATTTCCGCCTACGCCTTCAAGGTGAACGAGATCCTGAGCAAGTACCTGCTGCAGTTCAACATCCGCCTGATCGACTTCAAGCTGGAGTTCGGCCGCCTGGCCGACGGCACCATCGTGCTGGCCGACGAGATCAGCCCCGACACCTGCCGCTTCTGGGATGCCACCACCGGCGCTCATCTGGACAAGGATCTGTTCCGCCGCGATCTGGGCGGTGAGGAAGAGGCTTACCAGGAAGTGATGAAGCGCCTGCTGGGCTAAGAGAAAGTGAGGCGGCCGATGTTCGATTATCTGGAAAGCAAGATCCACGATGAATGCGGCGTGTTCGCCGTGTACAGCCGCGACGAGGACATGGATGTGGTGGCCGACACCTACTATGGCCTGTACGCGTTGCAGCATCGTGGGCAGGAGAGCTGCGGCATCGCCGTGAATGAGGACGGTGTGATCCGCAGCCATAAGGATCTGGGTCTGGTGAACGAGGTGTTCACCCCCGATGTGATCCGCCGGCTGGGCAAGGGCCAGATGGCTCTGGGCCACTGCCGTTACGCGCCTTACAAGGATCGCACCCGGTCCAGCAGCCAGCCCATGCTGGTGCGCCACGTCAAGGGCACCATGGCTCTGGCCTTCAACGGCCAGCTCACCAACGCGGTGGAGCTGCGGGAGGAGCTGGAGCTGAAGGGCGGCATCTTCCACACCACCAGCGACATCGAGGTCATCGCCTATGCCATCACCCGTGCCCGGCTGAACGCCGGCAGCATTCAGGAGGCGGTGGAAAAGGCGGTGGACCGGCTGACCGGCGCCTATTCTCTGGTGGTCATGAGCCCCCGCAAGATTGTGGCGGCCCGTGACCCGCAGGGCATCCGGCCCCTGTGCCTGGGCAAGATCGGAAACAGCGATGTGATCGCCAGCGAAAGCTGTGCCATCCATGCGGCGGGCGGCGAGTTCGTGCGGGACATTGCCCCCGGCGAGATCGTGGTCATTGACGAGGAGGGCGTGCACAGCATCGCCCACGCCTGCGGCCAGAAAACCGGCCTGTGCGTGTTCGAGTATGTGTACTTCGCCCGGCCCGATTCCGTGATTGACGGCGCTTCCGTTCACCGGGCCCGCCGCCGTGCGGGCGCCTTCCTGGCGCTGGAGCATCCGGTGCAGGCGGACGTGGTCATCGGCGCGCCGGACTCCGGCCTGGACGCGGCCCTGGGCTACGCCCAGCAGAGCGGCATCCCCTACGGCATCGGCTTTTTGAAGAACAAATACATCGGGCGCACCTTCATCCAGCCCAGCCAGAAGCTGCGGGAGAACACCGTGCGCATCAAGCTGAACCCCATTGCCGACACTGTGGCCGGCAAGCGTGTGGTGCTGGTGGACGACTCCATCGTGCGCGGCACCACCTCCAAGCAGATCGTGCAGCTGCTGCGGGAAGCGGGCGCCACCGAGGTTCACTTCCGGGCCTCCAGCCCCAAGTTCCTGTACCCCTGCTACTTCGGCACCGATGTGGACAGCCAGAAAAACCTGATCGCCGCCAACTACACCACCGAGCAGATCGCCGAGCAGATCGGAGTGGACAGTCTGGGCTTTTTGAGCATCGAGAGCGTGAAGAAGATTGCCGAGGGCTGCAAGCTGGACTTCTGCGTGGGCTGCTTTACCGGCGAATATCCGGTGGAGCCTCCCAAACGGGAATTTGAGGACAAATACTCCCAGAAGCTGAACAGCAACGATTGAGGCAGTACCGCATAATTTCGGGGACGGAGCGCGTCGGGAAATTTTTTGTGAGATGAACCAAAAAGCGCAGCCAATCCTTGGTGGATTGGCGAGCATTTTTGGAAAATATCACGGAAAATTTCGGCGCGATACGCCGCCTGAGGTGTTGACCGTAAATTGTGCGGTGTTGCCTGAGAATGAATGAATCGCCGGGGCCATTTTTCCGTGGCCCCGGCCTTGCCCGTGAATGGGCGGTATAAGGAGGAACAAATGGAAAAGAGCTTTTCTGCCAGCTACGCCGCTGCCGGTGTGGACATCACCGCCGGCTACAAGGCCGTGGAACTGATGAAGCAGCATGTGGCCCGCACCGTGATCCCCGGCGTGATGGGTGGTCTGGGCGGCTTTGGCGGCCTGTTTGAGCTGGATTGCACCAACATGCCCCACCCGGTTCTGGTTTCCGGCACCGACGGCGTGGGCACCAAGCTGAAAATCGCCTTCCTGATGGACAAGCACGACACCGTGGGCATCGACTGCGTGGCCATGTGCGTGAACGACGTGGTCTGCGCCGGCGCCAAGCCCCTGATCTTCCTGGATTACATCGCCTGCGGCAAGAACGTGCCCGAGCGCATTGCCCAGATGGTGGCCGGCGTGGCCGAGGGCTGCGTGCAGGCCGGCTGCGCACTGGTGGGCGGCGAGACCGCCGAGATGCCCGGCTTCTACCCGGAGGACGAGTACGATCTGGCAGGCTTCACCGTGGGCGCCGTGGACAAGAGCAAGATCCTGTCCAACGAGGCCATGGTTCCCGGCGATGTAATCATCGCCCTGCCCTCCTCCGGCGTGCATTCCAACGGCTTCTCGCTGGTGCGCCGGGTCTTTGATCTGGAAAACCATCCCGAGGTGCTGAAGGAGTACCACGAGGAGCTGGGCTGCACCCTGGGCGAGGCCCTGCTGGCCCCCACCCGCATTTATGTCAAGCAGGTTCTGGCCGTGATGGATCAGGTGGCGGTGAAGGGCGTGTCCCACATCACCGGCGGCGGCTTCTACGAGAACATCCCCCGCAGCCTGAAGGCCGGCTGCAAGGCCGTCATCAAGAAAGAGGACGTGCGTACTCCCGCCCTGTTCGGCTTCATCCAGAAGGCGGGCAATATCCCCGAGCGCGACATGTTCAACACCTTCAACATGGGCGTTGGCATGATCCTGACCGTGGCCAAGGAAGATGCCGACAAGGCTCTGGCCATCCTGAAGGAGCAGGGCGAGGACGCCTACATTCTGGGCGTGATCGGCGAAGGCGAGGGCGTGGAGTTATGCTGAACATCGCGGTTCTGGTCTCCGGCGGCGGCACCAACCTGCAGGCCATTCTGGACGCACAGGCCCGGGGAGAAATCCCCCACGGCCGGGTGACGCTGGTGGTGGCATCCAAGCCCGGCGTCTACGCGCTGGAGCGGGCCGAAAAGGCCGGTGTGCCCGGCGTGGTGGTGCGCCGTAAGGACTACGAGAGCAGCGAGGCCTTCGACGCGGCCCTGCTGAACGTTCTGAAGGACAACCACATTGATCTGGTGGTGCTGGCGGGCTTTCTGTCCATTCTGGGGCCCAGTGTCATCGCCGCCTATCCGGAGCGCATCCTGAACGTGCACCCCAGCCTGATCCCCAGCTTCTGCGGCGAGGGCTTTTACGGCCTGCGGGTGCATGAAGCGGCTCTTGCCAAGGGCGTGAAGGTGACCGGCGCCACCGTGCATTTCGTGAACGAAATCTGCGACGGCGGCCGCATCCTGAAGCAGAAGGCCGTGGAGGTGCAGCCCGGCGATACCCCGGAGATTTTGCAGCGCCGGGTGATGGAGCAGGCGGAATGGATCATCCTGCCCGCCGCCATTGCGGAAGTCTGCGAAGAATACGATAAGTAAAATAAATTTGAATCCTACGATTTGGAATATGGAGGCCAAGATGGAACAGCTGGATCTGTACAAACTGGTGAACGAAAACGCCTACCCCGGCCGGGGCATCGTGCTGGGCCTTGCCCCCAGCGGCAAGAAGGCGCTGATTGCCTACTTTATCATGGGCCGCAGCGCCAACAGCCGCAACCGTGTGTTTGACCCGGTGCCCGAGATCGGAGGCATCCGCACCCTGGCGGCCGACCCCGCCAAGCTGGAGGACCCCAGCCTGATCATCTACAACCCGGTGCGCACCGTGGCGAATGCCCACATCGTGACCAACGGCGACCAGACCGACACCGTGTATGAGTTCATGGCCCGGGGCGAGCGCTTTGAGGACGCCCTGCGCACCCGCACCTTCGAGCCGGACGGCCCCAACTGGACCCCCCGCATCAGCGGTCTGGTGGAGCTGGAGGAGGCGGGGTGCAGCTACAGGCTGTCCATTCTGAAGAGCGCCGACGGCAACGGCGAAAGCTGCCGCCGCTACTTCTTCGAGTATCCTATCCCGGTGGCGGGCGAGGGCCACTTCATCCACACCTACAAGTGCGACGGCAACCCCATCCCCAGCTTTGAGGGTGAGCCGGAGAAGGTCGCCCTGCCCGAGGAGGCCGAGGAGCTGGCCACCCGTCTGTGGGAGAATCTGAACGGGGACAACAAGGTCAGCCTGTTTGTGCGTGCCATTGATCTGGCCACCGGCGAGACCGAAGACGTGATCATCAACAAATACGACGCTGTTTGCGACGAAGAATAAGGGGGAGAACGATACCATGACCGAACTGGAACTGAAATACGGCTGTAACCCCAACCAGAAACCCGCCCGCATCTTCATGAAGGAGGGCGAGCTGCCGGTGACCGTTCTGAACGGCAAGCCCGGCTACATCAACTTTCTGGACGCGCTGAACTCCTGGCAGCTGGTGCGCGAGCTGAAGCAGGCCACCGGCCTGCCCGCCGCCGCTTCCTTCAAGCACGTTTCCCCGGCGGGCGCGGCCCTGGGCCTGCCCCTGGACGACACCCTGAAGAGGATGTACTTCTGCGAGGGTCTGGAGCTGAGCCCTCTGGCCTGCGCATACGCCCGCGCCCGCGGCGCTGACCGGATGAGCAGCTTCGGCGACTGGATTGCCCTGTCCGACGTGTGCGACGAGAGCACCGCCGAGGTCATCCAGCATGAGGTGACCGACGGCATCATCGCCCCCGGCTACACCGACGAGGCGCTGGCTATTCTGAAATCCAAGCGCAAGGGCAATTACAACATCGTGCAGATCGACCCGGACTATGTGCCCGAAGCCATCGAGCGCAAGCAGGTGTTCGGCATTGTGTTCGAGCAGGGCCGCAACGAGCTGAAGATCGACGAGAGCATGCTGGAGAATCTGGTCACCGACAACAAGACCCTGACCGCCGAGCAGAAGCGGGATCTGATGCTCTGCCTGATCACCCTGAAATACACCCAGTCCAACAGCGTGTGCTACGCCCAGGGCGGCCAGGTGATCGGCGTGGGCGCCGGTCAGCAGAGCCGCATCCACTGCACCCGTCTGGCCGGCAACAAGGCCGACATCTGGCAGCTGCGCCACCATCCCAAGGTGCTGGCCCTGCCCTTCCGGGAGGACGTTTCCCGCCCCAACCGGGACAATGCCATCGACGTTTACATCAGCGACGAGTACGAGGATGTGATCGGCGACGATGTGTGGGCCGAGACCTTCACCGAGCAGCCCGCCCCCCTCACCGCAGAGGAAAAGAAGGCATGGCTGGCCCAGGTAAAGGGTGTTGTGCTGGGCAGCGACGCCTTCTTCCCCTTCGGCGACAACATCGAGCGCGCCCGCCGCAGCGGCGTGGAAGCCATTGTGCAGCCCGGCGGCTCCATCCGGGATCAGCAGGTCATCGATACCTGCAACAAATACGGCATCGCCATGGCCTTCTGCGGCATCCGGCTGTTCCACCACTAAGGAGAACCGGCTGCGCGGCACAAATTTGTGCCATTGGGCTTTTTGCCCTGCCGGGATTTTGTTATAATATAAGACGATACCGCATCATTTCAGGTGGTGGGCCGGGCCGGAGCATCCGGCGCGGGCCGCCTGCGCCGTAAGGCTTGAATGACGAGGAAACGTCTCAAGCCAGACGACCATTGTGTTGCGTTCAAAGGCCGTCTGGCTTTTTGAATGCTTTATACCTGCCTGCATGGAACGAAAGAGGGAATCAAGCGCATGAAAATACTGGTTGTGGGTGGCGGCGGCCGTGAGCACGCCATCGTGAAAAAACTGAAGGAAAGCCCCCTTTGCACCGAGCTGTGGGCGGCCCCCGGCAACGGCGGCATCGCCTGCGATGCCAAATGCAAAAACATTTCGGCCACCGACATTGAAGCACAGGTCGCCTTTGCGAAGGAAGAGGGCTTTGACTATGTGGTGGTCGCGCCGGACGATCCGCTGGCTCTGGGTCTGGTGGACAGGCTGGCCGAGGCGGGCATCCCGGCCTTTGGCCCCAGCGCTGCCGCGGCCCGCATCGAGGCCAGCAAGGTGTTCAGCAAGGACCTGATGAAGAAGTACGGCATCCCCACCGCGAAGTACGAGGTGTTCACCGAGGCCGCCGCAGCCATGGACTACATCCGGGCCGAGGGCAGCTATCCGGTGGTCATCAAGGCCGACGGTCTGGCGCTGGGCAAGGGCGTGCTGATCTGCGGCAATGAAGCCGAGGCCGAGACCGCCCTGCACGAGATGATCGACGAAAAGAAGTTCGGCGCATCCGGCACCCGGGTGGTGGTGGAGGAATTCCTTACCGGCCCCGAGGTGAGCGTGCTGGCCTTTGCCGACGGCAAGACCCTGAAGCCCATGGTCTCCAGCATGGATCACAAGCGCGCGCTGGATGGCGATGAGGGCCTGAACACCGGCGGCATGGGCACCATCGCCCCCAACCCCTGCTACACCGCTGAGGTGGCCGAGGAATGCGCAAAGCAGATCTTCGAGCCCACCATGAAGGCCATGCAGGCCGAGGGCTGCCCCTTCAAGGGCTGCCTGTACTTCGGCCTGATGATCACCCCCAAGGGCCCCCGGGTGATTGAGTACAACTGCCGCTTCGGCGACCCCGAGACCCAGGTGGTGCTGCCCCTGCTGGAAAGCGACCTGCTGAAGATCATGCTGGCCTGCACAAGCGGCACTCTGGCGGACACCGAGGTGAAGTTCAAAAACGAGAGTGCCGCCTGCGTGATTCTGGCCAGCGGCGGCTACCCGGAGCACTATGAAAAGGGCAAGGAGATCACCGGCCTTGTAAACGGGCAGGTGCCCGCCAGCGACGTGGTGGTCTACCACGCCGGCACCGCCGAGAAGGACAGCAAACTCGTGACCAGCGGCGGCCGGGTGCTGGGCGTGAGCGCCACCGCACCCACGCTGAAAAAGGCGCTGGAAAAGGCCTACGCCGCCAGCGAACAGATCCATTTCGACAAGCTGCACAAGCGCGCCGACATCGGCCGCCGTGCCCTGAACGCCTTAAAAGGAGAGTGAACCCATGGTATACCGCATCTATGTGGAAAAGAAAAAGGGCTTTGACCACGAGGCCCAGAACCTGCTGGGCGAAGTGCACGGCCTGCTGGGCATCCAGTCGGTAACCGGCCTGCGCCTGCTGAACCGTTACGACGTGGAGGGCGTGAGCGAGGAGCTGTTCCGCAGCTGCATCCCCACCGTATTCAGCGAGCCCCCCGTGGACGACACCTGCGACCACTGCCCCGAAGCGGACGTGGTGTTCGCGGTGGAATACCTGCCCGGTCAGTTCGACCAGCGGGCTGCTTCCGCCAGCGAGTGCATCCAGCTGATCAGCCAGGGCGAGCGCCCCACCGTGCGCACCGCCCGGGTGTATCTGCTCACCGGCAATCCCACCGAGGCGGAGCTGGCTCAGATCAAGAAATACGTCATCAACCCGGTGGAGGCCCGGGAGGCCAGCCTCTCCCGCAAGGACACCCTGCAGATGGATTACCCCACCCCCAGCACCGTGGAAACCCTGACCGGCTTCTGCGAGCTGGACGAGGAGGGCCTGGCAAACTTTGTGAAGGAAAAGGGCCTTGCCATGGACGAGGCGGACATCGCCTTCTGCCAGAACTACTTCCGGTTTGAAAAGCGCGACCCCACCATCACCGAGATCCGCATGATCGACACCTACTGGTCCGATCACTGCCGCCACACCACCTTCGGCACCATTCTGGACGAGATCGAGATCCGGGACGTGCAGGTGAAGAAGGCCTTCGACAACTACCTGACCATGCGCAAGGCGGTGTACGCCGGCCGCAAGAAGAACATGTGCCTGATGGATCTTGCCACCATCGGCGCCAAGTATCTGGCCAGCATCGGCAAGCTGAAGAATCTGGACGAGTCTGAGGAGATCAACGCCTGCACCGTGAAGATCAAGTGCGATGTGGACGGCGAGGAACAGGACTGGCTGTATCTGTTCAAGAACGAGACCCACAACCACCCCACCGAGATCGAGCCCTTCGGCGGCGCGGCCACCTGCATCGGCGGCGCCATCCGTGACCCCCTGTCCGGCCGCAGCTACGTCTATCAGGCCATGCGCGTGACCGGCGCGGGCGATCCGCTGGTTCCGGTGAGCGAGACCATGGCGGGCAAGCTGCCCCAGCGCAAGCTGGTCACCACCGCCGCCGCCGGTTATTCCAGCTACGGCAACCAGATCGGTCTGGCCACCGGTCAGGTGGACGAGCTGTACCATCCCGGCTATGTGGCCAAGCGGCTGGAGATCGGTGCCGTGGTGGGCGCTGCCCCCGCTTCCAACGTGCGCCGTGAGGTGCCCGCCGCCGGCGACATTGTGGTGCTGCTGGGCGGCGCCACCGGCCGCGACGGCTGCGGCGGCGCCACCGGCTCCTCCAAGGCCCACAAGCTGGAAAGTCTGGAAACCTGCGGCGCTGAGGTGCAGAAGGGCAACGCCCCCATCGAGCGCAAGCTGCAGCGCCTCTTCCGCCGCCCCGAAGCCACCCGCCTGATCAAGCGCTGCAACGACTTCGGCGCAGGCGGCGTGTCCGTTGCCATCGGCGAGCTGGCCGACGGTCTGGCCATTGATCTGGACGCCGTGCCCAAGAAGTACGAGGGCCTGGACGGCACCGAGCTGGCCATCAGCGAAAGCCAGGAGCGCATGGCCGTTGTGCTGGCTCCCCAGGACGTGGAAGCCTTCGTGAAGCTGGCCCATGAGGAAAATCTGGACGCCACCGTGGTGGCCACCGTCACCGAGGATCCCCGCCTGACCATGACCTGGAAGGGCAACACCATTGTAAACATCAGCCGCAACTTCCTGAACTCCAACGGTGCGGAAAAGCGCGCCCGGGTTCTGGTGTACGACTGCCAGGACTACAAGGTGGACTGGCAGGGCGACACCTGGGCGGAGAAGATGAAGAATCTGGTCACCGACCTGAATGTGTGCAGCAAGAAGGGCCTGTCCGAGCGGTTCGATTCCACCATCGGCGCGGCCACTGTGCTCATGCCCTTTGGCGGCAAGTACCAGCTGACCCCCGCGCAGGCCATGGCGGCCAAGCTGCCGGTATCCGGCGAGACCACCACCTGCAGCGGTATGGCCTGGGGCTACAACCCCTATCTGATGGAGAAAAAGCAGTACAGCGGCGCCTATCTGGCCGTTGTGGAAAGCATCTCCAAGCTGGTGGCCAGCGGCTTCCGCTATGAGGATGCCTACCTGACCTTCCAGGAATACTTCGAGCGTCTGGGCGACGCCCCCGAGCGCTGGGGCAAGCCCTTCGCCGCCCTGCTGGGCGCTTTGATGGCACAGGTGGATCTGGGCGTGGCCGCCATCGGCGGCAAGGACAGCATGTCCGGCAGCTTCGAGAATCTGGACGTGCCTCCCACGCTGGTGAGCTTCGCCACCGCCATTGGCAACACCAAAAATGTGATCAGCCCCGAGTTCAAGACCGCGGGCAGCAAGGTGGTCTGGCTGTATCCCGAGTATCAGGATAAGCTGGAGCTGCGCCCCGAGCCCCACAGCCTGAAAAAGCTGTACAAGAAGGTGGAGGAGCTGATCGCTTCCGGTAAGGTGAAGGCCGCCTACACCCCCGGCTACGGCTGCGCCGCCGAGGCAGTGTTCAAGATGTGCCTGGGCAACCGGCTGGGCTTCGCACTGGATGCCGCCCGCGACCCGGAGAATCTGTTCCATCCCGCTTACGGCAGCTTCATTCTGGAGGTTGATCCGGAGCTGGAGCTGGATATGGGCGTCACTCTGGGCACCGTTACCGAGACCTACGCGCTGAAGATGGGCGGCGAGACCATCGACCTGGCCGCCCTGCAGGAGGCCTGGGAATCCAAGCTGGAGCCGGTGTTCCCCTACCGCAAGGCGGGCGCCACCGTGGACAAGATCAGCTATGAGGCCACCGAGCGCAAGGCCCCGGCCATCGGCATCGCCAAGCCCCGGGTGATCATTCCCGTATTCCCCGGCACCAACTGCGAGTACGACACCGCCCGCGCCTTTGCCCGCGCCGGCGCCTACCCGAAGGTGCTGGTCATCAACAACCTGAGCGCCTCGGCGGTTGCCGAGAGCTGCGCCGCCCTGACCCAGGCCATCCGGGAGAGCCAGATCGTGATGCTGCCCGGCGGCTTCTCCGGCGGCGACGAGCCGGACGGCAGCGCCAAGTTCATCACCGCCTTCCTGCGGGCTCCCTCCGTCACCGAGGCGGTACACGAGCTGCTGCAAAAGCGCGACGGCCTGATGCTGGGCATCTGCAACGGCTTCCAGGCCCTGATCAAGCTGGGCCTTGTGCCCTACGGCGAGATCCGCCCCATCACCGCGGACTGCCCCACCCTGACCTTCAACACCATCAACCGCCACCAGAGCATGCTGGTGAACACCCGCATCGCCTCCAATAAGAGCCCCTGGCTGAGCCGCTGCAGCGTGGACGAAGTTCACACCATCGCCATCAGCCACGGCGAGGGCCGCTTTGTGGCCAGCGATGAGGTGGTGAAGAGCCTGATCGAGAACGGTCAGGTGGCCACTCAGTATGTGGACGCGGCGGGCCAGCCCACCATGGACCTGCGCTACAACCCCAACGGCAGCGTGCTGGCCATCGAGGGCATCACCAGCCCGGACGGCCGCGTGCTGGGCAAGATGGGCCACACCGAGCGCAGCGGCGACGAGCTGTACAGGAACGTGCCCGGCAACAAGTACCAGCCCCTGTTCGAGGGCGGCGTGGATTACTTCAAGCTGTAAGCCCAAAAAACAAGTCGGGCGGGCGAGGCCTTATGCGCCCCGCCCGCCCTTTATGAGAAACCAGAGAAAGGGGAACCACTATGTCCCACGATAAATACATCTCTCCCTTCGAGACCCGTTATGCCTCCCCCGAGATGCAGTACATCTTCTCGGAGGACAACAAGTTCCGCACCTGGCGCCGGCTGTGGATTGCTCTGGCCAGGGCCGAGAAGGCCAATGGCCTGAACATCACCGACGAGCAGATTGCCGAGCTGGAAGCCCACAAGGACGACATCAACTATGAGGATGCCATCCGCCGGGAAAAGGAATGCCGCCACGACGTGATGAGCCATGTGTACGCCTATGGCCTGCAGTGCCCCCACGCCAAGGGCATCATCCATCTGGGCGCCACCAGCTGCTATGTGGGCGATAACACCGACGTGCTGGTGATGAAGGAAGGTCTTGCGCTGGTGCAGAAGAAGCTGGTGGGCGTGATGGCTCTGCTGGCCAAATTTGCCGACGAGTACAAGGATATGCCTGCCCTGGCCTACACCCATCTGCAGCCCGCCCAGCTCACCACCGTGGGCAAACGCGCCAGCCTGTGGCTGAATGAGCTGTACATGGACTATGAGGAGATCACCAACCGGATGAACGCGCTGGCCCTGCTGGGCAGCAAGGGCACCACCGGCACCCAGGCCAGCTTTGTGGAGCTGTTCGAGGGCGATTCCGCCCGCATCAAGGCGGTGGAGGCTTCCATCGCTGCCGAGCTGGGCTTCGACAAGGTGGTTCCCGTGTCCGGCCAGACCTACAGCCGCAAGGTGGACTTCCAGGTGCTGAGCGCTTTGTCCGGCCTTGCCCAGAGCGCCATGAAGATGTGCACCGACATCCGCATTCTGGCCAACTTCAAGGAGATGGAAGAGCCCTTCGAGAAGAACCAGATCGGTTCCTCCGCCATGCCCTACAAGCGCAACCCCATGCGCTGCGAGCGCGTGTGCGCCCTGGCCCCCTACCTGATGGTGGACATCCTGAACCCGGCCTTCACCGCCGGCACCCAGTGGTTCGAGCGCACCCTGGACGACTCCGCCAACAAGCGCATCGCCGTGGCTGAGGCCTTCCTGGCTGCCGATTCCATCCTGAACATCCTGCTCAACGTCTGCGACGGTCTGGTGGTGTATCCCAAGGTGATCCGCAGCCGCGTGATGGCCGAGCTGCCCTTCATGGCTGCTGAGAACATCATGATGAGCGCCGTGAAGAAGGGCGGCGACCGTCAGGAGCTGCACGAGAAGCTGCGGCAGCACTCCATCGCCGCCGCCGCGCAGGTGAAGGAGGAGGGCAAGCCCAACGATCTGATCGACCGGGTGGTGAACGACGCCAGCTTCGGCCTGACCCATGCGGACATCGACGGCGTTCTGGTGCCCGAGCACTTCACCGGCCGCAGCGCCCAGCAGGTGGAGGAGTTCCTCAATGAGGTGATCCGTCCGGTGCTGGCTGCTCATCCCGAAGCTGCCGGCCAGCATGCCGAGCTGAACGTCTGATCGGCTTTCTGCTGAGAACCAAACGAAAAAGAAACACCCCGCCGCTGCCAGGCATCCGTCTGGCGGCGGCGGGGTGTTTTCAGGAGAGGCAAAGGAAAAGGAAGGCTCAGGGCCGGCAGCCCAGCGCAATGCGCAAAAGAAGGGCATAATCGTCCAGCGAGCGGATCAGGTCATACTCGCCGCCCCGCTTGGCCCAGTCGGAGCCGTGGCCCCGCACCGAAATCATCACCATGCGGGCGCACTGCTCCGGCGGGAAGGGGCAGGTGAACCGGCCGCTGGCCGCGCCCCGGATCATCAGCTCCTCCAGAATCCGGCTGATGGGCCGGCTCTCGGAAAGATAGTTGCGCTTGGCGTCGTGGGCAGGGGCGCTGGTCAGGCAGCGGCAGACCCCGGCGCCCACCCGCTGGCAGTATACGCCGTAGCTGTGGATGAACCGGTCCAGATTGGCCGCCTCGTCCGGCCCGAACCGGGGCAGCACCTCCTGCTGGTAAAAATCGTCGATGCCCGCGAAAAAGGCCAGAAGCAGATCGGCTTTTTCCGGGAAATAGTGATAAAAGGTACCGGTGGATATGCCAAGACTGGTGCAGATGCCCCGCACGGTCAGGTTTTCATAGCCCACCTGATCGATCATGGGGTAGATCTGTTCCAGCAGTTCCTGGCGGCGGGCGTTCTTTTTGACCGCTGTTCGCATGGGGCAAGACCTCCTGTTCTGGTTTGGAATACATATACCGGCCGGTTGTCGGCAAACTATGAACCTATTATAGAACAATATGCACAGAAAAACAAATGTTTCGTGGAAATAAATTGAAATTATTTGAAAGAAGGGCGGACTGCCCCTCTTTTTGTCGGAATGTGCTATAATACGATACAGACACTGTGCCCCCTGCGGGGGCCGAACGAAAGAGAAAGGCGGGAAAAACGATGCGGGATCTGTGCCGGGTCGATCGAAAATTAAGCGAAGAGGATGCAAAAGAGGTGCTGCGCAAGGCGAGCTTCGGCACGCTGGCCACCATCAACGAGGACGGCTGGCCCTATGCCGCGCCCATGGCCTTTGCGCTGGAGGGGGATACGCTGTATTTCCATTCGGCCAAACGGGGCCAGAAGCTGGAGAACATCACCCGGGACGGCCGGGCCAGCTTCACGGCGGTGCTCTACGCCCACAACGTACCCGAGCGGTTTGAGGTGATCTACGCCAGCGCCATCGCCCAGGGAACGGTGCGCATCCTCACCGGGGAGAGCGAGCGGATGGCGGCCATGCGGGCCATCTGTGAAAAATATTCCGCCGACCATGTGGACACCCCCGCCTACGAGCGCACCATGAAGGGCATGCCGGCGGTGGTCATGTTCGCGCTGGACATCCAGCAGCTGCGGGGCAAGGCCAACAAGGGCCGCCTGCTGAACGAGGAAGAGTGATATGCGGCTGGACAAGTTTGTTGCCCAGAGCCTGCAGCTGCCCCGCAGCGCGGCCCGCACCCTGATCACCAAAGGGCGGGTTACGGTGGACGGGCAGGTGTGCAAAAAGGCCGATACTGCCCTTTCCGGCTCCGAGACGGTGGTCGCCGAGGGCAAAGCCCTCACCTGCCAGCAGTTTGTGTACATTATGCTGAATAAGCCCAAGGGCGTGGTGAGCGCCAGCACCGACAGGCGCGACCGCACCGTGGTGGATCTGCTGGAGGGAGCCTATCCCCGGCGGGAGCTGTTCCCGGCGGGCCGGCTGGACAAAACCAGCACCGGCTTTGTGCTGCTCACCGACGACGGGGCCTTCGCCCACGCGATTCTTTCGCCCCGCCGCCATGTGCCCAAGACCTACCGGGTGGAGCTGGACACCCCGGTCACCCCGGCCATGGTCACGGCCTTTGCGCAGGGCGTGACGCTGGCAGACGGCCAGGCGATGAAGCCGGCGGATCTGATTCCGGATCCGGAAAATCCTCTTGCGGCCACCGTGGTGCTGCATCAGGGGGTCTACCACCAGATCAAACGGATGTTCGGCGTGCTGGATGCAGGGGTCAACGAGCTGCACCGGCAGGCCATCGGGGGCCTTGCGCTGGATCCGGCGCTTGCCCCGGGCCAGTGGCGGCCCATCACCGAAGAAGAGCTGGCCCGGCTTGCCCCGGGCGGACAAAATGCCTGAAAATGGCTTTGCAAGGCCGTTTTTTTGCAGTTCTTTCAAAGAACTTACACAATTTTGTCGTAGGCTAAAAGGGTGCCTGACCCCCGGAATTTTGGTCGGTGTTCAAAATTACACAATAAATGGCAGAAAAAATCGTTGAAATATGTTGCAAAAGTATATTCCCTTGTGTAAAATATACACAGAGAGCCTGTGCAATTGTTCAAATATCACAAAGCTTATTGTGGAAAACATTACCGTAAAATAAAAGGGGAGCGTATTATGGCAAACAGAGTGTTTCAGGGTGTTGTCTACCAGATGAAGGACGCCATCAATCGGGTGGTCGGTGTGGTGGATGAGACCGGCACCGTGATTTCCTGTTCCGATCTGAACATGATCGGTGAGGTGCGGGACGGCTTTGTGGCCGAGCGCCTGACCGGTGACTGCTTCGTGAAGGATGGCTGCAGCTACCATCAGTTCAGCTCCAACAAGCACAACGATTATGCTGTGTATGTGGAAGGCACCGATGAGACCGCGGCCCAGTTTGCCAGCCTGCTGGCCATCAGCCTGCAGAGCATCAAGCAGTATCACGACGAGAAGTTCGACAAGGCCAACTTCATCAAGAACGTGGTGCTGGACAATATCCTGCCCGGCGACATCTACGCCAAGGCCCGCGAGCTGCACTTCGCCACCGACGTGTCCCGCGTGGTGTTCCTGATCCGGGTGACCAGCGGCACCGACATCTCCGCTTATGATGTGGTGAGCAGCCTGTTCCCGGACAAGCAGAAGGACTTCGTGTTCAACATCAGCGAAACCGACACCGTGCTGGTGAAGGAGATCAAGCGGGGCATCGACCAGAAGGATCTGGAAAAGCTGGCCTCCAGCATCGTGGACACTCTGTCCGGCGAGCATTACATCAAGGCCACCGTGGGCATCGGTACCCCCATCGCCAACGTGAAGGACCTGGCCGCCAGCTTCAAGGAAGCGCAGGTGGCCATGGAGGTGGGCAAGGTGTTCGATACCGAGCAGTCCATCATCAGCTACGACAATCTGGGCATTGCCCGCCTGATCTATCAGCTGCCCACCACCCTGTGCGAGATGTTCCTGCGCGAGGTGTTCAAGCAGGGCAGCATCGAGAGCCTGGACAACGAGACTCTGTTCACCATCCAGCGCTTCTTTGAAAACAACCTGAATGTTTCCGAGACCAGCCGCGGCCTGTTCGTGCACCGCAACACGCTGGTGTACCGCTTGGAGAAGATCAAAAAGCTCACCGGCCTGGATCTGCGGGAATTCGACGACGCCATCGTGTTCAAGGTGGCGCTGATGGTAAAGAAATATCTGAGCGCCAACCCGGCAAAATACTGATCACGCGCAGGCCCGGAGCCTGTGCCGGGCGGCGAAGTCTGCATGGGCCGGCCGCTATGCCGCACCGCGGTGCCAATTGTTGCACCGCGGCGCTTTGCGCCGGCCCTGTTTTTTTGTAACAGCGAAACAGCAACCAACAAAAGGAAAAAATGGCCGCTCAGCGGCCGCGCAGCTCGCAGGCAGGGCAGCGCAAGGGGAGAAGAAATGATTGTATTTGACCGCGTTTCCAAGGTGTACCCCGGGGGCAACACCGCACTGAAAAATGTGAGCCTTCACATCCAAAAAGGCGAGTTCGTGTTCGTTCTGGGGCATTCCGGCGCGGGCAAATCCACCTTCCTGAAGCTGATCCTGCGGGAGGAGAAGGCCACCAGTGGCCGGGTGTTTGTGAACGGCAAGGACCTGACCCGCATGAAGGAGCGTGAGGTGCCCTACCTGCGCCGCAACATGGGTGTGGTGTTCCAGGACTTCCGCCTCATTCCCAGCATGACCGCCTATGAAAACGTGGCCTTCGCCATGCGGGTGACCAACATTCCCGAAAAGAAGATCGCCAGCCGGGTGCCCTATGTGTTCAGCCTGGTTGGCCTTTCCGAAAAAATGGACAAATACCCGGACGAGCTTTCCGGCGGCGAGCAGCAGCGCGTGGCGCTGGCCCGTGCACTGGTGCACAGCCCCCAGCTGATCATTGCCGACGAGCCCACCGGCAACATTGACCCGGAGCTGAGCATCGAGATGATGGAGCTGCTCAGCGCCATCAACAGCGTGGGCATCACCGTGGTGGTGGTTACCCACGAGCATGAGCTGGCCCGCCACTTCAGCAAGCGGGTGATCACCATCGACCACGGCAACGTGATCGGTGACTCCCAGAACCGGCAGGATGCCACCGACGAAGCAGGGGAGGTGATCCTGTGAAGTGGTCCAGCTTTAAATACCTTGCCCGTCAGGGCCTTCACAACATGATCAACAACCGGCTGATGAGCTTTGCCAGCGTGGGCGTGCTCACCGTCTGCCTGATCATCACCGGCGTGGCCGGTCTGTTCACCGCCAACATGAACAGCCTGATGCTGTATCTGCGCAGCCAGAACGAGGTGGTCGTCTATCTGGACGAAAACCTGGACGAGGCGGGCCTCGCCTCGGTGGACAGCGCCCTGCGCTCCATCAGCGGCCTCAAGGAAGTGACCTATGTGTCCAAGGATGAGGCGCTGGATCTGATGCGGGATTCCATGGGCGACAAGGCCGACCTGTTCGATGTGTTTGAGGGCGAGGAAAACCCCTTCCTGGCCAACTACAAGGTGGTTTTGCAGGACGTGGGCCAGATGGATGAGATCGTGCCCCAGCTGGAGAGCATCTCCGGCGTGGTGGACGTGAACGTGCCCACCGGCCTTTCCGACCTGGTGGTGAACATCCATAAGGCGGTCACCGTGATCAGTGTGGGCCTTGTGGTGGTGCTGGGCTTCGTGAGCATCGTGGTCATCAGCAACACCATCCGGCTGACCGTGTTCGCCCGCCGCAAGGAGATCAACATCATGAAATATGTGGGCGCCACCAACGGCTTCATCCGTCTGCCCTTCTTTGTGGAGGGCATCGCCGTGGGCCTGATCGCCGGGCTGATCTCCTCGGCCATTGTGCTGGGCGGCTACCAGCTGCTGATCATTTACAGCGTGGATTTCCCCGCCTTCTGGGGCAGCATTCTGAACAGCGTGCTGCTGGGCATGGATCAGGTCTGGTGGAAGGTGCTGGTTGCCTTCCTGGCCTTCGGCAGCCTGATCGGCAGTGTGGGCACTGCCACCTCCATCCGCAAATACCTGCACGTATAAACCGCGATCCGCGGCCGGCCGGCCGCGGGCGCCAGCAAAAGGAGCGATTCTCATGAGCAAGCAACTTCGGGCACCCTGGCGGCGGGCGCTGTGCGGCGCGCTGGCTGTGTGCATGGCTGCCGTATGCGGCGGCGCGGCGGCAAGCGCCGACTATAAATCCGACTGGGAGAAGGCCGAGCAGGAGCTGAAAAAGGAAGAGCAGGTCCTTCAGCAGATCCAGAACGAGAAGGACAAGGCGGAGCAGCAGAAAAAGAGTCTGGAAAATCAGCAGACCATCATCATCAGCCAGATCAACGATACCATCGATCAGATCAACCAGAAGAACAGCGAAATCGCCATCCAGCAGCAGGCCATTGCAGACCAGCAGGCGGTGATCGACGAGCGCTGGGCGGACTTCAAGGAACGCATGCAGGCCATGCAGGTGATGCAGGATAGCGGCGCCGTGGCAGTGCTGGCCAGCGCCCAGAGCCTGTACGATCTGCTCACCTATTCCGATAACCTGCAGCGCATCAGCGAAAAGGATACCGAGATCCTGCAGGAAATGAACGACGAAAAGGCCAAGCTGGAGGCAGAGGAAGCCGAGCTGGAGGCAGCCAAGGCCGAGCTGGAGGACGCGAAAGCCGCGCTGGATAAAAAGGAAAACCAGCTGGCCGCCAACATTCAGGCCCAGAACAAGACCATCAGCCAGAAGGAGGCCGCAGCCGAGGCACAGGAGACCGTGGTGGCCGAAAAGCAGAAGCGGGCGGACGAGGCCGAGAAGCAGTACGAAGCCTGGGTGGCCAGCCAGGCTTCCACCGGCAGCGGCGTGAGCGCCGAGGGCTTCCGCTGGCCGCTGGACATCGCCGGACGGGTGACCACCGAGTTCGGCGCCACCCAGAACATCAACGGCGTGATTCAGACCGGCCACAGCGGCATGGACATCGCCGCCCCCGCCGGGACCCCCATCAAGGCTGCCCATGACGGCAAGATCTCTTCCACCACCGGCCACTGGAGTTACGGCAACGTGGTCATGGTGGACAACGGCGACGGCGTGACCACTCTGTATGCCCACATGAGCAGCATTGCCGTGGGCGTTGGCCAGTCGGTAAAGCAGGGCGACGTGATCGGTTATGTGGGAAATACCGGCAATTCCTATGGCAATCATCTGCACTTTGAGGTGCGTATCAACGGCGTGAAGCAGAACCCCCGCAATTATGTGGCGTTCTGATGTCCGCCCTCAACAACGAAAGGAGCCCCATGAAGGATAATAAAAAACTCGTTCGTACCGTGAGCCTGGTGCTTGCCGTGCTCATGGTGCTCACCATCTTCAGCTCCATGGCGATCCAGATCGCCTATCTGATCTGACCGGCAAACGCCACGGAGGAAACGCAAGACCATGAACAAGAAGATTTCCATCAGCATGGCGCTGACCATCGCCATCATCGCCATGACGGTGACCTTTTCCATCACCATGATTCTGGCGCGCCAGATGTTCGACGCCACCATCCCTTCCGTCAAGGAAAAGGAGAGCATGTACAGCAAGATCGCCGAGCTGGACAAATATGTGCGCGCCAACTACTACGGCGATATTCAGGATGCCACCCTGAACGATATGATGGCCTACGGCTATGTGCTGGGCATTGGCGATAAGAACGCCAGCTACTACACCGCGAAGCAGTACGCCGAGCTGGTGGAGGTGCAGAACGGCAACATCATGGGCATCGGCGTGGACGTGGTGAAGGATTCCTCGGGCCATGCCCGCATCACCAAGGTTTACGATTCCAGCCCCGCCTCTGAGCTGGGCCTGCAGGTGGGCGGCTTCATCACCGCCATCAACGGGGCCGAGGTGAAGGGCCTGACCGCCGCCAACGTGACCGCCCAGCTGCAGGGCGAGGCGGGCACCGAGGTGACCGTGACCTACATGGCGCCGGACGGCACCACCGCCGACCACACCATCAACCGCAGCCGCTATACCATCCCCAGTGTGGAATACCAGATGCTGGGCGAAAGCTACGGTTATATCCGCATCTACCGGTTTGACGGTACCACGCAGGGTACCTTCAGCAAGGCAGTGGAGGATCTGCAGAATCAGGGCGCAAAGGCGCTGATCTTCGACCTGCGCGACAATGCCGGCGGCCAGATGGACGTGGCGGTGAACTGCATCGACCAGCTGGTGCCCGAGGCGGACATCGTGTTCGCGGAGGACAAGAACGGCGAGCAGACCCTGCTGGGCTCCAGCGATGAAAACTATGTGGATCTGCCCATGGTGGTGCTGGTGAACAGCGGCACCGCCAGCACCGCGGAGCTGTTTGCCGCCAGCCTGCGCCAGCTTTCCGGTGCCCAGCTGGTGGGCAGCACCACCGCGGGCAAGGGCACCATTCAGGCGGACCCCTACCGCATGAGCGACGGCAGCGCCGTGGTTATCACCACTGCCAAGATGCTCACCTCGGATAAGACCAGCTTCGACGGCACCGGCCTGACCGTGGACGTTGAGGTGGCCACCAAGGCCGACGGCAGCGACACCACGCTGGTGGGCGTGGAGGAGGATACCCAGGTTCAGAAGGCCGAGGGCGTTGCCCAGACCATGACCGGTGGAACCGCTTCCACCGGTACCGATGCCACCAGCGCCGCCAGCGGCGACGCTTCCGCCAGCCAGAGCACCGATGAGGGCGGCGAGACTACCGGCGAGAGCACGGATGCCAGCACTGCGGCGGAAAGCACTGCCCAGACCGACGGCACCGACGGCGAATAATTTCAAAATGATCCAGCGGCGCTCCGGCGGCCCATGCAGATGGGCGGCGGGGCGCTGCTGTCTGCCCGGGAAAAGCTCCGGGCGGGCGCGAGAGAAACAGAAAGGCGGGACCCTATGCCCAATTTAACGGATATTTCCACCATTCGGGACCTTTGCGCCCGGTATGACTTCGCACTGTCCAAGGGATTTGGGCAGAACTTCATTGTGAACCCGGGCATCTGCCCCAAGATCGTGGAGGCCGCGGGCATCGACAAGAGCTGGGGCGTGATTGAGGTTGGCCCCGGGGTGGGCGTGCTCACCAAGGAGCTGGCCCTGCGGGCAAACAAGGTGGTGGCCATCGAGGTGGATCAGCGCCTGCCGCCCCTGCTGGCGGAGACGCTGGCCGAGTTCGATAACGTGGAAATCCTTCTGCAGGATGTGCTGAAGGTGGACCTGGCCGGCCTGATCCGGGAGAAATTCGCCGGAATGCCGGTGGCGGTGTGCGCCAACCTGCCCTACTACATCACCAGCCCCATCCTGATGCGGCTGCTGGAGGAGAAACTGCCCATTCAGCACATCACGGTTATGGTGCAGAAGGAGGCGGCAGACCGCATCACGGCCACGCCCGGTACCCGTCAGGCGGGCGCCATCAGCTATGCGGTGGATTACTATGCAAAGCCCCGGCTGCTGTTCACGGTACAGCCCGGCAGCTTCTATCCGCCGCCGAAGGTGACCAGCGCGGTGATTCAGCTGCAGGTGCGCGAGCAGCCCGCGGTGCAGGTGGAAAACGAGGAAGGCTTTTTCAAGCTGGTGCGGGCGGCTTTTGGCCAGCGGCGCAAGACCGCGGCCAACTCCATCAGCAGCGGTCTGGGTCTGCCCAAGGCCCAGGTGGCCGCGGCGCTGGAGGCGGCGGGCCTGAGCCCCACCGCCCGCCCCGAGCAGCTCACGCTGGAAGATTTCTGCGCCTTGCAGAAGGCGCTGGAGGCGGCAAAATAAGCCGCCGGTTTGCAAAACGGAACCATGTCGCCGGGCCCCGGCAAAAGGGAAGGAGCCCGGCGACAAAAACCGTCTTGCACCCGGACGATTTTTTTGGTATAATGTCTCTTGTTGAATATGCTGGTGTAGCACAGCTGGTAGTGCAGCTGATTTGTAATCAGCAGGTCGGGGGTTCGAATCCGTCCACCAGCTCCAGTTCGTCGCGGACTCCGGTCCGTGCAAAAGCCCCGGTCGAAGGACCGGGGCTTTCTTCATCCCTGCGTCGCTCCTCACTTCCCCATGAAAATTTGCTCCGCAAATTTTCATGGGGGCCCCAGCAGGGCGTGGCCTGCCCGATGGACTGCGCTCCATTCAAAAAGCCCGGTCGAAAGACCGGGCTTTTCTCATACCGCTGCGTCATTCCTCCTTCTCCCCACGAAACTTTGCTTTGCAAACTTTCGCGGGGGCCCCGGAAGTAAGTTCCGCCAAGGAGCTTGTCGATTTTTCCTTATTTCCTGTTCACTATTCACTTTTCACTAAACCGGCAGAGTCGATTTTTGGAAGGGAATAGTGAAGAGTGAATAGTGAATAAGTAAGGTGTGCCGCATGCGCGGCACGGAGTTTAATGGTTGGGGTGATGATTGTGCCCAGTCCGTTGCAGGATAAATCCAAAGCCTTCGCTTTGGAAATTATCCGGGTATGTAATGAAATCAAGCGTGAAAAACGGGAGGGCGTTCTCACCAATCAGCTGATTCGATCTGGTACCAGCGTGGGGGCGAATATCCGGGAAGCCATGTATGCCCACGGTAAGGCTGATTTTATTGCAAAATTGCAGATTGCCCTGAAAGAATGTTCGGAAAGTGAGTACTGGCTGGAACTGTTGATCGAGAGCGGTTATTATGAAGATTCTGCCATTTTAAAGCAATGCACAAAGGTCAAACGACTGCTGATTGCTTCCATCAATACAGCGAAGAAGAAGCCAGTGTAAAAGTATCTGTTGTGTTGCGATGTTTCAGCTCGCCGCAAGCTGTATTTGCTTGCGGCGCATTTTTTATATCAGAACGCGCCTCTCTTCCAAATTCCGTCGGAGTTTGGTATAATAACCCTCAAACGACCCTTTGGCACAAAAACATAGTGAAAGTGGAGGCTTTTCCATGAAAACAGCGTGTGTGGACATTGGCGGTACTTATATCAAAACGGCGGTGCTGGAGGACGGGCGGCTTTCCTCTTTGCAGGAAACGCCCACCAATGCGGCTGCCGGCGCGGAGCAGATGCTCCGGAATGTGGCGGAGCTGGTGCACGGGATGCCCGGCGTGCAGTGTGTGGGCATTTCCACTGCCGGCGAGGTGGAGCCGCAGACCGGTCGCATCCGGTTTGCCTGCAACATTCCCGGTTATACCGGTATGAACCCGAAAACTCTGCTGGAGCAGCAGCTGGGCCTGCCGGTGGCGGTGGAAAACGATGTGAACGCCGCTGCCATGGGCGAATACGCCTTCGGTGCGGCAAAGGGGAAACGGGATTTTGTGATGCTTACCTTCGGTACCGGCATCGGCGGCGCGGCCTTTGCGGGCGGGCAGCTGTACCGGGGCAGCCTGGGCAGCGCCGGGGAATTTGGCGGCCTGATCACCCATCCGGAGGCGGTGGACCCGGCCTGCCAGGGCACGGGCAGCTATGAGCGCTACGCCAGTACCACCGCGCTGGTAAAACGGGTAAGCGCCCGCTTTCCGGAACTGACCGACGGCCGGGCTATCTTCGCACGGCTGGAGGATGACAGCGTGCGGGCCGAAGTGGACGGCTGGATCCGCGAGATCAGCTATGGCCTTGTGTCGCTCATCCACGCCTTTGACCCGGAAGCTGTGGTGCTGGGCGGCGGCGTGATGAAGCAGGACTACATCCAGAGCCAGCTGGCCCGGCAGCTGCAGCCGCTTTTAAAGCCCAGTTTCCGGGGCTGCCGGCTGATTCCTGCGCAGCTGGGCAACCAGGCGGGCCTGATGGGCGCGGGGTATCTGGCAGGCCGGTGCGCCGGTCTGGAATGACAGGCTTTTTCGTAAATTCAAAAAAGGAGGCGAAGGAATTTGCCGGATTTGTATGTGATGTTTTCCCACACCAACACCGGAATGGGCCGGATGATCCGGGCGGTGACCGGGAGCAGCTATAACCATGTTTCCATCAGCCTGCGGCCGGATCTGGCGGTCTGCTATTCCTTCGCCCGCCGCAACAAGCAAAACGCGCTGGCGGGCGGCTTTGTGGCCGAGGATGCGGGCCGCCTGTGCGACGAGGGCGACATCCGGGTGCGGGTTTGCCGGGTGCCGGTGACCCGGCGCCAGTTCGACGCCGCCCGCAACATGCTCATGGTCTGCCGGGCCCAGCCGGGTCGCACCATCTACAATACATACGGGGCCATGGCCAGTGTGGTGGGGTTCCATCTGGCCCTGCCCGGGGCCTTCACCTGCGTGGAGTTTGTGAGCCGCTGCCTTGGCCTGCGCGTCATTCAGGTGCAGTCGCTGCTGCACCGGCTGGAACCGTATGCCATCTACGAGGGCAGTTATCTGGAATACACCCGCGCCGCAGTGCAGCGGCAGGGCGAATATTTCCGGCCCTTGAGCACCGTGGATGTGGTGCGCCGCAACGCCGGCCACTTTGGAGACCTGAGCCTGCGGCTGGTGTGCAAGATGTATGGCAGAATCTGAAGGTGACCTCTGCCGCAAAAAATGCTTTGCAACCGGGCTCTGGTTCTGGTATAATAAAAACATTCGAGCGGTTCGCCGCCCGTAAGGGCCATTAGCTCAGCTGGTCAGAGCTGTCGGCTCATAACCGATTGGTCCCGGGTTCAAGTCCTGGATGGCCCACCAGACAAAAAGCGCCTTTGCCGATGTTCGGCGAAGGCGCTTTTGTTTTGCTCAGCTGTCGGGCTCGGCGGAGAGATCCTCATCGGTGCATCGGCTGGTTTTCCGATAATCGGTGGGGCTTTGGCCGGTGAACCGGCGGAAGCTCTGGGAAAAATAGCTGGAGGAGGAAAACCCCAGAAAATGAGCAATTTCAGAGAGGTTGTGGTCGGTGTGCTCCAGCAGATATTTGCTTTCCCGGATCCGCCGCTCAATCAGATAGTTGATGGGGGAGATGCCATATTCCTTCTTGAAGGAATGGGCCAGATAATACTTGTTCACGTGGGTGAGGTTTGCCAGCTGATTCAGGTCGATGGGCTCGGCAAAGTGTTCGTCGATGTAGCGGCGGGCAGCGGCGCATTCCTTGTTGGTATGCAGCCCCTGCTCGCTGTTCAGGGTAAAATGGGTGTGCCGCAGCAAAAGCGAGAGCAGCACCACCAGAAGATGCTGGCAGACATTCTCCCAGCCCGGCGGCTGGGTGGAGGCCTCCGAGATCAGCATCCGCAGCAGTGCCGCAATCTCGGAACGGGATTCCCGGTAGTTCAGCACCGAAAACTGCTGGCCCTTGGTGTCGAACACCAGGTCCACCCCGCTGATGCCCAGAGCGATGTATTCCAGCGGATTGCTGGGAATGCTGGATTCCGTGTGTTCCACGTTGGGGTTGATGATGATCATGTCGTCGCTGCCCACGGGCAGCACCCGGTCCTTCATGCGGAACTCACCGATGCCCCGCACGCAGTAAAACAGCTCCATGTTGGGGTGGCTGTGCAGGGTGCTGTGCCAGTCTGTGTTGAACTGGGCGTCGGTCACATACAGCAGGCTGGCGTTTCCCAGAAGGGCGGAAAAGGAGCCCGGTGAACGCTGGGAAACGCTCAGATCCAGATCATATCGTTTGGTGCTCATGCAAAAACCTCCCTGCCGGATATTTTTACGGCCGCATATCCGAACGATTTGTATCCGTTCGGCGGCTGCACAAGGCAAAAGACCGAAAATTCCGGAGAATTTATAAAATATTGAGCAAAATATAATCGATTGTTTGGCTTTATTATAACGCCATTTTTTTAAAATGCAAATTTGCATGAACAATTTTGGTTGATAAAGTGAAAAAATATGAGAGTGTGATGAAAAATTGGTCGTTTTGAATTGACGATAAAAACAAAAAATAGTGAGCTGTTCTACGAATTTTTTGACAATGGCAATATAGCCAGAAATTGTTTGGTTTTTTTGTTGATGTTAAATACAAAAATTACTCCCAAAAGGAGCACATACTGGGGAAAATGAACACAAAAACAAGCAGTATAAAAGTTAGAGCAAGAAAACTCTTGTATTCCTGGTTGGAAACGGTATACTGGAATCAGGAAATGCAGGGAAGCGCGAAAACCGAAGGAAGTGCAACAGCGTTCCTTCCGTCCCTGCGTTATGGATACACGAAACAGGAGGTACACTATGAAAAAGGCACTTAGCATGCTGCTGGCAGTCATGATGGCTGCATCCGTGTTCACCGCTTGCGGCGGTGGCACCACCAGCACCGGCTCTACCAGCACCGCCGCTTCCGGCGCGTCCGGTTCCACCGCTTCCGCAGAGGGCGATTACGCCGGCCAGACCCTGAAGGTCGCCGCCATTGAGACCGCTTACGGCTCCGAGATGTGGCAGAAGGTTGTGGATGGCTTCGAAGCCAAGACCGGCGCTACCGTAGAGCTGACCACCGACAAGAACCTGGAGGACGTGATCGATCCCCAGATGAAGGCCGGCAACTTCTACGACGTGGTTCATCTGGCCACCGGCCGTGAGAAGGCTCTGCCCGAGACCATGCTGAAAGAGAACGCTCTGACCGACCTGAGCGACGTTCTGGACATGAAGGTTCTGGGTGAGGACGTGACCGTGGGCGAGAAGATCATCCCCGGCTTCACCGGCAACCTGACCACCAACCCCTACAACGACGACCGCGTTTACATGATGCCCATGTTCTACAGCCCCTGCGGTCTGTTCTACAACAAGGCAAACTTCACCGAGGGCGGCGGCGAGCTGACCCTGCCCACCACCTGGGATGAGTTCTTCGCTCTGGCCGACCAGACCGACATCCCCCTGTTTACTTACCCCACCGCCGGCTACCTGGATGCGTTCATCTACGCCATGATCCCTGAGGTGGGCGGTCAGGACTTCTTCAACAACGCTCTGCGTTACGACGAGGCTACCTGGGCCAGCGAAGAGATGGGCCAGATGTTCGACGTGCTGGGCAAGCTGGCTGCGAACACCGAGAAGTCCACTCCCTCCAACGGCAACTCCGACAACTTCACCAAGAACCAGCAGCTGATCCTGGACAACAAGGCGCTGTTCATGCCCAACGGCAACTGGGTCATCGGCGAGATGGCCGACGCTCCCCGTGCTGACGGCTTCGAGTGGGGCTTCATGGCTCTGCCTGCAATGGAGCAGGGCGGCGACCGCTACAGCTACACCTTCTTCGAGCAGTGCTGGGTTCCCGCCGGTTCTCAGAATCAGGAGCTGGCCAAGGTATTCATCAGCTACCTGTACAGCGATGAGGCTGCTGCCATCTTCGCCGAGTCCGGTGCGGTTCAGCCCATCGTTGGCATGACCGACAAGCTGAGCGACGACAACAAGGTCTACTACAGCGTATACGACAACGGCGCCAAGGCTGCCATCGGCACCTTCGCCACCACCAAGCCCGTGGAAGGCATGGACTTCAAGCAGGTCTTCTGCTTCACCATGGACAGCGTTGTGAACGGCAACAAGACTGCTGAGCAGTGGCATACCGATATGCAGGATACCTGCAAGACCATGGCCGCAGCCATGGAGTAAACGTTGTCGGCGCTGGCCACAATGTTCAAATGCGCATGGCAAACTGGATGCGCCGTAAGGCGCCTGCCGCGCAGGTAATCTGGTAAACCGGGCGGTGAACAGAAGGAATCAGCCTTTTGTTCACCGCCTTTTAGGTGAGAGGAGTTGGCACAATGCAAAAAAATAAAGCGCGCAGCCGGTTTATTGTGGCATGCGTGGCGCCGGCCACAATATTGGCGTTCATTTTCCTGGCAATCCCCACATTCAACGTGTTCCGCATGTCCCTGTTCCGCTGGGGCGGCTATTCCCCCAATCAGGAATTTGTGGGTCTGGAAAACTTTGTCACCCTGTTCAAGGATGAAAACTTCCTCCGTTCCTGCCGCAACAGCATCCTGCTGATCGTGCTGGTCACAGCGGTGACCATCGTGTTCGCACTGCTGTTTGCCGCCATCCTGACCCGTGAGAACCTCAAGGGTCAGAACTTCTTCCGCGTGATCTTCTACATCCCCAACATTCTGTCTGTGGTTGTTATCAGCGCCATCTTCAGCGCCATCTACGACGCCAACAACGGCCTGCTGAACAGCATCCTGAACATCTTCCGGGGCGACGCGGAGCCCATCTACTGGATGGGTGACCAGAAGATCGTTATCTACAGCCTGGCCATCGCCATGGTATGGCAGGCCATCGGTTACTACATGGTCATGTACATGGCCAGCATGTCCTCCATCTCCGAAAGCCTGTACGAGAGCGCGAACCTGGAGGGCGCTTCCCGGACCAAGCAGTTCTTCAGCATCACCCTGCCTCTGATCTGGACCAACATCCGCACCACTCTGACCTTCTTCATCATTTCCAACATCAACATGAGCTTCCTGTTTGTAAAGGCCATGACCAACGGCGGCCCGGACGGCGCCACCGAGGTGTTCCTGAGCTACATGTACAAGCAGGCCTACACCAACTCCACCTACGGCTACGGCATGGCCATCGGTGTTGTGGTGTTCACCTTCTCCTTCGCACTGGCCGCCATCGTGAACAAGGTGACCGAACGCGAAGCGCTGGAATTCTGATCGGAAAGGAAGCGTGTGCGAATGAATGCAAACAAGAAAACAAGCGGCCAGAGAAGCGATGCGCTGATCAAAGCCGTGATTTATATCGTGCTGATCGTGCTTGCAGTCACGATCATTGTGCCCGTGGCGTGGGTGTTTATGGCATCCGTAAAGCAGAACAGCGAGTTCTACGGCAACCCCTTCACCCTGCCTCAGGGCCTCTACCTGCAAAACTTTGTGGATGCCTGGACCAAGGCTCGCATGGGCGAGTACTTCATGACCTCGGTCATGATCACCGCCATGTCGCTGGCGATCCTGCTGCTGGTGGCTCTGCCCGCGGCCTATGTGCTCAGCCGCTACAACTTCATCGGCCGCAAGGTCATCCGCGGCGGCTTCATGGCCGGCCTGTTCATCAACGTGAACTACATCGTTGTTCCCATCTTCCTGATGTTCGTGGCCGGTGACCGGGTTCTGAACTCTCTGTTCGGCAAATCCTTCTTCTTGAACAATCCCTTCGTGGTATCGGTGGTTCTGGCCTCCACCACGCTGCCCTTCACCATCTACCTGCTGAGCAGCTACCTGGCCACTCTGCCCAAGGACTACGAGGAAGCCGCCTATGTGGACGGCGCGGGCTACTTCACCACCATGGTGCGCATCATCCTGCCCATGGCCAAGCCCAGCATCATCACCGTAATTCTGTTCGAGTTCCTGGCTTACTGGAACGAGTACATCATCTCCATGACCATGCTCACCGATCCCAACGGCGCCCGCACCCTGCCGGTTGGCCTGCTGAACCTGATGAAGGCCCAGAACGCCAAGGCCGAGTACGGCCAGATGTACGCCGGTCTGGTTCTGGTCATGATCCCCACGCTGATCCTGTATATGTGTGTACAGAAAAAGCTCACTCAGGGCATGACTCTGGGCGGCCTGAAGGGCTAAGGAGGGAAACACGATGAATGAATACACCAAAAAGACCGTGAAACTGATCCTGGCCGGCATTGCTGCACTGGTGTGCCTGGCGCTGGTCATTGCGGGCCACTCCATGGGCTTCATGGCCGACACCCGGCAGGGAACGATCGGTCTGGGCATCCAGCTGGTGGGTCTGGCCGGCATCCTTGTGCTGCTGTATCTGTATAACAAACCCTACACAAAATAAAACGCACAAACGCGGCGTTCTGCCCGCGCCGAAAAGAGCGGGCAGAACGCCGTATTTTGGTCAAAACCAGGAAAAGAGGAACAACATGAGCGAGAAAAAACTGACCGGCCGGGTAACCATTCCCACCAATCTGGACATTGTGCCGGAAACCATTGATATTCTGAAGCGCTGGGGCGCAGACGCCATCCGCGACTGCGACGGCACCGAATTTCCCGAAGAGCTGACCAAGGTGGGCGCGAAGATCTACTCCACCTACTACACCACCCGGAAGGACAACGCCTGGGCCAAGGCCAACCCGGACGAGGTGCAGCAGTGCTACATCATGACCGGCTTCTACACCGCCACCGGCGACACTCTGTCGATTCCTCTGATGAAGGGCGTTTCCCAGGAGCTGATGGAAGTAAACACCCGCGACGACATCAAGCGCTGGTGGGAAGTGATCGACCGCACCACCGGTGAGGTGGTTCCCGTGGAGCAGTGGAGCTACAACGAGGCCACCGGCTGCGTGGAGATCACCGGCTGCACCGCCTTCCACGACTACACCGTGAGCTTTCTGGCCTACCTGATCTGGGACCCCGTGCACATGTACAATGCGGTGACCAACAACTGGCAGAACTTTGAGCACCAGATCACCTTCGACGTGCGCCAGCCCAAGACCCACAAGTTCACCATGGAGCGCCTGCGCAAGTTCATTGCCGAGCATCCCTATGTGAACGTGATCCGCTACACCACCTTCTTCCATCAGTTCACCCTGCTGTTCGACGAGCTGAAGCGTGAGAAGTATGTGGACTGGTACGGCTATTCCGCCAGCGTTTCCCCCTACATCCTGAAGCAGTTTGAGGAGGAAGTGGGCTACAAGTTCCGCCCCGAGTTCATCATCGATCAGGGCTACTACAACAACCAGTACCGGGTGCCCAGCAAGGAGTTCAAGGACTTCCAGGCCTTCCAGCGCCGCGAGGTTGCCAAGCTGGCCAAGGAGATGGTGGACATCACCCACGAGCTGGGCAAGGAAGCCATGATGTTCCTGGGCGACCACTTCATCGGCACCGAGCCCTTCATGGACGAGTTCAAGACCATCGGCCTGGACGCCGTGGTGGGCAGCGTGGGCAACGGCTCCACCCTGCGTCTGATTTCCGATATTCCCGGCGTGAAGTACACCGAGGGCCGATTCCTGCCCTACTTCTTCCCGGATACCTTCCACGAGGGCGGCGACCCGGTGAAGGAAGCCAAGGAGAACTGGGTGACCGCCCGCCGCGCCATCCTGCGCAAGCCCGTGGACCGGATCGGCTACGGCGGCTACCTGAAGCTGGCGCTGGACTTCCCCGAGTTCGTGGATTACATCGAGAGCGTCTGCAACGAGTTCCGTGAGCTGTACGAGAACGCCAAGGGCACCACCGCCTACTGCGTCAAGACCGTGGCTGTGCTGAACAGCTGGGGCAAGGCCCGCAGCTGGGGCTGCCACATGGTGCACCATGCGCTGTACCAGAAGCAGAACTACAGCTACGCCGGCGTGATCGAGGCGCTGAGCGGCGCTCCCTTCGACGTGAAGTTCATCAGCTTCGACGACATCAAGGCCGACCCGAAGCTGCTGGATTCCATTGACGTGCTGATCAACGTGGGCGACGGCGACACCGCCCACACCGGCGGCGCCGTGTGGGAGGACCCGGAGATCGCTTCTGCCATCAAGGCCTTCATCTACAACGGCGGCGGCTTCATCGGCGTGGGCGAGCCCGCCGGCCACCAGTATCAGGGCCACTACCTGCAGCTGGCCACCGTGATGGGCGTGGAGAAGGAGACCGGCTTCACCCTGAACTACGACAAGTACAACTGGGATGAGCATCGGGATCACTTCATCCTGGCCGACGCCACCAGGGAAGTGGACTTCGGCGAGGGCAAGAAGAACATCTACGCGCTGGAGGGCGCCCAGATCCTGGTTCAGAAGGACAAGGAAGTGCAGATGGCAGTGAACGAGTTCGGCGCCGGCCGCACCGTTTACATCAGCGGCCTGCCCTACACCTTCGAGAACAGCCGCATGCTGTACCGTTCCATCCTGTGGAGCGCCCACGACGAGGACAACCTGCATCGCTGGTTCTCCTCCAACTTCAACGTGGAAGTACATGCCTATGTGAAGAACGGCAAATACTGCGTGGTGAACAACACCTACGAGCCCCAGCATACCACCGTTTACAAGGGCGACGGCACCAGCTTCGAGCTGGATATGGACGCCAACGAGATCAAGTGGTATGAGATCTGATCGGCCCTGATCCGGTTTTGCATCAAGGCGGCCGCCCTCGGGAATGCCCGGCGGCGGCCGCCTCTTTCATTGTCGCGGCGGGGGAAAAACGCCCTGTCGCCTGTTTTCGGAAAGGTTGTGAACGCTGTGACGGACCGCCCCAATATTCTTTTCATCATGACCGATGAGCAGCGGGGAGACTGCCTGGGCTATGCCGGGCACCCGGATGTGAAAACCCCGTATCTGGACTCCCTTGCCGCCGACGGCATCTATTTTCCCAATGCCTGGTCCGCCTGCCCCACCTGCGTGCCCGCCCGGGCCATCCTGCACACGGGCCTGAGCCAGCGCCACACCGGAAAGGTGGGCTATCAGGATCGGGTGGACTGGAACTACGGCTGCACCATGGCCGGAGAACTGAGCAGGGCCGGCTACTACACCCAGTGCGTGGGCAAGATGCATGTGCATCCCCTGCGCAACTATCTGGGCTTCCACAACGTGGAGCTGCACGACGGCTACCTGCATGAATATCGTTACCCCAATGTGGAATACGGCGAAAACCAGCTGATTGCGGACGATTATTTCCACTGGCTGAAAAGCGAGCTGGGCGCGGATGCGGACGTGACCGACACCGGCATGGACTGCAACGGCTGGACCGCCCGCCCCTGGCCCTATGCGGAAAAATACCACCCCACCAACTGGGTGGCCAGCCGGAGCATCGACTTTCTGCGCCGCCGGGACCCCCGCCAGCCCTTCTTTCTGATGGCCAGCTTCGTGCGGCCCCACGCCCCCTACGACGCGCCCCAGTATTACTTCGACCTGTATAAGGACAAGGATCTGCGGCCGCCGGTGAAGGGTGACTGGAACGACACCGCCATGCTGGAAAAGCGGGGTATGGTGTTCAATTCCTGCACCGGGCCAAAAGACCCGGAGCTGATCCGCCAGCAGCAGATCGGCTACTACGCCTGCATCACCCATCTGGACCACCAGATCGGCCGCATCATTCAGGCGCTGATCGAGCACAGGCTGATGGACAACACCGTGATCCTGTTCACCTCCGACCATGGGGAGATGCTGTCCGACCACGGGTGGTGCCGTAAAGCACTGCCCTACAACGGCAGCGCCCACATTCCCATGTTTATCAGCGGGCCGGAGCGGTACATCGGCCCCCGGGGCCGCACCGACGATTCGCTGGTGGAGCTGCGGGACGTGATGCCCACCCTGCTGGAGCTGGCGGGCGCACCGATCCCCGCCCATCTGGACGGGCGCAGCATGCTGCATCCGCTGGACCGGGAATACATCCACGGGGAGCACACCTTCGGCTTCAACCGCTGGTCCAGCCAGTTTATTGTGACAAAGACCGACAAGTTCATCTGGCTGAACGAGCGGAACGAGGAACAGTATTTCGATCTGGTGAACGACCCGGACGAGACCCACAACGCCATCCATGACCCGGACAAGCAGGAGCGGATTGCCTACCTGCGCAATCTGCTGATTCAGGAGCTGAAGGATTCGGAGGAAGGCTATTCCGACGGTACCCGCCTGATTCCCGGCCGCACCCCGGTGAACTGTTTGTCCAACGTGGAGCTGCCCAACTGCTGAATGATGCCGGAAAACGGTTGAATAAGAAAGGATAAATCATTATGCCTATTTTGGTAAGCGGCGGCGCCGGCTACATCGGCAGCCACACCTGCATTGAACTGATGGCAGCCGGCCACGAGATTCTGGTGGCCGACAACTTCTACAACTCCTGCCAGGAGGCTTTGAACCGGGTGGAGCAGATCAGCGGCAAAAAGGTACCCTTTGTGAACATCGACCTGTGCGATGCGGCCAGGGTGGACGAGCTGTTCGATGCGCATCCGGAGATTGACGCGGTGATTCACTTCGCTGCTTATAAAGCAGTGGGCGAGAGCGTTTCCAAGCCGCTGGAATACTACACCAACAATCTGGTCAGCTGCCTGAACGTGCTGAACAGCATGCGCCGCCACGGGGTGAAGAACTTCGTGTTCTCCTCCTCCGCCACCGTTTACGGCGACCCGGCCAGCGTGCCCATCCGGGAGGATTTCCCCGTGGGCGCGGCCACCAATCCCTACGGCGCCACCAAGGTGATGAACGAGCAGATTCTGAAGGATCTGTGCAAGGCCGACCCCACCATGAATGTGGCCCTGCTGCGCTACTTCAACCCCATCGGCGCGCACGAGAGCGGTCTGATCGGCGAGGACCCCAACGGCATTCCCAACAATCTGGTGCCCTACATCGCCAAGGTGGCCGTGGGCAAGCTGGAAAAGGTGCATGTATTCGGCAACGACTACAACACCCCGGACGGCACCGGCGTGCGTGACTACATCCATGTGGTGGATCTGGCCCGGGGCCATGTGGCGGCGCTGAAAAAGCTGTCCACCAACTGCGGCCTGTTCATCTGCAACCTGGGCACCGGCCACGGTTACAGCGTGCTGGATGTGATCAAGGCTTACTCCAAGGCCTGCGGCAAGGAGCTGCCCTATGTGATCGATCCCCGCCGCCCCGGCGACATCGCCGAGTGCTACGCCGACCCCACCAAGGCACGGGAGGAGCTGGGCTGGGAGGCCCAGTACGGCATCGAGGAGATGTGCGCCTCCAGCTACAAGTGGCAGAGCATGAACCCCAACGGGTACAAGGGTTGAACGGCCTGCCCGTTAAGATTGCATTGAGAGATAGGGAGAGAGCATCATGAAAAAACCGATTCTTGTGGTGATGGCAGCAGGTATGGGAAGCCGGTACGGCGGCCTGAAGCAGATTGATCCGGTGGGCAACCACGGCCAGATCATCATCGACTATTCCGCCTACGACGCACGCCGCGCGGGCTTTGAGACCATCGTGTTCATCATCAAGCACGAAATCGAGGACGCCTTCAAGGAAGCCATCGGCAACCGGCTGTCCAAAATTATGGACGTGCGCTATGCCTATCAGGATCTGAACGATCTGCCGGAGGGCTATTCCGTGCCGGAAGGCCGCACCAAGCCCTGGGGCACCAGCCATGCCATTCTGGCCGCCCGTGACGTGATCGACGCACCCTTCGCCGTGATCAACGCCGACGACTACTACGGCCCCGAAGCCTTCAAGGAGATTTACAACTATCTGTCCACCCATCAGGACGACGACAAGTACCGCTTCGCCATGGTGGGCTATCTGCTGAAGAACACCGTGACCG
This sequence comes from Allofournierella massiliensis, assembly GCF_004345265.1. GTDB lineage: Bacteria > Bacillota > Clostridia > Oscillospirales > Ruminococcaceae > Allofournierella > Allofournierella massiliensis. The sequence goes on from NZ_SLUM01000003.1 coordinate 76,192, forward strand.
AGAACGGCAGCGTGGCCCGCGGCATCTGCGTGGAAAACGCCGACGGCACCCTGGCCAGCGTGACCGAGCGCACCAAGATCGAGACCTACGAGAACGGCATCCACTTCACCGAGGACGACGGCAAAACCTGGACCGACGTGGACGCGGACAGCGTGGTTTCCATGAACCTGTGGGGCTTCTCCGAGAACTTCGTGGCCGAAGCCAAGACCCGCTTCGCCGCCTTCCTGGACAAGGCTCTGGTGGAGAACCCGCTGAAGGGCGAGTACTTCCTGCCCAGCGTGGTCAGCCAGCTGATCGAGGAGGGCAAGGCCACCGTTCAGGTGCTGCGAAGCACCGACAAGTGGTACGGCGTTACTTACAAAGAGGATAAGCCCGTGGTGGTAAAGGCCATTGCCGACAAGACCGCCGCCGGCCTGTATCCCGATGATCTGTGGAAGGAGTAAGCATCATGGCACTGTGCAAAGCGGAAGAAACCCTGTCCGAGGCCCTGACCGGCTTTGATTTCGGCGGTCAGATCGTGGGCGCCGTGCGTTACGGCAAGGGCCACATCAACGATACCTTCTGTGTATACACCCAGGACGAGGCGGGCGACTGCGTGCGCTTTATTTTGCAGCGCATCAACACCAACACCTTCACCGATCCGGACGGCCTGATGGAAAACATCGTGGGCGTGACCGACTATCTGCGCGGCATCATCGAGAAAAACGGCGGCGATACCGCCCGTGAGACCATGACCGTGCAGCGCACCAAAGAGGGCAAGAACTATTACCGGGACAGCCAGGGCGGCTGCTGGCGTGTGTATCCCTTCGTGGAGGGCACCGTCTGCCTGCAGGCGGTGGAGGATCCGGAGCAGTTCTACCAGAGCGCCGTTGCCTTCGGCAACTTCCAGCGTCTGCTGGCCGGTTACGACGCCTCCACCCTGCATGAGACCATTGCCAAGTTCCACGACACCCGCAACCGGTTTGCCAACTTCAAAAAGGCGCTGGAGGCGGATGCGTGCGGCCGCGCCAGGGACGTGCAGCCGGAGATCGACTTCGTGCTGGCCCGGGAGAAGGACTGCGCCGTGCTGATGGATCAGCTGGAGGCAGGCAAGCTGCCCCTGCGCGTGACCCACAACGACACCAAGCTGAACAACATCCTGATGGACAAGAAAACCGGCACCGGCATCTGCGTCATCGACCTGGATACCGTGATGCCCGGCCTTGCGCTGAACGATTTCGGCGATTCCATCCGCTTCGGCGCCAACCACTGCGCCGAGGACGAGAAGGACCTGAGCAAGGTGAACTTTGATCTGGATCTGTTCGAGATCTACACCAAGGGCTTTCTGGAGGCTGCCGGCGATGCGCTGACCGCCGCCGAAAAGGAGAACCTGCCCTGGGGCGCCAAGCTGATGACGCTGGAATGCGGCATCCGCTTCCTCACCGACTATCTGGAGGGTGACCACTACTTCCGGGTACACCGGGAAGGCCAGAACCTGGACCGCTGCCGCACCCAGTTCAAGCTGGTGAGCGACATGGAGGCCAACTGGGACAAGATGAGCGCCATTGTGGCCAAATACTGATTTTCAGGCACACAGGCGGCAGCCGGTTTTCCGGCTGCCGCTTTTTTGCGCTGCGCGGGCGTGCTGTGCTATAATAAGCACGAATCGCCCCGCATAGGAATGAAACAGGGCGCGGGCCGCCTGCCGCGGGGCCCCTTGCGCAAAGCCCGCCCCAAAAGGAGTTGATCCATGATGTGGAACAGGATATTCGCCCTGCTGGCCGCCGCCTGCCTTGCGGTGAGCCTTGCCGCCTGCGGCGGAACTGCACCCGGCGGCACGTCCGCCAGCACCGCCGGCAGCCAGACCGGCAGCCCCATTGTAAACGACACCGGCGACGAAGCCGAAAAGCCCGCTCAGGCTCAGCCGGAATACAGGGCCATGTGGGTGAGCTATCTGGAATGGCAGCAGTTCGATTTCTCCAGCGCCGAAGCCTTCCGGGCCGGGGCAGAGGAGATGATGGCCAACTGCGCCGATCTGGGCCTGAACACGGTCATCGCCCAGGTGCGCCCCTTTGCGGACGCCCTTTACCCCAGCCAGTACTTCCCCTGGAGCCATCTGTGCACCGGCACCCAGGGGCAGGACCCGGGCTTTGACCCGCTGGCCATTCTGATCGAGACTGCCCACGCCCACGGCCTTGAACTGGAGGCCTGGCTGAATCCCTACCGGGTGCAGCTGAACGCCGGCCTGCCCGGTCAGCTGGCGGATTCAAACCCCGCCGTCACCCGGCCGGAGCTGGTCAAGCAGGCGGGGGAGGGGCTGTATTTCGACCCCTCCAGCGAAGAAGTGCGCCAGCTGATCGTGGACGGCGTGACCGAAATCGTGATGAACTATGAGGTGGACGGCATCCACTTCGACGACTATTTCTACCCCACCACCGACCCCTCCTTTGACGCGGAGGAATACGCCGCATCCGGCACCTCCCTGAGCCTTGAGGACTGGCGGCGGGACAACGTGAACCAGCTGGTGAAAGCGGTATACGACGCCATCAAGGCGGCAAAGCCGGAGGTTCGATTCGGGATCAGTCCGCAGGGGAATATGGATAACAATTATAACGGCCAGTATAGTGATGTGGCCCTCTGGATGAGTACCCCGGGCTATGTGGATTACATACTGCCCCAGCTTTACTGGGGCTACGGCTACACCACTTCCGGCGGGCAGACCCGGTTCGGCTTCGAGAACATCACAAAGGAGTGGGCCGCGCTGGAGCGGGCCGAGGGGGTAGCCCTCTACTTTGGGCTGGGGGCCTACCGCATCGGCGACGGCGACGGCGGCAACTACGACGCGGCGGTGACCCAGTGGCAGACCGGCCACAATCTGGCGGATATGATCGGCACCGGCAGGGAAGTGGGCGCGGACGGTTATGTGCTCTACCGCTACGATTTTCTGTTCCACAACGGCAGCTGGGCGGATCTGGCCGCCAGCGAGTGCGCGGCCATCCGGGCGGAAAATCAGGTGGCCTGAGAATGGAAAAGGAGAGAAAAGCATTGATGCAGCCTGATTTGAATTGGCTTGTGAACCCGGAGGTGTTCGCGGTGGGGCGGCTGCCCGCCCACTCGGACCACCGGTGGTACCAGAACGAGGCGGAGCTGGCCCAGAAAACCATGGCCCTGCGCCAGAGCCTTAACGGGGAGTGGCAGTTTGCCTATAGCCCGAACCCCGCCGCCCGGCCCGCGGATTTCTGGAAGGAGGAGGCCGACCGTTCGGCCTTCGGCCGCATCCAGGTGCCCGGCCATGTGGAGCTGCAGGGCTATGGCCAGATCCAGTACATCAACACCATGTACCCCTGGGATGGCCGCAGCGATCTGCGCCCGCCCCAGATTGACTGGAACGACGCGCCGGTGAGCAGCTATGTGAGCCGGTTCGATCTGGACCCGGCCCTGGCGGGCAAGCCGGTCTGCATCTGTCTGGAAGGGGTGGAGCAGGCGTTCTATCTGTGGCTGAACGGCCAGTTCATCGGCTACAGCGAGGACTCCTTCACCCCCGCCCATTTCGATCTGACGAACGCCATCCGCCCGAAGGGCAACCTGCTCTGCGTGGAGGTGCACAAGCGCAGCAGCGCCAGCTGGCTGGAGGATCAGGACTTCTTCCGGTTCAGCGGCATCTTCCGGCCGGTGTATCTGTATGCAAAGCCTCAGGTGCACATCGAGGACCTGTGGCTGCGGGCGGGCCTTGCCGAGGACAACACCACCGGCACCCTTGCCCCCCGGCTGCGCCTTTCCGGCGAAACGGAGGGCGCGGCGGTGGAATGCCGGGTGAGCGACCCGGCGGGCCGGGTGCTGTTTGAGGGCCCGGTAAACCCGGACGGCAGCACCGCCATCCGCCTGCCCGATGTGTGCGCCTGGGATCATGAGCATCCGGTGCTGTATTCGGTGCTGTTCACGGTGAAAAACGTCGCGGGTCAGGTGGTGGAGCTGGTGCCCTATTCCACCGGCTTCCGCCGGTTCGAGCTGAAAAACGGCCTGCTTCTGCTGAACGGCGAGCGGGTGATGTTCAACGGCGTGAACCGCCACGAGTGGAGCGCCGAGCGGGGCCGGGCCATCACCGACGAGGATATGGACCGGGCCATGGATACCTTCCGCCGGGCCAACATCAACGCGGTGCGCACCTGCCATTACCCGGATCAGAGCCGCTGGTATGACCTGTGCGACGAAAACGGCATCTATATGATCGACGAGACCAATCTGGAGAGCCACGGCTCCTGGCAGAAGATGGGCGCGGTGGAGCCCAGCTGGAACGTGCCCGGCAGCCTGCCCCAGTGGAAGGAATGCGTGGTGGACCGGGCCCGCTCCATGTTCGAGCGGGATAAAAACCACACCGCCATCCTGTTCTGGTCCTGCGGCAACGAGTCCTATGCGGGCGAGGACATTCTGGCCATGAGCCGGTTCTTCCACGAAAACGACCCCAGCCGTCTGGTGCATTACGAGGGCGTGTTCCACAACCGGGAATTCGACCGCATCAGCGACGTGGAAAGCCGGATGTACGCCACCCCCGAGGCAATTCGGGAATATCTGGAGGCAAAGCCGGAAAAGCCCTTCCTGCTGTGCGAGTACATGCACGACATGGGCAACAGTCTGGGCGGCATGGAAAGCTACATCCGCCTGGGTGAGGAATTCGACCAGTATCAGGGCGGCTTTATCTGGGACTATATGGATCAGGCCCTCTGGCGCACCGACAGCCTGGGCCGCCGGGTGCTGGGCTACGGCGGCGACTTCGGCGAGCGCCCCACCGACTACAACTTCAGCGCCAACGGCATCGTGTTTGCGGACGGCAGCGAAAAGCCCGCCATGCAGGAGGTGCGTTACTGGTATTCCACCCCGGAGCAGCGCGCTGCTCACGATGCGAACAACCGGCGGGCAGCGCAGCAGTCCGCCCGCCAGCTGGCCGAATTGCAAAAGGAGCGGGCCGGCCGGGCCGAGACTGCCCCGGATCTGACCGTGATCGAGGGCGATGTGAACCTGGGCGTGCAGGGCGCCGGCTTTGAGGTGCTCTTCTCCTATGTGGAGGCCGGCCCGGTGTCGCTGATTTCCCAGGGTGTGCAGTGGCTCTACCGGGCCCCCCGCCCGGCGCTGTGGCGGGCCGCCACCGAAAACGACATCGGCAACGGATTCGCGGCGAAGAGCGCGGCCTGGATGGCGGCGGACGCCTTTGCCCGCTGTACCGGCTGGACGGTGCGGGAAAAGGGCCCCCGCAAGGTGGAAATTGCATACGAATTCGCCTTTGCCGCCGTGCCCGGCGCGAAGGTGGAGATTGTTTACACGGTGGATGCCGCCGGTACCCTGCGGGTGAAGGCGGAATTTGCCGGAGCGCCCGGCTTGTCCGGTCTGCCGGTGTTCGGCGTGCGGCTGGTTCTCCCCGAGCCCGCGTCCGCCATCGGCTGGACCGGCCTGTCCGGCGAGACCTACCCGGACCGGAAGAAGGGCGGGATGTTCGGCCGCCATACCGAGATTCCCCATATCCCGGATTATCTGGTGCCGCAGGACTGCGGCGTACACATGGACACCCACCAGTTCACGCTGGAGCGGCGGATCGCGGGCCAGCCGGACGCGGCACGGCTGGAGGTGTTCATGGAGGGCGAGCCCTTTGCCTTCAGCGCCCTGCCCTACACTGCGCAGGAGCTGCAGAACGCCGACCATCGGGAGCAGCTGCCGAACACCGGCCGCACCGTGGTCACGGTGATGGGCGCGGTGCGCGGCGTGGGCGGCATCGACAGCTGGGGCGCGGACGTGGAGCCCGCTTACCGGCTGAGCGCCGAAGAGAATCACCGGCTGGAGTTTGCCATTCAGCTGTGACCGGCTGATTTTGCGCTGTGAGCAGCCCCTTCCTGACCCCGAGTAAAGGGTCGGAAGGGGCTGCTTTTTTCTGCCTGCTTGTAAGCCGGTGGGTTTTGGATTATAATAAAAAGGTATCCACCCGCCGGCAGGCCCTGTTTTCAACGGGGCGGGGCTGCGGGAACTCTGAACAAAAACCGGACTTACGGGCGGCCCGTTGGGGGCTTTGCGCCCGCGAAACGGAGGACACAGCTATGAAACGAATGAAATCTCTGCTTGCCCTGGGCCTGGCGCTTGCCATGGCGGCCTTCTGCCTGACCGGCTGCTCGGGCAGCAGCGAGAAGGAAGCCGAGAGCGAAGCGGTGGAGGAAACCTACATCGCCTCTCAGGCAGGCGGCAGCATCACCTGGCCGGAAGGGCTGGACACCAGCGCCACCTTCGCCAGCCAGCTGGACGAAGCCAGCGGCACACTGTATGTGGTGTTCAACAGCGTGCAGAACCGGTTCACCAACTATTTCACCCCGGCGGGCGATTCCATCACGGTGACCAGCTACGCCACCAGCGAAAAGGACACCGCAACCACCCAGTATCTGGTGACTCTGTGGGAGGAAGCGGAGGGTGGCCGCGCCTATGTGAACGGCCACACCATCGAGTTTGCCACCGGCGGCGACTGCGCCACGGCCACCTTTGACGGCCTGACCCCCGGCAAGAACTACAAGATCGGCATTGCCTACATGAGCGGCGTCTACCGCATCAGCGGCGGGCTGAGCGTGAGTGGCCTGTCCAGTGCACAGGCGCTGGAAGCGGACACCAACACCGAAGCCGCCTGAACCGCAACCAACAAAAATCCCCTTTCCGGCTGGAAAGGGGATTTTTTTATGGTCAGGAATTGCTTTGCTCCGGTTCGGGCGAAAGGCCGTAATACTGGCGGATGGCCCGGTAGTAGCACCGGGCGGCTAGCTGGCAGCCCTCCGGCGAGGCAAAGGCGGCCAGATCGCTTTCGTTTGTGATGAAGCACTGTTCCGCCAGCACCGAGGCGCAGCCGGTGCTGTTCACCATGGCGAAACTGGGGTAATCGTTGGGATTGGTGTCGCTGCGCTCCCGGATGATGCGCTGGTTGTTCTCGTCGTAATAGGCATAGCGCACCCCGCCCTCGCCCCGGAGGCTGGCCCCGGCGGCGCTCATTTCGGCGGCGATGAAATCCGCAAAGCGCAGGCTGTTTTTGTTGTACCGATTGCCCGGCGGGGCGGGGAAGCACTCGAAGCCGCTGGCCTGACCGGAGCCGCCGTCTGAATTCATGTGGATGGACAGGCTGAGGGTGGCGTCCGATGCGGCCACCCGCTTGGCCCGGTCGGCGGCGGGCAGGTCCTCGTTCCAGTCCGAGCGGCACATCACCGGGGTGATGTCCGGGTCGGCCTCCAGCAGGTCCCACAGGGCCTGGGCGGTGGCCTGGGTCAGGTCGCACTCCCGCACGCCGTTTACCCCGATGGCGCCGGTATCCGAGCCGCCGTGGCCTGCGTCGATGGCCACGATGCGGGCCTGCCTGGTGGGGTCGTCCTCCCGCTGGGTGGAAAATTTGGCCAGCGCGATCCAGAAGGCGGCGGCCAGCAGCACAAGGGCGAGAATGGGGGCCGCCAGCCGAAGCAGGCGCGGCCGCTTTTTGCGCCGCCGGGGGCGGCGAAGGGTTGCAGTGGGCATGAAAAATACAATCCTTTCGGGGAAAAGTCGAAAACTGTCGTCTTTTATAAGACGAGAAAAGCCCCCGGATCATTTCGTTTTGGGGCAAAAAAGCCCAGCCGTGCGTCTGGGCTTTTGCCCCCGAGGGGCGATAAGAAGGAGTTGAAAAGCAACGAAAAAAGAGGTAAAATTCAGCGCAGCACCACCGCACGGCTTCCCATGGCGGTGTAGATGGACTCGAACTGACTTCGGTCGATCAGGGTGTCCCCCTGCATGGGGTCGGCCAGATAGCAGCAGGTTTCGTCCATACCGGTGAGCACCACGCAGTGCAGGTTGGTGTAGGGGGTGTAGGTGCGGCCATTGGGCAGCGTCCAGGTGAAGGAATTGTTGAACCGGGGCTGCTCGTAGTCCTGGGTGAACCACACCGCCACCGGCGTGCCCTGCCGCAGCAGCTGCTCCAGCCGGGCCATGTCCGCGCCGGTTTCACTCTCGGCCCGCAGGTCGGAGCCCTGATCCCGAAGATAAGCGTTGGCCGCTTCGATAATGGGCCCCTCGAAGCAGTACCAGCCGTCCGAGGAGCTGGCCGGATTGCCCGCGTAGGCGGTTTCCGGATCCGGCCCGTAGCGGTTCAGCCCGTTGTAGGTGAAGCTCTGGCGGGGCAGGTAATCCTCGGCCAGGGCCGCAAGATCTACCGGATAGCCGCTGTATTCCAGCAGGGTGGTAAGGCTTGCCGCCTCGCAGCCGTTGGGCAGCGCGGGTTTTTGCAGCACCGTGCGCACCGTGAGCATGCCGCTGCCGCTTGCAAAGGCGGTTTCCGGCGCCGGGTTTGCAATGGTCTGCCCGGTGGCCAGGCTGCCCATGGAGGCCAGCAGCCGGTGTTGAGCCAGCAGATCAAACACCGAGAACAGGGCCGCGGCGCACAGGGCCAGAACCATCAGCTTGCCCAGCACAAGGGCCAGCGTATGGCGCTTTCTGCGGCGGTGGGCCGGAGCGTGGGCGGCAGGTCGGGGCCGGCGGTAAACGGTGGGCGCGGGCGCCGCCGCTCGGGCGTTTGACCGCTGCGGCTGGGGATAAGCGGAGACCGGCCGCTCCGCCGGCCGGCGGATGGACCGCTGCCGGCCGGGCAGGGAAGAAGAACAGGGCGCCGCGTGGTAAACCGGTCGGCGAGCATTTTGAACGGAAAGCGTGCGGGCAGCCATGGCGGCGAACCTCCTTTTCAGCGTTTGCCTATTAGACGCAGAACCCGCAAAAAAATCACGCGGGCCGCGCCTTTTCCGGCTGACTTTATTATAGAAGGGGAACGGAAACCAAGTCGCCAAAGAAATGTATCCAAGTTGCAAATTTTAAGGCCCCCCTGCTTTGCAGGGGGGCTGATGTGTTTTTTACTGGAGGCCGAAGCCGGTGTAGGCCTGCAGCAGCGGGTCAAAATACAGACCCAGCGTATGTTCGGATATCTGGAATAGAACCAGATAACAGCCGTCCTGACGCAGAATCTGCAGGTCGATGTTATACATGGTCGAATAGTATTCCTGCAAAAAGCGTTCCACGGCCTCCGGGTCGTTCGGGTTCGGCTCGGGCCAGTTAATCTGTTCCCAGGGAGGAAGCTCCAGCAGCTGCTCATTTTTCTGGAAATTATCCAGCAGAGTGGAGCAGAACCATTCAAGGGTGGAGTAGGTGTAGGAAAATTCGCCCTCTGCGTCTTCTTCCTCACCAGTGCCAAGACCTGTGATTACAGTGGAGGGAAAGTCCGCCTGCAGGGTGCTGAGCACCCACACCAGCGGACCGTCGCAGTAATAGGGGGCTTCCTGATGCCCCCCACCCGCCAGCTGCAGCAGCTGCTCCAGCAGCGTTCCGTATGCCTGCCGGTACTGCTCCTCGGTGGGAGCGTCCATGGCGGCCGAGGGGATGATCAGTGCGCTGTAACAGTAGCGGCCGGTGCTGATCATTCGGCCGGAACTGGAATTGATCACGCCCTGATAGATCGGGGTATCCGGCGCCTGCGAGTCGGCAATCTGAATGGGGATATTGTCGTAAAAGCGGCAGACCACATTGTCGCGCTGGTAGGCATAGCAGGCAAAGTCGTTCTGCAGCTGGTCGGAAAGGGAGAGCGTCAGCTGCTGATCAAAGTTGCTGTAATTGAGCAGATTCTGCAAAATCAGGCTGGCATTGTTCTCCTCAAATGCCTGACGGGGGGTGTAGGTCAGCGGATAGCCCAGCGCCTGCGCCCGGTCGTGGTAGCGGGCCCGGGGCCAGAACTCCACCCGCTCGGTGCGCTGGCCGATCACGTTGTATACCGGCAGCGCGGCAAAGGAGTCCACCTGGCCGGAGGGGGCGGTCAGCAGGGAGGAGGCCCGCACGGCGCAGGTTCCGCCCGCGGCGAGAATCAACACCGTGAGCAGCACGAAGGCCAGGTTTGCCCGCAGCGTGCGGGTGAACGGCCAGGATGGCTCTGACCGGGGTGTGCGGCCGGGGCGCACCGGGGATTTTGCTTTGTTTGTGTGCATGATATGTTTCCTTTCCCGCCCGGGCTCACAGCTGCTGCAGGCCGAACCCGCACCAGGTTTCCAGCACGGGGCTGTAATAAAGGCCCAGAGTGGAGCTGCTGTCGCCAATGAGTACCAGATAAAATTCCTCCAGCCGCAGAATCTGTAACGACAGGCCCTGACTGGAAAAATGATCCTGCAGCAGATCGGTGGCGCGCTCCGGATCGTCCAGATCGTAGGGGAAGGTGGCGGAGGTATACAGCTGCTCCAGCGTATGCCCCATATAGATGCCCAGATCACTCAGGGCACAGGCGCTCTCGAAGGTCATGCCGGCGTTTTCAAAGGGAGCGGTTCCCAGGGTGAGGAGCATGGTCTCGATGGAGACAAACCGGTCGATGCGGGCGCCGCACAGCTGCTGCAGATCGTCCACCAGCGAGGCGTATGCCTTTTCAAAGGCTTCCTCTCCGGCGTTCTGCTGGGGATGGAACAGCACGGTGTAGCACACGGGCAGGCAGGAAAACCCGGTGGACCAGCCCATGCTCAAATCCACCGAACCCGGAATCTCCCGGCCGGTGCTGTCGGAATAGGTGCAGGGGATGTCGTCGACGAACCAGCAGCGCACTTCCTGAAGAAGATCGTCGTACGTCCAGGAGGAAACCAAAGCGCCATCTGCGGCAATCAGGCTGCACATTCCGTCCGGCTGCATCAGCTGCGTCAGATGATCCCGGCTGTTCAGCCGGTTCAGCGCATCCAGTGCAAAAAACGGATGGTTACTGGAGGAGGTGGGGGGCAGGTCGTGATACTTGGCCATGGACCAGAAGCTGGCCTGATCGTTCTGCTCGCCCACCATGTTGTAGGCGGGCAGGGCCGCAAGGCTGTCGATCTGGGCGCTGGGCCGGATCAGGCACTGGGCCAGAAAAAACAGGCACAGGGCGCTGCCGGCCAGCAGCACCATTGCGAGCGCGGTAAACCGCAGCGGGAGACTGCGGCCGGCTGCCGGCTCATTTCGAATGGAATAGCTTGCGGGGATGTGGGGCTGTTTGCCCGCCGGGGCAGAGCCCGGGCCCGGTTTTGTTTGACTGTGCTGTTGGCTGCGCCGGATTTTCATGCGTTGCCTCCTTTCTCTGCGCCGCCGGAAGAGGCGGGCGGAAAGGTGAGGGTGATGAGGGTGCCCTCGCCCAGGCGGCTGTCGATGACGAAGCTGCCCTTGTGGATGCGGCAGATCTCCTCACACAGCGCAAGGCCAAGGCCCGCGCCGCCCGCCTTGCGGCTGCGGGATTTGTCCACCATATAAAAGGGCTGGCGAATCTTTTCCAGCTCCTTTTTGGGAATGCCCTGGCCGTGATCCCGGATCAGAATCTCGATGTTCTGGCCCTTGCGGTGGGCCAGCAGCTGGATCAGGCTGCCCTCCGGGCTGGCCTTTCGGCCGTTGTCGATGAAGTTGTACAGCAGCGATTTGAACAGCTCCCGGTCCATGTCCACCCACAGCCCCGGCTCGCAGCCGTACTGCAGGGCAAGCCGGCTGCTGTTCAGCACCGGCTGCATGGCGGTGGCCACCTCGTCGATCACGCCGGAAAGCTCCTCCGGCGCAAAGATCAGGTTCTGGCTGCCCACGTTCAGCAGCTCCATCAGCTTGCCGGACAAACTGCGCATCCGCTTGGTTTCGTCCAGAATGATGCCCGCGTATTCCCGGCGCTTTTTTTCCGGCACATCCTTCTGCAGATAGAGCAGATCCGCAAAGCCCAGAATGCTGGTGAGGGGTGTTTTCATCTCGTGAGCCATGTTGGCGATGAAGGTTTTCTGATCCTGCGCCACCTGCTCCAGCTGGCCCACATGCTGCTGCACCGCCTGGGCCATCCGGTTCATGTCCTCGCCCAGATCGGCCAGTTCATCGGCGCCGGAGATCTGCACCCGCTCGGCATAGTTGCCCTTGGCGATGCGGCGGGACGCCCGGGACAGCTGTTCCAGCCGGCGCAGCTGCACCTTCACCAGCACCAGCAGCACCACCGCGGCGGCAAGGCTCACCACCATGCCGAAGGACAGGGCGGTGAGCGCCTGACGCTGCAGCTGAGCGCCCAGATCGGTCACGTCGAACACGGACACGATGCGGAAATCCACCTGCTCCAGCGGCAGCGGGGCATTCAGCGCCAGCAGCATCCGGTCGCCCTGATTGAAGATGCGGGTATAGGTGAGGGAGGTGTCCTGCCGGTCACTGCTGATCAGGTCGGCGGCGGCGCACAGGCCGGTGGGGTCGTCCAGAAGGCTGGCACCGCCCGCATCGAACATCTGGAAGGCCAGCATATAGCTGTCCGTCTCCTGGCTGGACAGGGCCGCCTGCAGCGCCTGCCGGGTTTCGGTCTCGCTCAGGCTGATCTGGCCGGACTGCAGCCGCTGGTTTACCACGTTGGTTTTGATGGCGTTCATCAAAGACTGCTGCTGCAGGGCGGCCCGCTGCTTTTCCCGCTGCCACAGCTGGGTCTGGGTGTTGTTCAGAAACAGAAGGCTCAGCCCGCCGGTGGCCAGCACCAGCAGCGCCAGAGAGGACAAAAAGATCTTCTGCCACAGTTTCACAGGCGGGCTCCTTTCAGTGTTCCAGCCGGTAGCCGATGCGGGGCAGGGTGACCAGCTTGCCGGAAAGGCCCAGCTTCTGGCGCAGCCGCTGCACATGAATGTCCACGGTACGGGTTTCGCCGGCAAAATCGTAGCCCCACACCAGCGAGAGCAGCTTGTCCCGGGAGAGAGCCAGATCCTGATTTTGCAAAAAGACCCGCAGCAGCTCGAATTCCTTGGGGCTCAAGGCCACCGGTTTGCCGTTCAGGGTCACTGTGTGGCTGGAAAGATCCTGGCAGATGCCCCGGTATTCCAGCACCTCCCGGCCCTTGCCCCGGCGGCGCAGGGCCACCTCCACACGGGCCAGCAGCTCCAGCGCCTCGAAGGGCTTGGCGATGTAGTCCTCGGCGCCCAGATGCAGCCCGCGCACCTTGTCGGCCACCTGCTGCATGGCGGACAGAAAGATCACCGGGGTACCCTGGCTGGCCACCCGCTCCATCACGGAGAAGCCGTCCAGCCCGGGAAGCATCACATCCAGCAGCACCAGATCAAAGCCGCCTGCAAAGATGCGCTCCACGGCCTGCGCGCCGTCGGAACAGATTTCGCAGCTGTAGCCGCCCAGAGACAGGGTGGCCTCGATCATCTGGGCGATGTGTTCTTCGTCCTCCACAATCAGGATATGTGCCATGGTTGTTTTCCTCCTTTGGTTCCGGCCGGGGCCGGAAAACCGATCGCGTTACACTTATTGTATCATAATCCGGCCGCAAAATGGGCCAACTGGTAAAATCCTGTTGAACAGGGCCGGCGTTGTTTTTTCTGCCGCACCGGCCGACAGGGGATTTTGCCTTCGTCTCTATTATTGCATACAAAGGGTAACACTGTCGGCAAGAAGTTGTATCAAAACTGCAAACAAGGCCCCCACGCCGCCGGAAATGTCCGGGGTGCGGGGGCCTTGTTTAAAACATGTGCGGTTATTCGTGCTCGCCCACCCAGCGTTCGCGGGTCTCCCACACGGCCTCGCCCTGGGCAAGGCTTTTGGGAAGATCCAGAATGCGCTGGTTGCGGCTGCCCCGAAAGCGCAGCTCCAGGCTCATCTCGGCCTGTACGAAGGGGCCGTCGATGAGGGTGTCCAGAAGGGTCAGAAGCTCTTTCTGGGCAGGGGTGCCGTGCTGGTACAGCTCCTCGAAGGTGTAGCCGGTGTAGCTTGCCACCTCGTAGCCGGCGGCGCGGGCCAGCCGGACGAATTCCAGCATTTCCGGCCCGGCCTGGGCGAAGGGTTCGCCGCCGGACAGGGTGATGCCGCGGCAGAGCGGATTCTTCTTTGCCATCTGGATCAGCTGTTCGGGGGTAAAGGGGGTGCCGCCCTCAAAGGGCCAGGTTTCGGGGTTGTGGCAGCCGGGGCAGTGGTGTGGGCAGCCCTGGAAAAACACGGTAAACCGGAGACCGGGGCCGTCCACAATGCTGTCGCCGGCGAAGCCTGCTACCTGCAGCATGGCGCTCACAGGTGCTTCACGCGGTCGCGCTCTTCGGCCTTCTTGGCGTCGTTCCATTTGTCCATGGTGCCGACCAGATAGCCGGTGATGCGGCGGATGCGCTCGAAGGGAACGTCCTTACCAACGACGGATTGTTTCTGCATAGCGGACATAGAAAACTCCTCCTTTTATCAGGCGCCGCCCGCCCCGAAAAAGGCAGGCGGCGTAAAAAATTCAAAAGCAAATGGGGGATAAGACCATTATAGAAAGAACACCGGCGGCACAGCGTTGCCGAAGCAACAAAACAATTGTGCGGGCTTAATCAGCAAAACGCAGAGGGCCAATAAGGCAGCTTGATGTTTTTGCTGAGGAAAGCCGGGTGCGGAAGGCTGGCGCATCGGACCCGGTCAACGGTCGGGTTCGTTAAAAAATCCGTTAAGAAAGGCCGCAGAAGGTGGGAACGCCGGGATACTTTTTGCGCAGCTCATCCAGCTTTTCGGGGCTCAGGGCCTCGCCGCTGCGGCGGCCGCAGCGGGGGCAAACGTCACCGATTACGCCGACGTAGCCGCAAACGGGGTCGCGGTCCACGGGATGGTTGATGCTGCCGTAGCCAACGCCGCTGTCGTGCATGCAGCGCACAACGCTCTCGAAGGCCTCCAGATTGTTGGCGGTGTCGCCGTCCAGCTCCACATAGCTGATGTGGCCCGCGTTGGTCAGGGCGTGGTAGGGGCCCTCCTTCTGGATCTTGTCGTAGGCGGAGATGGGATACCACACGGGCACATGGAAGCTGTTGGTGTAGTATTCCCGATCGGTCACGCCGGGAATGATGCCGAACCGCTTCTGATCCATGCGGGTGAACCGGCCGGACAGACCCTCGGCGGGGGTGGCCAGCAGGGTGAAGTTCATCTTCATCTCCTGGCTCTTGCGGTCGCAGTAATCCCGCATGTGGCCCACGATCTCCAGACCCTTCTTCTGCATCTCGTCGCTCTCGCCGTGATGGTGACCGTACAGGGCGGTCAGGGTCTCGGCCAGACCGATAAAGCCGATGGACAGGGTGCCGTGCTTGAGCACCTCACGCACCTCGTCGGCGGGGCCCAGCTGGTCGGAATCCAGCCATACGCCCTGACCCATCAGGAAGGGGAAGTTGTAAACGCGCTTGGCAGCCTGAATCTCGAACCGGTCCAGCAGCTGGTTTGCCACCAGCTCCATCATGGCGTCCAGGCTCTCGTAGAACTTCTTCTCGTCGTGGTCGGCCAGAATTGCCAGACGGGGCAGGTTGATGGAGGTGAAGCTCAGGTTGCCGCGGCTGTAGCTGATCTGGCGCTCCGGGTCGTAGACGTTGCCCATCACGCGGGTGCGGCAGCCCATGGTGGCCACCTCGGTCTCGGGCCGGCCGGGCACATAGTACTGCAGGTTGAAGGGTGCGTCCAGGAACACATAGTTGGGGAACAGCCGCTTGGCGCTCACCTTCATGCTCAGCTTGAACAGGTCGTAGTTGGGGTCGCCCTCGTTGTAGTTCACGCCCTCTTTGACCTTGAAGATGTGAATGGGGAAGATGGGGGTCTCGCCGTGGCCCAAGCCCGCGTCCTCCGCCATCAGAATGTTGCGGATCACCATCCGGCCCTCGGGGGTGGTGTCGGTGCCGTAGTTGATGCTGCTGAAGGGGGTCTGCGCGCCGGCGCGGCTGTGCATGGTGTTCAGGTTATGCACAAAGCCCTCCATGGCCTGGTAGGTATCCCGGTCGGTCTGCTTCCAGGCGCGGCGGCGGGCGGTGGCCACCAGACGGCGGGCGGTGTGCTCATCCACACGGCCGCTGGCAATCAGCGCGTCGGCCACAATGCGGTCGAATTCCTCCGCATTGGTCTCCAGGCGGGGCTGCTGGTCCAGCTTGGTAACGGCTTTGTCCACCATCTGGTTCACAAAGTCGGCCTCGTTCTCGGTCTCCAGCACGTCCTCCAGGCTTTCGGCCAGCTTTTTGCGGTAGGCCCGGGCAAAGGTCTTGCCCACGCCCTCGGCCATGCCGTAATCAAAGTTCGGAATGCTCTGGCCGCCGTGCTGGTCGTTCTGGTTGGACTGGATGGCAATGGCCGCCAGTGCCGCATAGCTGCCGATGCTGTTGGGCTCGCGCAAAAAACCGTGGCCGGTGGAGAACCCGCCGTGGAACAGGCGCAGAATATCGATCTGGCAGCAGGTGGTGGTCAGAGAATAAAAATCAAAGTCATGGATGTGGATGTCGCCCTCCCGGTAGGCCTTGGCCTGCTCCGGGCGCAGCAGATACGCCGCGTTATAGGCCTTGGCGCCGGCGGTGCCGATCTGCAGCATGCTGCCCATGGCGGTGTTGCCGTCGATGTTGGCGTTGTCGCGCTTCATGTCGCTGGCGCGGGCGTCCACATTGGTGATCTCGTCGATGGTTTTCATCAGGCTGGTGTTCGCCTCGCGGATGCGGGTGCGGTTTGCCCGGTACAGAATGTACTGCTTGGCGGCCGCGTCGTGGCCGGTCTCCATCAGCGCGGTTTCCACCGCGTCCTGAATCTGCTCAATCTGGGGAGACTCCTCGCCGCAATCCATCTCCAGCTGGCGGGCAGCACGGGCGGCAATGCGGTCGGCTTCGGCGGCATCCCCTTCCTGGGCGGCTTCCAGCGCCTTCATAATGGCGGCGGTGATCTTGCTCTGATCGTAGAGCACCACACGGCCGTCGCGCTTAATTACACTTTTGATCATGGCGATTCTCCTCATGCAACTGTTACTTTGGTGCGGCAAAAAAAATACAGAGCGTAAAGAACTACCCTCTGTATTTTGGGGTGATTCGGCCGCGATTATTATTATTGCACTAGATATAGTAGAAGTCAATAGATTCCCGATGCCGATAAGGCCCAAGAACGCCCAAGCTTTTCGGGGAAAATTTGTGAGATATGATGGCTTGACGAGCCAAACCGCAGAATGTTGTGATACAATAAAATGGTCGGAAAACTTTGCCAGGGGGTGGAAAACCAAGATGGCAGGCCAAATTCGCCGGGTGGCGGGGCTGGAATATGAACTTGTTCGAAAAAAGGTGAAGAATCTGAACCTGCGGGTGCGGCGGGACGGCACGGTGGCGGTGAGCGTGCCGCTGCGGGTGAGCGCCGACCAGGCGGATGCCTTTGTGGCCCAGCGGATGGGCTGGGTGATCGCCGCAAAGCAGCAGGTGGCCCGGGCCGCCCGAAAGCAGGCGGACTGCCCGCCCCCCTCGAAGGAGGAGTGCCTTGCGCTGTTCGAGCCGGTCAGCCGGCGGGTGTATCCGGCCTTTGCCGGGGTGCTGGGCGGCCAGCCGCCCGAGCTGCGCGTGCGGGACATGACCAGCCGCTGGGGCGTGTGCGACGTGGCGAAAAAACGCATCACGCTGGCCTCCCGGCTGGCGCTGCAGCCCGCCGCGGCGGTGGAATATGTGATCGTGCATGAATACTGTCACTTTGTGCACCCCAATCATCAGAAGGAATTCTGGGCGCTGGTGGAGCGCTTTCTGCCGGACTGGAAAGCCCGCCGGGCGCTTTTGCGCCAGGGATAGGGCAGGGGCGCGGCACTCCAAAAGCGGATTCCGTGGACTTTTTTGCCCACAGGCGCTATAATATAGGTTCGTCCGAAGAAAATCTGCGGACCATATAATTGTATATATAATAGAATAAAAGAAAACAAGGAGGGCCGCCGGGCGTGGAAAACAAATACAAAAAGCTGATGAGCAACACCATGCTGTTTGCCATCAGCAACTTTTCCTCCAAGCTGCTCAGCATTATCTTACAACCCTACATCACCTTTGCCATGGGCGAGGTGGACGAGGTGGGCATCACCAAGCTGGTGCAGCAGATCGGTTCGCTGCTGATCCCGCTGGTGAGCATGGGCGTGAGCTTCGCCATCATCCGTTTCGGTCTGGAAAAGACCAACAGCAAAAGCCAGGTGTTTACAAACGGCCTTGTGACCATCGGCCTGGGCTTTGCGCTGATGCTCATCTGTTACCCGGTGCTGCGGCTCATCCCGCTGTTCAGCGACTATGCGCTGCTTTTGTATGTGCATGTGCTGGTGAGCTGCCTGCGTACCCTGTGCACCCAGTTTGTGCGCAGCCGCCAGCTGAACCGGCTGGTGGCGGTGGACGGCGTTTTGTGCAGCGCCACCAACCTGGGCTTCATGATCCTGTTTTTGTCCGGCATGGGCATGGGCGCCTCCGGCTACATTCTGGCCATCATCTGCAGCGACGCGCTGAGCGCTCTGTTCGTATTTCTGGTGGCGGGGCTGCGCCGGTATCTGCATGTGAAGAGCTTCAACAGGGAGCTGTGGGGCCGCATGATGCGCTACGCGCTGCCCATGGTGCCGGCTCAGATCAGCTTCTGGGTGATCAACGCCAGCGACCTGTTCTTCGTGCAGGCCATGTGCGAGGGCTACCAGGGCCAGAGCGGCGAATACTGGACCGGCCTGCTGGGCGTGGGCTATTTCCTGCCCACCATCCTCACGGTGCTGGGCACCATCTTCTATGAGGCCTGGCAGCTTTCCGCCGTGACCGAGGAAAAGGGCCGCGCCGCCTTTTTCAGCCGGGTGTTCGGCATCTATCAGGCGCTGCTGTTCTGCTGCTGCAGCGGCATCATCCTTCTGTGCCGCCCGCTGATGTTCATGTTCAAGGCCAACTTCTACGACGCATGGCAGTTTGTGCCCATGCTCACGCTGGCCACCCTGTTCAACTGCTTCAACCAGTTTTTGAACAGCGTTTACATGGTGGAAAAGCGCAGCACTCTTTCGCTGTACACCATGCTGGCGGGCGCCATCGCCAACTGTGCACTGAACTGGGCGCTGATTCCCCTGATGGGCCCCAACGGCGCAACGCTGGCCAGCCTGATCAGCTATGTCATCGTGTTTGTGCTGCGTGCCATCAACACCCGCGGCCTGATGCACATGAGCTTCGCGCCCCTGCGCCTGACCATCAACTGCGTGCTGATCGGGGTGGAAACGGTGCTCATGCTGCGCCAGATTCCGGGCTGGCCGGTCTGGTGCACCCTGCTCACCGCGGTGATCTGCCTGTTCAATCTGCAGGGCATTCTGGGCATGCTGCGCCAGCTGCTGCGCCGCCGCGCCCCCCGCAAGCAGGCATAAGCAGCCACAGAACGACAAACAAAAACCGCCCCCGGCCCATGTGTTTTTCACACAGGCCCGGGGGCGGTCTTTTTATGGTCGGTTCAGTCCGGCATGGCCAGCTGGGTCAGGCGCATGTAGTGCCGGTACAAAGGGCCAAAGCGCCGCCGGTAGCCCGGCTTCCAGGGCTTGGCCTTGCCGCAGAAGTGCAAAACGGAGGTGTGGGCGAATACCCAGTCCATATCGCAGTCGCCGCCGCTGCGCAGATAGTAGTTGTTGAAATTGCGGGCGTCGTAGTTCCACACCGCGTCGTCCAGCGGCAGCACCAGACTGCCGTACAGCATGTTCAGCAGATCCTGATCCGGGAACAGCAGTTCCCGGGCATGCCGGCGGGTGAAGTCGAACAGGGCCTCCGGGTTGATCCAGCGGCGGCCGGCGTCCAGATCCATGAGCAGCACGCCGGAATTGAAGTAGTCGTGGTCGGTGCCCAGCCGCACCTGATTCACGCTGTTGGCCAGTTCGGTCTTGCCGGTGTGGGCCGCCGCCGCGAACAGGTTGCCCGCAAGATCCAGCTCCCACAGCGGGCGCAGCGGGTTGATGACCAGAATGTCCGGGTCCAGATAGATCACCCGGTGCATCTCCTCCGGCAGCAGCTGGGCCGCCAGCAGCCGGTAATACATCTCCTGGGGATACTGGCGGGTGAGGGGGGCGTCCGCAAACAGGCGGGCGTCGGCGGTCACCGGATGAAGCGAAAAGCCCAACAGGCCGCAGCGCCGCTCCAGCCGGGCCAGCTGCTCCGGGGTGAGGGAGCGGTGGATCAGCCAGACCGAGACGTTTTCGCCCGGGTTGGATGCGTGCAGGGAGGTGAGCATCACCTCCAGCTGGGGCAGGTAATGCTCGTTCAGGGTCACCAGAATGGAAAGATCAGAGGACAAATGAAACACCTCGTTGTATCGCCGGAAAAGATGCCGGCGGGGGATTGAAAACAGAATCGAAAACAGATTCCCTTTCTGTTATGGTACCACGTTCCGGGGCGGAATATATGAAGTTTCTGCAAAGAAAGCGGAATTTACGCCCGGCGGTGAAGAACCGGGGCGCCAACCTTCGTTGTATGGGCACAGGCGGGCGGAAATCCGCCGCCCGCGAAACCCCGCATGCCGAACAGGGAGGTCGATTACCATGGCATATATACTCCTTTCCATCAGCCGGTTCTGGCTGCTGCTGATGGGCCTTTGCTGCGCCTACCAGCTGGCCTACACCTTTTTGAGCCTTGTGAAAACGCCCCGCTGGAAGCCGGGGGCGGGCACCAACCGGTACGCGGTGCTCATCTGCGCCCGCAACGAGGCCGCGGTGCTGCCAAAGCTGCTGGAAAGCCTGCGCGCCCAGGATTACCCCGGCGTGCTGGATTTGTATGTGGCGGCGGACAACTGCACCGACGACACCGCCCGCCTTGCCCGAAAGGGCGGAGCCACCGTGTTCGAGCGGCACGACCTAGTCCATGTGGGCAAGGGATACGCGCTGAATTTTCTGTTGCACCGGATCTGGGCCGAGGGCAAACACTACGACGGCTATCTGCTCTTTGACGCGGACAATCTGGCCCGGCCGGATTTTGTGCGCCGGCTGGACGGGGTGTTCGGCCCGGAATGCCCGGTGGTGGCGGGTTACCGGAACACCAAGAATTACCGGGGCTGGGTGGCCGCCGGGCAGGGGCTGTGCTTCATCCGGGAGGTGCGCTTTCTCAACTGCCCCCGCACCCTGCTGGGCTTCAGCGGCAACGTGACCGGCACCGGCTTTCTGGTGAGCGAGGAGATTCTGCGCACCGCGGGCGGCTGGCCCTGGCACTGCCTGTGTGAGGATCTGGAATTTTCCACCGTGCAGATGATCGCCGGGCGGCGCATCGCCTACTGCCCCCAGGCGGAATATTTCGACGAGCAGCCCGCCACCCTTTCCCAGAGCGTGCGCCAGCGGCTGCGCTGGTGCAAGGGCTTTTTGCAGGTGATGGCCAGCCGGGGCGCAGGGCTGGGCCGGGCGGCGCTGCGGGGCAGCTGGTCCTGCGCGGATCTGCTGATCAGCCGCATTGCACCGGTGCTGTTCAACCTGCTGGCGCTGGGCTTTGCCGCCGTGGGCGCGGCGCTGGCCGGCGGGCCGGTACTGGTGCTGGCCGCTCTGGGCCGGATTCTTGCCTGCGGCTACCTTTCCATGCTGGTGATGGCGGCGCTGACCACCTGCACCGAGTGGAAGCGGATTCAGGCCCCCGCGGTGTGGAAGCTGGCGGGCATCTTCACCTTCCCGCTGTACATGGCCACCTATCTGCCCATTGCGCTGGTGGCCTGCGTGCGCAGGGTGGAGTGGACCCCGGTGGCCCACACCCGCGCCGTGAGCCTGAACCAGCTGGACGCGGGCTGAGCCTGCCCAATCAGAAAAGCCCCGCCCTGTTTTTCAACAGGACGGGGCTTTGTTTGTGGAAAAATCAGCGGTGCAGCCGCTCGTGCAGGGTTTTCTTCAGCTCGGCCAGCAGCTCGCTGTGGCGCAGATCCTTCATGGCGGGAAAGGCCTTCATCAGACGGGCCGCGCCGAACAGCCGGGTGTCCAGAATGCGGGCCTGCAAAAAGTCCCGCCGGGCCTCCAGCTCGGCCAGCTTCTGGGGCAGGGCCTGTCGGCTCTCCTCCAGCCGTTCGTCCGCCGCAAGGGCCGCGTCGCCCAGATTGCGGCTGATGGTGTCGCTGCCCCTGCGCAGGGCGGCCACCACCTTTTCCAGCTCGCCCAGATCCCGCTCCAGACCAATCAGGGTGCGCAGGGTCACCGCCACGTCGGCCACAAAGACCGCCATCCACAGCACCAGCAGCGCCAGGCCCACCGGCCGGGGCATCCATCCCACAAAGTGGTTCACCGGCGGATGCAGCACCTTCACCGCAAAC
The DNA here is from genome assembly GCF_004345265.1 of Allofournierella massiliensis. Lineage (GTDB taxonomy): Bacteria > Bacillota > Clostridia > Oscillospirales > Ruminococcaceae > Allofournierella > Allofournierella massiliensis. The sequence continues at coordinate 98,194 of NZ_SLUM01000003.1, forward strand.
ATGCCCACCAGGCCCCAGGCCAGGCTGAATTTCAGGCAGATGTAACCGCCCAGATTGAATTTCTGTTTGGAATAATCCCACCATGTGGTGTGAAACAGCGTTTTCAGCGCCCAGCCGGTGACCAGCTCCAGCGCGCTGGTCAGCAGGGCGCTGCCCACAAACAGTGCCAGCGGCCGATCCGCCAGCGGCTCCAGCGCCATGAGCACGATCACCATGCCGAAGCCGTAGATGGGGCAGACCGGCCCGTTCAGAAAGCCCCGGTTCACCCATTTGCCGGTGCGCAGGGTGCAGAACACCACCTCAAGGCACCAGCCCAAAAAGGCGTAGATCAGAAAGTACCACAAAATCGCGTACAGGGAATGTTCCATTCAGATACCACCTCTCGTAAAACAGCGCCAAGGGGATGCGTTTGGTTTTATGGAATTCTATGGCGTTGTTTTAACATTATAGCATCCCGTTGCCCCTGCGTGATATAATCAGAACAGAAAAATGAAAAATTTACAAAAAAAAGGGGGCTTTGCCGGGTGGAACGCTGGATCTTTCACTGTGACTGCAACAGCTTTTATGCCAGTGTGGAGCTGCTGCGCCACCCGGAGCTTCGGGACAAGTGCGTGGCCGTCTGCGGCGACCCGGAGGGCCGCCACGGCATTGTGCTGGCCAAAAACGAGCCCGCCAAGCGCATGGGCGTGAAAACCGCCGAGGTGATCTGGCAGGCAAAGCGCAAATGCCCGGATCTTGTTCTGCTGCCGCCCCACCGGGAATATTACCGAAAGTACTCGAAAATCATTAACGAAATATACCGCAAGTATACCGACCGGGTGGAGCCCTTCGGCATCGACGAAAGCTGGCTGGACGTGACCGGCACCTGGCAGCTGTTTGCCGAAAGCCCGGCGGCCCTGGCGGACCGGCTGCGGGCCGAGGTGAAGGCGGCCACCGGGCTGACCATCTCGGTGGGGGTGAGCTTCAACAAGGTGTTCGCCAAACTGGGCAGCGACTACAAAAAGCCGGACGCCACCACCCTCATTACCCGGGAAAACTTCCACCAGATCGTCTGGCCGCTGCCGGCGGGGGATCTTTTGTATGTGGGCGCTTCGGCCCAGAAGCGGCTGGCCGGCATGGGCATTTCCACCATTGGCGAGCTGGCGGCGGCCCGGCCCGAGGCGCTGGCCGAGGCCCTGGGCAAGCTGGGGCTGGAGCTGAGCCGCTACGCCCGGGGCGAGGACGAAGCCCCGGTGCGCCGCTGGGGCGAAAAGGAGCCCATCAAGAGCGTGGGCAACGGCACCACCTTCCGGCGCAACATCAGGGGCCCGGCGGAGATCCGCTCGGCGCTGAACGTGCTGGCGGATGAGGTGGCCGGCCGGCTGCGGCGGCACGGGGTATGGGCCGGGGCGGTGCAGGTGACCATCCGGGATCCGAATTTAAAGACCATCACCCGGCAGAAGCAGCTGCCCATGAGCACCCATCTGGCCCGGGATCTGGCCAACGCCTGCTGGGAGCTGATGGAGAAAAACTGGGACATGGCCCGCCCGGTGCGGATGCTCACCGTGACCGCGCTGGCCATCACCGAGGAGCCCTTTGCGGTGCAGCAGAGCCTGTTTGACGATGCGCCCAAGGCAGACCCCCGGCGGGAAAAGCTGGAGCAGAGCCTGGACGCCATCCGCAAAAAATACGGCCGGGGAGCCATCGGCGCAGGGAGCATCCTGCACAACGACATGGGCCTGGGCGAGCTGGCCATCCGCCCTCAGAGCGAAGGGGACGGGGAGGAAGAGGAGTTCGACGAAAAGGTAAAGGGCCCGCTGTGAGCGGACGGAAAACAGGGCGGAGTGCCCGACGACAACGGGGAGGAACGTATGATCGAAGCGGTTTTGTTTGATATGGATGGCCTGATGTTCGACACCGAGCGGATGTACCAGAAGGCCTGGCTGCAGGCCGGCCGGCAGATGGGGGCGCCCATGGAGCCGGAGATCGTGGACCGGCTGCGGGGCCGCAACCGGGAGGGCTGTGCCCGGGTGTGCCGGGAAGCGTTCGGTGAGGATTTTGATTTCGACGCCATGCGCACCGCCTGCCGGGCGCTCATGGCCCGGTGGATCGAGGAGGACGGTCTGCCGGTGAAGCCGGGGCTGTATGAGCTGCTGGCCGAGCTGGAGCGGCGGGGCATCCCGGCGGTGCTGGCCACCAGCACCACAAGGGACAGCGCCTGGGGCCATTTGCAGCGGGCGAAGGTGGACCGGTATTTTCTGGGCGCGGTCTGCGGCGACGAGGTAAGCCATTCCAAGCCCGACCCGGAGGTGTTTTTGAAGGCGGCGGCGCTGGCGGGCAGGGACCCGGCCCGGTGCATGGTTCTGGAGGACAGCCCCGCCGGGGTGCGGGCAGGCGCGGCGGCAGGCTGCTTCACGGTGATGGTGCCGGATCTGACTGCCCCGGATGAGGAGCTGAAAAAGCTGGCGGATGAGATCCTGCCCGGCCTGAGGGATGTGATTCCCCTTCTGGACCGGGATTGATCCAACATACAATACAAAAAGGAGAGAGTGAACATGATTAAACATATCGTATTGTGGGAGCTGGCGGACAAGGACCAGGCGGATGCCAATGCGGCCAAAATGAAGGAGCGGCTGGAGGCGCTGGTGGGCCAGACCCCCGGTCTGCTCAGCGCCCATGTGAGCCGGAGCTTTGCCGGTTACGACGTGGCCCTGATTGCCGAGCTGGAAAGCCGCGAGGCGCTGGAGGCCTACCAGAACTTCCCGCCCCATGTGGAGATCAAAAAGTGGGTGGGCAGCATTGCGAAAAACCGCACCTTCTGTGACTTCGAGTGCTGAGCTGCACAAGCAAAAGCCCCCATTCCCGGCCGGGAATGGGGGCTTTTATTGTCTTAAACGGGGGAGAAGCTTACTGAATGCCCTTTTCGGCGCGGATGGCGGCGCTTTCTTCCTTGTCCCGCTGGTTGCGGGCGGCCACTGCGGCGGCCAGCTCGTCGGCGGTCATGGGCTTCTTCACCGCGATCAGCGCCTTGGTGGGAATGCCCTGCTCGGTGAACATGGCCTCGTGCTCGGTGCGGATGTTCCAGTCCGGCTCGTCGGCGTGCAGGTCGAAGGTCTTCCACACGATCTCGTAGCCTGCCTCCGGGAAGTAGGCAAGGCTGTCGCGGAAGAGATCGTCGTCGTCGGTCTTGAAGTAAATTTCTCCGTTTTCCGCCAGAATGGTGCGGTAGAGGGCCAGCTGGCGGGTGTGGGTGAGCCGGTGTTTTTTGTGGGCCAGCTTTTTGTTCCAGGGGTTGCAGAAGTTGATGTAGATGCGCTGCACCGTGTCCCGCTCGTCGAAGGCGTTCAGGATGCGCTCGATGTCCAGGCTCATGATCATCACGTTGTCCGGCGTCATGCCCTTTTCCGCGTAGATGCGCTCGATGTTCCGCTTGGCCAGAATCAGCACCTTGTCGGTGATGTCGATGCCCAGATAGTTGATGTCCGGGTGGGCGCTGGCCAGCCGGGCCAGAAAGCCGCCCTTGCCGCAGCCCAGCTCCAGATGCACCGGCTGCTGGGGCCGGGCGAACACGCTGTGCCAGCGGCCCTTGTTCTCCAGCGGGGCGTGGGCATGGTAGTCGCAGGCCAGCAGCTCCGGCCGGGCGTAGGGTTTGAATCGCATTCTCATGGTGTATGGTTCTCCTTCACAAGTGTTTGTCTGAAAAGAAATGAAAAGGGGCGGTTACGCCTGTAGGGCATCCCGCAAAAAGGCCTGTACCTCTTCGAATTCGCCGGTCAGGCTGCCCTGCACAAAGCCGGGCTTGCCGCCGCCCCGGCCGGAAAAGGCCTGGTTCAGCTGCTTGCACAGCCCCCGCAGATCCGCCCCCGGCCCGGTGCAGGCCAGCGCGTAGGCAAGGGTGCCGGTTTCGGTGGGGCTGAAGGCGGCGCAAAGGCCGTCGGTGCGCTCGCTCAGCGCCGCGCAGAGCCGCCGCAGCCCGTCCGGGCCCAGATTTGGCCGCAGCAGAATGGCGGCTTCGTCGGGCTGCACACTCTCGGCCAGCGCGGCGAACAGCTCGTTTTCCGCCTGCACTGCCCGGTAGCGGGCGGCTTCCAGCTCAACGCTCTGGTGCTGCACCGCCCGGGCCAGCTGACCCGGCTTTGCGGAAAGGATGGCCCGGATGGCCGCGGCCTCCGCCCGCTGGGCCTCAAAGTACCACAGCGCCCGCACGCCGCACACCACAAACAGCCGCACGCCGCCTTTGTAGTTCTGCCAGTCGATGATCTTGATCATGCCCACCTGACCGGTGCGCTCCACATGGGTGCCGCAGCAGGCGCAGCAGTCCGCCCCCGGCACCGTGACGATGCGCACCGGGCCTTCCAGCTCCTTTTTGCTCCGGTAGGTAAGGCCTGCCAGCTCCTCCCTGGTGTGCCAGATCGCTTCCACCGGCACGTCCTGCCAGATCACCCGGTTGGCCCGGGCCTCGGCTTCGGCCAGCTCTTCGTCGGAAATGGGAACGCTGGTGTCCATGGTCAGGAACTCCTGCCCGATGTGAAAGCCCACGTTCTCCGCGCCGAACATGGCGTGCAGCATGCCGGAAAGAATGTGCTCGCCGGTGTGCTGCTGGCTCATCTCCAGCCGCCGGGCAAGATCCACGCGGCCGGTCACGGTTTCGCCCACCGCCAGCGGGGCGGAAAGGCTGTGCACCACTTCGCCGCCCTTTTCGTGCACGTCCAGCACCTTTGCCCCGCCAAGGGTGCCCCGGTCGGCGGGCTGGCCGCCCCCCTCCGGGTAAAAGGCGGTGCGGTCCAGCGTAACGGCCCAGGTTTCGCCCGCCGCTTCGCAGGAAAGCACCCGGGCGGTGAACTCGCCCACCGGGGGCTGGGTATAATAAAGCGCTTCGGTCTGCATCGCAAAAACTCCTTTGCTGCGGGCCTGCGTGCCACCAAGGGCGCGCAAAGCCCGCTGAGTGCATCTATTATAGCACAAAAGAGCCATACTTTGCGCGTGCCAATGCCATTTTGCCGCGGTTTATGATATAATAGGGGAAATTCAAGAATCAGGCCCCGGAAAAAGGAAGGCGCAGCGCCAGCGTGCGCGCCGCGAGGGGGAAGACCCGGGGTCACACAGCGAAAAAGGAGCGGTTGTTATGCGGGAATGCGGCGTTTTGATGCCTGTGTCCAGCCTGCCGGGGCCTTACGGCATCGGCAGCTTCGGCAAGCAGGCCTATGCCTTTGTGGACTTTCTGGCCGGGGCGGGCCAGCAGATCTGGCAGATTTTGCCCCTTTCGCCCACCGGCTATGGCGACAGCCCCTATCAGAGCTGCTCGGCCTTTGCCATCAACCCCTATTTCATCGACCTGGACACCCTGCGGGACGAGGGCCTGCTGGAAGAGGAGGAGTACGGCACCATCGACTGGGGCGAAGAGCCGAACGCGGTGGATTATGGTGCGCTGTATACCGGGCGCTTTTCGGTGCTGCGGCTGGCCTATAACCGGTTCAAGGCCTGGCTGCCGGACGACTACTACACCTTCTGCTTCTGGAACGAGGACTGGCTGGAGGACTACGCTCTCTACATGACCGCCAAGGGCCTGAACAAGATGAAGGCCTACCCGGAATGGCCCGCCGCGCTGCGCACCCGGCAGCCCCGGGCGCTGGAGCAGCTGCGCGAAGAAAATGCCGACGAGCTGGGCTTCTGGCGCTTTTTGCAGTATCAGGGCTACCGGCAGTGGATGGCCCTGAAGGCCTGCGCCAACGGCAAGGGCGTGCAGATTCTGGGCGACATTCCCATCTATGTGGCGGCGGACTCCGCCGACGCCTGGGCCGGCGGCAAGCTGTTCCAGGTGGACGGGGAGGGCAGGCTCACCCGGGTGGCGGGCTGCCCTCCGGACTACTTCTCCGAGGACGGCCAGCTCTGGGGCAACCCGTTGTACGACTGGGCCCAGCACAAGGCCAGCGGCTACGCCTGGTGGATTCGCCGTGTGGAGCACGCGCTCACCATGTACGACCGGCTGCGGATTGACCACTTCCGCGCCTTCGATACCTATTATGCCATTCCCGCCGGGCGCACCAACGCCCGGGTGGGCGACTGGGAATACGGCCCCGGCATGGATCTGTTCCGCACGCTGGAGGAAAAGCTGGGCAAGCTGCCCATCGTGGCCGAGGATCTGGGCGATCTGTTCGACAGCGTGCGGGTGCTGCTGAAGGAAAGCGGCTACCCGGGCATGAAGGTGATGCAGTTCGCCTTCGGCAGCACGGCGGAAAACGAATACCTGCCCCACAACCACATCCCCAACTGTGTGGTTTACCCCGGCACCCACGACAACACCACCCTGCGGGACTGGCTGAAAAACGGCGACCCGAAGGAGCTGGCACGGGCCAAGAACTATCTGGGCCTGAACGCCATGGAGGGCTCGGTGCGGGGCTTCTTGCGGGGCGTTTTGTCCAGCTGCGCCAATCTGGCGGTGATCCCCATGGCCGACTGGCTGGAGCTGGGGGCCGAGGGCCGTATCAACACCCCCGGCACCGGCATGGGCAACTGGGTCTGGCGGGCCAGGGAGGGCTCCTTCACGCCGGAGCTGGCCCAGCGCATCCGGCGCACCTGCGCCCGCTACGGCCGCTGTGCACCGCTGCCCGAACCGCTGGAAAAACGGCCGGCTGCCCCGGTGATAAAGACCGGGAAAAAGGCAGGGGAAAAGGCGGCGGAGGCCGCGGGGCGGACGTCTGCTGCAGAATAAACAGCACCCCCTTTGGGAATACTGGCTGTTGCCGGAGCGATTGTGCTCCGTCAGTCAGTTTCCAAAGGGGGCTTTTTGTATGAGTGAACGCAGAAACGACCAGAACCACGGCGACAACGACAATCAGGCCGTGCTCAACGAGATCGTGCGCAACACCGAGATGGGCAAAAACAGTCTGGATCAGCTGATCGACGTGACCGACGATCGGCAGCTGAAGGCCAGCCTGCTGGCCCAGCAGAAGGAGTACCGGCGCATCAACCAGCAGGCCCACGCGGCCATGGCGGCCTGCGGGGCCCAGAGTCAGGGCCAGAGCACCGCGGCAAAGCTGATGGCAAAAATGGGCATCTGGACCGAGACCCTCACCGACCGCTCCACCCGCAATCTGGCGGACATGGTCATTCAGGGGGCCAATCAGGGCGTGATGGACTGTGAGAAGGCCCGCAGAGACCACCCCGCCGCCAGCACCGGCGCGCTGGGGCTGCTGAACGAACTGCAGCAGTTCGAGGAGCGCACCGCCCGCCAGATGCGGGAGTATCTGTGAGAAAAAACCGAAAAAATGAAAGGCAGGCGGCGGTTCGGCAATGGGAACCGCCGCCTGCCTTTTTGTGTATGCCATAGGTGTGCGCCTGCATCGTGCAGGCGGAACAGGAAGGTTACAGCGCATCCAGAACCACATCCAGCAGCTGGGCCGGGTCCAGCTGGCCTTCGGTGCAGCGTTCCGCAAGATTTGCTGCGAAGGCAGGGTCGGTGGATACGTCCGAAACAAAGGCCAGTCGCTGGCCATCGGGCAGGGCCACCGCCTCAATGCCGTAGCTCACATAGCGGCCCAGCTCAGGTGTTTCAAGCGCCTGTTTTACAATCTGATACCGGATCAAGTACAACGACCCCCTCTGCGGCGATCGGTGCACGGCGGGAAGCCCGCCGGGTTGCCATACATCCTTTCATTGAATAAATTCCCCCTTTTCATGCAGCATAACGCAGCAGGGGGCAAATGTCGACGAACTGTTTGTTCGGGTTTTGGGGTTTGCCGTTCCCGGAATGTCCATCGATGGGCAAAAGGGGCGAAAATCTGCCTGAAAAAGCGCCCGGCGGGCAGGTTTTCCACGGCCGGGCGCTGATTTTGTTGAAAACTTTTCCAAAAAGAAGAACCCGCAAAACCGGATGCCAAAAGGCTTTGCCGGAGGTTCGGAGGAATCCGACGGAAAAAATTGTGGAAAAAAGGGACGGCGCAGGCGCTGGAGCCTGCCCGTCCCTTTTTGCAGTCTTTTGGAATGCGGCGCGGCCGGAAAATCAGTCCAGACGCTCCAGCATGCGGGCCACGATGCGGGTGGCGGTGGTCACATATTCACTGATGCTGAATTTTTTTACCACCAGAACCTCATGGCCGGCCTCGTCGGCGTTGTCGCTCATGGCGCGCAGCACCACGCAGGGCACATTGTTCTTGGCGGCGATCTGGGCCACGGCGGCGCCCTCCATCTCCACGCAGTCCGGGTTCACCCTGGCGGCGATGGCGGCCTTGGTGGCGCTGTCGCCCACAAACTGGTCGCCGGTGGCGATCTTGCCGGCGATGGCTTTCACGCCCGTTTCCTCGCAGGCGGCCATGGCGGCCTTCACCATCTCCTCATCGCCGGGGTACTCGGCGGTGAAGGGGGCGGACTGGGCGATCATGTCGTCCTGCGCGTCGTGGTAGACAACGGTTTTGCCCACCACCACGTCGCCAATGCCGATCTTGGACGTCATGTTGCCGGCAATGCCGGAAAAGATGATGCGCTGGGCGCCGAACTTGGTAATCAGCACCTGGGTGGTGGCGGCGGCGTTGGCCTTGCCCATGCCGGCGCAGCACACAACCACCTGCTTATCCCCCAGCATGCCCCGGTGGTACTCCACCCCGGCGTAGGGCTCGATGGTCACCCCGTCCAGCAGAGCGCACAGCTGCTCCACTTCGTCGGGCATGGCGCCCATGATACCAATGATCTCCATATGTTCCTCCTTTGGATCAGACGTTGAACAGGAACTCGATGATGTCGCCGTCCTGCACCACATATTCCTTGCCCTCGGTGTGCTGCAGGCCCTTGGCCTTCACGGTGGCCATGTTGAAGTCGCAGGCGGCGAAGTCCTCGTAGTGCACCACGCTGGCGCGGATGAAGCCGCGCTCGAAGTCGGAGTGGATCTTGCCGGCGGCCTGGGGGGCCTTGGTGCCCTTGCGGATGGTCCAGGCGCGGCATTCCTTCTTGCCGTCGGTCAGGTAGGAGATCAGGCCCAGCAGGCTGTAGCTGGCCTTGATCAGGTTGTCAAGGCCGGTGGCCTCGATGCCCATCTCATGCAGGAATTCCTTCTTCTCCTCGGGGGAGTAGTCGGCAATGTCCTCCTCGGTCTTGGCGCAGATGGGAATGCACTCCGCGCCCTCCTCGGCGGCTAGCTTCTTCACGGCCTGATAGTGCACGTTCTCGTCCATGCCCTCCATCAGGTCGTCCTCGCTCATGTTGGCGGCGTAGATCACCGGCTTGTAGGTGAGCAGGCCCATCTCCTTCAGCTGCAGCGCCTGATCCTCGTCGTCCAGATCAAAGTCGAAGCTGCGGGCGTTCTTGCCCTTGCCCAGATGGTCGGCCAGCTGCTCCAGCCAGGCGGCGGAGCCGCCGGCCTTCTTGTCGCCGGTCTTGGCGGCCTTGGTAAAGCGGGCGGCCCGGTTGGAGACCACCTCCAGATCGCTCAGGATCAGCTCGGTGTCGATGGTCTCGATGTCGCGCAGGGGATCCACGCTGCCGTCCACATGCACGATGTCGGTGCCGCCGAAGCAGCGCACCACATGCACGATGGCGTCGCACTCGCGGATGTTGCCCAGGAACTTGTTGCCCAGGCCCTCGCCCTTGGAAGCGCCCTTCACAAGACCCGCGATGTCCACGAATTCCACGATGGCAGGGGTCTTTTTGTTGGTGTCCCAGATTTCGGCCAGCTTGTCCAGCCGGGCGTCCGGCACGGGCACGATGCCGGTGTTGGGGTCGATGGTGCAGAAGGGGTAGTTGGCCGCGGCGGCGTTCTTGGTGCTGGTGATGGCGTTGAACAGGGTGCTCTTGCCCACGTTGGGCAGGCCCACGATACCTAATTTCATGGCTTGAAACTCCTTAAACATTAAACTTCTGGTGTATGGCAGGCGGCGGCCTTGTTGGGCCGCCGCGCGGTTTCGTACCCATCATTATACCCAATCCCGGCGGTTTGCGCAACGGCGATTTGCCACCTGCCGCCGGGTTTTTGTCTTTTTGAGGGGGGAGCGTTCTTTTTTTGTCCATATTTCTATTGTATAATAAATACAATTACCGGAAACAATTCGGGCGGCGCGGAGGATTTTTTGCGCCGCCCGGTAAATGAAAAAGGAGCGGGAGAATATGCCCAACCAGAAAATTTTGATCGTGGATGATGACCAGAACATCTGCGAGCTGCTGAGACTGTATCTGGCAAAGGAAGGCTACGAGACTCTGATCGCCCACGACGGCGAAAAGGCGCTGGAGCTGTTTGAACAGAACAAGCCCAATATGGTATTGCTGGACGTGATGATGCCCAGGATGGACGGCTGGGAGGTCTGCCGCCGCATCCGCGCCCAGGCAAACACCCCCATCATCATGCTCACCGCCAAGGGCGAGACATTCGACAAGGTGCTGGGCCTGGAGCTGGGGGCGGACGATTATGTGGTCAAGCCCTTCGATTCCAAAGAGGTGGTGGCCCGCATCAAGGCGGTGCTGCGCCGCTGCAACCCGGAGGATTCTGCAAAGGACGGCGTGATCCAGTTCGAGAACCTCTCGCTGGACATGAGCCGCTACGAGCTGAAGGTGAAGGGCAAGGTGGTGGAGGCTCCCCCCAAGGAGCTGGAGCTGCTGGCCTATCTGGCCGGCCATCCCAACCGGGTGTTCACCCGCGACCAGCTGCTGGACGAGGTGTGGGGCTTCGAGTATTACGGCGACTCCCGCACCATCGACGTGCACATCAAGCGCCTGCGGGAAAAGCTGGAGGGCGCCAGCGAGCAGTGGAGCCTCAAAACCGTGTGGGGCGTGGGCTACAAGTTTGAAGCAAAGGATTGATCGCGTGTGAGAAAAAGCATCAGTTCCATGTATTTCAGCACCACCGCCATTCTGCTCATTGTGAGCACGGCGGTGATGGGCCTGATCCAGATGTATCTGGTGATGGGCTATTTTCAGGAGGACAAACGCAGCACCCTGAACGACGTGGTGCAGGTGACCGCCATGCAGGTGCAGGAGGGCTCCCCCCTGCGCCGCCTGCTGGAGGATGAAAACGCCCGCTCCAGCGTGCAGGATCAGATGCGCCTGATCGGCCGCACCAGCAGCACCAACCTGCTGCTCACCGACGCCTCCGGTCAGGTGATGCTGTATACCCAGAACGAGGCCGAGCAGCTGATCGGCAGCCAGGTGGACGCGGGCATTCTGCGCCAGGCCCAGGAAGAGGACGGCTTTTTTGAAACCGGCAATCTGGGCGGGCTTTACGGCGGCAAATACTACACCGTGGGCCGGGTCATGCGGGATGAATCCGGCGCCGCGGCGGGCTATGTGTTCGCCTCGGCCAGCGCGGCCAGCCTGAATGTGTTCGTGAGCGACATGTTCTCCATCTTCGTGCTCAGCGCCGGGCTGCTGCTGCTGGCGGCCAGCCTTCTGGCCATCTTTGTGACCAACCGGCTCACCACCCCGCTGCGGCGCATCAGCGAGGCCGCCCGCAAGTTCGGCAGCGGCGATTTCAGCGTGCGCGTTCCGGTGGAGGGCAACGACGAGGTGGCCCAGCTGGCGGTGACCTTCAACAACATGGCCCGCAATCTGGAGACCATCGATTCCTCCCGCGCCAGCTTCATGGGCAACATCGCCCACGAGCTGCGCACCCCCATGACCAGCATCAAGGGCTTCATCGACGGCATGCTGGACGGCACCATTCCGGACGAGCTGCGCCAGCATTATCTGGGGCTGGTGAGCCAGGAGGTGGGCCGGCTGACGCGGCTGATCCAGAACATGCTGGACATCTCCAAGCTGGAGGCGGGCGAGTACCGGGTGAATGCCCAGAGCTACGACATCTGGGAGAGCATCACCGGCGTGGTGTTCAGCGCCGAGCAGCGCATCCAGAACCAGCATGTGGAGATTCAGGGCCTTGCGCCCACCCGCACCATGGTCTACGCGGATCAGGATCTGGTGTATCAGGTGGTCTACAACATTCTGGACAATGCCATCAAGTTCACCCCGGAGGGCGGCTACATCCGCTTTTCGGTGAAAAAGAGCGGCGGCATGGTCACGGTGTCCATCCGGAATTCCGGCCAGGGCATCGGGGCGGACGCGCTTCCCTTCGTGTTCGAGCGGTTCTACAAGGAGGATAAAAGCCGCGGGCTCAACGCCCGGGGCAGCGGCCTGGGGCTGCACATCTGCAAGATTCTGGTGGGCCTTTCCGGCGGCAAGATCTGGGCCGAGAGCGAGGAGGGCCAGTGGTGCCAGTTCAACTTCACCCTGCCCTGCGAGGCCCCGCCTGAGCAGCGGCGCAAACAGACCGGAAAAAAGTAAAGGCAATACCGCACGATTCACGGCTGACGCTCCATCGCCGGGAAGAATGCGCTATTTCCCCAAAAAACAGCCAGCGCGGTTTTCGGAAATGTCCGGAAACCGCGCTTTTGTGCAAAAAACGTGAAAAGGGTTATGGCGGTTTGCTTTTTAGCGGGAAATAGGATAAAATTATACTGTATATCCTTGCGCACGCTCTGACGTTTTACAATTTGTAGAGCGGGCCCGTTGCGCATGATCCATAAGGAGGACCTTTCCCATGACTCAACTGAGCCCCTCGATCCTTGCGGCGGACTTTGCCCGCCTGGGTGAAGAATGCCGCCAGGTGCTGGACGCGGGAGCCGACATGCTGCATTTCGATGTGATGGACGGCTGCTTTGTGCCCAATATCAGCTTCGGTGTGCCGGTGCTGCAAAGCCTGCACAAGGCGCTGCCCGATGCCTTTTACGACGTACATCTGATGATTCGCCGCCCGCTGGACTATGTGGACGCCTTTGTGAAGGCGGGCGCAAGCTGCATCACCTTCCATCTGGAAAGCGAAAGCGACGCGGGCGAAACCATCGACGCCATTCATGCCGCCGGCTGCAAGGCGGGCCTGTCCATCAAGCCGGGCACCCCGGCCGAGGCCGTTCTGCCCTTTCTGGACCGGCTGGACCTGATTCTTGTGATGAGCGTGGAGCCGGGCTTCGGCGGCCAGAAATTCATGCCCGGCGCACTGGATAAGCTGAAAACCCTGCGCGCCGAGTGCGACGCCCGGGGCCTTTCGCCCTGGCTGGAGGTGGACGGCGGCGTGGATGCGGTGACCGGCCCCCAGTGTGTGGCGGCGGGCGCGAACCTGCTGGTGGCAGGCAGCGCGGTATTCGGCAAGGCCGACATGGCCGGCGCGGTGCGCGGGCTGAAGGGCCTGTGAGAAGCCCGAATCTTACAAGGAAGGGAGCAGTGCACTTGAAGGAACAACAACTTGCCCGCATCCGGCAGGATAAGGGCATTCACGCGGATCTGTTTTATATGTGCCTGCCGCTGCTGGCCATGGCCTTTGCGTTTTACGGGCTGCGGTCGGTGCTTTTGTGCGGCACGGCGGTGATCGCGGCCAACCTGAGCGACAGACTGGTGGCCTGGCTGCGGGGCCGCCCCTACGAAAAAGGGGAGTGGAGCAGCGAGGCTTTTGCCTTCATGCTGGCGCTCATCATGCCCGCCACGGTGAGCTACTATGTGGTGATCGTGGGCGCGGTGGCGGCGGTGCTGCTGGGCAAGGAAGCCTTCGGCGGTTATGGCTGCTATGTGTTCCATCCCACCGCCGTGGGCTACGCGGTGGTGGCGGTGAGCTGGCCGGAGCAGGTGTTCCGGTATCCGGAAGCCCAGCTGTTCCAGAGCCTGCCTCTGGGCAGTGTTTCCAGCGTGCAGCTGGTGGATTCGCCCCTGCATGCGTTAAAGACCGGCGGCCTGCCCACACTGGACAATACCACCCTGTTTCTGGGCAACTACGCGGGCCCCATGGGCGTGACCGCGCTGCTGGTGATCATGGCCTGCGCGCTGTTTCTGGCAAACCGGCGCAGCCTGCACCTGAGCGTGATGTTCAGTTTTCTGGGCATGTGCGCGCTGGTGGCCTTTGTGGCCCCCCGCTTGGGCGAAATTCCCGCCTTCAGCATGCCCTGGACCTATGTGGCCGACCGGCTGGCGGTGATGAAATACGAGCTGTGCAGCGGCGGCCTGCTGTTTGCGGCGGTCTTTCTGATGGCAGACCCGGTGATCTGCCCCACCAACCGGATCTCCCGCATCCTGTATGGTGCGCTCACCGGCTTTATGGCCATGATGTTCCGCTACTACGGCAACTACGAGACCGGCGTGTGCTTCGCCATTCTGGCGGTGAACGCCTTCTCCGGCTGGCTGGACCGGGCCGTGCTTCGCATCCTGCACCGAAAGGGGGTTGTGCGCCGTGAACTCTAAGAAGGCGAAATACCTGTCGGAAAACATGGAGCGCATTGCCCGGCGGGACCGGATTTTCCTGAACAACCCGGTCATCATGCAGGGCATGGGCCTTGCGCCGCTGGTGGTGGCTGCCACCAACGGCATGAACGCGCTGATGCTCAGCGTGGCGGTGCTGCTGCTGCTCACCCCCACCCGGGTGGTTGCGGCCATGATCTGCCGCACCGGCCGGGGCCAGCTGCGGGCGCTGGTGTACTGCTTCACCAGCTCGATTCTGTACATCGGCGTATATTTTGCGCTGCGGGCCATTTTTGATGTGGAAATTCTGCAGCTGGGCGTTTATCTGCCCATGCTGGTGGTGGAGCCGCTGATCATCAAGAGGTACGAGCGGCCCCAGCCCGAGCGGGTGATGACCGCCCTGCGCAAGGGCCTGCGTACCACTGCGGGCTATGTGCTGGTGCTGCTGCTCATGGGCTGCCTGCGGGAGATTCTGGCCGCAAGCACCCTGTTCGGCGCACCCATTCCCCGGCTGAATACCACCCTGCTGCCCATGGCCAGCCTGCCCGCCGGCGGGTTTATCCTGCTGGGCGTGGTGTGCGCGGTCTGGCGCGGTCTGGTTCGGGCCTACAAAAAACATGTGCATACGGAGGCGAGACGAGGCGAATGATGGAAGTAATAAAAGCCTGCAGCACCTTCTTTTTGTATGCTGTAACGGCAGTGTTTGCGGAAAACGCAGTGTTCGGCCGGGCGATGGGCGTGTCCCGCCTGGTGAAGCTGGTGGAGGATTCCACCGTGGACACCCTCACCTTCGGCGGCCTGCTCTGCCTGATCCAGCTGGTGGCGGCGCCCCTGAGCTTCTGGGTGGACCTTCTGCTCACCCCGCTGAGCTGGCGCAACGCCGTGCGCCCGTTCCTGTTCATCCTGTGCAGCACGGTGGCCTTCTTTGTGGTGCTGGGCGTGCTGCTGCTGATCTGGAAGGAAAAGGCGCGCCGCATGCTGGCGGTGCTGCCCATGGCAACCTTCAACACCGCGGTGCTGGGCGTGCTGCTGATTGCCGCCACCCAGAGCTTCAATCTGGTGCAGACCATGGGCTTTGCGCTGGGCAGCGGCGTGGGCTACACCGCCGCCGTGGTGGTGGTGAGCGAGGGCCAGCGCCGCATGCGGCAGGACATGATCCCCGGCAGCTTCAAGGGTCTGCCCGTTACCCTGATTTACATCGGTATCCTGGCGCTGGCCATCTACGGCTTCACCGGGCACCGCATCTCCATTGGATGACACACCGTGGAAAACCCACGCGGAAAGGCGGCTTGATTTGATATGGCAAAGAAAAATCTGGGCAAAGTGAAGCGGTACCGGCGCAGCTTTTACAGCGGCCGGCAGCGCGCATCGCGCATCGCCGGGGGCGTTCTGGCTCTGGTGGCGCTGTTTGCGGTGGGCTGGCTGGCAGGCCCTGCGGTGATCAACTTCGGCACCAGCACCTGGTACAGCATCGTGCGGGGCGATTCCGACAATCCGCCCACAAGCCAGCCGGAAAGCGCCTCCGTGCCCCAGAGCGCCAGCGAGTCGGAAGGCCAGCCCGCCAGTGAGCCCCAGCCCACCGAAGCGCCCCAGACCGGCGGCGACATGACCCGGGGCAGCTGGGCCTTTGTGGACGTGGCCAGCCTGACCGGCGAGGGCGCGGCCGAGCAGGTGGCGCAGCAGCTGGCAGGCCAGGGCGTGACCTATGCGGTGGTGCCCCTGAAGGACAGCACCGGCAGCGTGTACTACGCCAGCGCCCTGCCGGCGGCGGCATCCAGCCTTTCCACCACCCAGATCGACGGCGCGGCGGTGGCTGCGGCCTTCAAAGAGCAGGGCATCGTGCCGGTGGCGGGTGTGTGCGCCTTCCAGGATCCACTGGCCGCCAGCGCCAACCGGGAAATGGCTGTGAAGTATCAGGGCACCGACTACCTGTGGCTGGACGCCGCGCAGGACAAGGGCGGCAAGGCCTGGCTGAACCCGTATTCCAGCGCCGCGGTGGACTACATCGGCGGCATCATCGACGAGGCCAAAGCCATGGGCTTTGAGCAGATCTGGCTCACCGGCGTGCAGCTGCCCACCACCGCCGGCCGCGACAAGGCCAGCTATGGCGATACGGCCGGCGTGACCGAGGCCCAGTGCCTGGCAAACGCCCTGGCCGCATGGCAGGAAAAGGCCACCTGCTGGGTGGAATACCCGCTGAACGTGGCCAGCGGCCAGGAGACCCGCCTGACCGGCGGTACCATCGACGCGCTGGGCATTGAGAATCTGGCCATCGAGGTGGGCGGCGAGCTCACCGAAGAGACCCAGACCCAGCTGGACGCCGCCAAAGCCGCAGCCGCGGGCTGCGACTATGTGGGCGTGCGCACCGGCGACGTGTTCGCGGTGGAGGCGGGCCAATGAGCCAGCCCTGCTTTGTGCCGGGCCGGCTGCTTGTGCCCGGCGAAGGCGTTTCGCCGGAACAGTGGGCCTGCCCCTCGGCGGGCGCTTTGAGCCGGGAGAGCTGGCGCGAGCTGGAGGCCCGGCGGGAAAACGCTCCGGCGGCCATGCAGCTGCTGGTGCCGGACGCGCTGCTTCAGCGGGTGGAAACCCGGGAGCGGCTGGCCGCGGCAAAGGCGGCCATGGGCCGGGCCCGGGAGCTGCTGCCCCGCACGGTGAACGGCTTTGTGTATCTGGAGCGCACCCTGCCGGACGGCCGGGTGCGCCGGGGCCTTGTGGGCTGCGTGGATCTGGAAGCCTACGCTTTTGCCGCAGGCAGCCGCACTCCGGTGCGGGCGCCCTCGGCGCTGGCTGCCCGGCAGGTGCTGCCCCGGCTGGAACGCTGGGAGGATGCGGCGCTACAGAGCAGCCACATTCTGCTGGCGGCAAACATGGACGAAGCGGCCCTGTTTGCGGCGGTGGAAGAAATTCAAAACCAGGCGCCCCTCTATGAGGGGCCATTGTGCTATGGCGGCGGCAGTGCCGTGGGCTGGGCGGTGGAATCTGCCGACCGGCTGGGTGCGCTGGCGGCGTTGTTTGACCCGGCACAAGGGCCTGCGGGCGCGGCGCTGCTTGCCCCGGTGAGCGGGGAAGAGGATCTGGCCGCCGCCCGGGCATACTGGATGATGATGCGGGAGGAGCTGAGCGAAGCGGAGCGGGAAACGCATCCGGCCCGCTTCTGTCTGGCCGAGGTGTGCAGCATCCGGAGTGCCGGTCTGCGCCTTGCCCCCGCCCACCGGCTGGTGATGGGGGTGCAGGGCCTGCCGCTGCTGGCGGCCTTCCGCAGCTGGTGCGCCGGTCAAAGCGTGCGGCTGGAGGAGAGCCCGGTTCCCGGCTGCTCCGGGCGGCTGGACTTTGTGTACGGTGCCTGGCAGCGGGCGGTGTGGCCTGTCGGGGGCCGCTGGCCGCTGGCGGCTGCCGTGCTGGAAGCCTTTTTGCAGGAGTATCTGCGGGCGAACCCCGCCTGCTTTGCCGACCGGCTGGCCGATGAGGCCGAGCTGCGGGAGCTGGCGGCGGACGGCAACACCGGCGTGCTGCTGCATGAGACAAACGAGGATCTGTTCCGGGGCCTTGCGGGGGCCGATTTTCTGCCCCTGGGGCTGTTTGCGCCCCTTGAGGCCCGGGAACAGCGGTACGAGCTGGAGTGCAGGTACATCCGCTGACGGCGGGCCCCTGCGCCCCGGCTTGTTTCAGGCAGGGCCGCGCCCGTTTTTTCGGGCGCGGTGTTGCCGTTTGAACAAGCGATTATTTGGAGGACTATGAATTTTAGCGAACTGAAACTGACCCGCCCGCTGCTGAAGGCAGTGGAGGAGCAGGGGTATAAAACCCCTTCGCCCATTCAGGCCAAGGCGATTCCGCCGGTGCTGGCCGGGTATGACCTGCTGGGCTGCGCCCAGACCGGCACCGGTAAGACCGCCGCCTTTGCGCTGCCCATTCTGCAGCGGCTGGCCGCCAGCCACCCCTCCCACAAGGGAGTGCGGGCGCTGATTCTGACCCCCACCCGGGAGCTGGCCCTGCAGATCGACGAGTGCTTTGCAAACTACGGCCGCTACCTGAACGTGAGCCACTGCGTGGTGTTCGGCGGGGTGGGCCAGCAGCCCCAGGTGGACGCGCTGCGCCGCGGCGCGGACGTGCTCACCGCCTGCCCGGGCCGCCTGAACGACCTGATCGGTCAGGGCCATGTGGATCTGAGCCGGCTGGAGATCTTTGTGCTGGACGAGGCCGACCGGATGCTGGACATGGGCTTTGTGAACGACGTGAAAAAGGTGATCCGTCACCTGCCTGCCCAGCGCCAGAACCTGCTGTTCAGCGCCACCATGCCCAAAGAGATTGAGCAGCTGGCAAACAGCATTCTGAAAAAGCCGGTCACCGTGAAGGTGGACCCGGTGAGCAGCACCGTGGAGCGGATTGAGCAGGGCCTTTACTTTGTGAACAAGCCGGACAAAAAGCGGCTGCTGGCAAAGCTGCTGGCCGACCCGGCGGTGACCAGCGCGCTGGTGTTCAGCCGCACCAAGCACGGGGCCAACGCCATCGCCACCTTTTTGAACAAACAGGGCATCGGCGCGGCGGCCATCCACGGCAACAAGAGCCAGAGCGCCCGTGTGGCCGCGCTGGACAGCTTCAAGGCGGGCAAGATCCGTGCGCTGGTGGCCACCGACATCGCCGCCCGCGGCATCGACATCAGCGAGCTTTCCCATGTGTTCAACTTTGACCTGCCCGAGGTGCCGGAAACCTATGTGCACCGCATCGGCCGCACCGGCCGGGCCGGGGCCGAGGGCGTGGCCATCAGCTTCTGCAGCCCGGAGGAAAAGGAATATCTGGCGGGCATCGAAAAGCTGAACCGGAAAAAGATTCCGATGCTGGAGCTGCCGGAGCTGGGCGAGCGGGCGGAAACCGCCGCACCGGCCCGGCCCGCACCGCGCCCGGAGCGGGAGAAGGCAAAGCCCGAGCAGCCCAAACGGAAGGAAACAGCGAAACAGGCCCCGAACGAGCCTGCAAACCAACAGTTGGAGGTTACCATCGTGGAAGAAAAGAACACCCAGGCTGGCCAGCCCCTTTCGGCCAGCGCAAAGCGCCGCCGCCGCCGTCGGCGCGCGGCCGGTAAGGCTGCGGAAGCGGCAGCGCAGGAAAACGCAAAGCGGGAGGAGCGTGGCGAACGCCCGGAACGCCCCGAACGGAATGAACGCCCGGCGGAAAAGGCGCAAAAACAGCCTGCAAAGCAGGCTTCCTCCAGCCGGGAAAAGGCCCAGAGCGGCCGCGGCCAGCAGCGAAGCGCCGCCCGCCCCGAGCACAGCAGGCAGACCCAGCGGACTTCCGGCCGCAGCCAGCAGCAGAAATCTGCCCGGGCGGAAAAGCAGCCCCGGCAGGCGGCCCCGGCAAAGGACGAGGATCCGGGCCTGCTGCTGATCTCCCGCAAGCCCCCGGCCCAGAAGTTCGCCAGCTTTGAGGAGTACATGAAGAGCCACGGCGGCTTCTCCGAGCCCATCGAGGGCGAGGCGGAGGAATGAGCGGCTTTGTCTGCCCGGTGTGCGGCGGAAGGCTGACCGATGCGGGCGGCGCGGTGCGCTGCCCGGCCGGCCACAGCTTCGACCGGGCCAAAGAGGGGTATGTGAACCTGCTGCTTGTCAGCCGGATGCACAGCAAAATCCCCGGCGACAGCAAGGAGATGGTGGCCGCCCGCAACCGCTTTTTAAACGGGGGCGGCTACGCACCCTTCGCTGCCGAGCTGGCCCGCCTGTGCGCGGAGCTGGCCCGCAAAAAGGGCGGCGTGTTGCACATTCTGGATGCGGGCTGCGGCGAGGGCTACTACGACGGAGCCATCTGCGCCGAGCTGGAGCGGCAGGGCCTGCCCTTCCGGCTGGCCGGGTTCGACATCAGCAAGGCGGCGGTGCGGCTGGCAGCCAAACGGAAGCTGCCGAATGCGGCCTTCGCGGTGGCCAGCAGCTTTGCCGCCCCGGTGGAAAGCGGCTGGGCGGATGTGGTGCTGAACATCTTTTCCCCCTTTGCGGGGGAGGAGTTCCGCCGCTGCCTGGCCCCCGGCGGCCGGCTGATCTACGCGGTGCCCACGGCGGAGCATCTGATGGGCCTGAAGGACGTATTGTACGACGAGCCCTACGAGAATCCCTGCCAGCAGGTGGACTATCCGGGCTTTTCCCCCGCCGGGGAGACCCGGGCGGAGGACCGGATTACCGTGGAGGGGCAGGCCATCGGCGATCTGTTCGCCATGACCCCCTATTACTGGAAAACCCCGGCCGAGGGCAGCGCCCGTCTGGCCCGGCTGGAGCGGCTGGAAACCCCCATCGGGTTCCGCTTTTTGCTCTACGACCGGCAGGATTGACAAAAAAGCATCATTTTGTTGCCGCTGCAACAAAGAGGTGCTTTTATTCGCCGTATAATAAGGTGTATTTTAAAAGAAGGAGTGCAAAGCGGCCGTTGGCCGCGGCGCGCACGGCAAATCATATCAACAAGGCGGCCAGCCCGCCCGATAAAGGAGAGACAGAACAATGGGAGCATTACAGGCTAAGGAAAACATCTGGTGGGTCGGCGTACAGGACCCGGATCTGCGCGTGTTTGACATCGTGATGTACAGCGAGTACGGCACCAGCTACAACGCCTATGTGGTGAAGGGCACCGAAAAGACCGCCGTGTTCGAGACCGTGAAGGCCAAGTTCTTCGACCAGTATCTGGAGAACCTGAAAGAGGTCTGCGATCCCGCCACCATCGATTACATCGTGGTTGGCCACACCGAGCCCGACCATGCCGGCGGCGTGGAGAAGCTGCTGGCTCTGGCTCCCAACGCCACCGTTGTGGGCAGCGCCACCGCCCTGACCTTCCTGAAGGAGATCGTGAACCATCCCTTCAAGAGCCAGGCCGTGACCGAGAAGGATCAGATCGACCTGGGCGGCATGCACCTGGAATTCCTGAGCGTGCCCTTCCTGCACTGGCCGGACAGCATGTACACCTACATCCCCGAGGCCAAGGCTCTGTTTACCGTGGACTCCTTCGGCTGCCACTACGCCGACGACCGGGTATTCAACGACCTGATCGAGGGCGACTTCGAGGCTGCCTACAAGTACTACTTCGACAACATCATGGGCCCCTTCAAGCCCTTCGTGCTGAAGGCTCTGAACCGGATCAAGGATCTGGACATCGAGTTCATCGGCAACGGCCACGGCCCCGTGCTGCGCACCAACATCCAGCACTACTTCGATCTGTACCGCAAGTGGGCCACCCCCGTGAAGAAGGCTCCCGAGGATCGGAACGTGGTCATCGCCTACGTTTCCGCCTACGGCTACACCAAGCAGCTGGCCGAGACCATCGCCGAGGGCCTGAAGGATGGCGGCGTGCAGCACATCCAGATGTTTGATCTGGTCACCGACGACAACGCCGCTGCCAAGGCTGCGCTGCAGTCCTCCGACGGCTTCCTGCTGGGCAGCCCCACTCTGGTGGGCGACGCTCTGCCCCCCATCTACGAGATGCTGGTGGGCCTGAACCCCATCATCCACCGCGGCCTGCCCGCCGCTGCCTTCGGCAGCTACGGCTGGAGCGGCGAGGCGGTTCCCAACCTGACCGCCCGCATGGAGGCCCTGAAGCTGGGTCAGCCTCTGCCCGGCCTGAAGATCCGCTTCAAGCCCAGCGACGCCCAGCTGGCCGAGGCCCGTCAGTATGGCCGCGACTTCGCCGCCGCCGTGCTGAAGTAAGCACAAGCCCAAAAGCAAGAAAAAAGAACCGATGCGTTAGCCGGTGTGGCATAAGAAAACGACGGTTCTGCCTTAGGATTTTGGCGCACAAAATGTTCAAAGGGGCGGGCAAGCCACCAAGGCTTGCGCCGCCCCTTTTCGCACTTTCTGCATCCAAAATCCTGGGGCAGAACTGCACAGCACCGGAAAAGGGCCGATTTTGATGGGAGTGCAAGGAAAAGACCCGCAGGCACCCTTGGTGGTTGTCAAGGGGCTTTGACGCTGCAATCCTGCAAAAGCGGCCCTTTTCCGGCGCTGTTTTCTTATGTCACCCCGGCTGTTTTGCATCGGTTTTTTTGTGCAGCAAGCGCAGTCAGATAAAGTGATACAGCGGTGTGGTATGTAGAAAAAAGCGGCCGGAAATTCTACGTTTTGCACTTTGACTTCGATTGGTCAAAGTGGTATATTACTCTACACTGCAAACGGACCCCTGCAAAAAGTGGAAAAAACTGCCCGGAAACGGCAGAAAGAAAAAGGAGATTGTTCAACATGAATCTGCGCGAAAAATACGGCGAATGGGGCATCGTTCTGGGTGCCACCGAGGGCGTGGGCAAGGCATTCTGCGAGAAGCTGGCCCAGGGCGGCATGAACGTTGTGATGGTGGGCCGCCGGGAAGAGAAGCTGAAGGAGCTGGGCGAAAGCATCAAGCAGACCTACGGCGTGGACTACAAGGTGGTCAAGGCGGATTTTTCCACCCCCAACGCCACCGACGCCATCTTCGCCGCCACCGAAGGGCTGGACATGGGCTTCATGAGCTATGTGGCCTGCCTGCATTCCTTCGGCAAGATCCAGGATACCCCCTGGGAAAAGCATGAGGCGATGATCAATGTGAACGTGGTCACCTTCATGAAGTGCTTCTACCATTACATGAAGATCTTCGCCGCCCAGGACCGGGGCGCGGTGATCAATGTGTCCTCCATGACCGGCATCTCCAGCTCGCCCTGGAACGGCCAGTACGGCGCAGGCAAGGCCTTCATCCTGAAGATGACCGAGGCTGTTGCCTGCGAGGTGGAAAAGACCAACGTGGATGTGGAGGTCATCACCCTGGGCACCACCCTCACCCCCAGCCTGCTGAGCAACCTGCCCGGCGGCCCGCAGGGCGAAGCGGTGATGAAGATCGCCCAGACCCCCGAAGAGGTGGTGGACGAGGCCTTCGAAAAGCTGGGCAAGGAATTCTCGGTCATTTCCGGCGAGCGCAACAAAAAGAGCGTGCAGGACTGGCGCGCCAACCACACCGCCGACGAGTACATCCGCTACATGGGCTCCTTCTATCAGGAATAAGCACAGCAACCCCCAAACAAGCAAGCAAAAAGAACCGATGCAACCGCATCGGTTCTTTTTTGTGGCGTTTGGGGAATCAAAGATCGTCCGCGTCCTGCTGGGGCATCTCGCCGGGGATGGCGGGCATGCCGGTGTAGCTGCCCTCCGGGTCGTCCTTCGCGGGGCGGGCGGCCTTCAGCACCTGCTGCGCCGCCGGGGGGATGGGAACGGAATGCTGTTTTTTCATGGCAAAGCCTCCTTCTGGTATAGATTCTGCCCAAACAGCCCATGCTGTATGCGCAATCCATGAAAAGGAGCGATGTGCATGCAAAGCGGCCCAAAGGCCTTCTGGCTTTCGTTTTTTCTCACTCTGGCCATTCTCGTCCCGCTGCTGGGGGGCTTTGTGCTGTACGGCCTGTGGCAGCAAAGCACCGCCGCCCCCGCCCAGATCACCCAGAGCGGGGTGCCGGTGGCAAGTCCATCACAGGAAAACGACCACACCCTCTTCGTGGCGGTGGCCGCCGAGGAGCCCGGCTTCGTGCTGCTGCGGCTGGACGGAATGAACAATGTGATCCGCATCTGCCCGGTGCCCGCGGTCAGCGTGGTATCCGCCCCCGGCGGGCCCACCCTTCTGCGGGACAGCTACTCCAGCGCCGGCCCCGGCCGGGCGGCAGAGCTGCTGAGCCAGACATTGAACATTCAGATCGACCGGTATCTGGCCATCACCCCGGCCAGCCTGGGCACTGCCTGGAACGGCATGGAGCCGCCCCGGGTGAACCTGACCGGCCTGCTGGAGCCTCAGGAACTGGCGGCGCTGGGCCTTTCGGAGGATCCGGTGGTGAGCCTTGCGCCGGAGTCCGCTTCGGAATTTCTGGCAAAGCTGAAGGGCGAGGGCGTGCCGCCCGCCCGGCTGGAGCGCATCCGGGGCGCGGTGTGGGACGCGGCTCTGCGCCAGCAGCTGCCCGGCCTTTCCACCACCCTGATCG
Organism: Allofournierella massiliensis; assembly: GCF_004345265.1. Lineage (GTDB taxonomy): Bacteria > Bacillota > Clostridia > Oscillospirales > Ruminococcaceae > Allofournierella > Allofournierella massiliensis. The sequence goes on from NZ_SLUM01000003.1 coordinate 122,333, forward strand.
AGGGGCTGCGCAAGGCCAGCAGCACCCTGCTTTCCAACCTGACCCTCACCGATCTGTACGACATGCAGGATACGCTGGAGTTTCTGGCCCGCCAGCAGGCCCAGGTGGAGGCCCAGGTGGTGCCCGGCCGGTGGGAAGGGGAGGAGCGCTACGAGTTCACCGAGGACAGCGTCGCCTTTGCCCGGAGCTGGTTTTGCCAGCGTGAGCAGGAAACGGAAAGCCCCGCGCTGGCAACGCCCGGGCCCTCGGCAGGCGCTGCCGGGGCAAGCCCCAGCCCGTCGGCGGGCCCCACCGCCAGCCCTTCGGCACAGGCAGGGCCAAGCCCGTCGCCGGTCGGCAGTCCTTCTTCTTCCGCCAGCCCTGCGCCCCCGGTGAGCGGGGCCCCGGCGGGGGCGCTGGGATAAATCAGGCCCAGAGCCGGGCCAGCAGAGCGGCCAGCGGTTCGATCTGGCCGTCCGCCAGTGCGCCGTAGCCGGCCACCAGCGTGTTCGGCGGGCAGGAAGCGGTGGTGCAGTATTCCGAAAGACCGGTGATCCGGATTCCCTCAGCCCGGGCACGGCGGACAAGCTCCGCTTCGCCCGGGCCGTTTTTTACCTGCAAGAGCAGATGCAGGCCGGTGTGCTGGCCGGAAAAATGCAGCCGATCCGGCCCGAAGGCGGTGTCCAGCGCGCCGGTGAGGGCCTGCATCCGGGTGCGGTATTTTCCCCGGCAGCGGGCCAGATGGCGGGTGAAGTGGCCCTCCTGCAAAAATACCCGAAGCGTCTGCTGCTCAAACCGGCTCACGGTGGAGGAGTAAAAGCCGAACTGCTCCACAAAACGGGCCAGCAGGTCCCGGGGCAGCACCATGAAGGCGATGCGGATGCTGGGGGCAAGGCTGCGGGAGAAGGTGGAAAGATACACCACCGGCCCGCCGCTGCCCGCCATGCCCTGCAGGCTGGGCAGCGGGCGCAGGGCAAACCGGAACTCCGAGTCGTAGTCGTCCTCAAGGATGTACCGCCCCGGGGCGGCCAACGCCCATTGCAGCAGGGCCGCCCGCCGCCCGGCGGGCATCACCGCGCCGGTGGGGAACTGGTGGCTGGGGGTCACATAGGCCAGCCGGGCATTGGTTTCGGCCAGCTTTTCCACCACAAGGCCCTGCCGGTCCACCGGAACCGGCACGCAGGGCACGCCGCTGCTTTGCAGAATGCGCCGGGTGCGGCCGTAGCCCGGGTCCTCCACCGCGGCCGGGCCCTCCACCAGCCGGGCCAGCAGACCCAGCAGATATTCCACACCGGCGCCCACCACGATCTGATCCGGCGCGCAGTCCACCGCACGATAGGCGTGCAGATAATCTGCAATGGCGCTGCGCAGATCTTCGTCCCCCTGGGGGTGGCCGTGGCTCAGCAGCTGGGGCTGGGAATAAAGCAGCTCCTTCTGGATGCGGCCCCAGGTGCGGAAGGGGAAGAGGGCGGTGTCGATGCCGCCGGTGGAAAGGTCGTACCGCCACACCGGCGCCTCGGCGGGCCGGGGCGCGGGCGCGGGGCCGGGCAGAGCGGTTTTGGGGCCGGTGTAGTGCTGCACAAAAAAACCGGACCGGGGCCGTGCCTCCAGATAGCCCTCCGCCACCAGCAGCTGGTAGGCGGTGTCCACCGTGTTCACGCTCACCGAAAGCTCCGCCGCAAGGCTGCGCTTGCCGGGCAGCCGCTCGCCGGGGGCCAGCTCCCCGTGGCGGATCTGGGCCACGATGGCCCGGTACAGCTGGTCATACAGCGGCCCGCCGGGGTCCGAGGCCGCAAAGGAAAGCTGAAACATATTCCGCAGCTCCTTTCTTTTTGCGCGTTAAAGTGATAAAACTGACCCCATAAAAAAGTTCTGTTCTGGATATTATCATGGGGCCAGTATCCGGTATAATATGAGCATAGAGAACGGGGCGAAAAAAGTCAAGGCAATCCCGCACAATTCCGCAGGGTGGAGCGCGCCGGAGCCTGCGGAACCGGATGTGCGGTGGTGCCGAAAAAACAAAAATCGCGGCCCCGCCGGGAGGCATACCTATGGAAAAGAAATTTTGGAGCGTGCAGCGGCTGGCGGTGTTCGGTCTGATGAGCGCGCTGGTGTTCGCGTCCAGCTGGATGCAGATTCCCATTGGCGATGTGAGCCGGGTGCATCTGGGCAACGGCTTCTGCGCATTGACCGGCCTGTTGTTCGGGCCCTGGGTGGGCGGCCTTGCCAGCGGCATGGGCAGCATGCTGTTCGACTTCACCAACCCGCTGTACATTGCCGAGAGCTGGATCACCTTCCTGACCAAGTTCTTCATCGGTTTTCTGGCCGGGCTCATCGCCCGCCGGGGCACGGGCAAAAGCCCGGCGGCCCAGCGCGTGTGGGATATTGTGGGCGCGGTGACCGGTACGCTGGCCTATGTGGTGCTGTATCTGGGCAAGAGCTTCATTGTGATGTATTTCATCGAGCGCCAGACCCTTGGCGCGGTGCAGGTGCAGCTGGTGACCAAGCTGCTGAGCAGCCTGATCAATGCGGGCGCCGGCGTGCTGGTGGCTGTGATCCTGGCCGGGGCGCTGCGCCCGGCCCTCAAGCGGGCGGGGCTGTTCCGCAAACAGCTTTTGTGCTGAGGCGGCTCACCGCACCGGAGAGGTTCCGGCACACGCCACTGGCTGAAAAATTGAATGGTTCCCCTTTCGAAAGGCGGGCCGCCGGGATTGTTCCGGCGGCCCGCCTTCGCTGTTTCGACACCCCCTGTTTGACTTTTGCCCGCCTGCCACTATAATAAAAGGTATCTTTGCATTCGGCCCGGTACCGGCGGGCCGGGGAACGGAGGGCACGGCAATGGAACATCGGCACCAGGTGCTTTTGATTTATAACGGCGCTGCGGGCAAGCGGCGGGTGGCGCAGGAGCTGGAATCCATCCTCACCGGTCTGACCCGGGCGGGGTGTATGGTCACCGCCTGCCCGGTGATGGAGGGCTGGAGCGCGGCACAGCTGCTGGCGGCATACCCCGGCCGGTTCGATGCGGTGGTCTGCTGCGGAGGCGACGGCACCCTGCACTACACGGTGAACGACGTGATGAACGCGCCCCGGCCGCTGCCGGTGGGCTATCTGCCCTTTGGCTCCACCAACGACTTTGCCGCCTCGGCCGGGCTTCGCCGCCCGCTGGAGGAAAACTGCGCCGCCATTGGAGCAATGGCACCCCGGCCGCTGGATCTGGGCCGGTTCAATGAGCGGCACTTCTGCTATGTGGCCGCCTTCGGCATGTTCACGGCGGTGTCGTACCAGACGCCGCAGGCCACCAAAAACCTGCTGGGCCACTTTGCCTACGTGCTGGAGGGGGTGCTGCGGCTGGATCTTTCCCAGGGCTGGCGGGCCACCATTCAGGTGGACGACCGGACGCTGGAGGGGGAATTCTGGTACTGCTCGGTGAGCAACTCCCGCTACATCGGGGGCATGGCGGTGCCGGAGCAGAACGCGGTGCAGCTGGACGACGGCCTGTTCGAGGTGATGATCCTGCGCAAGCCCCAGACCCTGCCCCAGGCCCGGCGGCTGGTGACGTGCCTGATGAGCCAGAAGCCGGACGGGGAGCTTTTGTATCTGCTGCAGGCGCGGCGGGTGCGGGCGGTGTTCGACGAACCCACCGGCTGGACGCTGGACGGCGAAGCCAGCCCCCAGGTGCGCGAGGCGGACATCCGGGTGGAGCCCGGCCGGCTGGAGCTGCTGGTATAAAAATACAGAAAAATGCGGGAAAGCCGGTGGCTTTTCCGCTTTTTTGGCCTCAAATGGGGCAAGCGGGCCGAAATGTGGGCAAAAAAGGTGAAAAATTTACGCGGATTGGCGTTTTTTTCACGGATTGTTTGCGCCCCGGGGGAAAATAGTGTAAAATAGCTTGGTACGAGTAATTTTCCCGACTGAAAAAAGAAAGGTGAACGAATCGTGGCATCCAATCGTAAACAGGCGCCCTGGCAGAAAAAGCTGCGGGCGCTGCTTCAAAAACCGGCGGCACTGCCCATTCTTGCGGCGGTCTGCGGTTTGATTATCGTGGCCATCGCGGCCATTGTGGTATGGTTTACCGTGCTGGGCGGCAAGCCCGCCGAATCCGGCAGCACCAGCTGGTCCGAGCCGGCCAGCGACGCTTCCTACGACGCCACCGCCGACAAGGTGGACGTGGACGCCTACAAGGGCACCGTGCTGCCCGAAACCGAGGACGCCGGCCAGGAATATCTGGGCGAGACCCTTTTTCTGGGCGACTCCAACACCGTGCGCTACATGGTCTATGGCCCGGAGGGCAGCGACGAGCCCTTCACCACCATCGACAACAACATCGGCGTTGTGAGCATGGGCGTGCAGCAGATCAGCAGCCTGAAGTGCGAAAACTTCGTGGGCCGCTCCTCTGCGGTGACCATGCCCGAGGCGGTCAAGATCATGCAGCCCCGCCGGGTGATCATCGGCTTCGGCACCAACAACCTGACCATGGATGTGGACACCTTCATTGAGGAGTACAAGGAAGGTCTGGCCGCCATCCACGAAGCCTACCCCTATGCGGACATCATCGTCAACGCCATCCCCCCGCTGGACAAGCAGCGCAGCAACACCGCGCTGAGCATGAAGCAGGTGGATGCGTTGAACAGCGCCATCGTGAAGATGTGCGAGGAGGAAGGGTATAAGTATCTGGACAGCAGCCAGGCTCTGGAGGATCCGGAAACCGGCTGGGCCAGGACCGATTACACCCTGAGCGACGGTGTGCACCTGAGCCAGAACGGCGTGCGCGCCCTGTTCGACTACATCAAGACCCACGCCTACATCACCGAGGATACCCGTCCCAAGCCCCTGAACAAGGTGCCCCAGGTGCAGGGCGTTACCCCGAACCTGATCACCAGCGATCCCATCGCGGTGCGGGGCGAGAACGGCCAGGCCACCACCAAGGTGCCCGTGGAATTCGTGTGCAGCGAGGGCGGCCACCTGAGCGGCGCCACCAGCCAGATGGTGGCCAAGGGCGGCACCTGCAGCACCGTGACCGCCGTGCCCGATGAGGGCTGGGTGTTCGCGGGCTGGGCTGCCACCATCGGCAGCACCGGCGGCAGCGGCGAGAGCCTGACCTTTACCGTGCCCTCCAACGCGGACGCCAACGGCGTAATCCTCACCGCCTACTTCGAGCAGGTGGAGGCGGAGCCCACCGCAACCCCGGAGCCCACTGCTTCGCCCAGCCCGAAGCCTACCCAGGCTCCCACCGCCGCGCCGACCACGGCTCCTTCTGCAGTTCCTACAGCAGTTCCCACAGCTATGCCCACTGCGGTACCTACGGCTGTACCTACGGCTGCTCCAACCGCTGCGCCTACGGCAGCACCTACCCCGGCGCCCACACCGGAACCTGTACCTACCGAGCCCCCTGCAACGGAAGCTCCGGCCAGTGAACCTGCGGTGACCGTGCCGGACAATTCCACCCCTGCCAACGCGGCGCCCGCTCCGGAAGAGAACGCCAGCACCGCTTCCGTGGAGGGCTGAACCTGATCAAAAAGCGAAGAGGTCACCTGACCTCTTCGCTTTTATGTGTAATTCCCCAAAATCCAACAAAGACGAGGACAGAATAACTTATGAACACCCAAGCCAAAAAGCAGGGCCTGATGCGGCGCTTCTGGCCCTACCTGCGCAAGTACCGGCATATCCTTTTGCTGGATCTGTTCTGCGCGGCCCTTACCACTCTGTGCGACATGGTGCTGCCGCTGATCATGCGCTACCTGACCAACACCGCCACCACCGATCTGGCGGCGCTCACCGCTCAGGTGGTGCTGCAGCTGGGCGCCGTGTATCTGGTGCTGCGGCTCATCGACGGCGCGGCCAACTATTACATGGCGGACATGGGCCATGTGATGGGCGTGTATGTGGAAACCGACATGCGCCGGGATGCCTTTGCCCATCTGCAGAAGCTGGGCCATACCTATTATTCCAACACCAAGGTGGGCCAGATCATGGGCCGCATCACCAACGACCTGTTCGATGTGACCGAGTTCGCCCACCACTGCCCCGAGGAATTCTTCATCGCGGCCATCAAGATCACCGCCTCCTTCGTGATTCTGTGCCAGTCCAGCGTGGCGTTGACCCTGATCCTCTTTGCCTGCGTGCCCCTGATGGGGGTGGTGTCCACCTTCATCAACCTGAAGGTGCGGGCGGCCTTCCGCCGCCAGCGGGTGCAGATCGGTGAGCTGAACGCCCGCATTGAGGACAGCCTGCTGGGCGAGCGGGTGGTGAAGGCCTTCGCCAACGAGGAAGTGGAGAAGGAAAAATTTGAGAAGGACAACGCCGCCTTTCAGGCCATCAAGAAGCAGAGCTACCGCTACATGGCCGCCTTCCAGACCAGCACCCGCCTGTTCGACGGTCTGATGTATCTGGTGGTGATCGTGGCCGGCGGCCTGTTTCTGGTATACGGCAAGATCGATCCGGGCGACATGGTGGCCTATATGCTGTATGTGACCACCCTCATCGCCACCATCCGCCGCATTGTGGAATTTGCCGAGCAGTTCCAGCGGGGCATGACCGGCATCGAGCGCTTCTGCGAGATCATGGACGCGGACGTGGAAATCTTCGATGAACCGGACGCCAGACCCCTGACGGTGACCGAGGGCGCCATCCGGCTGGAGGATGTGAGCTTTGAATACCCGGACGACCACAATCAGGTGCTGCGGAATGTGAACCTGTCCATCCGGCCAGGCGAAAAGGTGGCGCTGGTGGGCCCCTCCGGCGGCGGCAAGACCACCCTGTGCAACCTGATTCCCCGGTTCTACGATGTGACCAGCGGCCGCATCCTGATCGACGATCAGGACGTGCGCAGCGTGACCCTGAAGAGCCTGCGCGGGGCCATCGGCGTGGTGCAGCAGGATGTGTATCTGTTCAGCGGCACCGTGTACGAGAACATTGCCTACGGCAAGGTGGGCGCCAGCCGGGAAGAGGTGATCGCCGCCGCAAAGCTGGCGGGCGCCCATGAGTTCATCACCCAGCTGAAAAACGGCTACGATACCTATGTGGGCGAGCGGGGCGTGAAGCTGTCCGGCGGGCAGAAGCAGCGCATCTCCATTGCCCGGGTATTTTTGAAGAACCCGCCCATCCTGATTCTGGACGAGGCCACCAGCGCGCTGGACAACGAGAGCGAGGTGCTGGTGGGCAAGAGCCTGGAGAAGCTGGCCAGGGGCCGCACCACCCTGACCATCGCCCACCGGCTGACCACCATCCAGCATGCGGACCGCATTCTGGTGCTGGGGGCCGAGGGCATCGAGGAAGAGGGCACCCACGAACAGCTGCTGGCAAAGCAGGGCGTGTACTACCGGCTGTGGAACGGCATGGTAGGCGCGGAATAAATAACGTTTTGAGCAGAGCCCCCGGGCGGCAGTTCGCCGCCCGGAGGCTTTTTTCGCTTGCGGGTGCATAAACTGGAAATTCTGGCAGATACTACGAATTACAATACCAATCCAAAAAGGAGTCTGCCATGAAAGCAACAGGAATCGTGAGACGCATCGACGATCTTGGCCGGGTGGTGATCCCCAAGGAGATCCGCCGCACCCAGCGCATCCGGGAGGGCGACCCGCTGGAGATCTTCACCACCGGCGCCGGGGAGGTCATCTTTAAAAAGTATTCCCCCATGGGCGAGCTGGCGGGCTTTGCCGCCCAGTACGCCGAGGCCCTGCACAAAATACTGGGCCTGACCGCGCTGGTCTGTGACCGGGACAGCATCATCGCCGCCGCCGGCGCAGCAAAGCGGGAGTATCAGGAGCGGGGCGTGAGCATCCCGCTGGAGCGCATCATGGACCGGCGCAAGCCCTTCTGGCACAGCGGCAAAGCCGAGGAGTGCGTGTTCCCCTGCGAGGGGGCCGACCGGCACATTCTTGCCGCCTGCCCGCTGCTGGCCGGGGGCGATGTGGCCGGCGCGGTGCTGCTGCTCTCGGCCGACAAGAGCGCCCGCCCCGGCGAGCCGGAGCAGGCCGCATTGCAGATTGCGGCGGCCTTTCTGGCAAAGCAGGTGGAGGCCTGAAGCGCCAGTTTTTCGGCTCCCACGCCCCTGCGGGGCGGCGGGAGCCTTTGTTTTGCCCTGCCCAAGCAGGGGAATTATGGCAGATTGTGAACAAAGCATGAAACTTTTAAAATTTTTGCGCACCCCCTTGACAGCCGTATAAAATGGAGTAAAATAGACTTAGCACTCGGGAACATAGAGTGCTAAAAAAGAGCAAAAAGAGGTGAGGACCTGTGCCGATGGATGATCGAAAGCAGCGCGTGCTGGAAGCGATTGTTGCCCTGTATACCCAGGGCGGCGAACCGGTAGGCTCGGGTCTTTTGAGCCAGTATCTGGACATGGCGGTCTCCAGCGCAACGCTGCGCAACGAGATGGCCGCCCTCACCAAGCTGGGCCTGCTGGAGCAGCCCCACACCAGCGCGGGCCGGGTGCCCAGCGCCAAGGGCTACCGGTATTATCTGGATCATCTGATGCAGCCCAAGGCGGGGCTGAGCGCCCGCCAGAAGGCCCAGATCGACCAGGTGTTCGCCCGGCTGGACTACGAGCCGGATAAGCTGGCGGAGGGCGCGGCCAAGGCGCTGACGGAGCAGACCGGTTACACGGTGGCCGCCACCACCCCTCGGTCGGACGATCTGCGCATCGCCCATTTCGAGGTGGTGCAGGTGGGCCGGTATTCCGCCGCGGTGCTGGGCGTGACCAGTGCTGGCGGGGTACGCACCCGGGTGGCCCGGCTGGAAACCGGTTTTTCCCGGCAGGACGCCCAGCTGGTTGCCATGGCCCTGAACCGGGGGCTGGCCTTTGTGGCCCCGGCGGATCTGAGCGCCCAGCGGCTGGCGGCTGTGACCGCCAGCATGGGCGAAAAGGGCCCGGCGCTGTATCCGGTGGTGCAGGCCGCCGCAGCGCTGCTGTGTGAGGCCGCCAAGGCCCGCACCTATCTGGAGGGCCAGCAGTATCTGCTGCGCTGGCCCCAGCTGGAGGGCTGTTTGCCCGGTGTGCTGGAGCTGTTCGCCGATCAGGAAAAGGCGGGCCGGTTCATCACCCCGCCCACCGGCCGCACCTCGGTGCTGCTGGGGGAGGACATGGAAAACCCCATGCCCGGCCTCTGTGTGATGGGCAAGCGGTATCTGGCAGGCGGCGGGCTCACGGGAGCCATCGCGCTGCTGGGCCCGGTACGGATGCCCTTTGAACAGCTGATCCCCATTCTGGAATATTATGCCTTGAAGCTCGGCGAATGTATGGCCGGCAAGGCGCAGGAGGACAATACATGAGCGAAGAGATGAAAAACCCCGCGCAGCAGCCCGAAGAGCAGCCCGCGGAGGAAACCAAAGCCGCTGAAACCGGCGCCCCGGAAGAAAACGCCGGGCAGGAGCCGAAAAAGCACGGCAAGGAAAAGAAAAAGGATCTGGCCGCCGAGCTGGAGGCCGCAAAGGCAGCAGCCGCTGCCGCCGAGGCCGCGCTGAGCGCCGCCAAGGATCAGCTGCTGCGCACCGCCGCCGAGTACGAAAACTTCCGCAAGCGGTCCGCCCGCGAGCAGGACGCCGCCTTCAACAACGGCGTGGGCTTCGCGGTGAGCCAGATTCTGGCCATTCTGGATACGCTGGACATGGCGGCCAACGCCCCCACCACCGACGAGAACTACAAAAAAGGCGTGATGATGACGCTGGACAAAGCGGCCGCTGCCTTCAAGGTGCTCAAGGTGGAGGAGATCCCCGCACTGGGCCTTCCCTTTGACCCGGAGGTGCACAGCGCCGTGATGCAGCAGCCCGCTGCCGAAGGGCAGGAGAGCGGCACCGTGGTGCAGGTGTTCCAGAAGGGCTATAAACTGGGCGACAAGGTCGTCCGCCATGCTACCGTTGTGGTGGCTGAATAAGCAGAAAAGCCAACCGGCTTTTTGATAAAAACAATCAACTTCATTCTGATACGATTCGAGAAGGAGAGGAATAGATTATGAGCAAGATTATTGGTATTGACCTGGGTACTACCAACAGCTGTGTATCCGTTATCGAGGGCGGCGAGCCCGTTGTGATCGCCAACGCCGAGGGCGCCCGCACCACCCCCAGTGTGGTGGGCTTCACCAAGACCGGCGAGCGTCTGGTCGGCCAGGTGGCCAAGCGCCAGGCCATCACCAACCCCGAGCGCACCGTGAGCTCCATCAAGCGTCACATGGGCACCGACTACAAGGTTTCCATCGACGGCAAGGACTACAACCCCCAGCAGATCAGCGCCATGATTCTGGCCAAGCTGAAGGCGGACGCCGAGGCCTACCTGGGCGAGACCGTTTCCGAGGCCGTGATCACCGTGCCCGCTTACTTTAATGACAGCCAGCGTCAGGCCACCAAGGACGCCGGCACCATCGCCGGCCTGAACGTGCGCCGTATCATCAACGAGCCCACCGCTGCGGCTCTGGCTTACGGCGCCGACAAGGACAACGACCAGAAGATCATGGTTTACGACCTGGGCGGCGGCACCTTCGATGTGTCCATCATCGAGATGGGCGACGGCGTGACCGAGGTTCTGGCCACCAACGGTGATACCCACCTGGGCGGCGACGACTTCGACCAGCGCATCATCGACTGGATGGCCGACGAGTTCCAGAAGGAGAACGGCATCGACCTGCGGGGCGACAAGATGGCTGCTCAGCGCCTGAAGGAAGCCGCCGAGAAGGCCAAGATCGAGCTGTCCGGCGTGCCCAGCACCGCCATCAACCTGCCCTTCATCACCGCCGACGCTACCGGCCCCAAGCATCTGGATATGACCCTGACCCGCGCCCAGTTCGACAAGATGACCGCCGATCTGGTGGAGCGCACCATGGTTCCCGTACGCAAGGCTCTGCAGGACGCCGGCCTGCGCCCCAGCGATCTGGGCAAGGTTCTGCTGGTGGGCGGTTCCACCCGTATCCCCGCCGTGCAGGAAGCCGTTAAGAAGGAGATGGGCTGCGAGCCCTTCAAGGGCATCAACCCCGACGAGTGCGTTGCCATCGGCGCTGCCATTCAGGGCGGCGTGCTGAACAAGGAGGTCGGCGGCATCCTGCTGCTGGACGTTACTCCTCTGAGCCTGGGCATCGAGACCCTGGGCGGCGTCTGCACCAAGATCATCGAGCGCAACACCACCATCCCCACCAAGAAGAGCCAGATCTTCTCCACCGCCGCCGACAACCAGCCCAGCGTTGAAGTCAACGTGCTGCAGGGCGAGCGTGAGATGGCTGCCGACAACAAGAGCCTGGGCATGTTCAAGCTGGACGGCATCCCCGCCGCTCCCCGTGGCGTGCCTCAGATCGAGGTTACCTTCGACATCGACGCCAACGGCATCGTGCATGTAAGCGCCAAGGATCTGGGCAGCGGCAAGGAGCAGAGCATCACCATCACCGCTTCCACCAACATGAGCAAGGACGACATCGACAAGGCCGTTCGTGAGGCCGAGCAGTTTGCCGCCGAGGACAAGAAGAAGCGCGAGGAGATCGACACCCGCAACGGCGCCGATCAGCTGGTGTTCCAGACCGAAAAGACCCTGAACGAGCTGGGCGACAAGGTGGACGCCTCCAAGAAGGCCGAAGTGGAAAGCAAGCTGGCTGAGCTGAAGGAAGCTCTGAAGGGCACCGACATCGAGGCCATCAAGGCAAAGCAGGAGGCTGTGCAGAAGGCCTTCTACGCCATCAGCGAGGAGCTGTACAAGAACGCGCAGGCTGCTCAGGGCGCACAGCCCGGTGCGGACGCGGGCGCTGCCAACGGCGGCAAGCCCGACGACGGCGTGGTTGACGCGGACTTCAAAGAGGTATAAAATAATACTCTCAGCCGCCCCGGCCCAGGCTGGGGCGGCAATTTCTGGTTGTGCGATTCAGGCAACACCACACCATTCACGGCGAACGCCTCATACGGCGTATCGCCCCGGTGATTTTACATGAGGGGCCCGCCCGGCGGGCTTTTAGGTGAGAAATTTATGGCAGACAAACGCGATTATTACGAGGTCCTTGGCGTTGCGAAGAACGCCAGCGACGATGAATTGAAAAAAGCGTACCGCAAGCAGGCCAAAAAGTATCACCCGGACCTGAACCCGGGCGACAAGGAGGCCGAGGCCAGGTTCAAGGAAGTGAACGAGGCCTACGAGGTTCTGGGCGACAAGGAAAAGCGCGCCCGGTACGACCAGTTCGGCTTTGCGGGCGTGGATCCCAGCTACGGCGCAGGCGCCGGCGGCGCGGGCGGCTTTGGTGGCGGCTTCGGCGGCTTTGGCGGCGGCTTCGGCGGCGTGGATCTGGGCGACATCTTCGGTGATATCTTCGGCGGCGGCTTTGGCGGCGGCTTCGGCGGCGCCCGGGCCAACCCCAACGCCCCCCGCAAGGGCGCGGATGTGCGGGTGAGCCTGGTGCTCAGCTTCATGGAGGCCGTGCACGGCTGCACCAAGACCATCACCATCAACAAGCAGGATACCTGCCCCGAATGCGGCGGCAGCGGCGCGGCCAAGGGCACCAGCCCCGAGACCTGCCCGGACTGCCACGGCACCGGCTATGTGAACCGGAACATCCGCATGGGCGGTATGGTCATGCAGCAGCGCCAGCCCTGCTCCCGCTGCGGCGGCAAGGGCAAGATCGTGAGCACCCCCTGCGGCCACTGCCACGGCACCGGCAAGGTGGGCGCGAAAAAGACGCTGGAGGTCAAGATCCCGGCCGGCATCAACGACGACCAGAGCATCGCGCTGCGCGGCCAGGGCGACGCCGGTGTGAACGGCGGCCCCGCCGGTGACGTGATCGTGATCGTGACCGTGCGGCCCGACCCCATGTTCGAGCGGGACGGCTACGACGTATGGGTCAACGTGCCCATCACCTTCAGTCAGGCGGTGCTGGGCGCCTCCGTGGTGGTTCCCACCGTGGACGGCAAGGTGGAATACACCGTGCCCGAAGGCACCCAGAGCGGCACCACCTTCCGGCTGCGCGGCAAGGGCATCCAGTATCTGGGCGGCCGCGGCCGTGGCGACCAGTATGTGAAGGTGAACGTGGAGATTCCCAAAAAGCTGAACAAGGCCCAGCGCGAGGCGCTGAAAGCCTTTGAGGAGACCCTCAGGGACGAAAACTACGAGCAGCGCAAGGGCTTCTTCAAGAACCTGAAGGATCTGTTCGACAAGAACAAGTAAACAAATGCAAAGCACCCGTTCCGGAAATGCTCCGGAACGGGTGCTTTTTTGTTGGGAAAAGGGGATTTTATCCGTTTTGTTGCTCTTTGGAACGAGCGTTCGTTCTTTGGCTTCTGTATGCGGGCAGGCTGTCAATTTATACTATCTTTAGAACAAAATTCCGTTCTGAAGGAGGGGGCAAAGCGTGGACGCAAAGGCAGTGGGCCAGCGGATCCGGGCCGCGAGAGAACGAAAGCATCTGACGCAGGAAGAGCTTGCCGCCCTTGTGGATATCAGCCCCACCCATGTGAGCGTGATCGAGCGGGGAACGAAAATTCCCAGGATGGACACCTTTGTGGCCATTGCCAATGTGCTGCAGGTCTCGGCGGACAGCCTGCTGGTGGATGTGGTGGATCGGGCGGCCAGCGGGGTGGCCTGTGAGCTTTCGGATGCCATTGATACCCTGCCGCGGGAGGAAAAGCAGAGGGTGCTGAATGCGGTGAGTGCGTTGTTTTTTTCCTTTCGTCGACAGGGTAATCGAAATTCTGATGTCTGAAAAATATATACTTATTCCAGAGAACCGGTCGAAATTGAAAAAAGCGGAGGAAGAAACGATGGCAAATTTTCAGAAAATGCTGAAAGAGATCGCACGGCGCAACGGCACCACCCCGGAGCATGTAAGGCAGGAGATGCAGCGGGCCATTGACCGGGCATGGGAACAGAACGGCGGAATGCCCGGCTCGGTGTGGGCGGGCATGACCTTCCGGGGCGAGCGCCCCACCCCGGAGGAGCTGATCCCCCAGCTGGCCGCGCTGATGCAGAAAAACGGCACCCTTGCCGGATGAACAGAAAAATGCCCCCCGTACCCGGAAACCCCGGGCGCGGGGGGCATTTTGCGTCAGTGGGTCAGGAAAAACAGGGAAGGGGCCGTCAGCCCTGATCCTTTGCCTCGAACCAGAAGCAGGAGCCCTCGCCCAGCGTGCTGTTCACGCCGAAGCGGAAGCCGTGGCTTTGCAGAATCGCCTTGGTGATGGAAAGCCCCAGACCGGTGCCCACCTTGCCCGCGTCGCTGCGGCTGCGGTAGTAGCGGTCGAAGATATAGGGCAGATCCTCCTTGGCGATGCCCGCGCCGTGGTCGGCCACCTCCACCCGCACGGTGCCCTTTTCCGGGGCGTTCACCCGCAGGATGAAGATGTTGTCCGGCCCGATGTGGTGCATGGCGTTGCCCAGCAGATTGTGCAGCACCCGCTCCATCATGGCCGGGCCCGCCGAGATGGTGCAGTCGGTTTCCGGATCCGGCAGCTCCAGCTTCAGGGTGTAGCCGTTCTGGGCGCACACCGCCTCGTACCGCTGGGCCACCTCTTCGCACAGCTGGGAAAGGTCGAACCGCACCTTTTCCGGCTTGTCGGTGCCGCTGCTCATCTTGGAAAGCTCCATCACGCTGTTCACCAGCCCGCTCAGCCGGTCGGTCTCGTCCACAATCACGTCCAGCTGGGCGGTGCGCTTCTCCGGATTGTCGCCGGTCAGGTCACGCACCGTCTCCGCATAGCCCTTGATCAGGGTGAGCGGAGTGCGCAGATCGTGGCTCACGTTGGCCAGCAGATCCCGCTGCAGCTGTGCGGCGCGGGATACCTCGCCCGCCATGTGGTTGAAGTCCGCCGCCAGCAGGCCGATCTCATCGGTTTCGGGCACGTTCACCCGCACCGAGTAGTCGCCCTCCGCCAGCTGCCGTGTGGCGTGGGAGAGCTTGGTCAGCGGTTTGGTGAACCAGCGGCTGAACAGCCAGGACGCCACAATGGAGAAGGCCATCAGGCACAAAAAAATCCAGGGCATCAGCTGGCCCAGCACCACGCCCGCCTCGTCGATGCGGGCCAGGCTGGTGCAGAAGATCACCGAGTAGGTTTCGTCGCCGTTTTTGGCCACGCGGCCCACCGCCATCTGCCGGGTGGAGGCGTTCTTGTCCACCACCAGCTCCTTTTTCACAAAGCCCTGGCTGAGCACCGTGGCCCGCAGGCTTTCCACCACGCTGCCGTTCCACACCGAGGTCTTGCCGTTGATGGAGGTGGTGAAGGAGGCCTCGTGCAAAAGGCAGGGATACAGGTTTTCAAAGCCGGTCACATGCTGGAGGGTGGAGTCCGCCAGATCGAAGCAGGTGTTGGAGGCGTCCAGCTTGCGGCTCTGGATGGCCGAAAGCAGCGAGGCCTCGAAGCTGCTGCTCACCTGCGCGTCCAGAATGGGCAGGCTGCGGGTGCTGATGGGCTCGGTGGAGGACTCGATGATGGACACCACCGTGTTCACCTGATTCAGAAGATGCTTGTAGATGTAGTGGTTGTACAGCGGCTGCATGAAGTGGGTCACAAAGACCCATACCAGAATCAGCACAAAGGCGCTGGCCAGGCACAGAAACATCATCAGCCGGTAGCGCAGGCTGAAAAAATGGGGTTTGGTTTTTGCCATAAACGGCGCTCCTTACTTGACCGCTTCCGGGTCGAATTTGTAGCCGATGCCCCAGACGGTGACGATGGCGTCCCGATAGCGGCCCAGATGGCTGCGCAGCATCTTGATGTGGGTGTCCACGGTGCGATCCTCGCCGTAGTAGTCGTAGTTCCACACCTTCTGCAGAATCTTCTCGCGGGAGAGGGCGATGCCCCGGTTGGTGGCCAGGAACACCAGCAGATCGAACTCCTTCGGAGTGAGGGACGCCTCCTGCCCGTCGATCTTCACGCTGTGGCTCACCGAGTCCACCGTGAGGCCACCGAAGGTGTAAACGCCGCCCTCGGCCTCGGTCTTGGGCAGGGTGCGGTTCAGCACCACCTTCACCCGGGCCACCAGCTCCCGGGGGCTGAAGGGCTTGACCACATAATCGTCCGCGCCGCCCTCCAGACCGGCCAGCTTATCGTATTCCTCGCCCCGGGCGGTGAGCATGATGACGGGTGTGTCGATCTTGCGGCTGCGCATCTGGCGCAGGCAGGTCATGCCGTCCACAAAGGGCATCATCACGTCCAGAATCACCAGGTCGATGCCGCCCAGCGAAAGAGCGGCCAGCGCCGCGCCGCCGTCGCTGGCTTCCTCACAGGTGAAGTTCTCGTGCTCCAGATGGGCGCGGATCAGGTCCCGGATGCGGGGTTCATCGTCTACGATCAGGATTTTCGGCATAAAAGATTACCTCCTGTTAATTTCTGCAAAAGCGGCCGGGGAAGCCCGGAGCCGCAGTTCTGTCTCCCGGTAACACCGCACAATTCACGCCTGCCGGCTCAGGCGGCGTATCGCGCCAAAATTTTCCGTGCTGTTTTCCAAAAATGCTCGCCAGGCCACAAAGGATTGGCTGCGCTTTTTGGTTCACATCACAAAAAATTTTCCGGCGCGCTCCACCATCTGGAATTGCGCGGTATTACCTTTATATTACCATAATAGGGGAGCGGTGTGGACAAAATGTGAAAGCCGAGCAAAAAATTCGTGGCGCTTGATTGACGGAGCCTTTCAGGGGGCGTACAATGTGGGGGAATGAACGCCCCACCCACCGAAAAGAGGTGGCCGGAGCGGGAAGAAAAAGGGAAAAAAGATCCAGATGGTTCGCCCGGTGAACAGGGCGGAGGAGGGACGAGGAATGAGTCAGGATATGACGCGGGGCAACCCGGCACGGCTGATCCTTTTGTTTGCGCTGCCGCTGTTTGTGGGCAACCTGTTTCAGCAGCTTTACAACATGGCGGATACCCTGATCGTGGGGCGGGCGCTGGGAGCCCAGGCACTGGCGGCGGTGGGCTGCACCGGCAGCCTGAGCTTTCTGATTCTGGGCTTTGCCCAGGGGCTGACCAGCGGCTTTTCGGTGGTGCTGGCCCAGCGCACCGGCGCACGGGACGCCGAGGGCGTGCGCCGCAGCTACGGGTGCGCCATTCTGCTCACCGGGCTGGCCACCCTGCTGATCACCCCGGCGGCGGTGGCGCTGTGCGGCCCGCTGCTGGAGCTGCTGCGCACCCCAGCGGATATTCTGCCCCAGGCGCAGGCGTATATCTCCATCATCTTCGGGGGCATGTTCGCCTCGCTGCTGTTCAACCTGCTGGGCAACACCCTGCGGGCCCTGGGCGACAGCCGTACCCCGCTTTATTTTCTGGTGGCGGCCAGCGTGGTGAACGTCGTGCTGGATATTCTGCTCATCACCCGGTTTTCCATGGGGGTGCAGGGGGCGGCGCTGGCCACGGTGGCGGCCCAGCTGGTGAGCGGCGGGCTGTGCCTGTGGTACATCGGCCGCCGGTTCCCCCAGCTGAAGCTGAGCCCCCGGCATTTCCTGCCCGGCCCGGCGGAGGTGTGGGCGCATCTGCGCATCGGCCTGCCCATGGCCTTTCAGACCTGCCTGATCTCCATCGGCACCCTGATTCTGCAGGCGGCGGTGAACGGCCTTGGAGCGGATGCGGTGGCCGCCTTCACCGCAGGCAACCGGCTGGAGGGTGTGTTCACCATGCCGCTGGTGTCCTTCGGCACCACCATGGCCACCTACACCGCCCAGAACTACGGCGCACAGGATTACCGGCGCATTGCGCTGGGCCTGCGCCAGTGCCTGACCATGGCGCTGGGATACAGCGTGGCCGCGGCCGCGGTGAGCATCGGTCTGGGGCGGCAGCTGGCCGGCCTGTTCCTGCCCGGGCAGGCCGAGGTGGCCCGGCTGGCCCATATCTACCTGATCATGGTGGGCATCGGCTACTGCTCGCTGGCGGTGCTGTATATCTGCCGGTTCAGCCTGCAGGGCCTTGGCCGGGGCGCGGTGCCCACCGCCGCGGGCGTGGTGGAAATGGCCATGCGCATGGTGGCGGCGCTGCTGCTCACCGCCCCGTTCGGCATGGCCGGTGCCTGCTCGGCCGCACCCCTTGCCTGGACGGCCAGCGCCATTCCGCTGGCGGTGGCGCTGTGGCGGGAGGTGCGCATCCTGCTGGGGCGGGCGCAAACCCGGCCGCAGGCCGCCGCCCGTTGAACCGGCCGCCCCGTGGGCACATATTTTAAGGATCCGGCACATACCTATGAACCAGTGCTTCGCATGACCGAAGAGCAGTTCATGGAGGAGGGATCCAGACAATGTTTGTGTTGACGTTGGGCAAAAAGAGCCTGCGCAGGCTGGGCGCCGCCGCGGTGTGCGGCATTGCGCTGGCGGGGGCGGTGCTGGCGGTGAGCGGCTTCATCCACGCGGGGGACGGCGCGCTGGAGGCCAGCGCCTCGGCCGCGGTGAGCGGGGCCGCCGTGCCCGGGCAGATCACCGGCTCGGAGGACATCGCCGCCTTTTTCAAGTGCTTCGGGCTGGAGGTGGATCTGACCACCGCCACGGTGGATAAGGTGAAGATCCCCAAAAAGTGGGACGAGAGCTTTTCCGCCTTCAACACGGTGGTGAAGGAGAGCGGCTTCGATCTGGCAGACAGCAAGGGAAAAACGGTGGAAAAATGGCTGGTGGAGTGCCCGGCCCGGTCGGGCGGCGACACCACCTGCCAGTGTGTGCTGCTGGTGTATAAGGAAAAGCCGGTGGGAGCCTACCTGCTGAACGAGCCCTCCGGCGAGGTGCTGGGGCTGGCAAACGCCGCGGCCACCCCCGCGCCCCTGACCGATGAACAGGCGGCCCAGACCGCCGCGGGCTTCGGGGAAGGGGCCGCCCAGGCCTCGGCGGACGGCGAGGTGCAGACCCAGCCCCCGGCGGATAGCGCCGCCCAGCAGGCCAGCGGCGACGAAATTGTGGAGTTTGATCTGGCGCAGGTGGGGGCGGAGCCGGTGGAATGAGAACTGCCCGGCCCCATGCGGCAGAAAAGAGCGGATTAAAAAAAATAAAAAAAACAGGCTTGACAACCCCGATTCCGTATGCTATTATATATAAGCACTCAGCAAGAGGGCAAACAAAATAGCGCGGAGTGGAGCAGCCTGGTAGCTCGTCGGGCTCATAACCCGAAGGTCGTTGGTTCAAATCCAGCCTCCGCAACCATATTGTCTTAACAAAAAAGATATAAGACCGAAAAACCCCGTAAACAAGCCGTTTACGGGGTTTTTTCGTGCCAAAAATTAGGTCCCAGTTTGAAAGATATTTTTCGCCCTTTTCGGGCTTTGGTGAGGACTTGAACTAACGACTACCGATTTTGTGGCTTATTTTGCCTGGTTTGGATCGGTTTTTCCGATTTTTGACCCGGTGAAATTGTAAACAAATTATGAACTTTTTGAAATAATCACAAGTAGCTACTCAGCTCCACTAGATTAGTCCCCAATTTCCCCCTTTTTAAGAAAAATTTGTTGTAGAAATAATCGGCTTAATTTTGTTTAGGATGCCGAAAATTCTGGTTTTTGCGTCTGTATTGGATTCGCCAAAACAGGCGCTTTTTTTATTTCCCGAAAACATCTTCATACATGGGCAGAAATTCCTCATTACACCCAGGGGGAGGTGCGTCTATTTTGCCCATGAAGCACGGTGCGCTACTTCCCCCCCTCTCATACTCTCCCCCCAAGTAACACTTACCTACTGGGAAGAAGATATCAATGCTTACCAAATGCACTCTTTCAGCCCCGGCAATGCAACTACACTATTCATCTCATTTTCTTCCCATTTACGAGAAAAAGGCCACCTTCCGGTGACCTTTTTCGACAGTCTGAAGTACAGGCAATTGGCTGTACTTTCTTTTTGGTATTCCTATGCGAAGATTTAGGTTTCGCCACCGCGGTTGAGGGTGCGCCGGTTGTTGGGAAACCAAATGGCCGGAGTGAACACCGCCAGCCCCACCGCTGTGGTATCCCCAGGGTTGGAAACGATGTGGGGCAGGTTGGACTGCACCACCGTGGTATCCCCGGCGTTCAGGCGGATGGTTTCGGACTCCACCAGTACATCCAGCTGCCCTTGTTCCAGCAGCAGGATTTCTTCACTGGGATGGATCACCGGCAGGTCGCCGTCCTTGCAGTGGGGCTCCAGTTCAAAGCGTATGACCAACGACTGAGGTACAAAATCCCCGTTGGGCATGGGGGTGAGCAGATGATACCGTATATTGGAGTTGGGCTGGGAGAGGATCATCATATCCGCCTGACGGGTCGTCAGGCCAGTGCTGCTCTCACCACCCATGAACAGATAGGTGGGGATGTCCAGAGCGGCGCTGAGTTTGCGCAGGGTGGACAGGGACGGGTCGGTGAGATTGCGCTCGATTTGGGAGATATACCCGATGGACAAACCAGTCTTTTCGGCCAGTTCCTTGAGGGTGATTCCCCGCTTTTTCCGAATATTTCGAACCTGTTCGCCCAGCATAAAACCTCCCGCTTTTTCGTAAAAAATTTATTTACAGTATATCACAAAATATCCTGTACGTAAATAAGCGAGAAAATATTCGATATTTATAAAATTTTTACAAAGAAAATCAGATGATTTCTTGCTTATTCTCTGAAAAATGTGAAAAAAGAGGAAAGCTCTTGACAAAAATTTTAGAAATAGTAAAATTGTATAAAATTTTACTGTGCAGGAGGCATCCCATGAAAATTACAGATGTTAAGGTGGAAACCATTCACATCCCTATGAAAAAGCCCTTCCGTATTGCCTTTGCGGTACAGGACCATTCGGTGAACGTGCTGGTGAAGATCACCACCGACGAAGGCCTGTGGGGCATCGGTGAGGCCGCGCCCTTTGAACCGGTGACCGGCGAGAGCGCGGCCACCGTTCTGGAAGCGCTGAAACTGTTCCGCACCGGATTGATCGGCATGGATCCGCTGGATGTTGAGGGCATCCATTGCATGATGGACCGCCTGCTGTCAGGCAACACCTCGGCAAAGGCCGCGGTGGATATTGCCCTGTACGATATCAAGGGCAAGCTGATGGGTCAGCCTCTGTACAAGGTGCTGGGCGGCAGTGTGAACCAGATCGTCACTGACATGACGGTGGGCATTGACACACCGGAAGCCATGGCCGCCGAAGCTCGGGAACGGGTGGAGAAGGACGGTTTCACCATTCTGAAAATCAAAGCCGGCATCAACCCGGCAGAGGACATCCAGGCATTGACCCTGATCCGCCAGGCGGTGGGCCCCAACATCCGCCTGCGTGTGGACGCCAACCAGGGTTACACTGTCAGCGATGCGGTGCGCACCCTGAAAGCCTTTGAACAGGTGGGCGTGGAAGCGGTGGAACAGTGCCTGCCCAGCTGGGATCTGGACGGTATGCGCTTTGTGCGTTCCAAGGTGGACCTGAAGGTCATGCTGGATGAGTCGGTCCACTCTCCCATTGACGCAGCGAAAGCCTGCAAGATCGATGCTGCAGACATCATCAACATCAAGCTGATGAAGTGCGGCGGCCTGTACCCGGCGGAAAAGATCAACGCCATTGCCGAGGCGAACCATGTACAGTGCATGGTGGGCTGCATGCTGGAGACCAAGGTAGCCATTGCCGCCGGTGTGAGTCTGGTCGCTGCCAAGCAGAACATCACTGAGGCGGACTGCGACAGCTTTATGTACGCCGTGGACCCCGAGATGGGCATGCCCGGTGGTTTTGCCGTGAACGGCGGCGTCTACACCCTGTCCGACAAACCGGGCCTTGGCATCGATATTGATTTTTAAGCGGGACCCCGCAGAGAGGTACATTATGCCGAATACAATTTTTTCCTCCGAAGGCGCGCTCCTGTTCATCATGGTCGCCACGGTCGCCCTGGGATTCTGGCTGCAGCGGTTCAAGGCGTTCAAAACGCTGGGCCCGGCCCTGACGGTTATCGTCATGGGCATCGTGATGTCCAACCTGCGGATCGTGCCCACCTCCAGCGCTACCTATGATGCCATCAGCAGCTACTGCGTGCCGCTGTCCGTTTCCATCTGCCTGCTGAGCCTGGACCTGAAACAGATGCGCAAGCTGTCCAAAGAGCCGGTCATTGCGCTGGCATCGGCAGTGTTCAGCGTCTGCGTGGCGGCCCTGGTGTTCGGCGTACTGTTCGCCGGCAAGATCGACGAAGGCTGGAAGGTGGCCGGCATGTTCGTGGGCACCTACACCGGCGGCAGCTCCAACCTGACCGCCATCGCCGTGGGCCTGGAGGCCAGCAAGACCACCATCGCCTCGGCCAACGCCGCCGACTATGTGGTGGGCATTCCCACACTGATCCTGATGTTCGCCGCCCCCGCCCTGTACAAGAATTCCAAACGGCTGAAAAAGTTGTGGCCCTATGAAATGAGCGAGCCGGAACTGCTGGGCGACGGCGACCACGAGGAACTGATGGCCTCCAAGGAATGGTCCATCCAGGAAATCGCCTGGCTGCTGGCCATCGGCTTCGGCACCGTGTGGGCCGCCACCGGCATCTCCTCGGTAGTATTCGGGGAAGGATTCCGCAGCGCGGGCCGCATCCTGCTCATCACCACCTTCTCCATCATCCTGGCACAGGTACCTGCCATCCGCAAGCTGCGCGGCAACTTTGACCTGGGCCTCTTTGTGGCGCTGCTGTTCCTGGTGACCATCGGCTTTGCGGTGGACCTGCAGCAGTTCTTCGGCTCCACCTTCTACATCACCCTGTTCTGCTTCTGCGTCATCGCCTGTTCCATCCTGCTGCACCTGCTCATCACCCGGTTGCTGAAAGTCCGCTTTGAGTATGTGCTGCTGTCCATCGTAGGCTGCATCTCAGATGGCCCCACCGCTGCCCTCATCGCCTCCAGCGCCCAGTGGAAGACCCTTATCAACATCGGTCTGCTCATGGGCGTACTGGCCGGTGCCCTGGGCAACTATGTGGGCATCGGTGTAGCCTATGCCATCCGTGCCTTGATCGGCGCCTGACCGGAAAACGGGAGAAACGGAAATGCGTAATTTTGACTTATATGTTTCGGGCATCCTGTACGGCAGGCTGCGCCTGGGCGACGGCACACCCCAGATCCAGAAACTGGATGTGCACACCGGCGCGCTGCTGGACTGGCAGGACCTGACCGACCAGGACCGGGATTTTTACCGTTCCTTTGTAAAGATGGACTTTGCCGCCCTGGGGCAGAACCTGTCCCGCTACGAGGCGGGCCTGCAGGGTACCGGGGAAGTTTCCCTGTGCGGCGAGCGCTACACCAGCGAAGACGGCTGTAGCTACCTGCAGCGGGATGTAAAATTCCCCAACAACAAACAGATGAAAGAAGGGCGGCTGATCGCCGTCACCTGCCCTGCCCGGGAGATGGTCACGGTGCTGGTGGAACCCGGTGCCGAGGAGGAGACCATTCTGCGCCTGTGGCGCTCGACCTGGCCGGAGGAACAGCTGTTCCCGGTAGAGCATGCGGGGACATTCCCGGTGCCCATGCGGGACGGGGTACATCTTTCCACCGACGTATACCTGCCCAAAGGCTGCAGTGCCCCGGTGCCTGCAGTGCTGGTACGCACTCCCTACGGCAAGGAGGACGGCTGTGAGGTCTACTACCGCTACGTCCAGCACGGCTACGCGGTGGTGGTACAGGATGTACGCGGCCGCAACGCCAGTGAAGGCGAATGGCTGCCCAACTACCACGAAGTGGAGGACGGCGACGATACTCTGAACTGGATCGCCTCCCAGCCCTGGTGCAGCGGACGCATCGGCATGGTGGGCGGGTCCTACCTGGGTTATGTACAGTGGGCGGCCGCTGCCAGCGGCAACCCCCACCTGAAAGCTCTGATCAGCGTGGTCTGCGCGGGCAGCTCCTTTGTGGATCTGCCCCGCCGGGGCGGGTCTTTCACCTCGGGCATGCTGGCCTGGGCCTTTGCGGTGTCTCAGAAAACCTTCCACCCCGAGCTGATGGAGCGCGACGACTGGGAGGAAGTGCTGAACATTCGCCCCCTGACCGACCTGCCCAAAAAGGCCCTGGGATACGATGTGCCCTTCATCACCCGGTGGCTGGAACCCAGTGACTACAACGATTTCTGGCGTCGGTCCAATTGGCAGGAGCGTTCCGTCGGGGCGCAGATCCCGGCGCTGATTCAGTCCGGCTGGTTTGACGACAACGGTATGGGCACCACCGAAGCCCTGGAACTGGTCCACGACTTCCCTCGGGGCATGCGCAAGGTTGTTCTGGGGCCCTGGCAGCACAGCGGCAACAGCAAGTACGATATGCACGGGGTATCCTTCGGCAGCCAGGCGCTGCGCTTTGATCTGGACTGGCTGTATTTCCGCTGGTTCGAGCATCACCTCAAGGAAGTGGACAACGGCATCGACCAGACTGCCCCGGTGGAATACTACACCCTGGGCCAGGAGGTATGGAAGACTGCCGAAAACTGGCCGGTGCCCGAGACACGGGTCACCCACCTGTATCTGGACAGCGACGGCCACGCCAACACCTCCGCCGGGGACGGGCGGCTGACCTTTGCCAGGCCGGAGCAGGAGAACAGCGACGGCTACGCCTATGACCCCGAGCATCCATCCCAGCACATCATCGATATGTCGGAGAACGAGATCGAGGTGCCGGAGGACTACACCCAGGAGGAACTGCGCCAGGACCTGCTGTGCTACACCTCCCCCGTGCTGGAGGAGGACCTGGTCCTGACCGGCGATATGACGGCGGAGCTGTACATCTCTTCCGACGCGCCGGACACCGACTTTGTGGTGCGTGTTACCGACGTGGACGAGAATGGCCGTTCCATCAAGCTGGCGGACGGCCTGCTCAGCGCCCGCTATCGCAACGGCTTTGCCCGGTCGGAGTTTTTGCAGGAAGGCGAGATCGTCTGCCTGAAGATCCGTACCACCAAGCTGTCCAACTGCTTCCGGAAAGGCCACCGCATCCGGGTGACCGTCACCTCCAGCGCCAAGAATTTCATCTTCCCCAACAGCAACACACGGGAAGGTTTTGCTTCCGCCCGGACCGTGGTGGCCCATAACCGGGTATATCACGGTGGGCTGCACGCCTCCCGCCTGACGGTGCGGGTGGAGCCCTGAGTCATTGATGTTTCTCCCTGTCAGCAGAAGCGAAATATCCCTCAAGCGACCTGTTCCGGGGTGGGTGCGCCACATAAAATCCTGAATCCGTACCCATCCAGACCGAGCCTTGGGCGTTGTTCCTGGTGCAATTTTGATACCACGCCGCCGCCCTCCCGGCGGGACCGGGCGCGGCGTTTTTGTATAACGAAAACCACTCGCTGGGCGAGTGGTTCCAAAGAAGACTATTATGCTGATAGTCGGAGCAATAGTATTGATTGCAGGAATTGGCGCACTCTCATATCAATCGCAAGAAGTCCGAGGCTTACTGCTATTCTTTGGCGGCTTAGGTTTGTTGATAGTTCTTGCCGCTCTATTAGTAACTCCTTTGTGCTTACTGATAGTGAAGTATTTCAAAAAACATATATGACTCAGCCCCCCTGCAGCAGGAACTATTTGTTGGGATGAGTTTCTGCAACTTACCATCGTTTTAAGCGTCTGTATTGGATTTATCCAAACAGACGCTTTTTATATTTCCCGAAAACATCTTCATACCTGGGCAGAAATTCCTCGTCACACCCAGGGGGAAGTGCGCCTTTTCCTGCTTTTGAAACAGGGGACGTTGCTCCCCCCCTCTCACACTCTCCCCCCAAGATACACTTACCTACTGGGAAGAAGATATCAATGCCTACGGAATGCGCTCTTACAGCCCCAGCCAGCCCAAGCAAGCGATGCAAACATCAATGCTGAAATGGGAGTCATCGTCTTTCCCAGCCGGTGATTTCCTTGAACAAACGAACCAGAAGGAGGAACGAAATGTCCATCAAATTCAAAAATAAGGAACACGAGAAATTCTATGAGCAGTGCCTTGGCCGGACCGGCAGCCTTGATCCCTACCACAAGGCGTTTTTCTACACCATGGGCATCAGCGGCGAGACCAGGAAGCACATTAAGGACGTCTTCAACTTCCGGGAGGATGCCATCCGGCCGGAGGGCATGAACAAAGGCTGGCAGACCAGCGGCAGCAGTTGCCTGACCCGCTTGGCGTTCAACCTCTGGAACGGGTGGAACGCGGATGGCTGCGCGACGCCTTACGATCTGTTCACCACTTCGGATGTAACCTACATGTTGGAAGCGGTTCGGCTTCGGTACCCGGAGTACTGCAAGGAACCCCAGGTCCCCAGTATGAGTCGGGCCAGATAAGATGGGACGGGGCCGAAAGAAAAAACTCAGAAATAAAGGCAAATGCCAGAAAGGACTTGAAAGCATGATCATTGGCATTGACCATGGGTACTACGCAATTAAAACCAAGAATTTCTCGTTCCCAGCCGGTGTGACAGCGTATACCCATGAACCTTATACCCTGAAAAACACCCTCCAGATCGGCGGCAAATACTTTGTCTGTGGCACTGGCCGGCAGCCTATCCTGCGTGACAAGACCGTCAACGACAACTACTACATTCTGACCCTGGCCGCCATTGCCATGGAACTTCGCTACAGGGGCCTTCCGGCAGAGAGTTCAGTAACCCTGGCGGCAGGACTCCCTCTAGCACGGTATGGCCGTGACAAGAAGCCGTTCACCGAATATCTGCTGCGCAATGGTCAGCCGGTCAACTTCCTGTTCGAAGGGGAACGCTACAAAGTCAAAATCGAAAGCGTGAAACTGTTCCCCCAGGGCTACTCCGCCATCGCTATTCATCCTGAGCTGGTGAAGGATGAGCCGTCTGTGCTCCTCATGGACATCGGCGGATGGACGGTGGATCTTATGCGACTGGACAACAACGTCCCTAATGCAGCCACCTGCCGCAGTCTGGAACTTGGCATGATCCGCTGCATGGATGAGATCCAGGAGCAGGTTCGTCGGGATACCGGCCTGTCTGTTACGGACGCCCAGGTGGAACGGATCCTTGCCGGCAAGCCCTGTAGCATGGATGAGGAGGCACGAAAGCTGATTCAGCGGCAGGGCCGGCTCTACACTGAGCGACTCATTTCGGCGGCAATGGAAGCAGGGTTTGACCTGCGAACTCTGCCCGTGATTCTGATGGGAGGAGGTGCCGCGACCGTCATGCGCAACGTGAGCGAACGTGACGGCCTTTGTCGGGCTTTTCTGATCGGGGACGATAAGGTGAACGCCGAGGGCTATGAACGGATTTTGGGCCAAATGTCGGGCCGTGAGGAACAGCGATGAAAAGGCAGCAATTCCTCTTCCGGCCTAACCCTCATTCGGATCTTCACCAGCGTGCCTGGGCGTATCTCCAGACCTGCCCTACTGGCCAGAAAAACGACTACATAGCGTGGGCCATCATACGCCTTGAATCGCAGAAAGAGTTTGAAAATATCCTGCGCGAAATCCTGAAAGAACCAGAGGCGGTTCCCCATGAATCAGTTCGTGCTCACAGGTCGTCAGCAGCATCCACAATCCCAGGAGAAATGCACCGTATATTTATCAGCATAGACAAAACCATGAAATGCCGCTGTGCAGGGAGAAACTCGCTGACGAAGGAAAAGCCAAGTAAACCAAAAGGTGGAACGGATGCTTATATACTCCGAAAATATGGAAAGTCCAAGCAAGTAAGGTAGATAAATGGATTTATTATCGCTCCCGTAGCATACTGCAAGCACAAAAGCCCTATGTGCCACAGACCATCCATCAATCAATTTACCCCCGAGGGCAGACGCAAGATACACGACATGCTCTGTAAAGAGGAATATGCGGATGTTCTGTTTGAACTTGGAACCAGCATCTCACCCTCGCGGAGCGTGGAATACTGCGATAACCGTCTGGCGAGATTTGTGGCCTCCAAAGGAAAGTGTGAAATCACGGGGAAATTATTATCCGCGGAAGAAGTACACTGCCATCATTTTCTGCCGAGGCATTTAGGCGGAACAGACCAGTACTCAAACTTGCGTATAGTCCATGTGGATGTGCACAGGCTTATCCATTCGACCACACCAGAAAGTATTCAGTACTACCTGCGAAAAACAGATTGCTTTAAGAAACCCTGTCTTGATAAAATCAACCGTTGGCGTTCAAGCGCCAATCTTCCCGCCATTACGTTATAAAAAACAAACAAAATCCTTACTTTGAAAGTGACTACATTAACAATGAAAAACTTATCCCATGGAACGCCGTGTGCAGTGAAAGCTGCTTGCACGGTGTGGACCGGGGCGAAAGACTCGAAAGAGTCTGACCTATCGGTATTGCTGTTCCGCTATCAGTACAGCGCCGACTTTTTCTACAAACTTTGGAAGCGGATCCGCAAGTACAACGGTCTCGTGACCGGCTTGACCCAGAACGTGGATGAGATCCTGCGTTCCGATACCGCCCGCCTTATGCTGGCAAACTCGGAGTTCCTCATCCTGCTGAATCAGTCGCCCACCGACCGGGAGGAACTGGCGCACCTGCTGCACATCTCGGATACCCAGCTTGGCTATATCACCAATGTGGCTGCAGGCTGCGGGCTGATCCGCTGTGCCGGCAACATCGTCCCCTTTGAAAACAGCTTCCCCCGGAACACCCAGCTGTACAAGCTCATGACGACCAAGCCGGACGAAGCAATCCGAGGAATGTGACGATGGTGCTTGAGAAGGAGGTGGCGTTGCCGCAAGAGAAGTTTATACTGTTGCATCGCTGTCGGGCGGAAAAGACTCGACAGCGATGCTTCTTCGTCTCGTAGAAGAAAACCGTCCCATCGATGAGATCCTGTACTGCGATACCGGGTGGGAGTTCCCTCAGATGACTCCTGGTTTATAAACAAGAAAAAAGGTGCGTACCGTTTTGCTCGGTACGCGCTTTCACATACTTATTCAGGATCCCTTTGGAGCATCGTTGCTCGAAGTTCACGGACGATTCTCAATATGGCTTCCAGTTCTTTTGGGGAGCAGTCAGCCAATAATTCGTCAAACTGGCTTTGATAAATTCCTCTTGTTTCCGGTGTGTCCGGACGAAGGATCGAATCGGCTGAGACTTGGAGTGCTTCAATGATCCGAATGAAAGAATGCAGCTTCATGCTACACCTTCCGTTTTCGATTGTGCTGATTTGTGGAAGGGAGATTCCGGCTTTATCAGCCAGCTCAGCCTGGCTCATTCGACGCTTAACGCGAGCCTCACGGATGCGAGAACCAATCAGCTGACTCTCTGTAGGACTTAATTCTGCCATTGGCTCCCTCCCCCTTACAGTATATGCTACAAGCTATCTGTTTGATAGAATATATCAATCGGGGGCAAAATTGATATAAAGTAAAGGCTATAATATATCCTGCAAACTATAATAAGGCTACATTTTTTTAAGGAGGCCTTGTTATGAGTCTGAATTACAACGAAATTGGCAAAAACATCCGTGAGGTCCGCAAAGAAAATGGGCTGTCACAGGCGATGCTTTCTGAACTGGTTGAAAAATCCCCTTCATACATCAGTTACATAGAGACCGGCGCAAAAAGTATGAGCCTTAACACATTTGTTATGATTGCAAACGCTCTGGGAGTCACTGCCGACAGATTGTTGATGGAGCAGCTCGACGAAAAGAATGACATCACCAGCAGTCAAGTGGCAGCTCTCTTGGCAGATTGCTCTGCTTTTGAAGATGGTGTCATCATTGACACGATCAAGGCTCTAAAGCATTCCATGAGAGAGCGTCGAAAGAGATGACAGGAATGCTTGCTCTCTATTCTACTGAAACCAACTGAGAAAGCAATCGACCGAGAGTCAGAAGCATGACTTTCGGTCGTTTTTATAGTCGCACATGGGGTGATAGATGATGTGTATATGTTTTTCTGAGGAATGTATATATTTTTGAGGTGATACGGCTGTCAGGCTAAGGTTCTGATATAATAGGTACAGAAGGAGGCTGTTCAATGGTTTATTACATGGGAGATATCCACGGAAATCCGCTTCCTGCTGTTTTTGCTTGCAGGCAGATGAACATGACTCACGAAGACACTTTGGTTCTTTTGGGCGACGTTGGAGCTAATTACTATGGCGATGAACGTGACGCCCGTACAAAGAAGTCTCTTGCAAAATTAGGGCCGAAAATTCTCTGCATCCATGGCAACCACGAAATGCGCCCAGAGAGTATTACATCATATTCCTCTAAAGTATGGCGGGGAGGAAAGGTTTGGTATGAGCCAGAACGCCCCAGCCTACTTTTTGCTGCGGATGGCGAAATGTTTGACCTTGAAGGAATCAAGCATCTCACCATAGGCGGTGCCTATAGTGTGGACAAACAATACCGGCTGGAAAGAGGATATGGTTGGTGGGCTGACGAGCAGCCTTCGGAAAAAATCAAAGCGAAGGTGGCACAGACCCTGGACCAGGTCGATTGGAAAGTTGATGTTGTTCTCTCGCATACCTGTCCCTTCCGGTATGAACCGCGCGAGGCATTTCTTCCTTTTATTGATCAGTCCACAGTGGATGACTCGACCGAAAAGTGGCTCGATACTATCGAGGAGAAGCTCGCATATCAGTATTGGTTTTGTGGTCACTGGCACATTGAGAAGCACATCGATAAGATGAGGTTCCTCTTTCATAATGTCGAACTGTCTCCTCTGTCAGAGCCCTATAAATGAGTTGACATAGTTTTCCACGAAAGAGCAATTTGGTGTTGATAATTAGATACTGTCTATAAGGAGGTGGTGTGACCCAATGACTTATGTTCTTTCAGATATCCACGGGAATAGTCGGCGGTTTCAATCTATCCTCTCTCAGATCGATCTACAACCTGAAGACACTCTTTACATCCTTGGTGATATCATTGACCGGTTCCCGGATGGTGGGCGGCTGCTCCGGCAAATAATGAAGATGTCGAATGTTAAAGTGCTTCTTGGCAACCACGAGTTGATGATGCTGGATGCGCTTCGGCCTGAAAAACCTGCGGAGATGTTGTCTACCAGAAATCTGTGGCTTTGGTATGATAATGGAGGGGAAGTAACTCACCGTTATCTCAAACATCTGCGGAAAACAGATCGGACATCTCTGCTGGAGTATGTTGCTTCGCTTCCGTTGTTTTTTGACGTTGAGGTAAACGGGAGAAAGTATAAACTATCCGACCATAACAGTTCATAATCCGGGCACTGCCGAAGATGTTCTGCAAACACCCGCTGGACTTCATCAAGTTCCTTTTTTTCAACTTCTGTGTAGATCATAGCTTTCTGCCTCCCAAATTCATTTTAGTGTATCCAATTTTTACAGCCAATTGCGAAGTGCTGGCAGACACAGTATAATAAAAAATCAAGGCAGCGTCTTGGCAAAAGAACAAATTTCTTTGTACTGGTGGTCCTCAGCTTTTTCTCAGCAAACAAAGTGCTTTTTGCAAATAGTTTATTATGTTGCGTTATATTGGTGCGGAAAGGTGGGGAAAAATGATACGGATTGCGATATGTGACGATGAAGAACGGGCCGTTGCTTCGACTGAAAAAATCGTCAAGACTTGCTTACAAGCGCAAGGCATCGGCTGTGAAATAACGACCTATACCCAAAGCCGGAACTTGCTTTACGACATAACCGATGATGGCTTTTTCTATGACCTGATTTTGCTGGACATTGAAATGCCGGGGATCAGCGGCATGGAAATCCCTCAGCAGGTCAAAGGGTTTCTGCCCAATGCCAGAATTATCTTTGTGACCTCACATACGGAGTATGCGATTGATGCATTTGAACTGTCCATTTTCCGCTATGTGCCGAAAAATAATCTGGAAACGAAGCTGACCGCCGCTATAACTGATGCCGCCAAACTGATTGAGTTGGAGGCTGGACAGGAATACACGATTCAGACCGCAAACCACATGGAGAAGATTCCCTACAAGGATATTTTCTATATCCAACGGGACGGCAAGAATTCCAGTATCGTGTCCAGCGTTGGAACTTCAAAAGTACGAAAGAGCTTGCAGCGGGTATTTGATGAACTGAATGCACCGGAATTTATTTTTATTGACCGTGGTTATATCGTCAATATCGTCCAGATTATGAAGGTCAGCGATAGCATTGCCATACTGAAAAACGGCGATCAGCTACCCATCAGCCGCTCCCACTTGCAGGAAGTCAAGCGACAAATCAATCAATTTTGGGGGGCGCATATATGATGGATTGGGTACGGGTGGTTTCTTGCCTTTTCACCAATGAACTGCGCCTGTTTTTAGGGGTTTATCTCGTGGCAAGGCTGACGGATTTTTCTTTGGAGCGGAAAGCATTGTTGCTGACCGGTGCTGGTGGATGCCTTGCCACCATTCTGCAAGCGGCGTCGTTACCCACCATCGGCGTAATGGCCGTTGAAGTATTGGTTATCACTGCGGTTGCATGGTATTATCAACGGAAAAAAATGAATTATAAGATAGCGTTGTTAGCGTATCTTTTTGACTGCGTTGTGGTCTTTTTTGATTTGTTTTCGGGAAAAGATCATCCGCTGTTGTGTTGGATTGTACCGCCGCCGAAAGACCTGTGTTAAGCGCGCAAGGGAAACTATAAGGGAAAACTTTATGGCCGATACGCACGGACCACACAGCCCCGGGACACCAGCGGGAGGCCATTTTTCGGATCGGCTTTGATCTTTGAAAATCACTTTTCTGACGTTTCTTGTTGTGGTATAATATTTCCTCCCGTATTATGTGTTTGGAATCAGTTGTAGTTCCCTGACGTTTCTTGTTGTGGTATAATGGGCCGTCAGAAATTACAATAAAGTATAGCCACTTGGACAACAAACAAGAAGTAAAACGAGAACGGCCCCTAAGATGGTTACAGGTGCCAGAGCAATGATATGAGTGCAGTATACTCATGCCATATGGAGGAGCAATGAAGAGAAGGAAAACGCAGGCTATGGCGTCGCATAGCGCCATATTTTTATTGCTGAGTATTTTTACATTTGTGTTTCTTGGTTCGGAATATCTATATGTCAATATGGTCTCCCGCATTGTCGAGGAAAGCCAGACGGTCATTGCACAAAATTATGCGCTGGGCGTCAATGCCCTTGGATTTCTTATATACCCGCTGATAAACCGCTCTGTCCGCGAGAGGAACAAGACGATCCTTATATTTTCCCTATCGTTCCTCTCCATTATCTGCATATTTTTGATCCAACAGCACATCTCGTTTTCCGTCACGCTTGCGGCAGGCGTGGTTCTGTTTCTGTTGCTGGGCGTTTTTGGCGGCTCCGTTCATTATCTGGCTGCCTGCACGATCCGGACCGAACGCATAGCCGGCCTGGTGGGAATCTCCTACGCGGCCGGCATCCTGCTACAGTACGCAAACAACAATTTGGTAAATATAGAGATCGCGGAGGCCGCGGTACTCTCTGTTTCCCTTGCGGTACTGAGTGTTTTGATCATGCGCACACGCCGCATCCACAAAGAAGCACTCGCATCGGATGAAACGGCGCCGCTCCGAACCGCGCTCCGCCCCGATGAAATGTCCAGAAAGAAAATACCGGCGGGACTGCTCCTGGTACTTCTGGTGGCCCTGATGGCCTGCGTATTCAGCACATTGGATAACGCGATCACCCTGGGCCATGCGGCGGGCACGATGGACATCGGGCAATGGCCCCGTATGCTGCTGGCCCTGAGCGGCCTGGCTGCCGGTTTCCTCTTTGATATCCGGAAAAGAAAATATATGACGCTGATGATGTACTGCGTGATGGTGCTCTCGGTGCTGTGTGTGATTGTTCTCCGGTGGGGCGGGCCATTCCTGACCGGAGTAGCGGTCGCCTATGTGGCCTCCGGATTTTTTGTCGTGTTTTTTACCACCAGTTTTTTGGAGCTCGCTGCCTGTATGCGCCTGCCGGACCTCTGGGCCGGCATGGGACGGGCGGTGAATAATCTCGTGGCGGCGCTGGTTACCAACGGCTCGGTGACGCTGCTCCTTGCCGGCAGGAGTATTACGCTGATCGTCCTCATGCTGGTGCTGTTTGTCGCGGCCAGCATCCTGATGTTTGCCTACACGGTCAAGGCTCATGCCGTATTGGCGCCGCCCCCGGCTCCGGCGGCGGGCTACACGCCGAAGGAAAAGTTCTCTTCCTTTGCCAGCCTCTATTCATTGACTGACCGGGAGCGGGATGTGCTGCAGTATTTACTGGTCTCGGACGGCAGCGTGCAGGATATCGCGCAGCAGATGGCCCTTTCCCGTCCTGTGCTGTATCGCCATATCAGAAGCCTGAATGAAAAGACCGGAACCCAGAGCCGGATCGGCCTGCTGCAGTTCTATTATGAGTGGATGCCGGAGAACAAGGGCGTTACCCCTGAAAAAAGCCCGGATTTCAAGGCGTGAGACAAATGTACCCCCCCTGTCATTCGAAAAAAACGATGTAAAATAAAAAAAGAGACAAATGTAACCTTATATTTTAAGGCCATCTATGCTACGCTTTCCACAGATACTGGCGCAGCATCCCGGCCTACGACAAACCGCGTCAGGATCTCCTGGCGCGGTTTTTTGCGTCCACCCCGTCCGCAGCGGTGTGGGACGCTCAGGCCAGGCAGTCGCTGTATAAGGAGGAAATGAAATTTGAGAAAAACAGGATCTATTTTAGTGGCCCTGCTGCTCCTGTTTGGCCTGACTGCCTGCGGCGGTCCGGGAAACGAACCGGAGAGCGAAAGCGTGCCGAAGGGAGATGGTCAGATAACATCGGAGCCTGCCCCATCTTCCCGGGAACCCGCGGTGTCGATCACGGAAACGGCGGCCAGGACTGTGGATTTGGAACTGTATGAAACCCCAGATTTCAGCATCCAGATTCCCAAGGGCTGGACGGTCACCAGCGGCGGTACAGGGATGTATCACTCCATCCGGATTCAGGACCCCGCTGAGCCCCTCAATCAGATGTTCGTTCTCTTGAAGGCGGATATCCTGCTCCACAGTCAGGAGGGAAAGGACGCCTGGACCTATTATTCCGGCGTGACCGGTATGCCTGATATGCAGATATTTGCCCAGGCTCCCGTGCTGTCCAGCCCATCTACAGAGAATTTTTATCAGATCTTCCCGCAGTACGCCGACTTTGCCGCCCAATATGGCCCCGGCTATGCCGGCTATACCTTCCCCCAGTTTGAGGCCTTCACTGTGACCGAGCGTTTCCCGTCCACCGGCAGCCTGAGCGCCTACGCGCTGGGCGATGAGCTGCTGCGGGCCACCTTCACCGAAGACGGCAGAGAGGGAGAGGGGATGTTTGCCGCGTCGGTCGTGGATTTTGGCAGTGTTCCCATCGCGGCCGGCCCGCCGGTAGGCTACCAGCTCCCCCAGGCGGACGGCGGGTATTATATGGCGTATAACATCATGGCGGTCACAGCGGCCAAGGACACCTTCGTTGAGTGGGAGGGCATTTTGACCGAGAGCCTCGGCACACTGGAGTACTCGGAAAACTTTGTAAACGCCACCATCCAGGCGGGGCAGGAAGTGGTACAGCAGGCCATGGACTTCAGCCGAAATGCAAACGAGGTGCTGAACGGGATCATGTCTTCCTGGAAGGCGCGAGACACCAGCGTGGACATCCAGAGCCAGAAGCAGAGCGACGCCACATTGGGATATGAGCGCGTTTACGACACGGAAACAGGTGATATCTACCGGGCGGAGAACGGCTGGAGCGACAGCTATTCTGGGGAGCGCTATCAGCCGGTGACGGAAGACGAGATGTACGTACAGCCCATCAGCGGCTATATTGAGTGAAAACTGCCCTGCTTACAACGACAGGTAGCTGCATTTTTTTAGTAGATTGTTTAGGAAAAATGAATGATATGCCCGGCGGTATGTGCTCCTGGTGATTTATGATGTGCTGGACGGCGAGAGGGTGACTTACCAAAAGGGAGAGGAGACCATTGTGGCCAAAGCGGAGGCATACGGTAATCCCAGCACCTTTTCCATCTCTGCTGAGGAGCAGGAGATGGGTACCGAGCTGAAGGTCACCCTGCTGCAGCCCTGCGAGGGCTTGTCCAAACAGGGAAAAGAGTGAGCCATAACCGCCGTGGCGGATCGTACGGTATCTGGAAAACGAGCTTTTGATACACAGCAGCGTGGTCCAGATCACCAGCGACTGCTGGTCACTCCGCCTGACCATCCATCGGGGCCGTCCCACACAAGCACACAGCATTGTCAGAAAGGAAGGAAACAAACGATGAAAGAAAAACAAAGCATTATTAAGTTCCTGATTCTGGCGGTCATCCTGGCAGTGGCCCTGACCGCCGGCTTTGCCACTGGTGCCATGAA
The DNA here is from genome assembly GCF_004345265.1 of Allofournierella massiliensis. GTDB lineage: Bacteria > Bacillota > Clostridia > Oscillospirales > Ruminococcaceae > Allofournierella > Allofournierella massiliensis. The sequence continues at coordinate 158,418 of NZ_SLUM01000003.1, forward strand.
AACGGCGGCCCTGACCGCCGACTGGACCCTCAGCCTGAGGGCTATCCTGCGTCTGGCGGCCATGGCGGCAGGGGTGCTGCTGGCGGAGTGGGTGGCGGAGTTCTTCTTGACCCTCTGCAAGCCCAGGACCCACCGGGCCCGGTCCATCCTCTCCATCACCCGTAGCCTCCTGCGCTATGCCGCAGCCATTGTCATCCTCTGCTGTGGTCTACACCTCCTGGGTGTGAATATTCTGGCTATTGTGGCCAGCCTGGGTGTTTTGGCCTTAATCGTCGGCTTTGCCGCCGACAGCATCATCGCCGACCTGGTCACGGGCGTGTTCATCCTCTTTGATAGCCAGTACAATGTGGGGGACATCATAGAGGTGGACGGCTTCCGGGGCGTGGTGACGGACATCGGCATCCGCACCACCTCTATCACCGACGCCAGCGAGAACATCAAGATTGTAAACAATGCGGATATGCGGAACATCCTCAACCGTTCCGACCACGTGTCCAAGTCCTTTTGCGACATCTCCATCCCCTATACCTGTGATCTGGAGGCACTGGAGGAGAAATTCCCGTCCCTGCTGGAGGAGATCCGGCAGAAGCGTGCGGACGTCATGTTGGACACGCCGGTCTACCTGGGGGTGCAGCAGCTGGCTGACAGCGCCGTGGTGCTGCGTTTCTGCGTGGACGTGAAAGAAAAGGACATCTATGGCGGTGCGCGGATCCTCAATCGGGATCTGCTCTTGGGCCTGCGCCAGCTGGGTGTGGAGTGCCCCTTCCCCCAGCTGGACGTCCACTCTATGTGAGCCATGGGCGGGCAGAATCTGCGGAACGCGCCGCCGATGGAGCGGAGCGCACCGCCAAAGGAATGGAAACTTCCCCCGGAGTTCATCCTGCCCTGGGAGCCTGGCGTCCCGGAGGAGCCCCGCCCCGGGGCGGAGGCGGCCCCGCTTCCCCCGGAGTTTCAGGGCGGCGGCAGGGGTGCGCCCCGGAATCGGGAGCGCCGGCGGGGCTGGCGGATACTGGCCTCCGTCGCCATGGCCCTTCTGTTGACAGTAGCGGCCGCCGTCCCGGCAGCGGAGCTCCCCTCTCCCGAGCCGCCGACGTCAGCCGGGGACCCGCTCCCCACGGTGCCGCCGGAGACCACGCCTCCGGGCGGAGAGGAAAGCCCCGGCCCAGTCCAGACGCCGGAACCCATCACTTTTTTCTCGGCCATGATGAACGGATCCGAGGGTTTTTTGCAGGTGGCCTTCCCGGAGCCAGAGACCATTGCCTCGGCCAAGGTCACCCAGTTTGACACCATCACCCAGCGTCCTTTTTATGAGGATACTTTCGGTGAGGGCATCCCCCGGGCGGACATCGATGCCGGGCTGTATACCGCTTTCTATGTGGTTTATCCCCCGGATTTCGACGACTACTGGGCAGAGGCGGGGGCGGACACCTACCCCACCTTTGAGATGCGTCTGACGGTGGAACGGGTAAATGGGGAAACGGAGACCTACACCGCTGCCGACTTGGGCCGATGCCCCCAGCTGCGGGGAGAGTATGATGAAACAACCAACACCGTGACGATGAAGGTCTGGTGGGACGACGGGGAGGACTTCCCACAGGTGGTGCCCGTCGCGCCGGAGCAGGCCGAGGGCGACACCCTAAGCGTCACCGTCTATGTGGACGGGGAGCCCCTGCCGCCGGAGGCCTATGCCCTGAGCCAGGTGCGCGAGGAATCCCAGTACTCCACCTCGGACAATCCAGATGTGCTTCTGACGAGATACACCTACATCACCGTGGCCACCGCCTCCCTGCCCCAGCCTCTGGCTGCGGAGTCCGCCCTGAGCTGCGCCGTCCACATGACCCTCTCCGGCCAGCCTTTTACCTATAGTCTGCCTATCAGCACTGCCCCGAGGGACATCTACTGGTAAGTTTTTATGATGAGTAATTTGTATCAACTGAGTCCAGTGTTTCATCGGACAAAGGCATCCGATATTGGTGTGGTCGACTCCATGGCCTTTGCAAAAGCGCATATGCATATGAAAAGGCAGGTATTGCCGTCGCAATACCTGCCCTAGTGGCAAACGGTATAATGCTGCTCGGCATCCAGCACCGCATCGGTATCCTCCAGTGGGCAGTCACCGGCAAACAGTTCCATACAGCCTTGCTGCTCCAGTTCCATGAGCCTGCGAAGGATCTGGTCATATTGGCGGTAGGAACCGTTGAGAGGCTCTTTCGTCTGTGCCGCCAGCGGGCCGCAGATGGGGCAGATGAGATTCTCCTTTTCCATCGGTATCCCTCCTTACTTTATGATCTCCTGTTCCAGATTCATAGTATCACGGTTCGCGTGAAATATCATCTCGACATTTTACGGATTTGAAATATCTTTTTTGTTAAGCCATGCCAACAAACCGGTCAACCATTGGTTGGCCGGTTTTTCTGTACATGGATATAAAATGTTTCGGGGTATTTTCGGGCGTTGATGAGAGCTTGAACTAGTGACTACCGGTTTTCGGCTCTTTTTTGCGTTTAGCATCGGGAAGCGACACTGTTCCCATAAGCAATTCCGGAGGAATAGCATGAGTGAATTAAAACAAAACTATTATGGCAGCCTGTGTACTGAAATGTACGAAATCTTACATGAACAGGCGCCACAGGACGAATTGAATTTTTATCTTTCCTATGCAGAAAAGGGAAAGAAAATCCTGGAACCCCTTTGCGGCAGCGGACGGTTTCTGGTTCCGTTTTTAAAGCGTGGCTTTGACATCAGCGGGATGGATTTGTCAGGAGAAATGCTGGCGAAATTAAAACAGAAAGCGCCGGACGCAAAAGCGATACAGGCGGACATCATCAACTATGCCGTACAGGAACAGTTTGATTATATTTTTATTCCCTCCGGCTCCGTCTCACTGTTTACAGACATGGGGATGTGCCAGAGAATTTTGCAGAAGATGAAAGAATTGCTGGCTCCCGGCGGGAAATTTGTGTTTGCAGTGGATACCGTCTTTGACCGATGTGAAGAGGACAGCGACTACAAAGTAAATGTTTCGGTGAAGACAAAAGAGGGGTATGACTTGGTCCTGAAAGGGAAAAACCACTACGACGAAAAAAGTCAGACGCAGTTTTCCCCGTCCATTTACGAACTCTATCACGGAGCAGAATTGCTGCAAAGTGAAACCATGGATTTTCAGACACACCTGTACCGATACGGGGAGATGGACGAATATCTGCGGGGGTGCGGCTTTAAGAGCATATCCGTCTATTCCAATTATCAGAAAGAACCCGCTGTCAATGACCAGTGCGAAATGTTTATCTATGAGTGCAGCCAGGCACTTTGAGGGATTGGCCGCCTTGTCTGCCCGTTCAGCGGGACGGAGGGCGGCGGTCAGGGCCGGGAAGAAACCCGGTCATTTCAGCTTTGACGGTTGCCCGCTGTTCCGCCACGCATAAATCGAACAGTATGGAAACAGGGAGCCGCCTGCTGTCATGCCGCTGTATTCCAATCATAACGCATAAGAGAGAAATGAAGGAAGCTGATCATTTGGAAAAGAAAAAATTGGGGATAACCTCGTTTGGTCTGCATGTTTTTGCCATGGTGTTCATGCTGCTGGACCATTTATGGGCGACGCTTTTGACCGACCAGCACTGGATGACAAACGTTGGAAGGCTGGCGTTCCCGATCTTTGCGTTTCTGATCGCGGAAGGATATTTCCGTACCCGAAATGTTAAAAAATACATGGGCAGATTGTTTGTTTTTGCTCTCATCTCGGAAATTCCGTTTAACCTTATGACAGGGGGCGGATGGTTCTATCCGTATCATCAGAATGTATTATGGACGTTCCTGATCGCGATTGTGTGCATGATCGGCATCGATAAAGCAAAGGCAAGCGGCAGGAATATCGCGGTAAAAATTATATGGATCCTCCTGATCGTGTTTGGAGGATGGCTCGCGGGAACGATCACCTTTGTGGACTATTATGGCTTTGGCGTCCTGACGGTTCTCACCTTCTATGCGTTCCATGGGAAAAGATGGTGGGATTATTTCGCCCAGATAATTATTTTGTATTATATCAATGTGGAATTGCTGGGAGGATTGTATTTCGAAGTAAATATATTCGGCGTCACATTGGAGATTGTGCAGCAGGGGCTTGCGCTGCTGGCGCTGCCGATTATCTGGCTGTACAACGGAGAACGTGGATATCACAAAAAATGGTGGCAATATTTTTGCTATGCGTTTTATCCCCTGCACATGCTGGTGCTGTACCTCGTTTTTCTGCTGTATGTTACGCTTCATTGATGAAAGGGGCATGGTTCCGGCAGAGCCCGGAAACCGGGGCTTCGCAGGGTATCCAAAGGCCATGCCGGATTTTTGGGCAGGGCATAAATTGACGGCCGGGCGTTTTTTTCCTATACTGAAGGTGGAATAATGCAAGGGGGGCGCGGCCTATGCGCATACCGTACATCGTGGGAATGGGAGCGGCCTACACCGCCGCTTTGTGGCTGCTGATTCGGCGGCTGCGCCTGCCGGGTCGGGGCTATCTGCCCGAAAAAACACTGTGCAGCCTTCTGTTTGTGGCGGTGGCGGCGGTGTGCGCTGCCCTGGGCAGCCGTCCCGAAGCCTTCTGGCGATTGCTGCCGGCGCTGCTGTGCTGTGTGGCGGGGGATGTGGTGCTGGCGCTCTACAACAACCTGCGCCGTCCGGGCCTGTTCCTGGCCGGGCTGGGGGCCTTTCTGGCCGGACACACCCTGTTTGTGTGGGGCCTGTGCCGGCTGCAGCCCATGGGCTGGCCGGTGCCGCTGGCCGCGGTGCTGGGGGCCGGCAGTGCGGTGGTGCTGTCCGGCATGCCGGGAATGCACACCGGGCGGATGCGCCCCTGGGTGGTGCTTTACGCAGCCTTTGTCTCGGCGCTGCTGGGCAAGGGGCTGCAGTTGGCGTTCGGTATGGGCCAGCCCTGGTGCTTTCTGGTGCTGGCCGGGGCGGTGCTGTTCTGGATCTCGGATCTATTGATCCTGTTTTTGTATTTTTACCCTTCCAGGCATCCTGCCGTGCACATCGCCAATCTTCTGACCTACTACTATGCCATGTTTCTGATCGCGGTCAGCCTTGCGTTCTGAAATTTGTCAAAGACAGAGCGCCAAGCCGATCAACCAGTGGTTGGCCGGCTTTTGTATCCGAAAGAAAAAGAACGGTGGGGTTTATGGAGGAAGGAAAATGACGTTAGAGCAACTTGTGGCGCCCTGCGGAATGAATTGCGCTTTGCGCCAGGCCTATCAGGGCAAGGGGCTTGCCTGCAATGGATGCGGCCATGGCGGAGAAAGAAAAGCCTGCCGGAACTGCTCCATTCAAAAATGCGCAGGCAAGAAAGCCTTTTGCTTTGAATGTGCCGTATACCCGTGTAAAAGGCTGAAAGCACTGGACAAACGGTACCGCACAAAATACCACATGAGCATGCTGGAAAACCTTGCATTCAGGCAAATGGGCTGGAAACATTTGTGCGGCGGCAGAATGAGCGGTATCGCTGCAGCCGGTGCGGAAAGCTGCGGACGGTGCATCAGGATTACTGTATTCACTGCGCAGCAACAGACAGAGCAGCTGGGATAAAACGGAAAAAATAGAATTGGCGCCATGCGGCGGATTTCACAAAGCAGAAAAGACGGACGGCTGATGGGCCCGTCCGTCTTTTTTGGATTGCCTGCCTTTTTTTCAAAACATACTCTGGCCAGGAATTTATCCGGCTTTTCCCAGGCGGGAATAGTAAAACGTCAGAGCAAAAGTGGCCAGGCAAACAAGGGCATCCGTTCCCGTCATGGATGGCCCGATGATACGCAGCCGGTCCATGAAGGTTATGGTGATGAAGATCAGCAGGGCACTGGCTGCGCCGGAGACAAACAGCAGCCTGCCGGAAAGCCCGGGCCGGAACAGAGCAAGCAGAATTCCGCAAAGCCCGGCCGTAATATTCAGACCAAACAGCAAAGGTAAAGGGTGTGCTGCATGGGGGCGGGCTCCTTTTCCCGAAGGGAAAAACGGTGGGTGTGGCGGGCAGCGGCCCGCATCTTCTGTTCCCAGTATACCTGCCGCCGGGCGAAAAAGCGGTTGGCTGACCAACAAAATCCGGGGTGAAATCTGTGTCTGCTCTGCCAAAATAAAACTTTATTTGGCTGAAATGCCGCCCGGCAATTGCAATTCCGACGGGAATATGCTAACTTTTTTATAGGGCAACACCGCACAACGCACGGCTGACGCCTCAGGGCGGCGCATCACGCCGGACGGCTCCGACGTGCTCCGCCACCGGAAATGATGCGGTATTGCCACAGGAACCCGGGAGTGCGCTCTGTCGTGCTCCCATGCCGGCGCCCTTTTCAGGAACGGGCCGAAGGGGGAGCCTTAGGGGAGGCCCGTGCATCCCGCGCCGTCGGTACGATCACCATTTGAAAGGAAGAGTTGTTGTGGCACAGAAAAAAGCGCAGTCCAATCCGAAAAAGACCGCCGAAGCAAAAGGTGCTTCGACTTCCGCTAAAAAAACGGCGGAGCCTGTGAAAGCGGTTCCCGCCAAGAGTGAACCCGTGACCAAAACCGAGCCCGCCGCCAAGGCGGAGCCCGCCAAGAAAGCCGAGCCCGCCGCCAAGGCGGAGCCTGCCAAGAAAGCTGAGCCCGCCGCCAAGGCGGAATCCGCCAAGAAAGCCGAGCCCGCCGCCAAGGCAGAGCCTGTAAAGAAGGCCGAGCCCGCCGCCAAGGCAGAGCCCGCCGAAAAGGCGGAGCCCGCTGTTAAGGCGGAGCCCGCCAAAAAGACAAAGACCGCTGCCAAAAAGCCTGCGGCGAAAAAGGCAAAGCCTGCTGCCAAGAAGGCGGAGACCGAAGCCAAAAAGCCTGTGGCCGAAGAGGCAAAGCCCGCCGAGCCCGTGGCTGAGGTAGCCGCACCGGTGGCCGAGCAGCCTGCCGCTCCCGTGGCGGAGCCCGCACCCGCTCAGCCCCAGTACGACACCCCCCGCAGAAGCGTGGCCTTCATCGGCTCCGAGTGCCATCCCTTCGTCAAGACCGGCGGCCTGGGCGATGTGATGTACGCGCTGCCCCGCGAGCTGGTGAATCAGAACTGCGACGTGCGGGTCATCCTGCCCCGCTACGCCTGCATCCCGCAGAAGTATCAGGACAAGATGGTCTACCGGGGCGAATTCTACATGGATCTGGGCGAGACCGGCCGCAGCTACTATGTGGGCATCATGGAGTACATCTGCGACGGCGTGGTCTACGACTTCATCGACAATCAGGAGTTCTTCACCGATGGCAACCCCTATGTGAGCCTGGTGGACGACATTCCCAAGTACTGCTTCTTCAGCAAGGCCGCGCTGGCTGCGCTGAATTACATGAACTGGATTCCCGACGTGATCCACTGCCACGACTGGCAGGCCGCGCTGGTGCCGGTGTATCTGCGCACCCTGTTCAAGGATTCTCCGGTGGGCCGAGCCAAGACCGTGCTCACCATCCATAACCTGCGGTTCCAGGGCATCTACAACATTCCCACCATCCGCTACTGGAGCGGCCTGCCCGCCGAGGTGTTCAACATGGGCGCTCTGCAGCAGGCCTGGCGGGACGCCAACATGCTCAAGGGCGGCCTGGCCTACGCCGACCGGATCACCACCGTGAGCAACACCTACGCCTGGGAGATCCAGACCCCGGAATACGGCGAGCAGCTGGAGGACCACCTGCGCTACCACAGCTACAAGCTGCGGGGCATCGTGAACGGCATCGACTACGGCATGTGGAACCCGGCCACCGACCCGGCCCTGGCGGTGAACTACGACATCACCAACGTGCTGGAGCGCAAGCCCCAGAACAAGCTGGCTCTGCAGAAGGAGCTGGGCCTTGTGGAGGACGAGGGCAAGCTGGTGGTTGGCCTGATCTCCCGCCTGACCAACCAGAAGGGCCTGGATCTGGTGAACGCCATCGTGCCCCAGATCATGGACGGCAACACCCAGGTGGTGGTGCTGGGCACCGGCGACAAGGAATATGAAGACACCTTCCGCTATTACGAGAACGCCTACAAGGGCATGTTCAGCGCCTGCATCCAGTACGACGAAGCCCGCGCCCACCGGATCTACGCCGGTGCGGACGTGCTGCTGGTACCCTCCCGCTTCGAGCCCTGCGGCCTGACCCAGCTGAACGCCATGCACTACGGCACCCTGCCCATCGTGCGCGAGACCGGCGGCCTGAAGGACACCGTTCAGCCCTACAACGTGTTCAACGGCGAGGGCAACGGCTTCACCTTCGACCGGTACGACGCCGGCCTTCTGCTGGACGCCATCAACCGGGCCAAGACCGAATACTTCACCAGCCGCTACCACTGGGACGAGGTGGTTCAGCGGGATATGGCCAAGGACGTTTCCTGGGCAAACTCCGCCCGCCAGTACAAGGATCTGTATCTGGAGCTCACTCCCTGGTAATCAAAACCCACAAAACCGCGCCGCCTTCGCTGCGGCCGGAAATCACAAAAAGGCAGGCGCCGATCGGGCGCCTGCCTTTTTGTGTGCGGAAGAATCCGCGCAGAAGAAAAAACGCCGGACGCGGGGCAATGCCCGCGCATCCGGCGAATTATCTGGAAAGAAAAGGGCTGCTCAGGCCATGTATTCCCGCATCAGGTGCAGCAGCTCGATGTCGCTGCGGAAGCTCTGGCGGCCGGCGGGCGTTTCGCCCCGGTCGGGCACGATGATCCGCCCCTGCATGCTCTGATTCTGGCGGTAGAGAATCTCGATGGTAAAATGCCCCAGCTTGCGGGCGGTCACCGGCTGGGCCGGAACCAGACGCAGCGGGTTGGCTGACCCGGAGCCGAAGCTGTTCATCCGGTCGGTGCGCACCGGGCGGCCCAGCTCGTCGCACAGGGTGTCCAGCAGGGCGGTCAGGTGGGCAAAGCTGGAAAAGGCAAAGGGCGGCACGCTGCCGCACAGCGGAATCGCCACACCGGCGAAGCTGTCCTGTTCGGGGCCGGTCACCTGAATCAGCACGCTCACCGGGCCGTAGCCGCAGAAGTGGCCGATGGGTTCGTTGTTGGGGCAGATGCTGTAAAAATCGTTCATAGGGCTCACACTCTTTCTTATTGGGGCTGCCATATTCCGCTGTTGGGGAAGGGCATGTCGGTTTCCACGGTTTGCAGGGAATGGCGCAGCGCCACCCCGCGCACCGGCTGCTGCCGGTAGCGGGACTGAATGCGCTGATCCACAATTTCGCAGTTTTCCCGGTCGGTGCCGATGAGCAGCACCAGAAACCGGTCCCGCCCGTGCTGGGTGAAGGCGTCGCCCCGGCGCAGGCTGTCGTGAATCGCGCCGGACAGAAGCGGCGCGGCCTGGGCGATCTTCTCGGTGTCGGTGAGGGCGTGGCCCTTGGGGTCCACCAGCCAGTACAGCAGCAGGCAGGCGCTCTGGCCGGTGCGCTCGATCATGCGGCAGCACATGCGGTATACGTCGATGAAGCTGGGGTAGCTGCAATAGTAGGCGCCCCGCTGGTGCTCGGCCTCCCGCAGCTGGTTGTTCAGCTCAAAGATGGTCTCGTGGCTGTCCTGATTGGCAAGGCTCAGCAGCTGGAACCGGCGGGTCAGCTCGGCGCTGGGCTTCACCACAAAATCCTCGGTCAGGGTGCGGATGGCCTGGTCGTATATCTGCTTTGCCTCCTGGTACCGCTCCAGATTCATCAGGCAGTCGATGCGCAGGCAGAAAAATTCCTCCAGCGGATGCAGCGAGCTTGCCCGGGTGGCAATGCCCAGCAGCTGTTCCCACTGGCCCCGCTCCGGCAGCAGCCGGGTGAGGGAATCCAGGCAGTTGAAATAGTCCATCCGGTATTTGGCGGCGGTGGTCACGGCCCAGTCGTCCATGGCCAGATGGGGCAGAAAGTCGCCGGAATACAGCCGCTCCGCCTCCAAAAGAAGCTCCAGCCGCTGCTCGTCGTCCGCCGCCTGGGCGGCCTGGGTCAGGCAGTCCTCAAAGCGGGCCACATCGGTGAGGATGGGCACCGGGCAGGTGAGGGTATACTGGTTACTCTTCAGCTGCACGCCCACCTCGCCGGGCAGCGCGGCCTTTTTCAGCCGGCGGCGCAGCTGGGAGATGGTCACGTTCAGATTGTTGGCCGGGTCGCTGGTGGAATCGTCCACGAAGAAGGCGTCCATCAACGTGTTGCGGGAAACGCCCGCCGGGTACCGGAACAAAAGAAATTGCAGCACCCGCATGGCCTTGGTGGTGCAGTTGTCCAGCAAAAGCGACTGGCCGTTCACCCAGACGGAGAACTCGCCGAATAATTTAACATAGATGGTATCCTGTGTCATTGTTGCGCATCACCTCCGGCAGCGGGACAGCCGCAGAAAATCGAAAACAGTGAAGCGCGCACAACAAAATAACTATTTTGTTGTTTGAATTTCCTACTTAAGAAAGGTGGATCAGCCGACTCCCCCAGAAAAAGCCGCAAATACCCCATATCCGTCCGCATCAGGCCGATTTCCACCAAGCCGAGGTTCAAAGGGATAAACATCGGCCTGTTTTTTTGCGTCTTCATTTCAGATTAACCGGGAGGAAGAAGCGGAATTACTTGAAAAGAAACCGGATATGCTCTATTATTTTATATAGAAATAAAGCAACTGCCGGTGGGGCAACAACAAAATAGTTATTATGTGACAAGCAGCCCCAGCTGTTCGATCTGGCGGGCGTGAATCAGCCCGCTTTCCATGGTGTAGATGCGGGTGGTGGCGGTGCTGGCGTGGCCCAGCAGGTCGGCCAGACGCACCAGATCGTGCTGGGCGGCGTAGTAGGTGCGGGCGAACAGATGCCGCAGATTGTGGGGGAACACCTTCCGGGCGCCAACCCCCGCCGCGCGGCACAGCTCCTTCATGGCGCGCCAGATATTGCTTCGGTCCAGCGGGTGGCCGGTTCGGGTGGTGAACACCGGGCCGGCCGCCTTTTTTTGTCCCGTCAGATACCGCCGCAGCGTCTGGCACAGCTGGCGGGGCAGAAAAACCGTGCGCCGTTTGCCCTTGTTGTTCACCTGGGCGTAGCCCCGCTCCACCGCCTGCACGGTGATGAATTGCAGCTCGCTCACCCGGATGCCGGTGGAGCAGATGGTCTGCAGCACCAGCGCCAGCCGGATGTCGCCCCGGCGGCGGGCCGTCTGCACCAGCCGCAGATACTCTGCCCTGGTCAGCTCCCGGTCCCGGCAGCAGAACATCTGCCGCTGGATGCGCAGCGGCCGCAGCCGCAGCTGAGAAAGCCCGGCATACACCAGATACCCGTTCACCGCTGCCAGCATGGAATTCACCGTGGCGGGGGCGTAGCGCTCGCCCAGCTGGGCCTTCCAGGCCAGCAGAGCGGTTTTGGTCAGCGGGCGGCCCGCCAGAAATGTTTGCAGGCTGTCAAGATCCCGGCGGTATTTCTTCAGGGTGCTCCGGCTGCGCTCCCGCTCGGCAAGCCAGCCAAGATACCCCCGCACCCGACGTGGGGTGAGCGCGGTGTTTTTCGAGTTGGGCAAAATCGATCCTTCCTTTCCTTATTAATATGGTTTCAATCCTATTTTACAATATCCCCGGTTAAGGTACGGTGATTCTGGCAGATAAATGTGAATAAAATAAAACCCTCGGTGCGCTTTTTACCCAAAAAAGCTGCCGGGGGTTTTGTCTGCTTAAAAAAAGATGAAATTTTTGTGCCGGTTTTTAAGTGGATTTTAAGTGCCGTGTGGGATAGTATGCTCAAAGCTTTGAGGAAGACGAGGTGAAGAGCATTTGAACATGGAAGGTTTCCATTCCGGGGCGCCGAACCTGTGCCGCGTGTGCGTGGACGCATGGGCGGGCGGCGAAGTGACCGGCAGGCTCTATCACTGTTATTCCAGGCAGCCGGAGCCCATCTGCCGCACCAGCGACGTGCTGGACAGCATCGACCGCCTGTGCGACCGGCTGAATTATCCGGCCAGAACCCAGCAGCCCAGGCACTTCGGCCCGGCAAAGCCGAAGCCGCAGACCACACAGAAGAAGGTGGAACCGCAGATGACAAGACAGGAGCTTGCCGAACAGAAAGGAAAGATGGCCACCTTTGTGGTGCATGTGATGTACCGCCAGCATTCCACCTGGCAGGGCAGCGTGACCTGGGCCGAAACGGGAGAGAAAGCGAATTTCCGCAGCGCGCTGGAGCTGATCAAGCTGATGGACAGCGCGGTGGACGCGACCCTGGAAGACGAGTCACCCCCGCAGGACGAGACAAATCTTGCACAACCAACGAATCCGGTTAGGGAGGAAACAGACTATGAAACATAAAATGTGGAGCCGTTTACTGAGCATGGTGCTGGCCGTGATGATGATCACCAGCATCGTGCCCACCAGCGCCTTTGCCGAGGCGGCCAGCGAGATCGCGGCCAGCAGCCAGGCAGTGGCCGAGGTTGTTGAACAGACCGAGGAAGTGACCCTGCCGGAGGATACCACCACCGAGGAGCCCGCCGCAGAGACTCCTGCCCAGGAGCCTGCCGCAGAGACTCCGGCCGAGGAGCCCGCCGGCGAGCCCGTACCCACCGCGGAGCCGGTGGCCGAGCCCACTGCCGAGCCTGCCACCGAGAACGAGCAGCCCACCGCCGAGCCCACCCAGGCCCCGGCTGAGACTGCTGTGCCCAGCGAGCAGCCCAGCGCCGAGCCCACTGCGGCTCCCGAAGGCACCGAGACTCCCGAGGCCACCGCTGTGCCCAGCGCCACTCCCGCGCCCAGCGAGAGCCCGCTGCCCAGCGAGAGCCCTGTGCCCAGTGAGACCCCGGTTCCCACCGAGACCCCCGAGGCCACTGAAGAGCCTGTGGCGATGAATGAGGAAGCCTACGAGACCACCGCCGATGTGGAAAACGCGGATATCACCGTGACCGTGAACGTGCCTGCAGGTGCGCTGCCTGTGGATGCCGAGCTGAAGGCTGATTTGATTGCGGAAGAGACCGAAGAATTCGCGCAGGCCCAGGCCGCTCTGGACGAGCAGCAGGTGGAATACGACGGCATGATCGCACTGGACATCCGCTTTGAGCTGAACGGCGAGGAGATCGAGCCCCTGTACCCGGTGGAAGTGACCATCGACGCGAAGGCCATGCTGCCCGAGAACGTGGATCCTGAAACCGTGACTGTGCAGCACCTGAAAGAGGATGAAAGCGGTGAAGTGGTCGCCGTGGAGACTGTGGCGGATGCCACCGAGGAAACCGGCGACGTGACCGTGGCAGCCACCCAGACCGAGGAAGCGGCCATGGATATGGCCAGCACCTTCGCGGTGGATGGATTCTCGACCTTTACCGTTGCCTATGGCCTGCTGGCAGCTCCCCGGGCGAATAATGGTGTGAGTCTCCGACTGGTGTACAGCGAAGAAGATGAGGAAGATGAAGAAGAAACCTTTGGCGTGCAGTTAAAGGATGAAGCTGGGCAAACGCTGGTTCTGGAAGAAAATACTACCATTACGGTAGAATTTAAGAAAGAAGACAAGACAATTAAATTCAGTGATATGGTTGTCGGAGACAAGCGGGTTACATCTGACGGAAAAATCATTGGATTAGTTACGGGAACGTCAATCAAAACCATCGAAATTAACGGAGTAAAATACGAGTATGATCGCGCGATAGATCCTAATAACAATACTGCAGAAGGAGTGCAATACCAAGGAAATAATACATGGAAGTACAAAATTGCTGACAATAACTTTAGGAATTTAGAAAACAACACCATCACGTTCGTATATGAGAAGCAGGCCAGCACGGAGAGACCTGACTTTGCGCCGATTCAGACAGTCGATACCAACGCAAAAGGTATTGATTTGAAGCTGTTCAACTACAATGCACAGATCAATGGCGGAAGTAAATCTGACGAGGTGTCTGACGATCGCGCTCTGACCTTCAAAAACGATGGTAAAGGTGTAGATGGCACAAACAAAAAGAAAAAGGGTGATAAGCCTGTTGGCTGGCTGGAAGCAGATCAATATCCGGTAAAATCCTATCCGTCTGGCATTGTTCAGGAGGAATTGGGCGATGACGGATTCCCTGTGACAAGCGAAGAAAGTGTGGATGGTGGCCGTTCCATTGGCTACTTGTTTGGCAAAAAGGATTGTGGAATATATACCGATGCGGTAACGGAATATCCTGCCAACTATCTGTTCACCTATGATCCCAACACCGGCTACTACGAATACGACAGTGCCAAGAACGCGGCAAACTATGATGAGAATCAGAAGCGTTTCTATGTTTACGATTACAAGGAGGCGGCGAATACAAAATCCGGCCGGGACAATGATGGAAGCTTCCTGCCCTTCAACAATGCGCAGGCCGTTGATGTAGAGGGAAGCTGGAGTGATAGAAAGTTCCTGTTTGATGAAAACACTGTTGACTACTGGTTTGGCATGAGCATGACTGCTGAATTTATCCAGCCGAAGGACGGTAAAGTGAATGACCAGGATATGGTGTTTGAATTCACCGGCGACGATGACGTATGGGTCTTCATCGATGGAAAACTGGTTCTGGATCTGGGCGGTGTGCATGGCGCTGTGAGTGGTTCCATCAATTTCGCAACCGGCCAAGTAATTGCGGATGACGAAGTCGATGCCAAACACAGTTTTGCCCCCTTCGACGACTACAGCAAACATACCATTGAGTATTTCTATCTGGAGCGCGGCGGCGACGTGGCAAACTGCCACATCCGGTTCAACCTGCCTACAATTCCCACAGAGGATTTTGCGGTTGCAAAACAGTTAACGGGAACTAATGAAACGATTACAAATGAAAGTGATTTTACATTCAAACTGATTAATGGGACGACCAATAATCCGGAAACGAGTGTCCCCTTCAAAGTTTACAACTTGAATGATTGGACACAATCACCTTCAACTGCAGTGTCTACGAGAAGTGATCATACCTCTAGTGAAGGAATTTTTGTACTTGGACCGAACGAAGTAGCAGTATTTGAAGGCAAGATTACTGCCGGTGGAGGGAGTAATCAGTACCGTGTACAGGAAGTAACAGAAGATATTGAGGAATACCTGGAGAATGTTTACATCAACAATCAGCCAGCTGGAGTTTCCAATCCGAGTGCTGAAGTTGGTGTTGGAAGCAATTTCTTGGTTTTCAACAACTGGGCGAAAAATACGAATACCTATAATCTGACCCTGACCAAGGAATGGACTACGGACGAAGATGAATTTGCAGGTACTGTTCCTTTTGGAAAAGTAGAGGTTTTGGTTCAGCAGTATTATAAAGTTACTTCCGGATCAACCACTAATGATAGGGAATTGAACCGATACAAAATAACGTTAACTCCTAATAATGGTTGGTCGGGATCGTATGCCGGACAAGTATATGATTATTCTGTATTCCGGGCACTTGAAGAAACAGTTTACAGTGTAAATGGCCAGAAAATGGTGGTATACACGTATGATGTTGAAACTGAGAGTTGGTCGACGAAATATCAAAATGGCTATACAGAGGCCGATCTATTGGGTTGGCATGTAGGTGATTTTACGTTCACGAGAGACTATGGTACAGCAGAAATTAGCGATTTAGTCAAAGTGCCGGAAAAAAACAATCAGAAGTTTATCCTTCCTGGCAATGGTTTAGTGGTATTAAATAAAGCTAATCAATATCGCATTTGGATGCCGTATATGGAGTACCTAAACGAAGCTGCGCGAACTGCAATTAAAAATAGTCTTAACGATGAATATGGGGGCGTTATTTTCTTGGATGAAGACAGTGGTTCAACACTGGGGAACGCGGTAATTAATTATCAGAGCGACGGAACAATTTATCTGGATTTTACAGGTCAAAACTACTGGTCGATGTTCTTTTATGGGCCAGTCGTATTTACGAATCAGATGGTTTCGGCTTCTATGACCAACGTGTTGGATACTGACTTTGAAACCAAAGTGGATGTTGAAAAAGTTTGGGATGACGACGCCGATTCCAGCAAGCGCCCTGGAAGCATCACTGTAGAGCTTCTGAAAAATGGAGAATCCTTCACGCCCGCCAAACAACTTATACTTAATGCATCTTCTTGGAAAGGCAGTTTCACCAATCTGGATAAGTACAACGATGACGGTACTTTGATTCAATATACGGTGAAAGAGGTTGAGGTAGAAGGATACAAAGCTACCATTAATGGCGATATGCAGACCGGCTTTGTCATTACCAATACGCCAATAGATGTAACCGGCAAGCTCAAAATTTTCAAGGATATTGATGACAAAGTGTTGGGCGGCGGCAAGGATGTGTTCAACTTCCGCATCGACAAGATGGATGGTGCTACTGTTGAGAAGACCTGGTACATGCATGTGGATGGCAAGGGCTATGCCTATGTGAACGGCACCGAGCAGAGTGATGCCGAAAAATTCATCGAACTGCCTGCCGGTGATTACACGGTTACCGAATTGGATAACATCAACTATACGTTTAAGGACGTAAGTGCGACCAAAGACGGTCAAAACACCGGTACTGTGAATAAAGAGAATCACAGCATCACAGTGAAAGTTGGCGATGATGAAATTACGCAGGTCACCTTCACCAACACTCCGGAGCCGACCAATGTGCCCAGTGACGGCAGCGCTGTGATCAATGGTATGCAGAAGAATGATGATAACAAGTTTACTCTGACCTTCGAACAGAAGAAGGAGCTTGGCCAAACAGTTTCCCAAACTACCACCAGCAACTAAACCGGAAAGGAGCGATGAAACATGAAAAAGTTTTTTAAAACCCATGCGAAACTGTGCATCGCCGTTCTGGCTCTGGCGCTGGTCACGGTGGGCGGCACGCTGGCTTTGATGGTGACTTCTCCAAAAGCTCTCCTCAACAACTTCACCGCTGCAAGCATCGACACGGAGATCAATGAAGTAGTGGGTGAGGGAACCAAACAGGTATCCATCACCAACAAAGGCCCCTCCGATGCCTACGTCCGCGCCCGGATCATGGTATCCGGCGTGGAGAACGGCCAGGTGCAGATCGTGAAAACGACAGAGGAAGCGAATACCGAGGCGGAAAAAAAACCTGACAAGGTCTATCTGGTGATGCAGAACAGCGCAACCTGGCAGCAGGCTGCAGGCGAAGATGAGAAGGATGACTTCTACTATTATCTGGGCGTTGTAAAGCCAGACGAGCCCACCGAAAATCTTCTGGAAAAAGTTGTGTTTGGCAAGGATCTGCAGAACGATGAATTCCTCGCCGGATTCAACATCACCGTCTATCACGAGAGTGTGCTGGCGATCAATAAGCCTGCAACGTCCGATGGAAAGGTTACTCTGGAAATGGTGACGGATTCCTTCAAAAACGCTGTGCCCACAACGAACCCTGGCACCTGATCCCCGCACAGAGCGGGACACGCAAAAAATCTTTCAAGGAGCTTAATGCATGCTTCAAAAAATTTGTGGCTTCTTTTCAACCATCCTGATGGTGGTGCTGCTTGCGCTGGCTGCGGTGCTCATTGTGCCCGTGATTCTGGGCTACACGGAGCTGGCCGTGCTTACCGGCAGCATGCAGCCCACCATCCCGGTGGGAAGCCTGATCTATGTAAAAGAGGTGGAGCCTTCCACCCTGCAGGTGGGCGATGTGGTCACCTATCAGCTGGAAGGCGACACCATGGTCACCCACCGGGTGGTGGAAGTCAACCCGGACGAAGGCTATCTGGTTACCCAGGGCGACGCGAACGAAGACCCGGACGGCCAGATCACCTTCGACCGGATCGTTGGAAAAATGGATTTTCATCTGCCGTATCTTGGCTATATCAGCATGAACATCCGAACCAAAACCGGCATTTTTGCCATCTGCGGAACGCTGATTGCGATTATTCTGCTTACTTTTATCCCCGAAATTTTCTCCAATGATGAGGAAGAGGAAGAAAAAACCGAACCGGCAAAAAAACAAAATTGAAGGGCGGTTTTTTAAGCGGGCTTTAAGTCTTGCATGGTAGGATAGTGGCAGTTCAGAAACAGCGTTTCTGGAAACAGACAAAGGAAGAACACGGACGCAGCGGCGCCCGGTATACACCAAAGGAGGAAACAATTATGAAAAAGAAAAAACTCATGATGGCGGTTGTGTCTGCCTCTCTGGTAGGTGTGGTTGCCATCGGCGGCACCCTGGCTTATCTGAGCGATAAGTCCAAGACCGTAACCAACACCTTCAATGTTGGAAAGGGCTATGTGGATGACAATAAGCACGTCGGTTTGTGGCTGGACGAGACCAAAAAGACCGGTGATGAGAATCCTACTGAAATCGACCCGGTGAACCGCACCGAGGAAGGCGTGGATTACGAGGAAATGCTGCCCGGCAGCGTGGTGGCCAAAGACCCCACCTTCCACCTGACTACCGGTTCTACTGATAGTTATGTGTTTGCTTTGGTGAACGGTGTGGATGAAATGATTGCGGATGGCTATTACTTTACTGTGAATAAGCCCGAAAAGCTGGCCGATCCGGTGAATGCTTTCAATAGCGAAAATTGGCAGAAGGTCTATGGTGATGAAGGAACCTTTGACGGTTTGTACATCTACTTTGACGGTACTGACAATATTGTTGAAGGTGGTAAGTTGGCCGTAATGGGCGAGGATGGTGAGGTTAAAGAACCTGCTGTTCCTGCGGATACGATGGTGTCCCTGTTCAACTGGGTAAAGCTGGGCAGCAATGTGGACGATGATGCTTTTGCAGAAGTGGATCCGGGCGAAGTTATTATCAGTGGTGCAGCAGTTCAGAGCGATAACCTGACTCCGGAAGAGGCGCAGTTTGAAGCTTGGAAGACGCTTACCGGTGCGGAAGTGCTGGGCTGAGTAAGAAATACTCAATACAGAGTCTGCCCGAAGAAGTTCTTTTAGCTGAAAATACCTCTCAAATGTACATACCGTCTACGATGCATCTGAGACGGATAAATAAAATCAGAAAAAGGAGACGCAATCATGAAACGTAAAAATATGGCAACCATGGCAACCTGCATCGCTCTGGTAGGCGCAGTAGCAGTTGGCGGTACTCTGGCCCTGCTGAGCACCGGCCCCAAGACCCTGAACAATACCTTTACGGTGGGCAGCGATTTCGACGATACTGATTTTCTGCTGAAGGAGAACAATGCTACCCAGCAGTTCATCTCCACGGACGACTACAATTATGGTAGCTATATAAAGGGTAGTGATGTAATTGTAGGTAATGAAGCCGGTAGTACGGGTGTTCGATACGATAACATTGTGGCTGATACCACTTTGGACAAAAATCCCTGGTTTGAGTTGGACAAAGACGCGAATGATAAGGCAACCATCCCGGACGCATGGATCGTTGCGAAGATTGATGGCTTGACTGAACTGAATGGTAAAGGAATTACCATTGATGAAAACAGTGAAAGCACTGGTTGGAAAGTGGTAACTGTTTCTACGAATCCGAAGACCCAGAAAAAAACCTATACATTGGGTGCTGATGTGAACAGCACCAATTTGGTGGATGGTGCCTATTTTGTGTACACAACTAAGCTGGATGCTGATAGTGAAACCAACTATAAAACCAATCCGCTGTTTACCAAGCTGTATGCTGATTCTAATGTTGAGTCTTTGAACACGGAATTTGATTTAACTGTAACTGGTGTTGCGGTTCAGGCGCTGAAAGGTGATACAGTTATGGACAATGACACTCTTCAGGCTGTAATGGAAGCGCTGCCTGCTGGCTTTATTAACGCAAAATAAAGAACGACGACAGACAACTCTAAGATTAAGAGGTACATACCATGAAGCATAAAAGATTTTTGACCGGTGCGATCAGTCTGGCGCTGGTTGCCGTGGTCAGCGTGGGTGCTACCTTGGCTTATTTCACCGACAAAACGGAAACTGCCGAGAATGTGTTCACCACCGGCAAGGTGAAAATTGAACTGATCGACCGCCTGCCCAGTGATTACGAGGCAACGAAGGACGATCACACCTGGAAGGCTGTGGACAACGGCGATAATTCCGGCATCACCTACAACGAAGTGCTGCCCGGCGACTATCTGCAAAAGGAAGTTGGCTTCAGCACCGCAGCGGACTCCAACGATTGCTATGTGGCCATCCGTGTGGAGACCGAGGTGACCAGCCTGCCCCACGCCAACGGCAAGCTGACCGAGCCCGCTGTGGCCGCTCAGCTGAGCGATTTGATCCGTGAACAGGTGGAAGAAGCCAACGGAAGTGCTTGGATCGCGGAATACAGCGTCCGTGAGCCCGGTGTTGTGACCTATTTCTTCCGCACCGCGGTTCCCGCCGGAACCGAGAACGTGCTGCTGTTTGACGGCATCCAGATCCCCGGCGAAGAGTGGGGCAACGAGTATGCCGACATGGCGTTCAACGTGAAGGTTCAGGCGGCTGCCATCCAGGCGGACAACACCACTCTGGACACTCTGATGGACATGAGCTGGGATGAGCTGACTTCTCTGGAGTAAGCTTCAAGGAAAACACCGACAATTAAACGAAAGGGGCGGCGGCCATGAAAGCAAAGGCGCTGAGTGCCGTGGCTACGGTACTTCTGCTGGCGGTAATGGCCGTCGCCCTTCCTTTCAGCGTACCAAAACTATTTGGATATCAGATTTACAACGTATTGACCCAAAGTATGGAACCGGCAATGCCGGTGGGCAGCGCAATCTATGTGAAGCGCTGCGACCCCCAGGCCCTCAGGCAGGGCGAGATCATCACCTACCGGCTCAGCGAGGCAACGGGCCTAGTGCAGACGCATCGGGTGGTGGAAAACGACACGCAGGCGAAGCAGCTGATCACAAAGGGCGACGCAAACGCCCTGCCGGATGTGGATCCGGTGAGCTACGAGCGTGTGGTCGGAAAAGTGGTCGTATGCATCCCGGTGCTGGGCACAGTGTCGGAGATGCT